>JAGDVO010000017.1:0-14335 GCA_023269715.1 Thermosulfidibacter sp.
TGGTGAGCCGTTACCTCACCAACTAGCTGATGGGCCGCGAGCCCCTCCCCAGGCGGTAGCTTGTCCGGAGGACAGAGGCCACCTTTTCTCACGCCACCTAACGTGGTGTGAGCTCATCCGGTATTAGCCCCCCTTTCGAGGGGTTATCCCGGTCCTGGGGACAGGTTACTCACGTGTTACTCACCCGTCCGCCGGTCGCCAGCACCTCGCCCATGAGAGCGAGGCCTGCTGCCCCACGACTTGCATGTGTTAGGCACGCCGCCAGCGTTCGCGCTGAGCCAGGATCAAACCCTCCGTGCCAATCTATATCCAGGGACTATAAGGTTTCTCCCTCTATACCCTTTTTAAAATTCCTACCATCGGCAAAATCTATATATATTACCCCACCTATACTCTTGTCAAGGGGTTACTTCATTTTTGAAGTTAAAAAAGGACCATACTTTTTGTCAGTACCGAGAATGTGATTTGTAAGCCATTCTTTAAGGAAGTTCATTACTTTCATAGTTAATGTTAGCGAACCCCCTTTTCTACTTTCTATGAATTCTTGGACTTTCTTTGTAAATGCTTCATGTTCTCTTTTATGTTGCTCCAATTCAGGATATCCGTATTTACTCATCAGACCTTCTTCTGTCTTAAAGTGGTAGTCTGCATATTTAGCAAGTTCATCTAGTATCTTATCTATAACCTCTGAGCCTTTTCCTTGACTCATTGCATCGTAAAGTTCATTAATCAAATCCACTAGTCTTTTGTGTTGTTCATCTGCTTCTCTTACTCCAGTTATAAATTTTTCGTTCCACTCCATGAATCCCATTTTAGTTCCTCCTTAATTTTTTAATTGTTGATCTTAGTAATCCCAGAAATATTTTACTATTTCTACTTGTTAAATTCAAGTTGTTTATGAATTCTTTTATATTTCTCATCCACAAAGTTTCGTTGTTGTGTGGTATATAGTTTACCTCTTTTATAACTTCTATAAGCATGTTGAAAATTAGCTCTTTTTCTTTAGGACTTGCTAGTTTTATTTCTTTCTCTAATCTTGGTTTTTCTATATTTTTGTGTATTTCGTATAAAACTATAGCTAAGGCATGGCTAAGGTTTAGGGATGTGTTGTTGTAAGTTGGTATAGTTATCGTTTCGTCACAACTTAGAAGTTCTTCGTTTGTAAGTCCTGTCCTCTCATTGCCAAATAGAATGGCTACTTTGTTTTCTTCTAGTAGTCCTACTATATCTGGTACAAATTCAACTAAACTGTAATTAACCTTTCTTTGCTCACCTAGCCTTGCTGTTGTTCCGATCACAAAATTTACTTTATTTGTTATTTCTCCTATGTCAGAAATTATTTCTATGTTTTCCAAAATGTTTTTTCCTATATTTGTTGCCGTTTTTTTTGCAATTTGATAGTCAAAATTTTCGGGATTTACTACTACAAGATTTTTTGCACCGAAATTTGCGCATGCCCTGGCACAAAAGCCTATGTTTTCTGAAAATTTTGGTCTCACTAAAACTATATAGAGGTTTTCCATTATTTTCATCTTTCTTCGATAGAGTTATATTAGGGTTTGTCCTCCATCTATTACTATTTCACAACCAGTTAAAAATTCTGGCGCTAAGGCGAGGTATATTGCTGTTGTTTCAATCTCTTCAGGCATACCAACTCTCTTTATAGGTATGTATTTCTCTATAAAGTTTTTACCTTGTTCTGTTTCAAAGAAAAATCTATTCATATCCGTTAGAAAGTAACCTGGTGATACTACATTTACTTGTATATTGTATTTCATAAGCTCTAATGCCATCACCTTTGTAAGGTGGATAAGTGCAACCTTACTTATACAGTATGGCATCATGTATTTAAGCACGAGTTTTCCTGCTATTGAAGCCACATTTATTATTTTACCGCTTCTTTGTTTTATCATGTAATTTGCAACTTCCCTTGAAAAATAAAGTGCTCCTCTAAAGTTTGTGTCAAATACTTTATCAAATTCTTCATCTTCTATTTCCCAGAAAGGCTTTTGAACTCCTGATGTCCCCGCGCAATTGACAAGTATGTCGATTCTACCAAACCTTTTGGCTACATCTTCTACCATCTTCTTTACTTCTTCTTTCTTTGAAACGTCCACTTTGTATGCGATGACACTTGTATTGTAATCCTTGCTTAGATTTTCGGCTTTCTTCGAGGCTTCTTCTAGACTTCTTCCACATATTGCTACGATGGCTCCATTTTTTGCGTATGCTCTTGTAAAAGCTTCTCCAATGCCCCTATAACCTCCGGTTACTATTGCAATCTTGTTGCTAAGGATTTTTGGGTCCATATAATCCTCCTTCTTTTCGGTGTTTTTTTAAAAAGACCATTCTTACCGGATAGAATAGTTCAATCCTTTCTTCCTTATACCGTCTATGTAATGCCTTTATAAGTTCATGCTTTAGAAGATACTGCTCTGAAAATTCTCTGACCCTCAGTATTACTGAAAAAGATATGTGTGATTCTGAAAGTTTGTTGTATCTTATAAAGGGTTCAAAATCAATTTCTCCTATGATTTTTCTCATGACTTCTTTTGCTGTCTCTACTGTTATTCTTTCTACTTTTTCTAAATCGTTGTTGTAACCTATGCCTACGTCGAGTGTTACTGCTAAATAGGGATCCGGTAGATGGTAATTTGTAACTATTCTGGATATTATAAGAAAGTTTGGAACAATAATCAGATTGTTTGAGAGGGTTCTTATCATCGTATTACTCCAGGTGATGTCTTCTACGTATCCTTCTAGGCCTTCTTCTATTTTTATATAGTCTCCAGGTTTTATTTTACGGGTAAGTGCTAGATGAATACCACTAAACAGATTTTTCAGTGGATCCTGTAGTGCTAGAGCTATCGCTAAGCTACCTAACCCCAGAGTTGCAACCATTGGAACTATTGAAATACCAAGGTTTTCAAGTACTAGCAGTATAGCTATTGTAAAGAAAACTCCCTTCATTATGTGATCGAATAAACTTGTTAATTCTATTTCCTTTTTTCTGAGAAAATCTTTTGCAAATGTTGTTAGTATGGATTCAAATAACATCGTGAGTGATAATATTAGTACTGATGTTATTATCTTCTCTATCTTTATTTTTGCGGTACTGCTAATTTTTAAAAATTCCACTAGAAAATTTGCAATTATTAATAGCATTGAAATAGCTATAAGTTTTTTGTTTGCTTTTAATACTTTAATCATCCTTAGTCTGTTCTTATTGTTTTTTAATTTTAATTTGGTGATGAAATGGTTACATTCCCCATAGACCTCTCCTTTCCTCTACTGCTCGTTTAAACGCTTTCTTTAGGCGTTTTTCGTATTTCACGTTTGGTGGGATTGTAAGGAGCATAGCGTAGCCTTCCCTTACTATTACTTCGTTGGCCATTTCACCGTTTGGTAACCAAACATACGCCAAAACCCTCCCATACTTATCGTATTTTTCGACATCATACTCCAGTTTTACGCGGGTGCCTACGGGCATAAGATTCTTAACAAATTTCTTTGCTATTTTTCCAATTTTTATAATAGTTTCTACATCACCTAAGCTTCTCTGCTTTTCAATGTGGGGATTGATAGTACTTTCTGGTGCGTCTATCCCTATTAATCTCACCCTCTTTCCAGAACAAACTATAGTATCGCCGTCGATTACCTTTTCTACAATGCACTCTTCATAGTGATCCGTGGAACCTTCCTTTACAGGCTTCCCTCTTGATTCTCTGTTACATGAGAGGGAGACTAGAACTATAAGTGCGAGAAATAAACGTAGTAGTTTTCCTCTTAGCCTCATTATATTCTCCTTTTGTTCCAGAATATTATCTTATGTAGTTGTGGCAGCAGTCTACAGTTTTCATATAGGTATCTATTCTTTAAAAATTCAAGCCAAAAATTTTTAATGAACGTTTTGTAGTTTAGGAATCTGTTATCTATGTTTGCTGGTTGTAGAAAAATTTCGATTTTGTTATTGTACTTCCTAATTTTTGAAACTGTTTCTTGGAGTTTTTCTACATTATCATGTGGTGTAAATACTACCTTTATATAACTTGTGTTTTTTAGAGTATTAAGCATTTTAAAAGTATCATTATAGTCTATTTCATTTCCTATAAATGTTTCAGTCTTTATGGAAATTGATAGTATTATATCATACTTTGCTAATACTTCCAATTTGTCGGCCAAGATACCATTTGTTTCTAATATTACGAGTTTTTCTTCTTCTATTAGATTTTTTATTAATTCATTACATTCTTCAAATTGTAATAAAGGTTCTCCACCTGTTATTGTTATGACTCTTGTTTCTAATTTTTCTATCTTTTCTAAAATGTTTTTAATTGATAACTCTTTGTATTTATCCCATGAGTATTTTGTATCGCAATAAATACAGTTCAGATTGCATCCTGCTGTTCTTAGGAATGCTGTTGCTGTTCCTATATATTTTCCTTCTCCTTGTATACTTTTAAAGATTTCAACTATTTTCATTTAATATATGGCAACATTGCATTAAATTCAGGAGTTTTTGCTTTATTTAATAGATCAAATATGATCGTTTCTGTTGGTTTTACATCTATTCCACTTTTTAGCAAATTTTCCATTATCAGTCTATGATTTATTTCTTTTCTTGATCCTGTGGCATCATAGGCCATGTGTATTTCGAAACCTGCCTCTTTCATATCAATTGCAGTTTGATAAACGCATACGTGCGCTTCTATTCCACAAATTATTACTGAATTATAACCCTCTTTTCTCAACATTGTTGTTACGTCCGTAAACTTATCGTCTTTCATGCATGAGAAAGTTAGTTTTTCTATAGGATAATAGACATTTTCTTTTGGAAGAAAATCTAAAATTTCTTGAAGAGTTCTACCTAATCCTTCAGGGTATTGTTCGGTGACAACTATTGGCATTTTAAGTATTTCTGATAGTTTTATAAGTTTTTTTGTATTTTCTATTATCTCTTCAATATTGTAGATCACTTTTCTGAATTTTTCCTGGATATCTATAACTGAGAGAAAAGTTTTATCCCTTGCTATTCTTCCCATTGTTCTACCTCCTTTATAGTTTTTATGAGTTCATCTATGGCTTTTTCATTCGGTACCTTTTTCAGTATCTTTCCTTTTGAAAAGATAAGTGAGCTTGTTTTGCCTCCGGCTATTCCGTAGTCAGCTTCTTTTGCCTCTCCTGGTCCGTTTACTTCGCAACCCATTATTGCAATTTTAAGATATTTCCTGAACTGTTTCAAGTTTTTTTTAACGGTTCTAGCTAGTTTTATAACATCTATCTTCTTTCTACCACAAGTTGGGCAAGATATAATTTCTGGGAATGTTTTTCTTATTCCTAATGCTTGTAAAATTTCATAACAAACCTCTACCTCCCGGTTGGAAGGTTCGCTAAGAGAGACCCTTACAGTGTCTCCTATTCCTTCATAGAGTAATAGACCTATTCCTATAGAAGATTTTATTATCCCATAGGTGTCAAATCCTGCTTCTGTTATTCCTATGTGAAGCGGAATGTCCGTTTTTTCTGCGTAGATTCTATACGCTCTTACTGTAGTATCAACGTCTGATGCTTTTATCGACATCTTAATATTATCAAATCCCTCATCGAGAAAGAAAGAAGTCCAATATAAGGCGCTTTCGGCAAGTGCTTCAGGAGTGGGTCCACCGTATTTGGCCAAGATTCTTTTTTCCAGTGAGCCAGCGTTTATTCCGATTCTTATGCATGTATGGTAGATGGAGGCTGTTTTTATGATTTCTCTTATCCAACTTTTGTTGTTTATGTTTCCCGGGTTTATTCTTATTCCGTCAGCCCCCTTTTCTATCGACTTTAGTGCCAGCTTGTAACTAAAGTGTATATCTGCAACAAGTGGAATCTTTTCACCACACTCTTTTTTGTATAGAGGTATAAGTTCAGCAGCCTCATCTGTTGGAATTGCAATTCTTACTATTTCACATCCAGCTCTCTTAAGCCTTTTGATTTCTTTTGTCACAGACTCTACATCCTCAGAGTAGCACTTTATCATTGACTGAACCCAGATGGGATTATTACCACCTATAAGTAGGTTTCCTAATTTTATCGTTCTAGTTTTTCTCCTCAAGATATCTTCTTACGTCGTATATTTTCCATAGAATTTCCTGATAGTCGGCGCTACCATGTTCTACAAGATCCATATCTTCTTCCAGAATTCTTGTAAACTCTTCGCTTGTGTAAGGATGGTATCGTTTTAAGTGCTCAAAGATCTTCTTACCAATTCCTGTTGGATACACAAAATTACCTTTTTTTACAATATAATGTCTTTCAAAGAGTGTTTGTACAATTTTTGCATAGGTTGAAGGCCTTCCCAATCCTCTTTTTTTCATCTCTTCTATAATGGTTCCTTCTGTATAAGGCCAGTTTTTTGGTGCTATTTGTAATTTTTTGTCTGTAATTGTTAGTTTATCAGTTATTTTGTAGCTCTTTATTGGAGTTATTAGATTAAAGCCGTCAGACAAAATTTCCTCTATAAACTCTTCTTCATGTGTGAAATCAAGAATTTTTATTTTTATCTTTGTCTTTATCACCTTTACTTCTTTCATCATCGAGGCCATAAATCTATTGAAGATAAGTCCGTATAGTTTAATCGCTTTTCTGTTCAGTTCTATTTCTTGGGCATTTACAAGTATTTCGAGTTCTTCTGATGGTAGAACTTTGGTAGGTCTTATACATTCATGCGCCCCGCCTTCTCCCCAGCTCCTACCTTTGAATAATCCTGGATATTTAGATTCTATATACTCTCTGGCAATGGCAATACCTACAGGGGATGTCCTTGTAGAGTCTGTTCTGTGGTATGTTATGTATCCGAGTTCAAATAGCTCCTGTGCCAGTTTCATTGTTTCTTCGGTAGAAAGTCTCAATTTATCCACTGCATCTTTGAGTAGATCACTAGTTGTGTACGGTGGTGGTGGATTTATGGTATCTTCTCTCCTTTCAAGGATTTCTATTACAGCATTTTCAGCATATTTAAAGATTACTTGTGCTTTTTCTATGTCTTCTATTTCCATTGTGACTGGCAAGTCGGATATATACAGAGTTATTTTACCGATTTTTTTGTTCATTTCTTCTGTTCTTTCTATGATCCAACCAAGGACAGGTGTTTGTACTCTGCCAGCTGATAAGTTTTTCTTTTTAAAAGTTTCCTGGAGTTTCTGTGAAAACACAAAACCTACCCATCTATCTGCTATTCTTCTTACTATTTGTGCCTTCACCCTGTTTCTATCTATATCCCTTTTTTCTTCAAGGGCTTTTTTAAAAGCCAAAGGGGTTACTTCATGAAACTCTATTCTGTAGACTGATTGATTGAAAGGCTTTAGTGCAAGATACAAGTCCCAGGATATCTTCTCACCTTCGGCGTCTGGGTCTGTAGCTATGTAAATTTCGTCACTTTCAAAGGCGAGTTCTCTAAGTGCGTTTATAACATCTATCTTATCTAGAAGATCGGATACCTTACATTTGTGGCAGGTTTTATCCGCGGTTTGTTCGTTACAGTTTTTACATTTTTTTATCGTTGAATAAATCGGTAGAAATTTACTATCCTCTATTTTTACACCAAAGAAGAGTCTATCAGAAGCTTCAGTTGTAATAAGATCAGCAATATGACCTACGCTCGCAGCTACGATTAGATACATATTACCAAGTGACACTTCATAAGATATTATCCCATTTAACCATCTCCTCTGTGGTTTACCGAAAAAGTTGGAAATGGTACGTGCTTTGTTCGGTGATTCTACTATCGTAAGTACGCTTCTTATAACTTCTTTTTTAGGTTTTTTTCTGATCTTTTCTGGATCCCTCGAATCGTCGATTTCATCTTTGAACTTGGATAGTTCCTTTAGATTCTCGATCCTTTCAATTTTGGTCTCTATTGGTAGTAGATATCTCACCCTTTTGATTAGACTATTTAACGCCTTTTTGTTATAAGCAAGGATCACGGATATTCCCTTCGTAAATCCACCTAGTAACATTCTAGATGCTCTTCCTGATGCCTGTAAGTAACTTATGGCATCCCCTATTATGATGTTTAATGTACCAGTTTCATCGACTTTTAATGATATTGTGTTGTCTTTTTTTATGGCTTCGATTATTCTGTCACTTTTAAATTCCTCTGTTATAAACGAAATTACTTCTTCGACTTTTTCTTTTATTTTCGGATACTTTTCTAGGTTCTCTTTTTTTATTGTTTCGTATTTTTTGAGATATGAAATATAAAAAAGTATCTTTTCTTTGTTTTCTTTATCTATATTCGCAAGTATTTTTAACATTGTTATCAACTTGGTAATATTGTAATCTGGTGTTATTGGAAATACGTGTTTGGGAACATCTAGGAATACAGTATATCTCACATGTTGTGGTAGATCTATACCTCTTACTAATGCATTTGAGGATGTGGAAATTCCAACTGCAACTTTTATCTTCCCCTTTTTAAATTCTTCTATGTTTTTTTCAAAGTTCTCATAAGATATTGCGTTTATTTTATTTTTTTTCAAAAACTCTACAATTTCTTCAACAGCTTGTTTCCCTTTATCTATTGGAACGTAGGCAAGACATCCCTTTCCAAGTGTTTTTACTACTTCTAGTAGATTTTTTTTCACTTCATCCCAGGAGTTACATTCTTTATAGAAGTCTCTTATTTCTCTGTAAGTTGATACAGATTGTTGGACATCAAAGCCGAGCAAGTTTCTAAAGAGATTTATCTTTTTTGTTTTTGGTTTTAGTGTGGCAGATGAGACTATGAGTTGTCCTTTTATTTTCTCTTTGATAGCTTTCAATTTTTCTGGATCATTATTTTCCATACTTGTGATAATATCCTCATCTGTCAGTTTAAGTAACTTAAATAGATTGTCGATGTTTTTAGAAGATTTTAGTATAGAGTCAACATCGTCTACGAAGACTAGACTGAATTCTATGTCTTTTATGATTTCTCTATTTTTGTGTAGAAACATGTTGGTTGTTATAAGGATATCAAAGTTACCGGTTTCTATATCTTCCTTTTCACTTTTTTTGCCAGTATATAGTAAAATCTTTTTTTTGGATTTTACCTTTTTTTTAAATTCTTCTATTTTTGTGTAAACCTGTTTTGAAAGAAGTTTTGTTGGGAATATTAAATAGCTTTTACCTTGAATGAAAAGGGCCAAAACAGCTCCAAAGGTTGTTTTCCCAATTCCTGTTGGAGCTTGAATCGCAAATGATTTTCCTAAAAAAAATCTTTTTGCCCAAGTAATCTGTAGACTCCATGGTTCAGATCCTACTAATTTTTCAAAAAATAGCAAAAAATCTCTCAACTTTTCTTCTGCTATACAGAATTCTCTTAAAAACAATGGTTCTTTGAGAATTTTGCAGAGCTTTTCTTCTATTGTGTTTTCCCTTAAGCAATTATCACATACGAGTCCATTTTCCAGCTTAACATTGTCTATTATACAGCCACAGTTGGGACAAAAGTTTTCGAAATAGGCCAGTTTTTCTTTGTCGGTACTTATAAGCATAATTTCAGGATTTCCTCTATTGTCTCTACTGGGTATTCCTCGGCCATATTCCACACTTTTGCGAGTTCATAGGCGTTTTTTGCAATTTCGGGTATATCTTTTTCTGGTATGTTTACTTCGCTTAATCTTGTAGGACAACCTATTTCTTTTAACCAGTTTTCAAAGGCTAATATACCTTCATCTACGCTATCTTTGCTGAATACGTTTTTTGCAAACTGCAGAAGTGTAGTTTTCCTTTTCTCCTTCATATATTTCATCCATCCTGGTGTAACTATGGCCAAACCAGCTCCATGGGCTATGTCGTAAAGGGCACTAAGCGAATGCTCTATCATGTGTGCTGGTAAGCTTAGACCACCTACTCCACACCATGTTATGCCAGAGAGGGCAAGTGACGAACACCACATTAATTCTGCTCTTGCCCGATAATTTCCGGGTTCTAAAACTGCTACTTTGCTCCACTTTACTATTGACTTCATAATACTTTCCATTATGCCGTTTGTTATGTCCACATCAGGGTTTGTCTTGTTCCAATAAACTTCAGATACATGAGTGAAGGCGTCGACTGCACCGTAGGCAGTTTGATCTGGTGGTATCGTGAATGTAAGGGTTGGATCGAGAAAAGATACCTTTGGAAAGACTGGCTCTGCTCTGAAACCAAATTTAGCTTTTTTCTCTTCATTAGTTATAACAAAACCGGAGTTCATTTCCGAACCCGTTCCCACCATTGTAAGCACGGTTATTATGGGGAGGGCCTTTTCCACTATTGCCTTGCCTTCAAAGTAATCCCAAACATCTCTGTCACTTAGAGCTCCTATAGCTATTGCCTTTGCCTCATCTATTACACTACCGCCACCTACTGCGAGGATAACGTCTACTTTGTGTTCCTTTGCCTTTTTTATTCCTTCCCTTGTATGTGTAAGTACAGGATTCGGCTTTACACCGCCATGTTCTATTATTTCGAAATCTTTGAGTAGGTCGATTATTCTATCGTACAATCCTATTCTTTTGATGCTCGATTGACCATATACAAATAAGACCTTTTTCCCGTATTTCGATAATTCTTTAGGAAGTTTATCGAGGATGTTTTTGCCAAAGTATACCTTTGTTGGATTGAAATAGACGAAATTTAACATGAAACACCTCCTTTTAACACTCCCTTTAACATTTTATTAAAAATGAATATAACAGGATATGAAAAGTAGTCAATAATTGGAATGAGGGTGAAAAATGAGATATCCTTCTGTTGTTGTAATTGTGCTCAGGAAAAATGAATGTAGATGGGAAGTTCTATTTTTGAAAAAGTCGGAGAAAAACAGATGGCACCCAGGTGAAGTTTGTTTCCCTGGGGGAAGGATAGAAGAAGATGAGAATATGAATGAAGCAGTGCTAAGGGAATTTGAGGAGGAAGTTGGCGTGGATAGTAGCCATATAGAGATAATCGCGTCACTTGATCCTATAGAGACAGTTAGTACTCCCTTTGTTATTTATCCCCTTGTGGCTACTACTAGAAAGAATTTTGAACCAAAGGTCGATGGTTCTGAAATTGAAGAAGCCTTTTGGGTTCCTCTTGACGTTATAAGGGATTATCCCTTTGATGAAAGAATATATCATTATAAGGGATTAGATTTTAACACATATATCATAGAGTGGGACGGAAAGATAATATGGGGTGCGACTGCTAGGATACTTAAGAATTTTGTGGAAAAGTTGAAGGAACTGCCCCTTGACAAAGGTACGGAGTGTGATAATAATTTATAACCGTAGTAGTGGCCCGCTAGCTCAGCTGGTAGAGCAGCGGACTCTTAATCCGCTGGTCCGGGGTTCGAGTCCCTGGCGGGTCACTTTTATCTAATTATCTTTAATTCTATTTTCATGGTTGAAATTTTTAGATTCCAATTTATCTTAATTATTGTGAAGAGAATATCATAAGGAGATTATTGTGGTAGCCGAAAAAATTCTAAAAAGGGTTGAGACTCTATTAGGTAAGATAAATCGTCTATCTGACAAAAAGATAGGAGTTATCCTGCCCAATGGTAAAAGGCTTATGGAAGATGCTGAGGTATTTGTAGAGGTCAGGGAGTGGGACGTTTTGTGCGATATCTTAAAGGATCCGGAACTCGGCTTTGCTAGGGCGTATATGGATGAAAAAATAGAGGTTTTAGGAGATTTGGAAGATGTCCTTGTAGCTGGCAATCGATTTGTCAGGAAGCTGGAGGATCAGAATAGATCATGGTATAGAAAATTGCGGGATTGTTTGTTCTATTTCTTTAGTAGTCTCTTCGTAAAGAATAGGTTAGATAAGGAAAAGAGGGATGTGGAATATCACTACAACTTGGGTAACGATTTTTACAGCTTGTGGCTGGACGAGAGTCTGACCTATTCCTGTGCGTTTTTTGAGGATCCCTCCTGGAGTATAGAAAAAGCCCAGAGAGAAAAGAGGAAGATAATATACGAGAAGCTTCAGTTAAAAGCGGGGGAAACTCTATTAGACATAGGTTGTGGATGGGGGTCAATAATAATCGAATCTGCAAAGGAACTTGGAGTTTATTCAACGGGAATAACACTATCCGGAGAACAGTATAAATATGTTCTAGAGAAGATAAAAGAGAAAAATCTTGAAGGTAGGGTTGAGGTATATCTGTTACACTACATGGAGTTGCCAAAGTTAAAAAAGGAGTTTGATAAGGTTGTTTCTGTTGGTATGTTTGAACACGTTGGTAAGAGAAACATAAGAAAGTTTTTTGAGGTTGTTTCAAGTGTGATGAAAAATAATGCCCTTTTCTTACTGCACACTATAGGTAAAGAGCACGAAGGTAACACAAGTAAATTTATGACCACTTATATCTTTCCAGGCGGTTATTTACCTAGCATATCTGAAATTATCGAAAATACAAGAGGTCTTAACCTTTCTCTCCTAGATGTAGATGACTGGAGGATGCATTACTACTATACTCTTAAGAAGTGGCGTGAAAGGTTTAGTAAGTATGTGGATAGAATAAGAGATAAGTATGGGAATAGGTTTGTAAGGATGTGGGATTTTTACCTTACTACTTCGATGAGTGCTTTTAAAGTAGGAAACACGCATCTCTTTCAGGTTCTCTTTTCAAAAGGAGTCAAAAACGACTATCCCATAATAAGGAGAAGACTTATTCCTTTAGTACAGTCTGTGCACTAGCTATTGTTGCCGTCGGTATTCTATAGGGCGATACGCTCACGTAGTCTAATCCACAATTTTGAAAGAATTCTATAGATTCCGGATCTCCTCCGTGCTCTCCACAGACTCCTATCTTTATGTTCTTGTTTGCGGCACGCAGATTTTGTACAGCTATTTCTATGAGCCTACCAACCCCTTCTTTGTCTATACTTATAAAAGGATCCTTCTTAAATATATGTTTTTCAAGGTAGGTTCCTAGAAATTTACCGGCATCGTCTCTTGAAAGTCCGATCACAGTTTGTGTTAGATCGTTAGTACCAAATGATGCAAAATCTATCAGTTTACCTAACTCCCTAGCTATAAGGCATGCTCTGGGCGTTTCTATCATTATTCCAAATTTGTATCCTATTCTCTCTGTTCTTCCATGAGATAACTCTTTGTTGTAGATTTTTTCTACCATGTTTTTTAGATAGTAAACTTCAGCTACAGATACAACAAGGGGGATCATTATTTCTACGTTTACTTTTATACCATTATTTGCAACTATTTTTGCTGCTCTGAAAATACCCTTTATCTGTGTTTCGTATATTTCTGGGTATAAAATACCAAGCCTTACACCTCTTAAACCTAGCATTGGATTTGCTTCTTGGTATTTTATTACTGAGTTTCTTATCTTTTCTACTGGAATTTCGACTCTCTTTGCAAAATTTTCGATTTCTTCCATAGTCTTTGGTAGAAATTCATGTAAAGGTGGATCTAGTAACCTTATTGCAACAGGTAATCCATTCATTATTTCGAATATTCTAATAAAGTCTTCTATCTGAAGGGGAAGTAGTTTTTCTAGGAATTTCTTTTTTTCTTCCCGGTCTTCTTCTATTATGGCTAACCTAAGTATATCGATCCTGTTACCCTCAAAAAACATATGTTCTGTCCTACATAACCCTATACCCTCTGCACCGAATTTTATAGCTCTTAAAGCATCTTCAGGAGTATCTGCGTTAGCTAGGACCTTTAGTTTTTTTATGTTACTTGCCCATAATAACAGTTTGTAAAATGACGCATCAGGTTTTGCTTCATCAAGTTCTAGCCTTCCCAGATATATTGAACCATCATTTGCATCTATAGTTATTTCTGTGAGTTTTGGAAGTTCTATAGGTCCTTCCTCTGTTACTATTTTAACATGATCTTGATTTTCGAAAACAATATCACTACATCCAACTATACAAGGTTTCCCCAATCCCCTTGCAACGACAGCTGCATGTGAAGTTACTCCGCCAACTGCTGTTACTATACCAGCGCTTTTCGCCATCCCACCTATATCCTCAGGACTTGTTTCAGGCCTTATAAGTATAACTTTTACTCCCTTGCTTGCTAGTTCTAGAGCTTCTTTACTATTGAATACAGCAAGACCATTTGCTGCTCCGAAGGAAGCCGGTATCCCATGTGCTATAGGTTTGTTGTTCTTTTTTTTACTTTCTCTTACTACGGGTATGAATAACTGATTTAGAAGTGTGGGATCAATTCTCAGAATGGCAGTTCCTATGTCTATTAGTCCTTCTTCCACCATATCGTGGGCGATTTTTACAGCTGCTTTTACCGTTCTTTTACCATTTCTAGTTTGTAGTATGTAGAGTTTTCTATTTTCAACTGTAAATTCCACATC
>JAGDVO010000017.1:14345-47824 GCA_023269715.1 Thermosulfidibacter sp.
TTGTAATGTTTTTCAAGGATGTTACAATAATTCTCTAGTTCTGCGTATGTTTCAGGCCAAATTTCTCTCATTTTGCCGATAGGCTCTGGTAGTCTTATCCCTGCTACTATATCTTCGCCTTGTGCACATGTTAAAAATTCACCGTAAATTTCTCTTTCCCCGTTTGAGGGGTTTCGTGTAAAACACACACCAGTACCTGAGTCGTTGTTTAGGTTGCCATAGACCATCATCTGTATATTGCAAGCTGTTCCAAGGTCGTCCGGTATGTTATGGATCCTACGATAAATTATAGCTCTTTCATTATTCCAGGATCTGAAAACTGCTTTTATCGCTTCCAGTATCTGTTCATAGGGATCCTGAGGTATTTCTATGTTATTCTTTTTTATGAGATCCTTGTATCTTTCAACGATTATCTCGTGATCATTTTCATCAAGTTCGGTATCGTATTTTCTACTTCCTTTAATTTCATTTAGAATCTTTTCGAAGTTTGATCTTTCAAATTTACAAACTACATCAGCGTACATTTCTATAAACCGTTTGTAGCAATCGAGCGCAAATCTCCTGTTACCCGTCTTTTTTGCAAGTACTTCCATCACTTCATCGTTTATACCAACGTTTAGGACCGTGTCCATCATTCCTGGCATGGAAAATTTAGCCCCGCTTCTTATTGAAAAGAGTAAGGGCATACTTTCACCTTTACCGCCTAGTTTTCTCCCTGTGAATTCTTCTATTTTACTTAAAGCGGAATTTATCTCGTCAATCACCTCTTTCCTCAGTTCTCCTATTTTGAGAAATTCGTTGCAGCTTCTGGTACTAATCGTAAATCCTGGTGGTACAGGTAAGCCTATCCTACACATTTCATGAAGATTTGCTCCCTTCCCACCCAAGGTATCTTTCATTGAAGCATCACCTTCAGCATTCCCTGGGAGAAAGAGCCAGACATTTTTGATCATCTCAGTCCTCCTCTTTCTTTTCCCATTCATACTTTTCTTTATGCTTTTTCTTTTTATCGTGATCATGTTTTTCTTTGTAATTAGTGTAGTAGTAATAGTTTATTTCTATATAACTAGGCGTTTTCTCCCTGTACTTTACAATTACCTCGGGTGATTCACCGTAGTATTCCGCGAGGAATTTTATGTTTGCTAATTCAACAAGATCCCTGTCCTTCAGTTTTTTAATCTTACATTTATGTTTATGTTTTTTGTGGTATCCCCATGCTACACCGTATGGAGGTCCATAACATATGTAATCTCTGAAAACTGCCTCAGGATAGACCCTGTACCTTATCATTATTTCATACCAGCTGAAGTTGGCTCTTCTCAGTTCTATTATTGTTTCGGGTGATACTCTTCCATACTTTGATATAAGCATGACCAGGGGTATCTCATCTTCGTATATGACTGGGTATCTCTTTTTTATTATAATTACTTCTCTTTCTGGAACTCTGTAGTAGTCTCCTATCGCGAGATAGAACGCATGTATTTTGTCATCTTTTATGGATATACCCACGTCGATGTTTTTTGATCTTGCTGTTGTTGGTAATGCTATCATTAGTATTACTAGTATGAGTAGTATTAATTTTATCGTGTCTTTTTTCACACTTATCCTCCTCTTCTAGAAGGTTCTCTGTATTCAGCTTATTCCAAAACTATATGATGTTCAACAGAACTCCTAGGAATATTAGAGTGGAAGATACTAATACTATTATAAGCGGACTCGCCTTCTTATAGTATAGGAGTATCAGCGAGACGAAGAATATAAAAAGGTTCGTTAAAGAATGATCAGTGGAAGTGGACACTTTGAAAAAGGTGAATACTAATAACCCTTGAAATGCAGAGGTAGCTCCTACTATGAATTTCTGGTATGATTCCGAATTTGAAATGTAGCTTTGTAATCCAACTACTATGTTAAAGATCATTACCGATACAAAATAGGCGTATACTGTTGCTACCAGACTTCCTAGGAGTCCCCCAACCAGGAATCCTATAAATGTAGAAGTTGAAATTACCGGCCCTGGAGTGACCGAACCTAATATGATGCCATCCATCATTGTTTTTATGTCAAGCCAATTTTTGTTTTCAGTTACTTCGTGAATTATTAGTGGTAAAGCCCCAAACCCTCCACCAAAAGATATAGAGGATATCTTGTAGAAAACTATACCTATTTCTGAGAGATTTTCATTTATTAATCTTAGGCTCAAGATAAGTAGTGTTAGTAAAGAAATTCCAACCAATCCGAGAAGAATCCTCTTTTTGTCTATTGTATTTCCGTTATTTATTCCTTTTGTTGTTTCTGTTTTTTTAAAAAAGATTAAGCCTAATATTCCACAGGTAACAACTACATAAAGAGGATGTAATTTTAACAATGTGAGAGCCACAAAAGAAAAGAATCCAATAGCTAAGGATCTAAAGTCTCTCTTTATCACATAGGGTTTTATGAATAGTATGGATGCGTTCAAAATTATCGCATCTATAACCGGGTATGTGTGACTAAGGAATTTTAAGAAGATTGTATTGTTCCTATAAACCTTGTATATCGAAGTTAAGAGGAGCACCACAAGAGTAGTTGGAATTATGAAGAAAAGTGGTGCTAAAATTGCTCCTTCTACACCTAATAACTCATAACCTAAGAAGCTTGCAAAATTTACACCAATTGGTCCAGGAGATACCTGGGTGAGCGCAAGTCCTTGCTTTAGTCTATTTTCGTCGAGTTTTCTTTTAGTTTTAAAGTGTTCGAATATATAAGCAACCGCTGCGGGTCCTCCATATGCGTAAAGACCAATTTTTAGAAAGTCGGTGATTAAGAAAAGTAGCGCCTTCTTTTTGTTTTCTTCCATTTTCTCTCCTTTCTAGTTTTGACATTTCTCAACACTATATTTTTACTCCTACTAGTTGTCAACTTTTAGCTTCTAATGTAATATGTTAATTACAACAAAGTCTGGAGAGAAAAGTAATGGTGCTGGTATCCGTTTTTAACTTTAAGGGTGGATCGGGTAAAAGCACAACTGCTGTAGTATTTTCTAAGTATCTTGCGGTAAGGGGTTATAAGGTATTACTGGTTGACTGTGATCCTCAAGGGTCGGCAAGTCTTGTTATAGGAGAGTCCAATTATATAAGAGAGTGCGTAGAGGGGGAAAAGGGAATACCCAGTTTGATCCATGCTTTCAGTATTTCTCCTGAGTCGATAAATAGAGAGTTGGTGTACAAAAATATATTTAAAGTTCAGTTTGATGGTCTTTTTGGATTTTCTGTGTTACCCAATTCGATCGAGAGGAGGCTTGTTCAGGTTTTTGATCTTCCTAGGGATTTTCTGACCTTTTTCCTTGTGAAAATTATAGAGGCCATAAACGGAGATTTTGATATAGTTATATTTGATACACCACCTTATATAAATCCATATATACTCTCAGTTCTCGGATTTGTAAATGCAGTTATAGTACCTACAGAACTTACCTATCTTGGTATCAAAGGTACCGAAATAGCTCTTTCAACTCTTGCCATGTACAAGGCAGTTGGAACAACTAAAGTCGCAAGGTTGGCGGTTCTACCTACTAAGTATAGGAATACCAAAGAAGTGGATTCCATACTTGGGTCGCTTAAAGAAAAGGTAGGGCCAATGTTGGTAGAGCCTCCGATGCCTTACTCTGTAATCGTTGAGAGGTTGTATAGGGGGGAAATTTTGGCAGATAAACTACTTTCATCTAGTGGTGATGATATACTGGGAAGAATTTCTTTGGCTCTTAAGAATCTCGAGGAATTTTGTATAATTCCTTTTTTAATTGCGAAGACTACTACGGAGGGTACATCCAGTGATGGAAAACTATGATTTAAAAAAACTTTTTTTAGAGGATGGTAATATCAGATTTGATTCTATGAAAACTTGGATGGATGATGTATTGAGTCATACCCTTCAGGTTTTGCCTGTTGACTCCATAGATGTTGATGAGGAGCAGGTAAGGGATCACATAGATGATTCGGAGCTGATGGAACTTGCTGAGAGTATAAAAAAGTATGGTTTATTACAGCCCGTAGTAGTGTATAAGGTGGGTTTGAGATATAAGTTACTTGCTGGTTTTAGAAGGTTCAAAGCTATAAAAAATATACTTGGAGAAAAGCTTGTAAGGGCATATGTTATTCCCCACAATCTTGTCATTGAGAAAGGTAAGGAAATACTCCAATATATAGAAAACGTACAAAGGGTTGATTTAACCATAGCGGAGGAAGCAAAAGTTGTTGGCTTAAGGTTTAAGACTCTTTACTTGGAAAGAAGCTTACAATCTGTATTTGGTGATATAAAGGAATTTTTAAGAGACAATTTTTATCTTTGGAATTTTGAGCGAATAGACGATAGGATAAAGGAAATTGTGACGATCGTTAAAAGTGAATTCAATTTGACACAAAATAGACTTGTTGTTTTGCTCTATCTATGGAGTCAACCAGAGGAAGTAAGAAAGTATCTTGCCACACGTAGAAATGTCAACCTATCCCACTATACAGAGCTTTTGAGATATGGGATTTATGGTGAAGAGCTCGTTGAAATGGCTAGACTTATAGAGGAAAAGGGTCTCTCTGTTAGGGAGTTGAAGGCTCTCTTAAGGTTGAAGAAACAAAAGAGGCAAAGCGAAGAGGCACAGTTGATGGAGGAAAAGATCTTTTTGAATCTTGATAAGTACTTTGGTAAGCTCGTTAAGAATAAAACTCTTAGGGAAAATAAGGAAATGCGTTTAAAAATAGCCGATTATCTAGTTGAGTTGGCTAAGAAGTTGAGAGAGGAGTGAATCCTCCCTCAACTTTTATTCCTCTATAAATTGGTCTTTAGAGGCTCCACAAACAGGACATACCCAGCTATCTGGTAGGTCTTCAAATTTTGTACCCGGTGGTATATTGTTATTAGGATCCCCTTTTGCTGGATCATAAACATAACCGCATACACTACATACGTACCTCTTTTCACCCATTTTGTTTTTCTCCACATATATTTTTAAGTTCTCTTGCCACCTTAACCCCAAGTTCAAAACACTCTCTAAGTTTTTCATCATCAGGTACGAATTGGCATTTCACCTCTCCTATGATAGGAATTTTCATCTTTTCAAGATACTCTACAAGTTGTTTTGTAGCTTCTCCGCTCCATCCGTAGGAACCAAATACCGCTCCTATCTTGTTCTGAGGTCTAAGACCAAAAAGGTAAGTTAGCACATCCGCTAGCGAGGGGAATAATGTGTTGTTTATCGTTGGAGAGCCAACAATGATAGCACCGGAATACAGTATTTCGGTTGCTACATCGCTTCTTTTTGTCTTTGATAGTGGTAATAACACCGCTTCAACCTTTTCACTCACTATTCCATCTGCAATAGCCTTTGCCATAAGTTCAGTGCTACCCCACATGGTATCGTAGACTATTATGGCTCTTTTAGAGGGTTCTTGAAGAGCGAATTTTCTGTATAGCTGGATAGCCCATGTTACATCATTTCCTCTAAATATAGGTCCATGGTCACTGGCGATTATCTTGGGCTTTATTCCAAGCGCTTCTACTCTTTCAAGTAGCTTAAGTACCAAGTTAGAATAGGGCATAAGGATATTGGCGTAATAGTAGGCCATCTCCCATTCTACAGTGTGCCTGTCGTTTTCATCAACAAAGATCTTACTTACAGCGTAATGCATACCAAAGGCATCCTGTGAGAATAATATTTCCCTTTCTGGTAGCCATGTGAACATACTGTCGGGCCAGTGTAGCATCCTCGTTTCTATGAATTTGAACTTTATACCTCCTAGTATTTTTTCTTCGCCATCCTTCACAACAGTTATTTCCGGAAGGTTATGTAACTGCATTTTTAGATTCTTCGCTCCCATCTGTGAAGCTATGATCGCCTTCGGTTTTGCATATTTCAGTAATTCAACCAAGGCTCCTGAATGGTCCATCTCAGCGTGGTTTGATATTACATAGTCAATTTTCTCTAGAGGGATTACGCTTGCGATTCTCTTTACCATTTCTTTGAATAGGTGCTTCTTAACCGTGTCTACAAGTATGACTTCATCACCCACTACAAGATAGGCATTATAGGTACTACCCCTATAGGTAGTGTAACCATGGAAATCAGATAGGGGCCAATCTATGGCCCCTACCCAATATACATCCTTTGCTATTTCCACTGCTTTAAAGGTCATTACTTCTCTTCCTTCTGTTATTTCGTTTTCCACAAACCGTGGAGGTTACAGTACTCTCTCGCAAAAGCTATCTTCTTGCCAGGTGCAAGCTTAAATACAACTTCTGGTGCATCTCCTGGATTCAGATATTTTCTGTAAAGTTCTCCATCCTCTGTAATCACCTCTATCCAGACGATCCAGTGTTCATTTGTCATAGGATGGGGTATACTTCCTACCTTCACCTTAATTCCACCCTCTACTTCTTCAATGACAGGAACATGTTTTTCAGTAGTGTAGTCTGCAGTTTGAGCTTCCAGCCTTGTCATAGGTCTACCACAACATACTACCTGTCCTTTACCATCAACGAGAGCTTCTACGATCTGACCACATACATTGCACTTATAAACTGCATAACTTACCGCCATAATCTACCCCTCCTAGTAAATTTATTAAATCATGCTTACTTTATAATATAATAAGACCATATTTAAAACTTGTCAATAGTTTTGTAGATTATATCTTTGGTACAGGGTTAAGACTTTTGTTTTGGGAGGATAGATGTGATAGAGTGTGCAAGAAAGGTACTTTTTGATAATTTTGCTGTTAGTAGTGATGATAGGGTACTTGTGTTTTTTGATGAGATTTCTCTTAGGAGAACACCGGAGGTAATATCTGCGTTTATTTTGGCCGCAAACGAGATTCCCCTTCCCTTTTTGTCGGTGTGCTTTAAAAGTACCGGTTCACATGGTGCAGAACCTCCTGTAGAATTATGGGAGATCCTTTTTGGTAGAGATTTTGTTAGGATCCTGGATGGAGTTGGTTTGCTGGACAAAGTACTAAAGAAGGAGGTTCGGGAAAGTGTGATAGATGAGTTTATAGGGTCTGTTTTACTAAAGTACAATGTAATTATAGCGCTTAGTTATTACTCTACTACCCATACTATATTTAGGAAGATAGCTACTACCTGTGGTGGAAGATATGCCAGTATGCCCTTATTTGAAAGTGGTATGCTATGCGGCTCTGCTGCTGTAGATGTTGATGAACTTTCAGAGCTAACCGGTAAAGTTGCGGAATTCCTAAATAAGGCTGATCTAGCCGAAATAGGCGCTCCTAATGGAACTTTTCTCCAAATGTCACTAAAAGGTAGGGTTTCTAAGGAGGACGATGGTAATCTTAGAAATCCCGGTAGTTATGGTAATTTACCGGCTGGTGAAGCTTTTATAGCACCGGTAGAGGGAACTACAAATGGGGTTCTTGTAATTGAGTATGCCGGTGAGAAGAGGTTATCTGAACCACTAAAACTATTTATAAAAGATGGAATTGTACAATCCTTTGAACCGGAGACACATTATTTTGCACGGTTTTTGAAGGATGTTTTTTCTAAATATCCAAGTGCGGCTAATATTGCTGAATTGGGGGTTGGTACGAATAGGAGAGCGAAGAATCCTGCTAATGTACTTGAAGCCGAGAAGATACTAGGTACCGTTCATATTGCCCTTGGAGATAATGAAGGGTTTGGTGGCAATGTAAGAGTTCCTTTTCATATTGATTTTGTTGTATTTGAACCTACTTTGAAGCTAGAGGTGGAGGGTAGATGGACAGTATTGATAGAGAGGGGGAAGCTGCTAGTTTAGAAAAGAACCTTGAGCGAATAAAAATAGCTGTCATCGTTGGTATTTTGGCTGTTCTTCTAATTATATCTATAGGGGTTGTTGGATACATTCTTATAGAAGGTATGGATTTTCTAAGCGCTCTTTATATGACTGCTATAACTATAACAACCGTTGGTTTTGGAGAAGTTAAACCTTTAAGTAGTGCGGGTAGGATATTTACGATATTTCTTATACTTTGTGGTACTGGTACGTTTTTTTATTTTGTGAGTATAATACTTTCCATCATTTCTGAAGGGGGAATTTTTATTCTTCTTGATCATTATAGGAGGTCGAGGATGGTGAAAAAATTGGATTCTCATATAATAGTTTGTGGTTACGGCAGAGTTGGTGAGAATGTCTGTGAGGAACTCACACTTGAGGGTGTACCCTTTGTCGTTATAGAGAAGAATTTGAACAGGATAAAGCTTCTGGCGAAAAGGAAAATACCTTTCATTAGTGGTTTGGCGGGAGAGGAAACACTTAAGGCGGCGGGTATTGAAAGAGCAAAATCGTTGATACTGGCTCTGGGTGATGATGTGGATAACCTGTTTGTCGCTTTAACTGCTAAGGAACTTAATCCTAATATTTTCGTCGTTGCCCGTCTTAATAATCCTTCAAATGAAGAGAAATTTGTGAAAATAGGTGTGGATAGGATAGTTATGCCCTATAAGGTTGGAGCTTCTAGAATGGCTCAATGTGCTATAAGACCCGCTGTTACAAGTTTGATAGATGTTATAACAAGTAAAAAGGGGTTAGAGATATTTATCGAGGAAATAGAGATAAAGGAGAATAGTATTCTAGTGGGTAAAAGTATAAAAGAGCTTGATCTTAGGCGTATATACAACATCATGGTAGTAGCTGTTATAAGAGGTGAAAGGGGCTTGGTACAGGTAGATCCAGATATAGTTCTTGAAAAAGGGGATATTCTTATAGTTTTGGGTAACAAAGATGATATTTCAAATTTTATAGATAGTTTGAAGTAGACCCACCTCTCAAGGTCAATTTTAACTGAGGGTGGGTCTATCATTTGAGGATACTCTGTAAACTGCGGGTAAAGAGGCGTCCTTTAATCTGTTTCCTATGCCTTCTAGTGTTATCTTTAAAACTTGATCCATGTTCTCTACGAGTATTATGTTCAAGTCCTTCAGTGTGTCTTCGCTTATTTCTTTTAGATCCTTTTCGTTTTCCCTTGGAATTATCACATTTTTTATACCGTATCTTTTCGCAGCAAGTAGTTTCTCCTTAAGTCCTCCTATTGCCAAAACTCTTCCTTTGAGTGTAACCTCTCCTGTCATTGCAATGTCATTTCTAACGGGAATGCCTGTGAGACTACTTGCTAAAGCTGTGACAAGAGTAACGCCAGCACTTGGACCATCTTTCGGTATAGCTCCTTCTGGGATGTGTACGTGTATATCGTAGTTTTTGTGGAAGTCCTTCTCTATGTTCAACTCCTTTCTTTTGCTTCTAATATAAGTTAATGCTGCTTTTGCTGATTCCTTCATTACATCGCCAAGTTGACCTGTTAGTATCAATTCGCCCTTTCCTTCAACAACCTCAACCTCTATTAATAGGACATCTCCTCCTGTTGGAGTCCATGCAAGTCCAATAGCAGTGCCAACCGCAGGCTCTCTTAATATCGTAGAATCTCTGTACTTTGGTATTCCCAATAGTTCTTCTAGTAGATTGTTATCTACTTTTGTCGGAAGCTTTACTCTACTTTCCTCAGCTAGTTTGAGAATCTTTCTGCATATCTTTGCTATTGATCTTTCGAGTTGTCTTACTCCTGCTTCCCTTGTGTACCATCTTATAATTCTGAGTATGACTTCATCGGGGAGTATAATATCAGTTCTCTTGAGACCATGTTGTTTTAGTTGTTTAGGTATTAGATAGTCTCTTGCTATGTATAGCTTCTCATTTTCAGTGTATCCTGGGATTTCGATTACTTCCATCCTATCAAGGAGCGGTTTTGGTATGGTCATAGTTGTGTTAGCAGTTGCAATAAAGAAGACTTCGGACAGATCAAATTCAACTGCCAAGTAATGGTCAGTAAAATGTTTGTTCTGTTCTGGATCGAGTACCTCAAGAAGGGCACTTGCTGGGTCCCCTCTGTAGTCTGATGAGAGTTTGTCTACTTCATCTAAAAGTATAACAGGATTCTTTACACCGACCCTCCTTATACTCTGAATTATCCTGCCTGGTAAAGCACCTATGTAGGTTCTCCTATGCCCCCTTATTTCAGCTTCATCCCTTACACCACCAAGGGCTATCCTTGTGAACTTTCTTCCTATCGCTCTTGCAATCGATTCTCCTAGCGATGTTTTTCCCACTCCAGGTGGTCCGACAAAGCAGAGGATAGGACTTTTCAGTTTTTTGGTTCTTTTCTTGACAGCTAGGTATTCGAGTATCCTCTCTTTTACTTCCTCTAGTCCATAGTGATCTTTATCTAACACCTCCCTAACTTTTTTAAGATCCAATCTTTCTTTTGTTCTTTTATTCCATGGTAGACTTGTAAGCCAATCCAAATAGTTTCTTACTACCGTTGCTTCTGCGCTTGTTGGGTGCATAAGTTCGAGTTTTCTAAGTTCCCTTAAGGCTTTTTCTTTTATTTCTTTTGGCATTCCACTTTTTTCTATTGCTTCCCTTAGTTCCTCTATTTCACTTAGCTCACTCTTACCAAGTTCTTTCTGTATTGCTCTGAGTTGTTCCATTAGATAGTATTCTTTTTGGTTCTTTTCTATCTGCTTTTTGACTTCTTCTCTTATTTTTTTATCTATTTCTGTTATTTCAATTTCCCTTTCAAGAATTCCATAGAGGATTTTGAGCCTTTCAACCAAGTCAATAGTTTCAAGTATCTTCTGTTTTTCTGTCGTTCTTATACTCATATTAGATGTTATTGTATCTATTAATTTGGAGAGGCTTTCAATTTCTCTTATGGCCTGTAAAGTTTCGTTGGAGATTTTGCCACTTTTTTCTACGAATTTTGACAGTTCGTCTAGAATTACCCTTTTTAAATGTTCTTCAAGTAGCTTATCGAGTTCGGATTCTTTCAGTTCTTCAACTAGACATTCTATACACTGGTCATCTTTGAATTCGAGAATTCTTGCTCTCTCTATACCCTCTATAAGCATCTTTATCGTTCCATCGGGTAATTTTACATTCTGTACGATAACGGATACTACTCCTATGTCGTAGAGGTCGTCTCTTTTTGGATTTTCAATTTCTGGGTCTTTCTGAGTAACGAGGAAGAGGAATTTGTCTCTTTTGAGAGCTTCTTCCACTGCTCTTATAGACTTTTCCCTACCTATGAATAATGGGACTATTGTTCCCGGGAAGACAACAACGTCTCGTAACGGTATTGTGGGTAATATTTTTGCCATTTTTGTTCCCCTAAATTATCCGGCTTTCCTCATTATGTAGTGGGGTTCTTCTCGATTTTTTACAACCTCAGATGTTATGACTATCTCTTTTACCTCTTCTGAAATTTCAGGTAATTTGAACATTATATCCATCATAAGCTCTTCTATTATTGCTCTCAAGCCTCTTGCTCCTAGTTTTCTTTCAACTGCTTCTCTTGCTACCCACCTTATTGCATCTTCAGTGAAAGTAAGTTTTACATTTTCCATTTCGAATAATTTTTCATATTGTTTTATTATAGCATTTTTGGGTTCTACAAGGATTCTAACAAGATGTTCTTCGGTTAGATTTTCGAAAACAGCAATTACCGGCAGCCTTCCTACAAATTCTGGGATCATTCCGAATTTTATCAAATCGTGGGGTTGTATATACTGGAGGACGTTTTCTTCTGATACTTTCACAGTTTCCTTACCAAAGCCTATAACCTTCTGTCCTAACCGTTTTTGTATTATCTTTTCAAGCCCTACAAATGCTCCACCACATATAAAAAGGATGTTTGTGGTGTCTATCTGGATCATTTCTTGATATGGATGTTTTCTACCTCCCTGAGGAGGAACATTTGCAATTGTCCCTTCTAGTATCTTAAGAAGTGCCTGTTGTACGCCTTCACCAGAGACATCTCTTGTAATGGATGGATTTTCAGATTTCCTTGCTATTTTGTCTATTTCGTCTATATAGACTATCCCCTTTTCCGCTCTTTCTATATCAAAGTCTGCTGCCTGTATGAGTCTGAGAAGGACGTTTTCAACGTCTTCACCCACATAACCTGCTTCTGTAAGAGTAGTAGCATCTGCTATAGCAAATGGGACATCCAAGAACTTAGCCAAGGATTGGGCTATTAAGGTTTTACCACTTCCCGTAGGTCCTATGAAGAGTATGTTGCTTTTTTGGATTTCAACATCATCTGTAGAAAAATTCGAGTATATTCTCTTATAATGGTTGTAGACTGCGACAGATACTATTTTCTTTGCCTTTTCCTGTCCTATTACATACTGATCAAGAAAAGCCTTTATCTCTGAAGGTTTCGGTAACTTTTTTGAGTATTCCCTTTTCCTTTCCTCCTCTTTTATTATAGTGTTACATAGAGCTACACATCTATCGCATATATAGACACCAGGACCTGCTACCATCTTTTTAACTTCCTTCTGTGTTTTACCACAAAAGGAACATCTTATTATCTCTTTATCTATTGGCATTAATTTTTCCTCCTCTTGGTTGAACTTTTGGGCTTAGCACCTCTTGATTCTATAATTTCATCTATAATTCCGTATTCCAATGCTTCTTGGGCACTCATAAAATAATCTCTGTCTGTATCCATTCTAATCTTTTCTATCGGTTGACCAGTATGTTTTGATAAGATTTCTTCAAGAGCTTCTTTAAGCCTGAGTATCTCTTTTGCATGTATTTCTATCTCCTTGGCCTGTCCATGAAAGCCACCCATTGGCTGGTGTATCATTATTCTAGCATGGGGTAGTGCGTATCTCTTTCCTTTAGTTCCGGCAGCGAGAAGGAGAGCCGCCATACTGGCTGCTTGTCCTATACATATGGTGCAAACATCAGGTTTTATGTACTGCATAGTATCGTATATAGCTAGTCCTGCTGTTACCAATCCACCAGGGGAATTTATATATAGGTAGATATCCTTTTCGGGGTCTTCAGCTTCAAGGAATAGTAACTGTGCAACTACAATATTTGCCACATAGTCGTCAATAGGAGTTCCCAAGAATACGATCCTATCCTTTAAAAGTCTTGAGTATATATCATAAGCCCTTTCTCCTCTTTCCGTCTGTTCTATTACTATAGGTACTAATAGCATTTCTACTCCTCTCCCTTTGTCTTTGGTTTGAGTTCAACTTCTACTTCTTTAGTTTTAATCTTTTCCAAAAGTGCTTCAAGTGTTTTCGAAAAGCCTATATTTTCTATTATCTTAGCAAGCTTTCCTGTGCTTCTTAAAAACTCAGCCATCTTTTCGATAGTGGTATTGACGCTTCTTGCCATCAATTCAACGTTCCTTTCTATTTCGTCTCTGGTTACTTCTATACCTTCTTTTTCGGCTATTTTCGAAATAATGTATTCTGCCTTTACCTCGTTGATAGCTTCTTTTTTGAGTTCCTCTTTTACCTTTTTCAAATCCTCTTCCTTTGGTTCTATTCCTCTTAATCTTAGATCCATTTCATAATTCTTCAACTTTTCCTGGAATACACTTTCAAAAATGGTGGGTGGTACAGGGAAGTTATGCATTTCTACCAGTTTTTCTACAATTTTACCCATAGCCTCCCTTTTAGCTAATCTTTTGTATTCCATTTCCAATTCTGTTCTTACCTTTTCCTTTAGGGCTTCGAGATTTGTAACGTTGAATTTTTCAAAGAATTTTTCGTCTAGTTCTGGTAGGATCCTCTCTTTAATACTTATGATTTTTCCTTTGAAGGTTATTGTCTTTCCAGCCAAGTTTTTGTCAGGGAAATTTTCTGGATAGGTTGCTTGGAATGTAAATTCCTCCCCTACTCCCTTTCCCATCAGGGCTGAATCTAGTTGTTGTAAGAGAAAGTGGTTTGGACCATCTTGGACATCTCTGGAACTTCCTGCTACATGGGTTACACCTTCTATCTTTTTCTCCTGTAGCGGCCTTTCACCTTCAAAGGCTTCATACTCGAATATTACCATATCACCTTCACTGACCACTCCCGCTTTTTCCCTGTACTCTGCGAAATTTTCTCTAAGCTTTTCTATATAACTATCTACAAATTCATCAGTAATTATGTATTTTTTAACTTCGATTTCGATGTTTTCGTAGTCTTTAAGTTCAAATTCGGGATGGACTTCCATAAGTAGCTTGAATTTCAAAGGCTTACCCTCGTCAAAGTCAAGTTCTTTTATATCAGGTTCTTTTATGGGTTTAGCTTTTACCTCTTCTATTATTTTTGGGTAATTTTCTCTAAAAATAGTTTCTATAGCTTCTATTTTAGCGTATTCTCCAAACCTCGCTTTTATTATATTTTTTGGAGCCTTTCCTGGTCTAAATCCAGGTACTTTCGTTTCCTTCTGTAACTTTCTATAGATCTCATCAAAGGTAGAATCAACCAGATCCTGTGGAATTTCGACTGAGACCTCGAGCCTTAAAGGTTCAATTTCCTTTACTTCTACTTTCATTTTCATTTCCTCCTTTATCTCTTGTTTTTCTGTATTCCAAGAACATCAAACATACTATAAAGTCCCGGTTCTTTATCTATTATCCATTTCGCTGCCTTTATTGCACCTCTTGCGAAAGTTTCCCTTGAATAAGCCCTATGCGTTAGTTCCAATCTTTCCCCTAACCCACCAAATATAACGGTGTGCTCACCCACCACGTCTCCTGCTCTAACTGCAAATACTCCTATCTCTCTGCGGTTCCTCTCGCCTACTATTCCCTTCCTTCCTGTAACCAGGCTATCTTCCAAACTTCTGTTTGTTGCCTTTGCTACTATTTCTGCAAGTTTCATAGCGGTACCACTTGGTGAATCCTTTTTAAATCGGTGATGTACTTCTACTATTTCTATGTCATAATCGTCACCAAGCACTTCCGCTACTTTTTCTACAAGTTCAAAGAGGATGTTTACACCAAGGCTCATGTTTGGAGAAAAAACTATTGGGATTTTTCTCGATGCTTCAAATATCGACGCCTTTTCATTTTTGTTGAACCCAGTGGTTCCTATTACTATCGGCGTTTTTACATCTAGGCAGTACCTTAGGTTTTCGAGCGTGGCAGATGGTGTTGTAAAATCTATTATGACATCTGGTTTTTCTCCTTCATAAAAACTTCTGAGTATTTTGGCATCACACTCTACTCCTAGCACTTCCTTTACTCTAGCGCCAATTTTTGGGTTTTGTGGATGTTCCGTTACACTTATGACGGTTACATTATCCGTTGTAAGCGCACATCTTAGTATCGTTTGTCCCATTTTACCGAGTATCCCTGCAACACCAATCTTCACCATGGTTTACCCTCTTATAAGTCCGTAATTTATCAATGTTTTTCTTAACGTTTCCTTGTTTTTTTCGGACATCCTGCAAAGTGGTAATCTGAGTTCTTCCTCTATCATTCCCATCATACTGAGTGCTGTTTTGACGGGTATGGGATTTGTTTCTATGAAAAGGGCCTTAGCAAGAGGTAGCAATTTGTAGTGGAGCCTTTTGGCTTCTTCGTATTCTCCCTTTAGAGCTTTCTCGACTAAAGTAGCCATGTCCTTCGGTGCTATGTTTGATAATACCGATATAACTCCCTTTGCACCAACGCATATTAGTGGATATACTATGGCATCATCTCCAGAAAGAACTGTAAAATCTTCTCTTGATACCCTCTCAAGTATTTCACAGGTTCTCTGTACGCTTCCTGTTGCTTCCTTTATCCCTACTATATTAGGTATTTTACTTAGCCTTTCAACCGTTTCTGGTAATAGGTCAGTGCCTGTCCTTCCAGGAACGTTATACATCACGATTGGGAATTTTGTTGTCTCTGCCAGATACTTGTAGTGTAAGTAAAGTCCCTCCTGTGTGGGTTTATTGTAATAAGGAGTTATAACAAGTGCTCCGTCTGCCTTCACATTCTTCGCAAATTCTATAAGCTCAAGGGACTCCATAGTGTTGTTGGAACCGGCTCCCGCTATTACGGGTACCCTTCCTTTTACCTGTTCAACCGCTATTTTTATTAATCTTTTATGTTCTTCATATGTAAGGGTTGCAGATTCTCCAGTTGTTCCGCAGGGAACGATACCATTTGTTCCATTTTCAATTTGGAATTCAATCAACTCTCTAAATTTTTCTTCATCAACTTTTCCGTTTTTAAAGGGAGTAACAATTGCAACAAATGCTCCACTAAACATAGTCATCCTCCAATTTCTGATTTATAAATATGCTTCTTCTCTCATAATTCCGTCATAGACCCAACGTGTTTCTCCTTCTAGGAATACCTTTCCATTGCCAGTATAATATATTTTCAGTATTTCGCCACTTCTTGTTAAGACTTCAACTTCGTTGTGTTTTATTATTCCCTTTATTATAGCTATCAGGGCGCTTGCCGTAGCTCCTGTACCACAGGCGAAGGTTTCTCCTTCCACCCCTCTTTCATATGTTCTTATTGCTAATCTCTTGTCCCCTATCTTTTTAACGAAGTTAACGTTGGTCCCTTTTGGCGAAAATCTCTTGTGAAATCTAATTTTTCTACCAAGTTCTTCTACGGGTACATTTTCAATATCCTCTGAAAATATGACAACATGAGGAACACCCGTATTGATATAGGAGTACTCTATTTTGAGGTCTTCTAAATAGTCGTTTAGTGTCAGGTCTTTTGGTTCTGTTAACTGTATTTTCACTCTTCTATCTATAACCTCAGCTTCGATTATGCCTGCTAGAGTTAAAAATTTCATTTTTCTTGGTGCTATGTTTCTTTCGTATGCGAACCTTGCGGCACATCTACCGCCGTTTCCGCACATTTCTGCTTCGGAGCCATCGGAGTTGAAGAATCTCCATTTAAAATCTGCTTCGTCACAGTTTTCTATTATTATCACACCATCTGCACCTATAGAGAGTGCTCTTCTCGTGATTTTTGGTATCACCTTTTTAAACTCTTCAACTTCTATTTTTCCCTCTCTATTGTCGATTATTATAAAATCGTTTCCTGAACCCTGTAGTTTTGAAAAGGAGATATTCATTTCCTATCCTCCGATAAGGCTATAAAAGAAAAGATGGTATATTCTCACCTCTTATGAGGTCTTCTAATGTTTCTCTTTTTCTTATAACATACCATCTATCTTCATCTACGAGAACTTCTGCTACTTTTGGTCTCATGTTGTAGTTTGAACTCATCGAAAAACCATAGGCTCCTGTGCTTTTGACAATAAGTAAGTCTCCTCCATTTAGAACTGGCATTTCTCTATTTTTAGCCAAAAAATCTCCACTTTCGCATATTGGACCTACTATATCTACAATTATTCTATTTTCATTATTCTTTTTTTTTGCAGGAACTATTTCATGGTAGGCATCATAAAGTGCCGGTCTTGCAAGATCGTTCATACCTGCATCCACTATGTAAAAATTCTTTTCGTTCTTTCTTTTGATGTATAGCAACTTAGTTACAAGAAAACCGGCATTTCCAATTATTGATCTGCCAGGCTCCATTATCGGGATTAGTTCCAGCTCTTTTATGTATTTACCAAGTTCGTCCATTATATCCTTAGGTTTTATCGTTTCTTCTTGGTTGTACCTTATTCCTATGCCACCACCCATATCAAAATACTTTATGTTTATTCCTTTTTCTTTCAGTGATTTTACCAATTCTATAACCTTTAATCCCGCTTCGATAAATGGCTCCTTTTTTGTAATCTGAGATCCTATGTGATAGTGTATTCCTATTATTTCTATGTTCTCCAGCTCTCTAGCTTTAATATACATATCATAGGCATCGTTTATGTCTATCCCAAATTTGCTTGTTTTTAGACCTGTTGCTATATACGGATGAGTCTTAGGGTCCACATCAGGATTTACCCTTATAGCTATTCTTGCTTTTTTCTGCATTCTACCTGCTATATCGTTGATTGTGTATAGTTCCTCTTCCGATTCCACGTTAAACATCAGTATATTCTTTTCAAGTGCGAATTCTATTTCGTCATCCCTTTTCCCTACACCTGCAAAGACAGTCTTTGAAGGATCTACTCCTGCTATCAATGCCTTATAAAGTTCACCTTTGCTTACAACATCCGCACCGAAACCTTCGTTAAAAATTATTTTCATCAGAGCTATATTACTATTCGCCTTGACCGCATAGCAACCTATTCCGTTATATTCTGACAATGCTTCTTTATAGTCTTTAACTCCATCTCTTATCCCCTTGAGACTATATACGTAAAATGGAGTTCCCACCTCTTTGGCGATTTCAGTAATATCTACGTTCTCCACAAAAAAAGAACCGTTCCTATAATCTCCTATTTCCTTCATCTTTCCCCCTATTTTATTTTATTCTATTTTTATCTCTATATATCTCTTTTCGCTTTCATTTCCATTTGCATCGATCGAAGTAACAGCATACCTATTTACTCCTTTTTTCATATGTTCGTCAATAAACATGGGCACTCTTATTATCTCGTGGTTAAGCCTTATTAATTTTCCATTTTCTTCCTTGTAAACTATGAATCCATCTAAGTCTGGATCCTGTGGTTTTTCCCATATTAGAAAAACTTTCCCATCTTTGTAAATTGCTGTAAGGCTACTTACAGGACTAGGTGCTTCTAGATCTACGACATTTACACATACTTCGTTGCTTTCATCAGATTCTATCCTTAAATGGCCTTCTTCTTTTACATTTCTTGCCACATAACAATAGCTTTCGTTTATTTTTACATTACCATCTTTGTATTCCTTAGAAAAATATGTTATAGGATCTGGACTATAGTGTTCTTCTCTTCCTAGCTTTTTGTAAAGGGTCAAGATCCCTTCTGTTTCTGATGTTATGGTTAGAACATTTTTCTCCTGCCTGATATCTATTTTTGGCTTTTTAGGCCAATCTTCTACATTTGGTATAATAGCTACTACAGTCGGTATCTCGATGTCCTCTGACGTGGCCCCCTTTAGTAGATAGCATATATTCCCTGTGTAATATATATCTTTGAAGATGAAGGTTTGCTCTTTTATACTTTTTTCTTCTATTTTTTTACAGGCTTCACAACTTTTTTTACACTTGTAAACTTTTAAATTCATGTTAGTTATGTTTCTGCCTTCAATGTATTTATCCGGGTATTTTACTTCTATTATAACCTCATCTGGTCTGACTATTACTACTTTTTCTATATTTTTTGGAAATGTATAAATGTATGGTGGTAGTGGCTCCCCTCTATATCCACAACTTATAATGAAAGCAATGAAAGTGGTGAGTAAAATAGATTTTTTCATTGCCAGTTCTTTTTCATTTTTACATTTTTTATCTGTTCTCTTAAAAGTTCTCTTGAAGTCCCACCGTATGATTTCTTTGAGTCGACTATTTTTTCAACATCAGAAATCTCATATACATCTTTTTCAAATAAATCACAGAATTTTTTATATTCTTCAAGACTTAATTCTTTAAACTTTTTGTTTTGCCTGTCTAGATAGTTAACTATTTTACCTACTATTCTATGTGCTTCTCTAAAAGGAACCCCCTTTTTAACGAGGTATTCTGCTACATCTGCTGCTTCTACATAACCTTTTTCTAACTGTTTTCTCATATTTTCCCTTAAAAATGTAGCCTCTTTTAGCATTATGTTAACTGCTTTTATCGCGTTTATGGTAGTTTCTATAGAGTCAAAAAGAGGTTCTTTATCTTCCTGTAAATCCCTGTTGTAGGATAGTGGTAGTCCCTTTAAAGTTACAAGTAGTGAAACAAGGTTTCCTATAACCCTACCAGCTTTCCCTCGTGTAAGTTCTGCTACATCTGGATTTCTCTTTTGAGGCATAATACTGCTACCCGTTGTTACCCTGTCGCTGAGTTTTATAAAGGAAAATTCATCGGTATTCCATATAACAATTTCTTCACATAGTCTTGAAAGGTTTATCATGGTTATTGCGCAGTTAGAAAGGACTTCTAGTATGAAATCTCTACTTGCGACAGTATCCATTGCGTTTTCTGTTGGTTCATCAAAGTCTAGTATTCTTGATGTTGTGAATCTATCTATTGGTATAGAGGTACCACAGCAAGCTGCGCTTCCAAGTGGACATTTGTTGTGTCTTTTTAGTGTAGTTTTGAATCTATCTATATCTCTCTCAAACATGTAGAAGTAGGCCATTAGATGGAAAGCTAAGCTTATGGGTTGTGCATGTTGTAAATGGGTATAGGCAGGAAGAAGCGCATCAATTTCTCTTTCGGCATGTTCTATGATTGTTTTTTGTAATTCTTCCAGCTCATTTACTATTTCCTTTATTTTTCTTCTTATATATAGCTTTTCGTCTAGTACTATCTGGTCGTTTCTACTTCTCGCTGTATGTAACTTCCCAGCTATATTTCCGACCTTTTCCTTTAGTTTGGACTCTACCCATGTGTGGATATCTTCGTACTCTATAGGAAATTTTTCTATCTTTTTCCCCTCTTCAAGTATTTCCAGTAAAGCTTTTTCAATTTTAGCATACTCTTCATCGTTTACTATTCCACATTTATTGAGCATTTTTAAATGAGCAATACTACCTGTTATGTCTTCTTCTAATAACTTGTGGTCAAAGCTTATAGATTCTGTGTACTCTTCTATAAACTTATCCAGGCCTTCTTGAAATCGACTGTCCCATAGCTTCAAATTTTATTTCCTCCCAATGTTTTTAATCTCTCTAGGTATAGTATTAACTCATCGGGATTGTAGGAATTGGAAATCGCATCTTCATAGGATATCAGCCCTTTTTTGTACAGTTCAAGGAGTGCTTGATTCATAGTTTGCATGCCTGTTTGTGCCTGACCGGACTGCATTATGGAATAAATCTGGTGTATTTTGTTTTCTCTTATAAGGTTTCTTACTGCTGTATTTGGAACGAGAACTTCAGCTGCAAGTGCAACACCCTTACCGTCCTTCCTTGGTATCAGTTTTTGTGTTATGACACCCTCAAGTACGTGTGATAGTATCGTTCTTATCTGAGTTTGTTGTTCCGGTGGGAATACGTCCACAATCCTATTGATCGTTTCGATTGCGGAGTTTGTGTGTAGCGTAGCGAACGTTAAGTGACCAGTTTCAGCTATCGTCAGGGCTGCCTTTATACTATCCAGATCCCTCATCTCTCCTATTAACACAACGTCAGGATCCTGTCTAAGTACATACTTTAGAGCATTTTGAAAAGAAGCTGTGTCCGATCCTACTTCTCTCTGGTTGACTATAGACTTTTTGTGTCTAAAGACGAATTCTATAGGATCTTCTATTGTTATTATATGTTTTTCGTAGTTTTCGTTTATCATATCTATGAGTGCGGCAAGTGTTGTACTTTTACCACTACCTGTTGGACCTGTGACGAGCACAAGTCCCTTTGGTTTTGTTGCGAAGGTTTTGACTACCGGTGGTAATCCGAGTTCTTCAAAGGGCATGGTTTCAAAGGGTAGTCTTCTAAATACCCCTGCTACTGAACCTCTTTGTACGAAAACATTCGCTCTGAACCTAGCTATACCTTTTACACCAAAGGAGAAATCTACCTCGTTATTCTCTTCAAACCTCTTCTTCTGTTGTTCCGTCATTACACTATAACAGAGTCTTTGAGTGTCTGGTGGCATAAGAACAGGAAATCCTTCTATCGGAACCAGTTTACCAGCTACCCTTATTCTCGGTGGATTACCAGCTGTTATATGTAGGTCACTAGCTTTTCTTTCCGCTGTTATCCTAAGAAGTGTTTCCATATTTACGGTTGTTGCATCCACTCCCTAACGCCTCCTATATTGTCACTCTTAGTACTTCTTCTAGAGTGGTTATTCCGTTTTTTGCTTTTGTTACACCAGCTTCTAACAATGTTTTCATTCCATTCTTTATAGCAATTTCTCTTATAACATTTTCATCTTCTTTTTTCACTATTACCTTTCTTATTTCATCATTTACTTCCATTATTTCGTATATTCCGATCCTACCCTTGTATCCGGTATTTCTGCAGTTATTGCAGCCTTTACCCCTATAGAAGGTTGTTTGGTCTGTTATATTGAGTGCCTTTAGGAGTTCCTCTTTAGGTTTATATTCCTCTTTACAATATGGACATATCTTTCTTACAAGCCTCTGGGCTACAACTATGAGCAGAGATGATGAAACCAAAAAAGGTTCTACGCCCATATCTATAAGTCTTGTCACTGTACTTGGTGCATTATTAGTATGTAGTGTGGAAAATACTAGGTGGCCTGTAAGGGAAGCCTTTATAGCTATATCTGCTGTTTCAAAATCTCTTATTTCTCCGACTAGTATGACATCCGGATCCTGTCTCAGGAAGGCTCTGAGTGCACTGGCAAAGGTTAGTCCTATGGTTTCGTTTACGTTGACTTGGTTTAATCCTTCAAAGTTGTATTCAACTGGATCCTCTACGGTTGTTATGTTTATACTCTCACGGTTTATCTTTTTCAGAGCGGAATAAAGTGTGGTAGTTTTTCCACTTCCTGTGGGGCCTGTTATGAGGATCATGCCGTAGGGTTTAGTGATCGCCCTTTCGAATATGGCTAGTTGTTCAGGCTCAAATCCTAACTTTTCAAGATCAAATACTAGGCTGGATTTGTCAAGCAACCTCATTACCACCTTTTCTCCAAATACGGTTGGAACGGTGGATACTCTTATATCGACTTCTTTATCTCCTACTCTTAGTTTTATCCTTCCATCCTGAGGCAATCTCCTTTCAACTACGTTTAACTTTGATAGTATCTTTATCCTTGCAACTACAGCTTCTTTTATCTTAGTTGGTATGTTTGCCTGTTCATAGAGAATACCATCTATCCTGTATCTTACTCTTACTCTAGTTTCGTATGGTTCAATATGAATATCACTTGCACCTTTACTTACAGCATCGCTCAGAATGTAGTTTACAAATTTTACCACAGGGGCCTGTTGTGCCATATCTTCCAGCGAACCTATCGTTACAACATCGGTTCCCTCATCTATAACTTCCAAATCTTCCTTTACTGCCTCTGTACGTATATCCTGTAGTACATCCTGAAAAACCCTGGTTTTGTATAAGTGGTTATAAACGTGGTTAAAGGCTTCTTCTGCTACAAGGACTACTTTCACATTGTAACCGGTCGCGAATCTTATATATTCTAACGTTGAATGTTCTAGTGGGTCCGTTGATGCTACGTATATAACATTCCCTTCTTTTTTAAGCGGAGCTATTTTAAATAGCGAAGCTATCCTTTCAGGGATTATCCTTGTTAGATTAGGATCTATACTTTCTATGTCTTCTACTTCCTTTATTTGTTGGAGCGCTATGTTGTATTTTTCTAAGGTTGATTCTAGTTTTTCCCTGGATATAAAACCGAGTTCTACTAATATGTCACCCAATTTCTTCCCGACTTTTTTTTGGATTTCCAATGCTTGATTTAGCTGTTCTTCTGTTATGAGTTTTTCCTTTAGTAGGAGTTCGCCTAACCTTATTTTAAAGTTGAGTTTCTCTTTGAAAGTGTTCATGGTAGCAATGATAACTTGAAACGCTGCTTTAAGTCAATATGAGACTTTATTGTTGCATTTTTTGTTGCGATGGATTTTAATTATATTGGTGCTGTTACAATTTGTGGAGTTGAAAGGTGTACAGTTTAGGTTTTGTAGGTGGTGGTAGGATTACAAGGATAATGCTTGAAGGATTCTTAAGGAAGGATCTATTACCAACGGACATTTTTGTTAGCGACGTTAACAGGGAAAATCTGCTTGAGATAAAGAGAAAGTTCCCAACGGTGAATGCGTGTGAAAGCAATGTAATACCTGCTACCCAGGATATGGTTATTCTTGCGGTTCACCCTATTTCTATCGAGAATGTGTTGGTTGAAATTAAAGGGGTTTTAAGGGAAGATGCCATACTAGTTTCGCTAGCTCCTAAGTACACCATAAGAAAAATGTCTGAACTGTTGGATGGATTTAACAGGATAGTCCGTATGAATCCGAACGCTCCTTCTATTGTCAATAGAGGTTTTATACCGGTTACCTTTTCTGATGCTCTTGGGAATGATGAAAAAAAGGAGATAATCGAGTTTTTTAGTATACTCGGGAATTGCTTTGAAGTTGATGAGTGGAAGATTGAAGCTTATGCTGTGGTTACAGGTATGGGACCTACTTATTTTCTCTTTCAGTTTAAGGCTTTGATTGATATAGCCTGTGAGATAGGTTTAAAAGAGGAGGAAGCTTTTAGGGCGGTGAAGGAAATGATTAATGGAACCATCTCTATGATGTTTGATTCTGGTATGAGTTATGATGAAGTTGTTGATCTTGTTCCTTTGAAACCTTTATCTAAACATGAATCTGAGATAGTGGATATGCTTAATAGATCTATTAAGGAAGTTTACATGAAGATAAAACCAACCATACCTTTTTAGTGGGAATCCTTAGAGTTTAAAGGGCAAAGGTGGGAGGAAGATTTTGTCCCTGGATTTGTTTGAAAGGGAAGTGCTGGAGAGGGTAAAAGGTGGTACTGTTACCATCGATTACGGAGCTGGGGTTGGCTATTTTACAATCCCTCTTTTAAGATACTTTAGGAAAGTCTATGTTGTGGAGGCGAATCCTGATATAGCTTCAAAACTAAAGGGGAAGCTGGAATCAAATAGTATAGAAAATGTAAAGAGTATAGTTTCCACTAATCCTTGTGATCTAGATATTGAAGGCGACTTTATTTTATTTGCGAACATCCTTCATGAGGTTGAAAGCTACGAGAATTTCATAGGGTGAGCTTTTGAAGGAAGCAATGTATTAAGCGTCATTGATTGGAAAAAGGCTGAGACTGGGTTTGGTCCACCTATGTATACCCGAATCGATGAGGAGGAAATAAAAAGGGGTTTTATGGTTCGCTTTTTAAGAGGGTTGGGAAGCTTCAGATCTATCCATACCATTATATGTTCATTGCAAGTAAAGAATAGTTTTATTAGGATGAAGGTTTGTAATTCTGATTTTATATTATACGACAAAGTTGGGGATGGGAAGTATGGATAATGAGAAGGACTATTTTGAGAGAGAAGTTGTACCTGAAGAGTATTTGGAACTTGTAGAGGCTTACGAGGAGGACGAAATAGGCGTTGGTAATCTTACCGTGTATTTGGGGTATGCACCGGGCGTAGGTAAGACTTATTCTATGCTCTACGATGCCCATCTTTTGAAAGAGGAAGGTGTGGATATAGTTGTGGGCTATGCTGAAACACATGGAAGACCTGAGACTGAAGCTTTACTTGAGGGGCTTGAGGTGATTGAACCTCTAATCTTTGAATATAAGGGATTGAAACTCAGGGAGGTAAACTATCGGAAAATACTCGAGAGGAGGCCGCAGGTGGTAATTATCGATGAATTGCCTCATACTAATCCTCCTGGTTTTCCAGAAGAAAAGAGATATCAGAGTATCAAGAAGATTCTGGAAGCTGGAATAGATGTTTATACTGCTATGAATATTCAACACTTAGAAAGCCTGAAGGATATAATCTATGAGATAACGGGTGTTGATGTTAAGGAAACGGTACCTGATCCCTTTGTAAAAAGTGCAAAAGAGATGAAATTGATAGATCTTCCCCCTAAGGATCTCCTAAAGAGATTGAAGGAGGGTAAAGTTTACGTGAAAGATATGGCAGAAGAGGCTAGAAATAGATTTTTTAAAGTTGGAAACCTGATAGCTCTTAGAACTCTTTCTCTTAAGATCCTCGCAGAGCAACTTGATGAAAGGTTGAAGGAATATCTTAGGAGACGGGGGATTACAGCTCCCTTAGGTTTTAGTGAGAAGTTGTTGGTTGGTGTTTATGCTAGTCCCTTTGCAGCTCAACTTATAAGAGCTACATATAGATTAGCTTCGGAACTGGGTGGTGTGGAATGGATCGCTCTATATGTGGAGACAGAGGATTCTAAGAATTTTACTGACAAGGAAAAGGCTTGGTTAAGTAGAGCTTTTGAGGTGGTTAAACGTCTTGGTGGCAAAATAGAGATTGTAAAAGGTGATGATGTAGCTGATGAGATCATAAACTATGCCCGTGCTCATGGTATCACTAAGATAATTTTAGGTAAGCCAAGAAAGGAAGGTGCTCTGGCAAAAGGAATACACAAAAAACTTATTTTGCAAACAGAAGGTATAGATGTTTATCTAATAGCTCCTAGGGGTAAGTTGGAGGAGTTGCAGGTGAAGGGGAAAGGTGGGATTTTAAAAATTTTGAGCAAGATATTTGGAAACTCATAGTTTTGGGGTTTTGACTTTGGTTGCTTTTAGTGTATTTCAGATGCTAATATTAGATTAAGATTATTTATTAGAGACAGGAGGTAGGTTTTGATGGAAAGAATGATAAACCATCTGCAGGTAGCGGATATTATATTTTTGGTATCTTTTATAGTTGTTCTTACAATAACAACTCCTATTTTCGGTACATACATAACTAAAGTTTTTACAGCAAGAACTCTACTGGGGGAGGGTTTGATTTATAGATTTTTCGGTATAGATCCGGAAAGGGAGATGGATTGGAGGACCTATACTTTTCATCTGATTTTATTTAATATCGTGGGTTTACTAGTTATGTTCTTTATCCTTTTACTACAGGGGTTCTTACCTTTGAATCCCCAGGGGTTTAAGGGATTCCCCTGGGATCTGGCTCTAAACACTGCGGTTAGTTTTACCACGAATACGAACTGGCAGGCTTATAGTGGCGAAAATACAGCCAGTTACCTATCGCAGATGTTAGGGTTAACGGTTCAGAACTTCCTATCTGCGGCAACTGGTATAACCGTAGCTATAGCTCTTATCAGGGGTTTGAGTAGGAGCGAAACACCCTACATAGGAAATTTCTGGGTAGATATAACGAGGACTACTCTTTACATTTTACTACCTATCTCTTTTATCGGTGCTATCTTTCTGATGAGCCAGGGTGTTGTTCAAAACTTTGATCCCTATCTTAAGATTAGTCTAGTTGATCCAGCTCTTAATGGCAAAGAGCAGATAATTCCAATGGGACCGGTTGCGAGTCAGGAAGCTATAAAGCTTCTAGGTACAAATGGTGGTGGTTTTTTTGGTGCAAACTCCGCTCATCCCTTTGAAAATCCCACTCCCCTTTCTAATTTCTTTGAGTGTCTTTTAATGCTGTTGATTCCTACAGCTCTTACCTATACCTTTGGTAAACTCACAAATAGGCCAAGATTAGGTTGGCTTATATTTGGTGTTATGATGTTCCTCTTTATCACTGCTTTATTTTCTGAATATTACTTTATGATGAAATCTCATCCAGGATTTTCCAAAATGGGTATTGTTGGCCCATATGTGGAAGGGCAGGAAACCCGTTTTGGTGTAGCGGGAAGTAGCCTTTTTGTTACCGTAAGTTGTTCTGGAGAGGTAGGAGCTGTAAATGGCATGTTAGACTCCTATCTCCCTGTTGGTGGTATGATACCGTTTCTTTTAATGGCTTCAGGTGTCACTTTTGGAGGTGTAGGTGCAGGTCTTTATGGTATGGTTGCCTATATGATAATAGCGGCATTTATAGCAGGTCTTATGGTAGGTAGGGTTCCAGAATTTCTGCGAAAGAAACTTACTCCCAGGGATATGTGGGCAAGTGTGGTAGCTACCATCACTTCTACTTTTTTGATACTTATCCTTTCGTCGATTGCTTTTAGATCAAGAATAGGAGTTTCATCGATTTTAAACCATGGTCCCCATGGGATTACTGAGGTACTCTACGCCTATACTTCGGCGGCTAACAACAACGGAAGTGCTTTTGCTGGTTTGAGTGCAAATAACCTCTTTTATAACCTTACCACAGCCTTTGCCATGTTTGCGGGTAGGTTTGTTGTAATTATCGCCATACTCTATCTTGCTGGTAGTTTTGCTAAGAAGAAGATAGTTCCAGCCAGTTCTCATAATCTCTGTGAGGATAGCTTTATCTTCGGTATTTGGCTTATATTTGTAATACTGATGATTAATGTGCTTGGTCTTTTTCCTGCCCTTTCCATGGGACCTATTCTTGAACATTTGCTAATCTATGCTGCGAGGTAATTGGAATGGTTGTCTTAGGTATTGATAGAAAACTCTTTATGAGTGCCGTTATCGGTGCTTTTAAAAAGCTGAATCCAATTGAGCTCTGGCACAATCCTGTTATGTTTTCTGTGGAAATTGGTGCTTCTATTTTGACGGTGGAATTTTTTCTAGAGTTATTAGGTGTCAAAAAGGCTATCCTGTGGTTTACTGGCTGGACTACTCTATGGCTTTGGCTTACCGTTATTCTGTCTAACTTTGCAGAGAGTCTTTCAGAAATTAGGGGAAAGGCAAGAGCTGAATCTCTTAAAACTTACAAGGTTTCTGTTGTAGCCAAAAAGTTGAAGGAACCTTCTTTCGATAGTCCATTTGAGGAGGTCAGTTCTATCGACCTTAGAAAAGGGGATATTGTGTTGGTTCAAGAGGGAGAGATAATACCTGGGGATGGGGAGATCATAGAGGGTGCTGCTTTGGTCAATGAGGCTGCAGTTACAGGTGAGTCTGCTCCGGTTCTCAGAGAGGCTGGATCTGATCGTAATGCAGTTATTGGTGGTACCAAGGTAGTAGCTGGTAATGTTATAATAAAGATAACAGCAAATCCTGGTGAGACTTTTCTTGATAAGATGATTGGTATGATAGAAAAGGCCAAAAGGAGAAAGACTCCCAATGAGATAGCTCTAGAAGTTGTTTTAGTGTCTCTTACTGGGTTGTTTCTTATGGTGGTTGTAAATTTCAGGGTGCTCTCACAGTACCTTGTAGAAGTTACAGGTAAAGGAAAACCTGCTTCGATTACCACCATTGCTGCTTTGTTCGTTTGTCTTGCTCCGACTACAATTGCTGCTCTTTTACCTGCTATAGGTATAGCTGGCATGGATAGACTTTTCAGGAGAAATGTTGTAGCCCTTTCAGGAAGAGCTATAGAAGCGGCTGGAGACGTAAATGTACTTCTCCTTGATAAAACTGGTACGATTACCCTTGGTAATCGTATGGCTTCTGAATTTATTCCTGTTGGTGGGCATACTATGGAAGAATGTTTGTGGGCAGCTATCATGTCTTCTATTGCCGATGAAACTCCTGAGGGTAAAAGTATTATGGAATTGGCAAAAAAATCTCTTGGTGTTCGATCAGATGCCATTCCAAAAAAGGTAAAGGTTATTCCATTTACCTCTGAAACAAAGATAAGTGGTGTGGAAGTTGAGGGGCAGAGTTATAGAAAGGGAGCTTATAGTGCTGTTAAAGATTATGTTGAGAAACTTGGTGGTACTGTACCACCTGAGTTGGAACGTGTTGTCAGTAAGATCGCTATGACAGGAGCAACGCCTCTGGTTATAGTAAAGGATAAGGATATCATAGGTGTGGTTGCCTTAAAGGATATACTGAAGGAAGGTATTAAGGAGAGGCTTTCTAAGTTAAGGAAGATGGGGATAAAATCTATAATGATCACAGGTGACAATCCTCTTACTGCTGCAGCTATAGCTAAGGAGGCTGGCGTTGATGACTTTATACCAGAGGCTAAACCAGAAGATAAACTCAAATTGGTTAGAGATTTACAGAAACAAGGTTATATAGTTGCTATGACTGGTGATGGTACTAATGATGCTCCTGCTTTAGCCCAAGCTGATGTGGCTGTGGCTATGAATGCTGGGACTCAAGCTGCGAGGGAGGCTGCAAATATTATAGATCTTGATTCTGACCCTTCCAAGCTCTTAGAGATTGTGGAAGTTGGAAAGAGCATGCTCATAACTCGAGGGGCGCTTACTACATTTTCCATAGCTAACGATATTGCTAAGTATTTTGTTATAGTTCCTGCTGCGGTAAGTCCCATATTTCCACAGCTAGACGTACTTAACATTCTTAGATTGGAGGATCCATACCTTGCTATATTGTCAGCAGTAATCTTTAATGCTCTTGTTATTCCAGCTCTCACTCCTCTTGCTTTGAAAGGAGCTTTCTATAAGGCAGTCTCTCCGAATAAACTCTTTTTGTATAACGTATTCATATACGGTTTAGGAGGAATAATAGCTCCATTTATAGCGATTAAGGCGATATATCACTTAATAGAGTTATTTGTGAGGTGAAGCTGTGAAGTCTGTGGTTAGGACTATTTCTATCTATGTTTTTCTCTTTGTTATAACGGGACTTCTCTATCCATTTGTAATAACCAATATAGGTAGAATTTTCTTTAAGGAAAAAGTTAAGGGTAGTATCATATACAGAGACGGGAGACCAGTAGCATCTAAGCTAATAGCCCAACCTTTTGTTAGCCCCTATCTTTTCTGGGGAAGGCCTTCAACTAATAATTACAACCCCCTCTCTAGTGGTGGTTCTAACCTTGGACCCACTAATCCTGAGCTTTACAGAGTTGTTAAAGAAAGAATAAAAAATCTAAGGAGATCTGGTTTTGATGGACCTGTACCTTCTTATCTTGTCTTTGCTTCAGGTAGTGGTCTAGATCCACATCTTCCACCTTACGCCGTTTATTCTCAGGTAGAAAGAGTATCTAGATATACGGGTATTCCAAAGGATTTATTATACCGGTTGATTGAAAAACATACAGAGAAGAGATTTTTAGGGTTTATAGGAGAAGAAAGGGTGAATATCCTGGAGCTGAATCTTGAACTATTAGGGCTTATGGACAAATACAGAAAATCCAGTTCTAGCGGGATGTAACTTTTTCGTTTGCATTTTTGACCAAGAATGTAGGTGGTTCGATATCCTGACGGTGGCTTAGATTCATAGTTTAACTCCTTTGCAGTTTGTTTATTATGTTTTCTTTTAGTCTAGATGTTAAACCAGTAGCCACAAAAGTGTGGCCACAAATTCTGTTTTGTTCTTTGTATACCATTCAAACTACATTCAAACTACTTGGTTAATGACCATATACCTCTTAGTTTGGTCATCATTTTTAGGAGTAGAAAAGTTACAAGTAAGGGTAGGTTTTTGACCATCAATTGTAGAGAGGCGCAGACTCTTGATTTGAGGAAGTAAAAAGGTGTAAAGAAGGTAAATAGTGATACCCGTAGGTTAAATAGTAGATCCTTTTTACCATCAAAAGCTTTTGAAAGAGGCAAGGTAAAACTAAATAGGCTACAGTAGCAGTTAGTACAAATATTATTTTAGCATAATTAAAGTGAGTAGAGGCCAGTCCTAAAGGGTTTGATGATTATGAGCTTTGGGATTTAAATCCTAATAAGGTAGAAGTTACATTGCTATCTTTCTTTCACTTCCACTCGTTTGGCTGTAATGTAGGATATTACCGGCTAGTATCCCTAGTAAAATTTCTATCATAGCAACAGGGATTCCAGTGCGGATAGAGATAGTTCCAGCTAACACCGCAAGACCCAGCTAAGTTGAGGTTACTAGTAGTGTGTTCATTTCAACATCCCCTTTGGACTTATGTGCAAAATGAAAAGCTCCTAGCTTTCCCTTAAATTGCAAGGGAAAACTAGGAGCCATCAGCCCTTGTTGGGCGGTTAAAGGCGGGTTCCATCGTCTTTGTACTGTTGATATTTTATTCCTGTCAAAAAGCCAATATTCTAGTTTCCAGGCTTTTAATGCGTTTTGTTATGTTATTTTTGAATTTGTCGTGTTTCTGTTTCCTATTATAGTTATAGCTTATAGTTATAGTTGATCTGTAGGTTTATCTTTGTTTTTTGCTAGTGCTCGGTTGAAGGCTGCCCAGAATGGATCAACCTGTGGGTGTTCGAGAGGTTTTTCTTTCCTATCCACGATCAGTGTTAGCCCTTTTTCCGCTGGTACTACTTCACCTACAATGCTTGCTTCGATCCCTTTAGCTTTAAGTGCTTCCAATAGTTTATCTACTTTGTGTGGTCTTACAGTGATAATGAGTGTTCCCTCGCTAATCGATGTATAAGGATTTATTTCAAAAAGTTTACAGATCTTAGCTACGTCATCACGAAGTATAATTCTTTCCTGTTCAATTCTAAGACCGACACGGGAAGCTTTAGCAATTTCAACGAGTCCACCAAATACTCCACATTCAGTTGCATCATGCATAGATGTTACACCATTATCCCGTACTCCTATACTAGCGGCTGTCATCGCATCTTCCACAACACTCATAAGCCAAAAAAGTTCCTGTGCTTGAGTAGCGAAATCATCACCGTAAGCCTCAGCGATTTGCTCTGGGAAGCTTACTGCGAAAAGCCCTGCAGCTTCGATTGCTGCTCCCTTTGTAACAACTACTAGATCACCGACACGTGCCATGTTAGGTGTTACATAACTATCAGCTGGTCCAATTGCTATTACAACTGCTCCACCTACCATTGGATAGTTGCATCCTTCGTAACGTGCAGTGTGCCCGGCAATAATTGCAATACCCAGTTCCTCACAAACCCTATGTATTTTAGTCCAAAGGATTTCTAGCTCCTCTGCCGTTATTTCTGGTGGTAGGTTGAGATCGATTGCAAGGTAACTCGGTTTCAGACCGCTTGTTGCGGCATCAGAAGCAAGGATATGTACGGCAAACCAGGCTGCACGTTCCCAGCCATAGTTTGGGACGATGAAAACCGGATCAGCTGTAACCGCCATTACAAGCCCATTTCCAAGGTCAACTATACCAACGTCTACACCGTGTTGTGGTGGGACTAAAACCTGCGGTAGAGGAGCACCTAAGTTAGGTAGGATTATCCTATCGAAAACTTCCTTTGAAATCTTGCCAATTGATGGTAGTTCTAAATTCATCTTATCCCCCTTTTCTTATTTTACTTTTCGGATTTGCAAAAAAGCTGGTTTGTTGACTGGAAAAAACAATGCCTCTTGCTGTAATCATAACAGTATTTGCTTCTGTCGGTTCATTTACCGTCCAGTTTGTATCATAAAAAATCGTATGGATAATTTATTTTCTTGCTGTGTTTTATTTTGCCTACAGACTCTTTAAACCTGTTAAAGGTTCCCAGGGAATGGAAAACTTTAAATTAGCAGCCATATTGGTTGTCCCCATATCTATACTTTCGGGTTTTCTTGGAGTTGGTCCTGGATTTTTACTTATGCCGACGCTCGTTCTTTTAGGATTTGAACCTAAAAAGCTGCAGGAACAAATGCCTTTGCTGTGTGCCCTCCTTCTTTTTCCGCATTAATTCCACACTTAACAACTGCTCATTGGAACTTTCCTTTAACTATTGCATTGGTAGTTGCTGGTGCTGTTATAGCTGAAAACACGCTTACTTTGTTCACTTGTGTGTAACACAGCATATCTTCATAGGTAGGCTCGCAACATTATAGATCGCTTCATAGCTAGATGATAGCTTACCAGTTTCAATTCCTCATAGAGAGTGTTTGAAAATTCCTTTTGCAAATTACTATTTTAAATTTTAAAGGAATAATTTTAAAGGAAGGAAACATGTTAGAAGATTTAAAGATTTTGCCTTAGAAGTTACTTCTCAGACTCTTATTCAAATTATTTCTCATGTTCTTGCATCCTTAGAAATTAAAGCTAAGAAAATTATAAATGTTACTGCAAAGGAAGAGGAAAAAATTCAGAGGATAGAAAGGGGTGCAGAGGTTAGGAAGATAAAGGCTCACATAAAGGTAGTTGGATTACTGGCTGTCTCAGAAGGTGGTATTAAGATATTTTTAGGAGTAAAGAGAGGGAAACCTTATGCGGATGAGAGAAAGC
>JAGDVO010000012.1:0-28065 GCA_023269715.1 Thermosulfidibacter sp.
ACGGACTTACGTCCACTAGCCCCTCAAGCCAGCGCGTCTTCCAATTCCGCCACCCAGGCGTTAAATTTTAATGTATTCTTAATTTTTTTTTTATCAAGATAAATCATCCAAATTAGCTACCTAAAAGAAGAATTTCCAAATATTTTTAGATCTACTTGACAAAATTTAAAAAGCATGTTACATCTAGAAAAGACTAATTAAGTTAGATTCAACTAAAAATTAAAAAAGGGGGTGGGTTATGTTAGAAGGAAAAGAGTAGCAATCCCAGCAGGAGGTAGCACTTTGGAGTCAGAGGTATTGGTTCATTTCGGAGTAACTCCGTTTTAATGGCTACTTACACGTCTGAGTTTGGAACTACCTTTCTCTTGAAAATACTCATGACTTACTCTATTGTTTCATGGATAGTTCTTTATCGTCTATAATGTACTAGAATTTTTTAATAGGAGGAGAAAATGTATCTTTCCGAAGCTAGAGAAGGCGAAAAGGTAAGGATAGTAGATATAGAAACCGGAGGCCGCGGTAGGGGTCATGGTGGTGGTTATAGAGGAAAAGGTGTTGTGGCTAGACTTACGGGAATGGGGTTGAGAATCGGGCAGGTTGCTGAAATCGTTAGAAATGCTGGAAGTGGTCCGATTATTGTTAGGGTTGGAGAAACCAGTATAGCTATAGGTAGGGGAATAGCGTCAAAAATAGTTGTAGAGCCCATATAGTAGTTATAGTATCAGCTCATAAAAAATACTATCGTTACAAGCGTAAAAAGAGGAATAAGTATGGGTATAGAGTATTTAAACATATAACCGAAGAAACTGGGCATCTTTACCCCATACTCAGCTGCTATTGAAGCTGTAAGGAGATTTGGAGCATTACCTATGTATGTTACGGAACCAAAAAAGACAGCTCCACATGAGATCGCCTCTAGATATTTTGGATGTTCTAAAAGCAATTTAGTAACAGCTACCTTTTCATCTATGAAGGGATAAAATTTTCCAATTGCCGAGTTTAAGAAAACGAGATAAGTGGGTGCATTATCCAAGAATGATGAAAGTGAACCTGCGGCCCAGAAATAATGATAAGGTTCCCTTAGAGATTTCACTATAAAACTTAAAGCTCCCTTTTCTCCTGCTTGCAAGATCTTGATAGGTGGAACCATGGAAACAAATATACCAAAGAATAATATAGCCACCTCTTCTATGGGGCTCCAACTAAACTCGTTCTTCTTTCTCACCTCTTGTGGCGTTATCTTAAGTGAAATTATGGCTAGGATGACTATTACTATATCCCTGACTACATCTACTACCTTTCTTTCAACCCCAAGAATCGATATTTTACCAATATCTTTGATAGAACCACTTATAATGACAGAACCAACTATCATAAAAATAAGTATCAAATTGTACCACCCTTCTATCTTTATAAATTTTTCCTTTGATACTTCTTCTCCCTCTAGAACCTCAATAGCGGTTTCAACTTCTATACTACCACTCAAATAATCAGCCTTATCACGTTTATAGAAGTAACTGTCAACCATGTAAAATAGTAATAACAAAGGAACAACCATCAATAACATCTCTTCTATTAATCTCAAGGTCCAAAAGAAGGGAACACCTTTTAAGAATCCGAGAAATAGAGGTGGATCACCTATAGGTGTTAGTGCACCACCAATATTGGAGACAAGAAAAATAAAAATAACTATAAGATAAGCTCTTATACGCCTATTTTTGTTAGACCTTATTAAGGGCCTTATCAAAACCATGGATGCTCCAGTTGTCCCTATTAAAGATGCCAGAAATGTTGCAACAGCAAGCATCACAACGTTCGATATAGGAGTACCATCAAATCTCCCTCTTATAAATAACCCCCCTGCAGTTATATAAAGAGCACCTATTAGAATTATGAAAGGTATATAATCCCCTATCAGCATATGTAGGATCTCATGAAGACCAACATTACCAAATTTTAGTATTATGTAACTACTAGTCACAAATGCCCAAAAGATGGATATCTTACCGTAATTTCTAGTCCAGAAACCGGGAGCAATCATAGGAAATATAGCTATTGATAATAGCATAGCAATGAAGGGAATTACGCTCCATATTGGTAAAAGAGTACCAACTTCCGTCATCTTCATTTCCATCATCTATACCTCCTAAAAGTTGGCTGTTAAAGTTTGCAGGAACCTAATAAACATTCATTACAACTAGTTGCACAATCTTTACCTAAAAACAGGTTTATTAACCTGTAACCCTCCTTTAGGCACATAGGGCGTAGATATTCTAAGGTCCTCTCATTGAAGGAACTCTCACCCCTCACTTTTAGGAGGTTGCTCCAAAGGACAAAAGGTACCATGTCTGCCTTGTGTGTCCTAAGTTTCACTGGCGTTGGATGATCAGGTAATAGAAGAATTCTCAGTTTGATTTTCTTCTCTTCTGCCCAATCTAGGATTGTTTTTACGATATATCTATCTATATCTTCTATGGCTTGTATCTTCGCTCTGTAATCCCCATTGTGCCCAGCCTCATCGGGCGCTTCAACATGAATCAAGACAAAATCTCCCTCATATTCTAAAAACCTTATGGAATATTCCGCTTTACCAAGGTAGTTAGTGTCTATGTAACCTGTGACTCCTGGTACATCTATGACTTTCAAACCCATCAATTTACCTATACCCTTAACAAGATCTACAGCGGAAACTACACCACCTTTTAACTCAAATCTTTTGGTAAAACTCGGTAAATTCGGCTTTTTACCCTGTCCCCATAGCCATACCATATTAGCTTTTTCATTTCTGAGAATCTCACTAGATTTTTTCATTATATCGATCAACCTCTCTGCACCATCTCCTCTTGGCATGTAATCTTTAATAGGCTTGCCCGTTATATCGTGTGGAGGTGTTGTTTCAATTCTGTCTTTCCCATTTTCCCAAATCATTATATGTCTATAGCTAACACCGGGATAAAATTTGATACCATCTTCTTTGATCTCTCTATTCAATATCTCTATGATCTCTCTCGCATCCTCTGTAGATATATGACCGGCGCTATAATCAACCATTATGCCGTCTTCTATCCTCACTAGGTTACATCTATAGGCTACATCACTATCCCTCATCTCTATTCCCATACTTGCAGCCTCTAGAGGAGCTCTACCGGTATAAACATCAGGAAGAGCTGGATTTACACCTAATATACTCAATATGCATATGTCAGATCCAGGATACATCCCATCGGGGACGTTGAGAACCCAACCACAAACACCTTCACCGGCAAGTTTATCTATATTTGGCTTACTTGCAACTTCAAATGGTGTTTTATTATCCAGTTCTTCTATAGGTTCGTCACTTGCACCATCAGGTATTATAAGGACATATTTCACACTATCACTCATCTTTTACCTCCCTTCTATTGACAATATAAAATATCTAGTTATATTAATAAGTCGTAAAATTCAATCATAATTTAAACTGCGGGGCGTAGCGCAGCCTGGCAGCGCACCTGCCTTGGGAGCAGGGGGTCAGCGGTTCAAATCCGCTCGCCCCGATCTATATTTTGACCTATCGTACATTGCAAAAATCAACCCAAATTCCGAGTATATTGACATTCTACAAGGGTCTGTTAGAATACTTTTATAGAATCATGGCCCTAGGTTTAAATACAGCAGACAAAGCCTATTACGATAGAAGTTGAATTATGAGGAAGACTAAATCAATTTTGTGGGCACAAATTCTTGTCTTTTTAACTATCTTTATTTCTTTTTCTTTTATTTGTGCTCAGATAGCTACAAGCGTTTCTGAAATTCTAACAAACCCAGATAAATACGATAATAAAGCAGTTCAAGTACCAGGAAAATGTATAAACGTAAAACACAAGGTATCGAGAAAGGGGAATCCTTATACTGTCTTTGAATTAGCAGATAAAGGTGGAAGTATAAAAGTTTTTAGTTTTGGTTATTTAGCAATAAATGAGGGAGATAAAGTAATTGTGAAAGGAATCTATCAAAAAGTTAAAATGGTTGGGCCCTACATTTTTTATAATGAAATAGATGCTTCAAATGGAGAAATAAGGAAGATTAAACAATGAAAAAATTAACTTTTATTGCTTTAGTTATTTTAATGTTAGTAAAAACTTGCTTTGCAGAAGAAGATGAAAGATGGCTATTTATAGGTAAAGATATATATGGGAATAACTATATTGATATTAAATCAATTGAACTTTATAAAAGCTCTCAGATAAAGGTATGGGTAAAAACAATATATTCTGAAAAAGGTAAAAAACGGGATATAAACGAGCGTAAAAAAAGGAAATTACCAATTTATCCCGATCTTTATGCAACAGTTTATGGTTTAATAGTTGATTGTAATACAAAAAAATTAGGTGTTTTTTCACTAAACGACTATACTAAAAATGGCGAAATATTGGACTCCTCGGATATACCAGAATCTTCAGTATCATTAAAATCTGTTGATCCAGGTAGTATAGGAGAAAAAATAATAAATAATGCGTGTTACTATTTTTGGAATACAAAAAATAAATCTTCAAAAAAAGAAGATATTATTATTCTTGGAGCTTTAGCTTTTTTAATTTCTTTAATATTATTTAAAAAACGCCTTACAGAAAAAGATGAAAATCATTTTACAGAAAAAAATGAAATTTGCTTCACAGAAAAAAACAAAACTTATCTTCCAGAAAACGGCGAAATTTATTTTACAAAAGAAAATGAAAAAAAGCTAATTGAAGTTAAAGATGTTTTTTCAAATGAAAAATACTATATTAATCCTAACTCAATTAAACCTTATAAAGATCTTCAAATAAAAGTATGGACAAAAAGAATATTTTTTGAAGAAAAAGAAGAACCACCATTGCAATTTCCTCGTGAAGCAATTGTAGGCTGGATAATTGATTGTAATACAAGAAAAGCAGGTATTTTTTCGTTAACCTTTTATGACAAAAATGGCAAAATATTACATCCTTCAAGTAAAAGGTATGAACCAGAATTTTTGGTATCGTTAGAACCTGTTGAGCCATATAGTATAGAAGAAAAAATAGTGTTTTACAGCTGTCTTTACTATTTTGAGAAAATAGGCTTTGAATTTTTAAAAGAAAAAAATATAAAGATGCCCTTTTAATTTATCAAAAAGCTTTAGAACTCATAGATAATGATACATTCTGTTCTGAACTCGAAATAGGAGCAGATTTTAAAGCGTCTTTTTTATTTCAACAAGCTACTAAAGCATTTACAGAACTAAAAGATTTTAAAATTGCTAAATATTTACTTGAAAAGATACTAAGTGAGTACCCAGCAACTGAAACGGCTAAAGATGCAGAAAAGTTGCTATCTGAAATGAAATGAATAAGGAATCAGAAATAACATACTTATGTGAAAACTTTATTGAAGCTTTAAAAAGGGAAATAGAGTATATTAAACAAAATGAAGGCGATATTAGCTTTGATCTTCATGATGGGCAGCTTGTAGAAAATTATGGAGATTATTTTGTCTACCAGTTTTTTACAAAATCACCTATAGAAATTAATGAAGATATTCCTATTAAACTTTGGTATAAAGGTTCAATATATGAAGGTGTCATAATAGGAATTAATGGATGTGAAGTTTTTATTGGTTCAAGTGAAAACTTAGGTAAAATAGTTTCAAAAATTAAAATTGAACTAAACAATACTTATTTATTACAAAAACTTCAAGAAAAAATTCAAGAAATTATTAAGAAAAAACCAACTTATTTCCATGGAGATAATGCATTAAAAGCTTTTTGTTTTTTAGATGCTTTAAGTGGATTAGACTTCAAATTTTTAACTCCTTTTGATAAGCTCAACTTATCCCTTTCTGATGAACAAAAAAACGCTCTTACAAAAGTATTAGGAAGTGAAGTTACTTTTATTTGGGGTCCACCAGGCACAGGTAAAACTACTGTAATTTCTTGTTTAGTAAGTGAACTTTTACTTAGAAATTATTCGGTTTTACTTACTTCACATACTAATATAGCTGTTGATAATGCTTTAGAAAGAATAGCTGAGATATTAAAAAAACAGCAGAATAATGAATATTTGAATGGGGGTATTTTAAGAATTGGTCCACCTTTCATTAAAGACTTATTTAAAAGATTTCCTGAGCTAAGTTTTGATTATTGGATAAATATTAAAAGTAGAGCGCTTAAAGAAAGATTAAAAAAATTGATAACCAAAAAAGATTTTTTAAAATCTTTACTTTCTTCCATTAAGGAATTTACAAAAGAAGCTGAAAAGTTATTCAATCAAATAGATAATTTAAAAGCCCAAATGAACAGGAAATTCAATGAAATTGCTAGTTTAAACGTAAAAATAAAAGAAAGAGAGCATAGTATTAGTAATATACAAAAAGATATTGAAAAAATTACCCAAAAAATGGAATCAGCTAAGAATACATTCTGGCTTTTAAGAATGTTAAAAGGTCTTAACTTGGAAAAACTCGAAAATGAACTTAAAGTTTATAAAGAAAGAAAAATAAAAGAAGAACAAAAATTAATCTCTTTAAAAACACAACACAAAAACCTAACAGTAGAGTATAAAAAAACTGAAGAAAATCAGGAAAAGCTACTGCAAGAATCTTTTGATTTATTATTAAAAATTAAAAACTTTTTTGAAAAAAATATTTCTACTCTAAATATATCTACAAATATAAATTCTTTGGAAGAAGCTTATAACATTCTTGATCAAAAAGAAAGTGAAATAAAAATAAAACTAGAAAAAATAGATACAATGATAAAACAAATTAAAACTAAGCTTGAGGAATTAAAACGAGAATTAATTAAAAAAGCTACAGTCATTGGTACTACACTGACGAGAACCTACCTTTTGAAAGAACTCTATGAGAAAAAATTCGATGTAGTGATAATTGATGAAGCTAGCACAGCTTTACTACCAGCTTTATTTTTTGTATGTGGGCTTGCAAATTCAAAAATAGTAATTGTAGGAGATTTTAAACAACTTGGCCCCATAGTTAGAAATGCAGACGATGAAATAGTGAAAAATTGGCTTAAAAGAGACATTTTTGACATAACAGAGTTTGCTAAAAAAATCGAGAGTGGTTTAGAAGAGGAAAAAATAGTAATTTTACAGGAACAAAGAAGAATGCCAGAAGAAATTTTAACACTAATTAATGATTTAATTTATGGTGGTAGATTAAAACCTCTTAAAAACAAAACAGAAGCAGAAAAAATAATTAACTCTGCACCCTTTCCTGGGAATACAGTTATTTTGTGTGATACATCTGATTTTAATCCGCGGTGTAATAAAGACGAATCCAATTCTCCATGGAACATGTATCATGCTTTACTTTCTGTGTATCTAGCAGAACAAGCCTTATTAAATAGAATAGATAGTGTAGCGATTATTACCCCTTACAGAGCACAAAACAAACTTATTCATAAACTTGTATTTGAAAAAGAACTTGCTAAGAACGTGATACCTTCTACAATACACAGATTTCAAGGAAAAGAAAGCGATTTAGTAATATTTGATTTAGTAGAAAGTCCTCCTAAGAAAGTAAAATGGTTGGCAACAGGAGATGATACAATGAAGCTTTTAAATGTGGGAATAACTCGTGCAAAGTCTAAATTGATAATAGTAGCCAATTTGGATTATTTAAAAAAACAATTACCTCAAGATAGTATATTATCGAAAATTTTAAAAAATATAGAAATCAACTTCAAAATAATAAATTCGCGAGAAGTTTTTGAATTTCCTGGAAAAGTACAACCTAAGAATTATCAATTTACGGGATTTTGTAATGAAAAAGATTTTTATAAGTTATTCATTGAGGATCTATTGCAAGCGAAAGAAACCGTTTTAATCGTAAGTCCCTTTTTAGGTATACAACGTATCTTATATTTTCAACCTTTCTTTGAAAAATTAAGAGAAAATCGAGTAAAAATTTTCATAGTAACAAGACCTGTTGAATCACAACAAATAAAACAAAAATTAAAAGATTTGCAAATAGAAATTATTGAAAAACCTAATTTACATGAGAAAATAGCAATTATAGATTACAAGATCCTTTGGCATGGAAGCCTAAACATTCTATCTCACAAAATAACATCAGAACTAATGAAAAGAGATCTTATAACAGGAGAGATTGTTAATGAGATTCTAAAACTCTGTGGTATCAGTGTTAAAAACAACAGTATTAAAAAGCACAGCTTTCCTTATTCTAGATTTCGAAACACTGAGTCTACTGAATACAAGCCTGCAAAGTGTACGAGAAAGGGTTTAAGTAAATAGAAATAAAAATGTAAGCGATGTAGGGTTATACCCAAAGCTATCATGACTTCCCTTCTCAAAGAGGAACCTATAAAGAAGTGTTATAAAGGAGATAAAAGTTCTATAAGAAGGATAATCAATAAGGAGTCATTCCCCTAAAGAGGTCAAGTTGAGTGTCTTTTAGCTGATTTTTAATTAACCTTTCTGAAAATTTAAGAGTCTTAAATAGAGGCCTTCCCTTAATGGTAACAAAATATTTAGCTCTTTTTAGAGGAATACCGAGTTTCTTCAAGGTTTCCTCTGTTAAAAAACTTTCTTTTCTTGCCTTGATAATCTTTTTAGCTGAAATAGGACCGATCCCTGGGACCCTAATCAACTCCCAATAATCAGCCTTCGTTAATTCCACAGGAAAAAAGTGAAGATTTCTTAAAGCCCAGGCTGATTTAGGATCCATCTGAAGAGGAAGATATTCATCCCCTCCAAAAAGCTCATCAAGGTCAAACCCATAAAATCTTAGAAGCCAATCAGCCTGGTAGAGGCGATGTTCTCTCAAAAAGGGAGGATCCTCGATAGTAGGAAGATCTCCATCCTCATTTACAGGTATATAAGCTGAATAATAAACCCTTCTTACCATCTTCTCTTGGTAAAATTTCTTAGCTAAAGAGAGAATATCCTTATCTGTTTCAGAGGTTACGCCCACAATAATTTGAGTTGAAGCTGGGGCCTTTAGATTCCTTTCTTCATATAGCTCCCTTACAATCTTCAAAGGGGTATAAAGAAGACTGAAGGATTTCTGAGGTGCTAGTCGCTTTAAATTTTCCTCCTTTACAAGCTCAAGATTAGAACTCACTCTATCAGCCAGTAAAAAAGCTTCAGTCACGAGTTCTTTTGAAGCTCCTGGAATCAATTTCAAATGAATGTAACCATTAAAATAATACTTGGAGCGCAGGGTCCTCACTGCTTTTAACATTAATTCCATGGTATAATCGGGATCCTTTATAATTCCTGAGCTTAAAAATAGTCCTTCAATATAGTTCCTTCTATAAAACTCAACAGTCAGATACGCAATTTCTTCAGGAGTAAGGACAGCTCTTGGAACATCGTTTTTTACCCTGTTTACACAGTATTTACAATCATTACTACAAATATTGGTCATAAGAATTTTAAGAAGAGAAACACATCTGCCATCAGAGCTCCAGGTATGACAGATTCCACTTAAATGGTTGTTCCCTATACCATAAGGATGAATTTCCCTCCTTCCTCCCGAACTGCTACAGGAGTTGTCATATCTCGCAGACATAGACAAGATGGAAAGCCTAGAAAAAAGATCACCTTTCTTGACAATATGAATAAACCCCTTTTTAGTCAAACTTTGGGGTTGATCTTTTATCATATTGTAAAGAATTCTACTCATTTACAGAAAAATCAAGATCTCTAGACCACCTATAGTAGATACCTCAAAATCAGTGAATACCCAAAAAGAATTGAGATTCAAAATTAATCTATCATATCCCAACTTAACGGCTCTCCCTTCCTTATATCTCTTCTTGCTCTTCTACCAAGCACTTCTTTTAGATACTTGGGATGCAAACCATACCCAGGCCTTATAGACCTAACATTCTTTTCAGTAAAGGTTTCTCCCTTCTTAACATCCTTAACCACGAATAGACTCCTTGCAAATTTGCGCATCTCTTTTTGTTTTTCTGTCAATTCGTAGCGCACCTCCCCAAGAGCTTTTTCAACTTCCCTTATTGCCTGCACCATCATTTTAAACTCGGAAGGCTCAAGAGAAAAGGCACTATCAGGACCACCTAAACTTCTATCTAAGATGAAGTGTTTTTCTATAAGAACAGCGCCAAGAGTAGTAGCTGCAATGGGAACAGAGATCCCCAAAGTGTGATCTGAAAGACCAACTAGAACATTAAAGGTTTCCCTCATATTTGGTATTGTACGGAGGTTAGAATCCTCAAAAGGCGTAGGGTATTCAGAAACACACTTCAATAGTACTATCTGATCATTACCCAACCTTCTACAGGCGCTCACCGCATCATCTATATCGGAGAGTGTGGCTATACCTGTAGAAATTATAACTGGCTTACCCTTACTAGCCACATACTCGATAAGTGGTATATCCGTTATCTCAAAGGATGCTATTTTATAACAAGGTGTATCAAGCTCCTCAAGAAAGTCTACTGCACTTTTATCAAAGGGTGTTGAAAAAATTATTAACCCTAGTTCTCTTGCAAACTCAAACAACTTTGGATGCCACTCCCAGGGCATGTGAGCTTTTTTGTAAAGATCATAAAGGTATAAGCCATCCCACAATGTACCCTCTTTTATCCTGAAATAATCGTTTTTTACATCTATAGTAATCGTATCTGGAGTATAGGTCTGTAGTTTTACAGCATCCACACCTACCTCCTTCGCAGCCTTTATAGTTCTAATAGCAAGGTTAAAATCCCCGAGATGATTGGCAGAAATCTCAGCCACAATAAAAACTGGCATGCCCTCACCGACAATTCTATCTCTTATCTTTATGCATCTCATAGTATTCCTCCTCTGTCATACCCATAACTATAACATCGAACCACCTACCATCCTTAAAGACAAATTCCCTTAACCTTCCCTCTTCCTTAAATCCCAATTTTCTATAAAGTCCTATTGCTCTATCGTTACCCTCCAGAACCTCTAGTTTCAGTGTGTGTAAGTTTATTATTTCAAAGGCAAGTTTTAAAAGAGCCCTGCCCAGCATAGTTCCCACATTTGGCATCTTCTCAAAAGGATTGGCATATATACCAAAGTAACTGCTACGATTTTTAAAATCGATCCTAACTAGAGAGATTACCCCTATTGGCTTACCCTCTTTTATGGCTAAGAAATAGGCATTTCTACTATCCCCTTTTAACCTTTTTATAAAGCCTCTATGCTCATCTACACCTATTTCATGATCCATATAGGACCACTTTCTCACCTCGGGATAATTACGCCAAGATCTTACCAGTTCGGACTCTTCCACTGTAAGATTTACAAAATTCTTGAGCCACAAATCTTCTATCATAAAGTCTTCTTTTAGCTTTTCTATAACCATCCCCTTTATTCTATATCTAGCTCAAAGAGAAATAAAGATAAACAATCAGCTCCGAAATTTCTATTATCGCCCCTATCGTATCCCCTGTCATACCTCCTATCCGTCTTTCGATATAACGTGCAGATACAATAGCAATAGCCGTAGTAATTATGACGAGATATAAAAAAGTAAAAAGGCCTACAGAGGTAATTGAAAGTAGAAAGGATAGGATCGTAGCTATAAGAAGTTCACGTAATCTCACCCTACCTATAAATAGAGATCCAAGCCCTTTACTAGCTACCGAGTTCGATATGTAAATAGCAAACACCCCACAGAAACGCGATATTATGGGTGCTACTACAAATAGTCTTAAGTCCTGAATGGATTTCACCACCATTACCCTAAGGAGAATATCGAAGATTACAGTAATAGCTCCAAAGGTTCCTAATCTTGGATCTTTCATTATCCTTAGAATCTCTTCCTTCTTCCTATGACTCATTAATCCATCTACCGTATCCGCTAAACCGTCAACATGCATTGCACCTGTAATCAAAAGGTAAAATAGAATTGTCAGAGTAGCTGTAATATCGAAAATTAGTACACTCTTAAGGATATGGCAGAAACCATAAGTCAGAACACCAACAATAAAGCCGACAACCGGAAAGTAAGAAGCTATCTTATAGAATTCGTCCCTATCAACCTCGATAGTGATAGGTATTGGAATCGTTGTCAAAAACTGTATCGAAAGTATTAAAAATCTAAGTTCGTCCACTTTAACCCTTTATCTTAAGTGGGATACCCGAAATCATAAAGTACACTTCATCAGATAACTCAACTAAGAGTTTATTCACCTCTCCCATATACTCAGTAAATATCCGTCCGAGTTTTGTATCTGGTATGATCCCCATTCCTACTTCATTCGTAACCACTATAAAGGTATCCAGATTTTCACGAGCCCTACAGACCATTTTTTCAATCTCTTCTCTTATTCTTACCCCCACATCCGCAATAATATCGTTTGTAACATTATCCCAGGAAAGATCAATCTCCATCATTATATTGGATACCATGTTCGTGAGACAATCGAGTATTCCAACTTTCTTTCCACTTCTAGCTATAACCACGTCAATGTCGCTATAGACTTCCACCGTAAGCCAGTCTTTTGGTCTCCTGTCCCTGTGCTTTTTTATCCTCTCTATACATTCCTCATCTATCGGTTTCATGGTGGCTATGTACAGTACGTCCCTACCACCCTTCTCCTTCGCCAGTAGTTCTGCAAAGGTACTTTTACCAGACCTCATCCCACCTGTAACGGTAACTATAATTCCCATCTATCCGCCTCCCAGTATATCCCTGATAGCTCCTACTATTAGAACGTTCTCCTTTTCACCTCTAACAGCTAGTCTGATAAACTTCTTATTCAAGTACCTAAAGTTTGAAGCATCTCTTATCAAAAAACCTCTATCTAAGAGCCTATTCTTGATTTCACTAGAAGTGTCTTTTAACAACTTTACAAGAATAAAGTTAGTAGACGATGGGAAAACTTTTAGGAAATTTACGTGAGATAGAGCTTTCATAAAGTTTTCCCTAAGTTCATTCACCTTTATTTTTGATTCCTCTATATATTTCTTATCTTCAAATATTCTACTACCCACCTCAACTGCAATGCTATTCACCGACCAAGGCTCTTTATAGCTTTCAAGCCTGTTTATAGTAGTGGCCTGCGCTATTCCGTAACCCAACCTAAGCCCAGGAAGAGCAAAAAATTTAGTTATTGCTCTCACCACAAACAACTTATCGTATTTTTCAATTAGATCTATAGCGGTGTAATTTTTCTCATCCATCACAAATTCAATAAAGGCCTCATCCACAAATACCGGTATATCCAAAGACTTAGCAGCATCCACTATCAGAGACAATTCCCTTTTATTGATTATACCTCCAGTAGGATTATTAGGATTACACAAAAAGAGTGCATCTACTAACGGTATTTTTTCGATAACCTCATACACGTTTAGCTTAAAATTCTCTTCCTCTCTGATTTTAAGAAACTTTGGCTTACCACCGTGCAATATTACAGCCCTTTCGTATTCACAGAAGGTAGGGGAAGGTATAAGAGGTCTCTTTACCTTAAAAGCCCTAACAAAAAGAAATATAAGCTCTGTTATGCCGTTTCCTACTATTACAGATTCAGGACTACAGCCCAAATATCCTGCTATACTTGATCTTAACTTCCTGTATCTGATATCAGGATAAACCGATAGATCGACACGTGTTATTATCTCTTCTATCCAGCTAGGAGGACCTAAAGGGTTTATGTTTGAGCTGAAATCTATCAGCTTCCTGTTATAATCGTATATGTTACCACCATGCTCATAACTCTGGAATCTCAAAAGATCGCCTCCACTAGGAACTTAACAAAATATAAGAAAACCAAAGCGAGAAAAGAACTAGCGTATACTATACAAATGGCATCGTTTATGTGTCTAGGTGCAAGTTCTACATAAGGATCTCCTATGTACGGTCTATAGACAATTTCACTATGATAAATAGTAGGACCACCAAGCCTAACACCTAGAGCTCCACTTAATGCTGCCATTCCATGGGCACTATTGGGGCTCTCGTGATTAAGTCTGTCCCTTAGGAAAATTCTTAAGCTGTTTCTCCAATTATATCCAAGGAACCAAGACGAAAGGACAATCATAATTCCGGCTATTCTAGCAGGTATAAAATTGACTATATCATCAGTTTTAGCTGGAAAATAACCCAGGTGAATGTAAATCTCCCTTTTATAGCCAACCATCGAATCGAGAGTATTTATGGCTTTATATACCATCGCAAGGGGAGCTCCACCGATAAAGGCATAAAAAAGGGGAGCAACTATCCCATCACATATATTCTCGCTAAGACTTTCAAGTACTCCTCTTATGATCTCCCTTTCAGGAAGGTTTTCCGTGTCTCTACTTACTATAAAGGATAACCTTCTTCTAGCCTCCTCGATATCACTTTTTTCCAGGGGTATTAATACACTTCTTCCCGCATCCACTAGACCCTTGACAGAAACTGTAGTATAGATCAAAAGGATCTCACATAGGTTTTTGGGGATCTCGCCAAATTTTCCCGCTATACCAATGATAAAAAGCGTAGACAGGTATACTACTATCACGGTAAAGAAGACCATAACTAAACCAGCTATTCTTAGTTCTATAGGACTTCTACAGATTTTTTCAACAATCCTTTCTTCCCTTGATATTATCAAGCCCATAATTCTTACCGGATGGAAAGAAATTTCAGGGTCACCCAGAATCAAATCCAGAAGATAACTAGCTAGGATCTTCAACTATACCTCTTCATTATTGCTAAAATTTTTTCTATGTCACAGTAATTCTCAACTAAATCCGCTAATCTATCAAACATAGCTTCTCTCACTCTCTTATAACTTTCAATCCCATCAATAGGTCCTAGTCCTTTTCTTTCCCTTACAAAATTTACAAGTCCAAGTAGAAACTTACTATTTTCGAATATACCATGCACATAGGTACCAAAAACCATTCCGTCTTTACTTACTGCTCCATCGGGTATAGTTACACTTACACTGTTTCTTTCAAATACTAGAGCAAATGGACTTTCCTCTCCCACAATTTCTGAAAACCCCTTATGTATCTCGTAACCTTCAATCACACGGTTTTCTAATTTCTGTAAAAAGGGTATATTCCCTATTATTTCGGCCTTTACTCTGCTTGTGATCTTCTCTTTAAGCATAACCGTTTTCACTTTAAGTAAACCTAGGCCAGTTGCCTTACCAAAATTACTTTCAAGGTTATACGGGTCTTCGATTATTTCTCCAAGCATCTGAAATCCTCCACATATACCTACTATAACTTTACCCATATCCCTTAACCTTTTTATCTCTCGATCAAACTTGTACCTTTTAAGATATAGAAGATCCTCTATGGTGTTCTTAGTACCCGGTATAATCAGGATATCGTATTTATCCAAGTTCAAAGTAGGATTAACATACCTAATTTCAACATCAGGAATATAGTATAGCGGTTCTATATCAGTATAGTTGGATATATGGGGTAGTTTCAAAATAGCTACTTTGACGTTACCCTTTCCTATTCCCTTCTCCAGAACATCACTGATAGTGTCCTCCTCATCTATCCTAAAGTCAGTATAGGGAACGACTCCTAACGTTTCTATGCCTGTAAGCTTTTCCAACTCTTCTATCCCCCTTTTCAAAATAGTGGAATTACCTATGAATTTGTTTATTATAAAACCTTTCACCAGCTTCTTTTCACTTTCACCAAGGAGCATGTAAGTTCCGAAAAGGGAGGCAAAAACTCCACCTCTAAATATATCACCTACTATTATAACTGGGGTATTTGTCATCTTTGCAACGAACATATTAGAGAAATCCCTATCTTTTATGTTTATCTCCGCTGGACTACCCACTCCTTCAATTACGACAATATCAAAATTCCTATCAAGGTACCCAAAATCTTCTTCCAGAATACCAGTGAGAAAATCAGTACTATAAGGCTTATAATAATCGCGATAACCAAAAACCTTGCCTCTTATCACAACTTGACATCTCTCATCACCAGTGGGTTTAAGCAGTATAGGATTCATCCTGTAGGAAGGTTCAACACCTGCAGCCATTGCCTGTATCGCTTGTGATCTGGCTATCTCAAGACCTTCTACTGTTACGTAGGAATTTAGGGACATGTTCTGAAACTTAAAAGGAGCTACTCTAAAACCCATCCTCCTGAAGATTCTACATAGGGCGGTAACTATAAAGCTTTTACCCACACCGGACATCGTACCTTGTATCATTAATCTAAGAGCCATCTAGGTCTTCCTAACAAAATTTGGAATCACGAGGGGTCTATTCAGTCCATCCTCGGGATTTATCACCCTTACGTCTATTGAAAAAGCTTCCCTTATAACTCCTTCAGTTATCACTTCTTCAGGTTTCCCCTTTGCCAAAATAGTTCCATCTTTAAGCACTATAATCTCGTCACAGTAAATAGATGCAAGATTTACATCATGTAAAACAATTATCACAGCTATACCTCTTTCAACCAACCCCCTAATAACAGATAGTATCTCCAGCTGGTACTTTATATCAAGATGGGCAACTGGCTCATCCATGAGTAGAATTTTTGCCTCTTGGCTTAAAGCCCTCGCAATGTAAACCCTCTGTCTTTCCCCACCCGACAGCTTTCTAAGAGGTTTGTCCCTTAAATGCCAGACATCAGTAATAAGCATGGACCTTTCAACTACTTCCCTATCTATCTTTCTTTCTGCCTGAAATCTACCAAGGTGAGGTAATCTTCCCATCATAACTATCTCGTAGGCTGTAAAATCAAAATCATAAACTATATCCTGTGGCACATAACCTATGAGTCTAGCTCTCTCCTTTCTAGGAATGTCTACCACATTTCTATCAAAAAGAAAAACGCTTCCCCTATTGGGCTTTAAATATCCTGATATGTTTCTCAGAAGGGTCGTTTTTCCACTACCATTCGAACCTATCACTCCAAGTAAAATAGGCTTTTCCATATTGAAGCTAATACCATTTAGAACTTCATTTTGCCCGTATGAAAAATACAAATCTACCACCTTAACGATCAACTTATTCTCCCCTTCTCACTCTCATAAGTAGATACAGAAAAAATGGTGCACCAAATATAGCAGTTATAACCCCCACAGGTACCTCAGCTGGCTTAATAACAGTTCTTGAAAGTATGTCCGCTAAAACCATAAATGAGCCCCCCATAAGACCGCTGAAGGGTACTAAAATTCTATTGTCTGGTCCTACTAAAAGTCTAGAGATATGTGGTGTTATAAGCCCCACAAATCCCACTATACCGCTTACGGATACACAACTAGCTGTAACGACAGAACCTGTAAATAGTAGTATCCTTCTTACAACTTCCACGTCTATACCTAGGTGTTCTGCAGATTCTTCACCGGTAATAATAGCATTTAGATCCCTTGAAAATAGATACATGATAAAAGAACCTGCAATAATTATAGGAGCTGAATACGAAACTTCACTCCACCCTACTAAAGAAAAACTCCCCATTATCCACATGACTATCTGTGCGATCTGTTCATGCTTAATGAACATGAAAAGGGAAATAAATGAAAAAGCAAAGGAACTAACAGCAACGCCTACAAGGATCATGGTATAGGTAGAAGACCTCCCATTTAAACTAGATATAAAGTATACAAAAAAGGTAACAAGTACTCCCATTACAAAGGAGAGTAGATTTACAAAAACTATACCCATGTTAAAAACTATGGCTATGGTTGCTCCGAGAGCACTTCCTGATGAAACACCAAGTATGTAGGGATCAGCCATAGGATTCCTTAATAAACCTTGGAAAAAAGTACCAACTACCGCAAGGGCCATACCACATATCGCAGCTCCTATAGTTCTTGGTAACCTTATCAATAGAATTATATCTCTCAACCTGTCCTCTCTCTTACCCACCAATATCCAGAAGATATCCTTAAATCCAATATCAACAGATCCTATTCCAACAGATAGTAAAATCATGAATACAAGGAGTATCAAAACCAGAAAAATATAAAGCCTCCTTCTATACATACTATCTCTCAAAAAACTTCAGGATGTACAAATCTCGCAATTTCCCTCAGAGCTATTATAAGTCGCGGTGTCGGTCTAGAAATTATATCACTTGGCAGAATAAGAATCTTCCCTTCCTTGATAGCAGTAGTATCCCTATAGGCAGGTATCTTTTTCAAATCTTCTATACGACCAGCATGTGGGGAAGTAATTATAATTTCCGGATCCCTCCTTACCACCTCTTCCAGATTCAATCTTATCCAACCAGGTCTATCAACGATATTTTCACCGCCCGCTATCTCTATTAGCGTATCTATAAAAGTACCCTTACCTGCTACAAAGTTTTCGGAAATAGAAGCTATATGTAAAACCCTTTTCTTTTTAAGGTTCTTCGTTCTCTCTTTTATCTTATCTATCTCCTCTTTGAAGTTTGCTATGATTTCTTCAGCCTTATCCTTCCTACCCGTAACTCTACCAAGTGTTTCTATCACGTAGAACATTTCATCTATGTTACTCGCGTCAAGTACAAGAGTGGGAATATTAAGTCTTTCGAAATACTGAGCTACATGTTTACCTACCACATTGGATATTACAACGACATCCGGCTTCAGAGATACGACTAGCTCTATATTTGGATACTTAAATCCGCCAACCCTAGGAATATTTTTAACCTCTGGAGGATAATCATCAAACTCAGTAACACCAACAACCCTCTTACCTTCCCCAAGAAGAAAAAGTATCTCAGTTACCGAAGGAACAAGTGACACTATCCTTTTGGGATTGCCCCTTAGAACTATCTCCCTACCCAGTAGATCCCTAACCTTTATTTCGCTCTTACTTTTTAAAAACTCTAAACTTTTACAACCAGTAACTACATAAAACATTATGAAAAAGATCATTATAATTGATCTACTTTCTATTGCTCTCATCGTTGTTCTTTTTTATATAGTAGTAAATTTTCACAAAAAGCAATATTGGAGGAAAATGTGGATCTATCAAAAATAAGAGTAGAACCACCGAAAAGGGAACTAGAAAAGTTTGCGAGGAAAAGGCTTGACAATTTAACAAAACCAAAAGGTAGTCTCGGAAGGTTAGAGGATCTCGCAGTAAGACTTGTTAGTATATACGGAGAACCTTTTCCTAAGATAAACAAAAAACTATCCCTAGTTTTTGCTGGAGATCACGGTGTTACAGCAGAGGGTGTAAGTGCCTTCCCAAAAGAAGTTACAAGGCAGATGGTTTACAATTTTCTAATAGGTAAGGCAGCTATTAACGTTCTCGCAAGACATGCAGGTTCTGTGGTTAAAGTTATCGACGTAGGTGTAGATTATGATTTCCCAAATGCGGAGGGTCTTATAATTAGAAAAGTCGTAAAAGGAACCAGAAATTTTGCAATAGAACCGGCAATGACGAGAAATGAAGCAATTAGAACAATTGAAGCAGGATACGAAGTAACGAAAGAATTCATAAAAGAGGGATTCAACATGGTAGGAATAGGGGATATGGGCATAGGTAATACAACGGCTTCCAGCGCAATAACCTCTGTCATCGTAGGGATAGATCCTGCACTTGTAACTGGAAGGGGAACGGGCATAGATGATACCAAACTGGAAAAGAAAATAGCTGTTATAAGGAAAGCTATAGAGCTACACAAACCAAATCCCAACGACCCCATAGATGTACTTGCTAAAGTAGGGGGAGCGGAAATAGGAGCTGTGGCAGGTGCGATTCTTGCCTGTAGTGAGGCAAAAATACCTGTTATCCTCGATGGCTTCAATACCACAAGTGGAGCGTTGATAGCTTACAAGATAAACCTGCTTACCAGAGAATACACGATAGCATCACACCTATCAGAAGAAATAGGGCATAAAGTTCAACTGGAATATTTGGGTCTTGAGCCGATACTCAACTTGGGAATGAGACTAGGTGAAGGGACAGGTGCAGCTTTAGCTATGACGATATTAGAAGCGAGCCTAAAGATATATAGCGAAATGGCCACCTTTGAAGAAGTGGGAGTATCAAGGGGTACATATTAATAGACAACCTTCCACAGGAACAAACCTTCAGGTGGCGCTGGCTTATAGTGATGTATCTTTTTGCCTTTTTCGAGCATTTCCAGGATGTTATCTATAGTGAGTTTACCTAGTGCTAGAGAAACAGCAGAACCTACCATATTTCTCACCATTTTCCTAAGAAAGGCATTGGCCTCCACCTCTATCATTGTATAAAACTTCTTTTTCTTGACTTTAAAAGAAAATACCCTTCTTACTGTACTACCCTCTTCAGAAGTAGGAGAACCAAAGGCACCAAAGTTGTACTCCCCTACAAAAATCTCCTCGAGTTTCTTCATCAAGGATAAGTCAAGTCCTTTACCTATGTACCAACTGTAACGTGTCATAAAAGGTAGGTTAATGTGGGATATAAAGTACCTATAGATCCTTGACTTGGCAGAAAATCTCGCATGAAATGATGGATCAACCTCCTCCACATCCCTTATAACTATAGACCTAGGTAACCTGGAATTAAAGGCTTTCTTCATAGTTTCAACATCCATATTGTTTGATGTGTCAAAGTGGGCAACCTGACCAATTGCATGAACACCAGTATCGGTTCTACCAGAACCAACTATATTTATCTCTTCATCGAGTATTTCTGACAAAACCTTCTCAAGGACACCTTGGATTGTCGGCTCTTTTTTCTGTATTTGCCAACCATAGTAACTTGTACCGTCATAAGCTATGGTCAGTTTTATCCTCCTTCTCATATAACACCCTCTAATTGAAGAAGAAACTTCTTCCATTCCACACCACTTGAGAAACCACCAATCCCTCTAATCCCAACTACCCTATGGCAAGGTATAACGATCGGCAAAGGATTAACAGATAGAATCCTTCCTACCAACCTGTAATTTTTTATACCAACTGCTAATCCAATATCTTTGTAAGTTTTTGTCTCACCCCATCCTATTTTTCTCACAGCTTCGAGGATCCTCCCCTTGGGATCATCACCAAATTTAATTATAGCTATTGACCCAAAGTCTACTGGTTTACCAAGAAAGTAGAGTGCAAAAAGCGACATAACCGTATCCGGAACCTTATGGGGAGATCCCACGATTCTACCTAAAACTACACTCTCAAGTCTATCGTTATTCCAGATTATACTAACTGGTCCTAGTTTTGTACTTATAACGTTTTCCATCATTCACCCACCCCAAGGATCGATATTACAGCTTTAAAACCATCAATAACGGAACTCATTATACCACCAGCATAACCTGATCCTTCTCCAACAGGGAAGAGATTTTCACAACTAACCGAGTGTAACCTCTTCTCATCCCTCAAGATTCTAATAGGAGAAGATGTTCTCGTTTCAGGTCCAACTAGAATTCCCTTTTCTACAAAGCCTTTTATTCTCCTATCAAACTCAACTAACCCTTTTCTCAAAAAAGCTACTAGATCCTCCTTAAACAGCCTCGAAAGATCCCCAGTAACCGTAGCAGGTCTATAGGTAGTTTTTAGATCACCCCTTGTCTCTTTCGATTTTACAAAATCTATAGCTTTTTGACTTATGGCGTAATACCCTCCACTCATTTTAAATGCCAATCTTTCTATTCCTCTCTGAAATTCAACACCTCCCAGAGGGTCACTTCCATAATCCCTTTTGTCGACGGTAACTACAATAGCACTGTTTGCATAACCAGAATCTCTTTTATAATAGCTCATACCATTTGTGACAACAGATCCACTTTCACTAGAAACACATATTATATAACCACCTGGACACATACAGAAAGTATATACACCTCTATTCGCCTCTTTAAAGTGATGAGATAGATTATAACTAGCAGGTGGTAAATAGATATGGAATTTACCATACTGATTCCTATCTATAAAAGCCTGAGGATGCTCTATCCTGAACCCAATTGCAAAAGGCTTAGAAGTCATTGCAATTCCTCTTTTAATAAGCATATTAAAAGTGTCTCTAGCGGAATTACCAATAGAAAAAATAAAATGAGTCCCCTCTATTCTTAAGTTTTCCGCTAAAACAGCTTTTATCCTCCCAGAGTTTACCTCTATATCCTTGACTTTGGTACCATAATAAATCTCCCAACCTGATTTTAGGAGAAATTCCCTTATATTTCTTACGACTAGCCTAACGTAGTCTGTACCAATGTGGGGTTTGGAATCAAAAAGTATATTTTCAGGAGCACCGAACTTAACAAACTCTCTAAGAACAAAACCTACAAAATCATCCTTTATCCTGGTTGTAAGCTTACCGTCAGAAAAAGTCCCAGCCCCTCCCTCACCAAACTGACAGTTGCAATCCTCATCCAGGATACCCTCATTCCAGAGCTTTTCCACCTTTACTACCCTATCCTCTACTTTACATCCTCTCTCAACTATAACGCCCTTTATCCCACAGTAGGTGAACAAAAGAGCGGAAAATAGACCACTGGGGCCAGCTCCTACTATTACAGGAAACACATCCTTTGTAGGCTTTTTAAAAGGTAAGAAAAATTCATTATAGGGGTAAACCTTCCCATCAAAATTAACCTTCCCTTCCACATCAGCAACTACACTGAAAACCCAATAGACCATCTTTTTCTTATCTCTAGCATCTATAGACCTCCTTTTTATTTCAAAATCCTTAATTTTTACACCGCTTAAAAGCTTAAGAAGCCTCCTTTTAATCTCGCCTTTATAATCCCTTACGGTTACAGGTATCCTTATATCTTTAACAACCACCCTCATATAGGATCCACCCTGAAATCGACAAATTCAGAATCCACTATTCTAGCTCTTACTATCCCAGTTTTCCTTAAATCTTCTCTATTGATTACAAATCCATCGATTTCTGGAGCCTGAATATCGAGTCTTGCCTCCTTATCAAACACGAAAACTTCCCTTATACTTTGTAAAATGCTTCTACTTTCCTCCTCCATAATCCTATCAATAACTTCGTTCAAAACACTTACCCATTCTCTTATAGCCTTTCTGCTTGGTGCTTTTAAAGCATAAGAATCTGTGCCTTCCTCTTTTGAATATCCAAAAACGGCGACCCTCCATGGTCTAGCCTCATGTAAGAAATTTATGAGCTCCTCAATAGAATCCTCATCTTCTCCAGGATGTCCTAAAAGAAGAGTGGTTCTCCAAAACAGTCCATATTCCTTTATTAGATCCACTGCCTTTAATACAGCCTCTTTCCCTCCTTTTCTATTCATAAGTGAGAGTATCCTTTCATTTATATGCTGTATTGGCATTTCAATGTAGGGCACGATCTTTTCGCAACTAGTAATAAACTCAACAAATTCCCTAGATACGCCAAAGGGGTGGGCATAAAGAAGTCTGATTCTAAAGTCACCATCCAACTTTACAAGTTCTTCGAGTAATCTAAGCAAATTCGTATTGTCTCCCAAATCTCTGCCATAGGAAGTAATATCCTGAGAAACAAGATTTATCTCAAAGACACCGTTTTTTAAATGGTATTTGACTTCTCTTGCAATATCTTCTATACTCCTACTTCTCAAAGTTCCTCTTATAAGGGGAATAGCACAGTAACCACATCTATTATTACAACCATCGGATATTTTCACATATACCGAACCCCTCTCCACAACTCCTTCTATATCCCTAAAGGAAAGCAGAAAACTCTTATTGGATGGATTATTCTTCTCTCCTTTTATGATTCTACCCACGTCCCTTATATCATCGATATAAAGCCAGCCTTCGACCTCAGGAATGAGCTCTTCTATAGTACCCCTATACCTTTCTGCTAAACACCCAGCTACAAAGACCCTTTTCCCCTTCTCAAGTAGCTCCATAATTTCATCTATAGACTCCCTTTTTGCATCTTCTATAAAACCACAGGTATTGACAATTACAACATCTGCAAAATCTACACTCACTACCTCAAAACCTGCTCTCCTAAGATAGTTTATTATAACCTTTGAATCCACCTCATTCTTCGGACATCCAAGTGTTACTACAGCTACCTTCAATTTTACTTCACCCCGTTGAATAAAATGTAAAACTTGGAATAGAATAAATTAAATTAAAAGGAAGGGAGGTGCAATAGGATGAAACCGAACCCTAATAAGTATTACTGGTGTATTTTAAAAGCAGGTAATTTTGAAAAGAAGTCAAGATGCATTCAACTTGGATGGCGCGAATTAAGTGAAGAGGAAAAGAAAGCCTTAAGCAAACTTGAGATCCAACCTACCCATGTGATCAACTTTTTCGATTTTGAATCTAGGAGACAGATATTTGCAAAACTGGTAGAGGAAGATGAAACTTCCGCAACTTTCCAGATGGCACCGGATAAATTTTATACATTCAAGGAATTTACCCTTGAACCTGCTAAAAAACAAACATAAAAAAATATTTGTTTGTAGTGACTTACTCTTGGCTATTTTTATCAATATATGTTTGACTATTGCATAGGAATAGTGTAAGTTTATATATACTAAAGTAACAAAAACCACCAAAAGGAGGGAGGTTAGGCCATGAAAAAGTTACTAGCACTAATCGCAGCAGCAACATTTGCAATGACCACTGCAGCCTTTGCAGCTGGTGAAAATGCAACAGCAGCTCCCGAAGCAAAGCCAGCAGCTGAGAAACCCGCAAAGAAAAAGGTAAAGAAGGTAAAGAAGGCCAAAGCTAAGAAGGAAACAAAGAAAGAAGAGAAGAAAGAAGAGAAGAAGGAAGAGAAGAAGGAAGAGAAGTAATTAAGTTAACTTGCCGTTACCCCTACCTCTCATGGGGTAGGGGTTTTTTATTTTAATCAATCTTTAATCTAAAAGTGAGAGGGCTAATTTATAAGCCTCTATGAAGCTACGTGGGTTTGCAGTATTTTGACCAGCTATATCGAAAGCTGTACCATGATCAGGTGAAGTTCTTATAAAAGGAAGCCCCAATGTAACATTCACACCTCTATCAAAACCATAAAACTTTACAGGTATTAAACCTTGGTCGTGATACATAGCCACGACACCATCAATCTTACCTATCCTATGCATGTAAAAGGCAACATCAGAAGGTATAGGTCCCTCTGCTAAAATACCCATATTTCTTAATTTAGAAACCGCCGGTTTTATTATTCTCATCTCCTCCTCTCCAAAGGCACCACCTTCACCAGCATGCGGATTCAAAGCCAATATTCCTATTTTCGGCTTTTCCATCTTCATATGCTTCTTCAGGAAATCATGGAGTAAAATAGCTTTTTCTACTATACCATCCTCACTTATACTATTGGGAACATCTCTAAGAGCGATATGAGTCGTAACAAGAACGACTCTCAGATTCTCTACAGTTAGCATCATAGCAAATCTTCTGGTCCTGGATAGTTTAGCTATAAGTTCCGTGTGACCAGGCCAGTTGTACCCAGCAAGGTGAAGAGCCTTCTTGCTTATAGGAGCAGTAACAAGAGCCCCAAAATAGCCTCTCATTATTAGATCTACAGCAGTTTCTATATATTTCATGCAGGCTTCGCCGCAGTGTTGATTGGTCCTACCTACATCAAAGTCTTTACCTACTTCTAGCTCAGTTAAACTAAGAATGTTAATAGAGTCTGACCTCAACTCATCCAGATCTTCTATTCTATTAAGTACTACACCTAGAGAGTAAAGTTCATTATAAAAAGAAAGTACATTAAAATCTCCTAAGATAACGGTTCTTGTGAAATCTATAGCGCCGAGTTTTGCCGATTTGAGGATGATCTCCGGTCCTATACCCGCAGGGTCCCCCATAGTTACCACTACTCTTCCAACCATTTCTTTCTTCTCTCCTCCATTACTTCATACAATAGGCGTACATCATTTTTAGAAACAGGACCAGTAGAAACATTCAGAACTCTTATCTTTATGTAGTTCCCATAAGTATCTATTTCAACTATATCACCTTCTTTAACTTCACTAGAAGGTTTGGCTACCCTCCCGTTTATATAAACCATACCTAAATTGCAAGCTTCTTTGGCAAGTTCTCTTCTTTTAATCAGCCTCGCAACTTTCAAAAACTTGTCTATCCTCAACTTTACTACTTCAACTTTTCCAAATAACTCTCAGCACTATATACAGCTATAGCTCCATCGGCACAAGCTGTAATAACCTGTCTCAAAAGTTTTCTTCTCACATCACCTGCAGCAAAAATACCAGGTACATTAGTTTCCATGTTTTCGTTTGTTATTATGAAACCATTGGCATCAAGGTCCAGTATATCACTTACAAAAACTGTATTAGGTTTAACACCGATAAATATAAAAACTCCATCCACCCTTACTACACTCTCCTCTTGGGTTTTCAGATTCCTAACAACTATAGATTCCACAGAATTCTCACCCCTTATCTCCGTTACTATGGAGTTCCATATAACTTCTATCTTTTCGTTGTTAAAAAGTTTTTCTGTAAGAATGGGGGCAGCTCTTAACCTATCCCTTCTATGTATAAGATATATCTTGGAGGCAAATTTGGATAAAAACAGAGCTTCCTGCACAGCAGTATCTCCACCACCGATTACTGCAGCAACCATGTTCTTATAAAAGGGAGCATCGCATGTGGCACAATAGGAAACACCTTTACCTATAAGCTTGTCCTCCCCTGGAACTCCCAGTTTCTTAGGAGCTGTACCTGTTGCTATTATAACAGCCTTTGCTTCAAACCAGTTAGAGTCTACATAAACAACCTTTTTGTCTCTGTGCTCTTCTATCGCCTTAACTTCCCCGTTAACTATAGGAACACCTAACCTTTCGACCTGTCTTCTCATCTTCTCTACAAGTTCCAGACCGCTTATTCCATCCTCAAAACCCGGATAATTCTCTACCCAATCACTGAGAGCTATTTGACCACCAGGAGCAAACCTTTCAAGTATCATAGCATCTATTCTGGATCTCGCTGCGTAGATTCCAGCAGTAAGACCTGCGGGACCAGCTCCGATTATAATTAGCTCCCAACTCCTTTTATCCATCAATTACCTCCCACATCAAGATCTTTACCATAGACCCTGAAGACTTTATACCTAACACCACCGAACTTTTCTATAAGATTATTAACCGCAATATTATCTTCTAACGTCCATGATAACTCAGCTCCATAAAAGCCCTTTCTAAGACCGTTTTTCAACACATAGGCAATAAGAGCACTTTCTATACCCTTAAACCTATGTTCCTTTAAAACCCCTAGAGCCATAACCCTTGCCCAGGGTATATGTCTTCTATAGAGAAAAAACTTTACTATCCCAAAGGGAAAAAGCGAACCGTTCATCTTCTTAAATACAAAGTTATAATCAGCTATAGAAAGGATACATCCAACAACCTCTCCAGAATGTTCAGCAAAGGCAATTATATCTTCATCAACTAGAGGTTTCAGTCTTTTTGCCATAAACTTTGCTTCTTCATCGTTTAAGGGTATGAATCCCCAATTATCCATCCATGCACTGTTATATATTTTAATAAAGTTTCCAATTTCCTCATCAAACTTTCTCATATTTGCCTTTCTTATCCTGTAACATTGATTCCTCATAACCCTCTCTGCGAGCTTAAACAACTTATCGTGGTTCCTATTATAAACATCTATCCAATAGGCCAAGAGATCCTTTTCTTTGGTATAACCGCTCTCTTCGAGTAACCTTTGATAATAAGGCTTATTATATGTAGTCATGAATATTGGCGGTTTATCAAAACCATCTACAAGAACACCGACCTCGTTATGGATGGATAGATTAAAAGGACCTATAATTTTCGAGACACCTTTGCTCTTTAACCAATCCTCAGCTACGGAAAAGAGAGATCTAGCTACATCAATGTCATCTATAGATTCAAAATAGCCGAATAACCCTATATTTTCGCCTCTATACTTCTTATAAAAGGTATCATAAATGGCTGCTATTCTCCCTATAGGTAAGGCTTGGCTATCGTAGGCTATGAATAATTCAGCCTCTCCATGCCTAAAAAACGGATTTTTATCAGTACTTAGAACTTGAATTTGATCAGCCACAATAGGAGGTACCCAATGCTTATCCCCCTTATATATACGCCAAGGTACCTTTATAAATTCTATGAGTTCCTTTTTATTTTCGACCCTTTTTATCCTCAACTTGGATTCTATCATCTTCTTAGATTATTCCGTACTTCCTTGCAACCTTTACTATCTTCTCAATTGCAAA
>JAGDVO010000012.1:28075-38115 GCA_023269715.1 Thermosulfidibacter sp.
GCAAAATCTATATGCTCAAACTCATGAGTAGCCATAACCGATAATCTCAATAATGATTTCCCCTGAGGCACCCCAGGAGGTATAACGGGATTGACAAAAACACCTTCTTCTTCTAATTCCACACATATCCTGAAGGTTAGGAAATCATCACCTATATAAACGGGAACTATAGGTGTCTGGGTATCCCCTATGTTAAGACCGTAGCTCCTCAAACCTTCCTGTAACCTTCTCGCATTTGCCCACAGTTTTTCTCTTCTTTCAGGTTCTGATCTCATTATCCTTAGAGCTTCAAGAGCTGCAGCTGTATTGGGTGGAGATATACTTGCACTAAATATAAGTGGCCTTGACTTGTGTTTAAGATACTCTATTACTTCTTTTTTAGATGCTACAAAACCTCCAAGAGACGCAAAACTCTTACTAAAAGTCCCCATTATAATATCTGTTTCTTCAGTAAGCCCAAAATGCTCAGCAGTCCCAGCACCGGTATTACCTAAAACGCCTATACCATGAGCATCATCCACCATTACCCTTGCACCGTATTCTTTCGCGACACTTATTATCTCTGGCAGAGGAGCTATGTTTCCTTCCATACTATAAACACCATCCACTATTATAAGCTTACCACAATTATTACCAATATCTTCCAGGACTTTTCTAAGATGTCTAACATCGTTATGTCTAAATCTCTCAATTCTTACATTTCCCATACCCAGATATACACTCCAACCAAGAGAAAGCATACAACCTTCGAATATGCTCGCATGATCGGACTTATCCAATATAACAACATCGCTTGGTCCAACTATTGTAGAAATAATACCCAGGTTTGTCTGAAACCCAGTACTATAAACCAAAACCGCCTCTTTACCTATAAAATTTGCGAGCTCCTCCTCTAGCTGAATATGAAGTTCAACAGTACCATTTAAGAATCTGGAACCGGCACAACCTGTCCCATACTTATCTATAGCCCTCTTCGCCGCTTCCCTAACCCTGGGATCGTCCGTAAGTCCAAGGTAGTTATTTGATCCAAGCATCACCACCTTTCGTCCACCTATCTCGACGATGGGACTTTGGCTGGAACTTATAGCTCTAAAATAAGGGTAGATTCCCTCAGACTTCACAATCTCATGATCTTTAAATTCGAAACATTTAGCGAATATATCCATCGCTTATCTTCCTCCCCAGTAGTATCATGGATCCCTAAGCCTTGAATCTTATATAAACAACATCCCCATCCTTTAATACGTAATCTTTACCTTCTATTCTTACCTGACCCAACTCCTTTGCTTTATGGTAATTACCTACCTTAACAAGATCATTATAATTTATAACTTCCGCTTTTATAAAGCCCCTTTGCATATCGGTATGTATTTTCCCACTTGCCTCATATACTGTGGTACCCCTCTTAATAGCCCAAGCCCTTGCTTCTTTCTCATTTGCTGTAAAGAAAGTTATCAGATCCAGGATTCTGTAGCCAGCCTTTATAAGGGTATCAAGGGTACTCTCTTTTAAACCTATACTTTCTAGGAACTCTCTTCTTTCATTCTCATCAAGTTCTAAGAGTTCTACCTCAAGCTTACCACACATAACTATACATACCGAACCCTCTCTTTCAGCGTATTTCTTAACCCTCTTGACATATTCATTATCAAGTCCATACTCATTTGTATTCGCAACGTATATTACTGGTTTCAGCGTTATAGGTTGGTAAGGTCTCAGATATTCCTTCTCTCTATCCATAAAGTCCACCTTCCTTAGAGGCATACATTTTATCAGAGCGTCATAGGCTTTATCAAGAGCGTTCAGTTCCTCCTTCAATTTAGTTTCTCCAGACTTTACCATCTTTTCGAGTTTCTGTCGGTTCCTTTCTATAACCTCAAGATCAGCTAGAATAAGTTCTAACTCTACGATCTCTATATCCCTTATAGGATCCAAACTACCCTCAACATGAGTAACATTATTATCCTCAAAGCATCTCACCACATGAACTATAGCATCCATAGGTCTTATATGAGATAAAAATTTATTACCCAGTCCCTCACCTTTACTTGCGCCCTTTACCAGACCCGCTATATCAACGAACTCTATAAAAGAAGGGGTAGCCTTCTCCGATCCGAATATGTGTCTTATATCCTCAAGCCTCGTATCGGGAACGGCAACTACACCTACATGTGGTTCAATTGTACAGAAAGGATAGTTTTCAGCAGGAACTGAAGCCTTGGAAAGAGCATTGAAAATAGTTGACTTACCAACATTAGGTAACCCAACAATACCACACTTAAACCCCAACTTCTCTTCCCTCTTCCTTTTCTTTCTGTCTTAGGAGAGCTAAAACCTTGAATATAGGTCCACTTAAAGTATAGGTTAAGAAAATTAAGAATAACATTAAATAAGGATTAGATATAGTTGCAACTATCAGAAAGACCGAAACCACTAAAGCCTTAAAGGGCACTTCCGAATTAAAGTTACCCTTTAGACTCCTATACCTGAAACCGCTTACCATTAGGATGGAAGAAGAAAAAGTGAGTACAAGTAACAGATAGGGAAGTAAAGTATAATCTCTTATATAATGCTCGGCGAAGAGATAGAAGGAAGCTATTAAGCCACAACTTGCAGGGCTAGGTAGACCAACAAAATCCTTAGAAAATCCCTTTTGCGAAAGAACATTAAACCTTGCCAATCTTATAGCTGTTGAAGCTACTAGCATGAAAGAAATAGCAGCCCCTAGTTTTTCAAATGCTACAAGTTGCCACATGTAGACCAAAATAGCTGGAGCTACACCAAAGGAAACAAGGTCAGACAAAGAATCAAACTCTATACCAAAGTCACTCGTAGTTTTTGTGATTCTCGCAACTTTCCCGTCTAATAAGTCCATTACCATCGCAACAAACAATGACCATACTGCCTTTTCAAAATCTCCTTTCAAAGTATTAATAAGAGAATAAAAACCGAAGAACAGATTACCAGCTGTAAGTATGTTTGGCAAAAGGTATAGCCTCATCTTAGTATTCTCCCTAAAATAGTTTCTCCAGCTTTTACTTTCATTTTCTCTCTAACAAATACTTCCCAATCTCCGGGAATAAACAAGTCTACCCTCGAACCAAACATTATCATCCCTATTCTATCACCTGCTTCTACCCTTGATCCTTCCTTTACCCATAACAGGATACGCCTTGCGATAATGCCCGTTATTTGCGTCATTTTCACGGTTCCAAACCAGGCTTCTATATAGGTTGTCTTTGCTACATTATGAGTAGCGTCTCTATCAAAAGCTGGTTTAAAACCTTTACCATGACCCTCTATCTTTTTCACAACACCTGTAACAGGAGCTCTATTCACATGACAATCAAAAATGGACATAAAAATGGATATTAACCAGCCATCCTCTTTTCTTTCTACTTTTATAACTCTCCCATCAGCAGGCGAAAGAACCAAAGTGGGATCGTATACTATAACTCTCTCGGGATCTCTAAAGAAGTTGACCATAAAAAGGGTGATAACAAGAAAAACAACTGAAAGGAAATGTAACTTGAAAACCCCCAGAATCAAAGCAATTATAAAGGACCCCCATATATAGAGGTCCCCTTCTGGTCTAAACTTTCTTACTCCCTTTTCATCCATGGCATCATCGCCCTTAATTCTCTACCTACCTCTTCTATTAAATGATCTTCATCAGCCCTTAGTAAGGCTCTAAAAACAGGCCTACCAACCATATTTTCAAGGATCCACTCTCTTGCAAACTCCCCAGTCTGAATTTCTTCAAGGATTTTCCATAGTGTTTCCCTTACATGGTCATCTATAACTCTAGGACCTCTTGTCACATCACCGTACTTTGCCGTATCACTAACACATCTTCTCATACCACTTATACCCTGTTCGTATATAAGATCGACTATCAACTTTAACTCATGTAGACACTCAAAATAAGCAACTTCAGGCTGATACCCCGCTTCAACAAGCGTTTCAAAAGCAGCCTTTATCAATGCAGTCACGCCACCACAGAGTATAACTTGCTCTCCAAAGAGGTCCGTCTCCGTTTCTTCTGCAAAGGTGGTTTCTATAACACCTGCCCTTGTACCACCTATACCCTTGGCATAGGCTAGGGCTATATCAAAAGCCCTACCGGTATAATCCCTTTCAACCGCAACTAAACATGGAACACCCTTGCCTTCAACATACATCCTCCTTACTAATGACCCTGGACCTTTGGGAGCAACCATAAAGACATCAACCCAGTCAGGTGGTACAATCTGACCGTAATGCACATTAAAACCATGGGCAAAAGCCAATGCTATACCATCCTTCAAGTAAGGCTCTATGAACTCCCTATAGACTTTCGGTTGTTCTGTATCTGGGATTAGTATCATCACAACATCGGAAGATCTAACAGCTTCTGATATTTCCATAACCTTTAGCCCATCTTTCTCAGCTTTTTCCCAGGATTTCCCTCCTTTCTTTAATCCAACAACAACATCGAGACCAGAATCTTTAAGATTAAGGGCATGAGCATGTCCCTGACTTCCATAACCTATTATGGCTATCCTTTTACCTCTGAGAACATCTAGCGACACATCCTTATCACTGTAGATCCTCGCCATTTTACCCCCCTTTAAGATATTTTAAGACTCTTTGTTCCTCTTAGCATTGCAACTTTACCTGTACGTGCTAACTCTCTTATACCACACTCCTTTAGTAGGTTTATAGCTGCCTCTATTTTCTCTTCATTCCCGGTAAACTCTATGGTTAAAGTATCAGGACTAACATCAACTATATTACCCCTAAAGATCTGCGCTATTCTCATAGCTTCAGCCCTTGACTCACCTTTAGCGTTGACTTTTACCAAAACAAGCTCTCTTTCCACATACTTCTCACCCACCTCGGTAAGATCCATAACTTTTATAACATCTATGAGTTTCCTAAGCTGTTTCACTATCTGCTCTATTATAAGGGGATGTCCTTCGGTCACAATCGTCATCCTTGATACCTCGGGATCCGTAGTCTCACCTACGGTCAAAGAAAGGATGTTATAGTTTTTCGCACTAAACAAGCCCGCTATCCTTGCTAATACTCCCGGTTTATTTTCAACCAAAAGTGCTATAATGTGTTTTTCCCTTTCTTCCTTCATAATCCCTCCTTAAGACGGGAAATCCAGTGGTTTAGCTTCCTTTATCCTGTCATCCTCTTCCTTCGTTCTTGGTGGTGCAAGAATCATGTTACGTATACTACCGCCAGCCGGCACCATTGGTAATACGTTCTCTTCCCTATCAACATGAACATCAACAACTACAGGTCCCTTATGCTCAAAGGCCTCAGTTAATACCTTTTCTAACTCTGCAGGTTTTGTAGCTCTTAGACCCTTGACACCGTAAGCTTCTGCAAGTCTAACAAAATCCGGTTGTACGGATATATCGGTTTCAGAATAAACCCTATCGAAAAACAATTCCTGCCACTGTCTTACCATACCGAGGTATCCGTTATTTATTATTACAACTTTAACCGGTAAGTTGTACTGTTTTACCGTAGCAAGTTCCTGAATGTTCATCTGGATACTTCCATCACCTGCAATATCTATGACAAGATCATCTGGATGAGCTGCCTGAACTCCTATTGCCGCTGGGAAACCAAATCCCATCGTACCAAGACCACCGGAAGTTATAAAATGTCTTGGATACTTATGTTTTATAAACTGGGCAGCCCACATCTGATGCTGACCAACGTCGGTACAAATGTACGCATTACCCTGTGTAAGCTCACTTACCACTTCCATAACGTATTGGGGTTTTATGACTTCATCACTATTTTCATATTTAAGGGGATATTTTTTCTTCCATTCCTTCACTCTTTCCAGCCATTCCTTGTGTTTTTCGTACCAATTAACGTTCTTACGCTCCCTAAGTTCATCGAGAAGCTGACTCAAAACTACCTTCGCATCTCCAACTATGGGAATGTCGACTATAACATTCTTGCTGATAGATGCAGGATCTATGTCTATGTGTATTTTGATAGCATCCCTCGCAAAATCATCAACTTTACCCGTTACCCTATCGTCAAACCTTACTCCTATAGCTATAAGGAGATCACACTCTGTCACAGCCATGTTAGCGGCATAAGTTCCATGCATACCCAGCATACCCAAGAACAGTTCATGATCCCCAGGAAAAGCTCCAAGACCCATAAGTGTGAGTGCAACGGGAACTTGTATTATTTCAACTAACATTTTCAGTTCATCATAGGCATTCGCCCAGTTAATACCCCCACCTGCATATATCACCGGCCTCTTTGCACTCACTATCGCATCCACAGCTTTCTTAACCTGATAGGGATGTCCCTTTATGTTTGGATTATAACTCCTTATATAGACAGACTCGGGATACTCAAACTCCGCTTCACCTGTAGACACATCTCTTGGTATATCAACAAGCACAGGACCGGGTCTACCAGTCCTTGCAATGTAAAAAGCCTCTTTTATCGTTTTTGCAAGTTCCTCTGTACTTTTCACTATGTAGTTATGTTTAGTACAAGGCCTAGTTATTCCAACAATATCAGCTTCCTGAAAGGCATCCATACCTATCAAACTCGTAGGAACCTGCCCTGTGAACACCACAACGGGACTAGAATCCATGTAACTTGTCGCTATCCCAGTAACCGTGTTGGTTGCACCTGGACCACTAGTAACCAAAGCTACACCAGGCCTACCCGTACTTCTTGCATATCCATCCGCAGCGTGAACCGCAGCTTGTTCATGTCTGACAAGAATATGTTTTATCCTATCCCTATACTTGGCATAGGCATGGTAAATGCTTATAACAGCACCACCAGGTAAACCAAAAACAACCTCCACACCCTCTCTTATGAGAGACTCCCAAAAAATCTCAAAACCTTTCAGCCTCATTTCTCCTCCTGCACTAAATCTTTGGACACAGCACCTTCAGATGCATTTGTAACAAATTCGCTGTATCTTGCCAAATAACCCTTTTTTACCTTCTTTTCAATTGGACTCCATTTTTTTCTTCTCTCCTCGAGTATCCTTTCCTCCACTAGCAGATCTATCCTCCTTGACGGAATATCTATGTAAATCTCGTCTCCGTCCTCAACAAGCGCAATAGGCCCACCTTCCTGAGCTTCAGGCGATACATGTCCTATACAGGGTCCTTGGGTTCCTCCTGAAAATCTACCATCGGTAACAAGGGCAACTGAATCTGCTAATCCCATACCTACTATAGCACTTGTAGGTGCAAGCATCTCTCTCATACCAGGACCACCTTTTGGCCCTTCATATCTAATAACGACTACATTCCCAGGTTTGATCTTACCATCTAATATATCCTTAAGGGCATCTTCCTCCCTATCAAATACCTTTGCTCTGCCCCTAAAGACTAACATCTTTTCGCTAACTGCGGTCTGTTTCACAACAGCACCCTTCGGAGCAAGGGTACCGTAAAGAACCGCTATTCCTCCTTCTCTGTGATACGGGTTATCAAGTGGTCTTATTATGTGCTCGTCGAATATCCTCGCTCTATCCGCTATTTCGTATATCGATAATCCACTGACAGTTGGTACATCCTCAAGAAGATCTCTCAACCTCTTCAAAACTGCAGGAATGCCACCCGCAGAATCGAGATCCTCCATCAAATACTCCCCGCCAGGCTGCAAACTCACAATGTGAGGAGTTTCTCTACTTATCCTATCAAAATCACCAAGTGTAAGGCCAATACCAGCTTCTCTTGCAACAGCGGTTATATGTAAAACTGCATTTGTAGAACCCCCAAGCGCCATATCCACCCTTATAGCATTCCTAAAAGACCTCTCAGAGATGATATCTAAGGGTCTTATATTGTTCCTTACAAGCTCAACCACCCTTAGACCAGACTCATAAGCAATCCTCTTTTTCTTCGCCAGTCCGTTAATAGCTGTAGCACAACCAGGAAGTGATAAACCGAGAGCCTCGGTAACACAAGCCATGGTATTCGCAGTGTAAAGCCCCTGACAGGAACCACCACCAGGACAGGCTTCTATCTCGCATAATTCCAGTTCCTCCCTCTCTATTATACCAGCCTTGTATCTGCCAACAGCTTCAAAGGTATCCCTGACAAGGGAAAGTCTTCTTTTACCAATCCTACCAGATAGCATAGGTCCTGCGGTAACAAACACACAGGGAATGTTTAGTCTCATGGCCGCCATTAGCATGCCTGGTGTGATCTTATCGCAGTTTGTTAGGAAGACCAGTCCGTCGAACTTATGTGCCTCAACTATACATTCTATCATATCCGCAATCAGCTCCCTTGATGGAAGGGAGTATCTCATTCCACTGTGTCCCATTGCAATACCATCGCATATCCCTGGAACACAGAATATAAAGGAATAACCACCACCCGAATGCACACCTTTTTCTATCCACCTCTCAAGTATCCTCATATCCACATGACCTGGAATTATATCGGTAAAACTACTGACTATCCCTATAAAAGGTCTATCTATAGCTTCCCGCGGTAGACCTGTAGCATATAAAAGAGCCCTATGAGGCACTCTCTCAATACCTCTTTTTATCTCGTCACTTCTCATAAATACCCCCCTTTAAGGTCTGCACTAAAGCTGAACTTCTCCTTTCTTAACCTTATTTAAGATCTCATTCATCTTATCCTTAAGCTCCAATTTCTTCTTTTTTATAAGCTTAACCTCCGCTTCCTCTTCTGGAGTGAGGTACTTCTTCTTAACAAACTCTTCCAACTTCTCTTCCAGACGGGCATGTTCTTCCTTTAGTTTCCTAAATTCCTCGTTGCTCTTTAAGAGTTTCTCTATAATCTCTTGTTCCGTCATCACACACCTCCTTTATAGTTACTATATTTTCAAACCTTACTTCCATAACCAAGCCATCTTCACCATCGTGATACATATTCTTTCTAATCCCTACAACCTTAAATCCAAACTTTTCGTATAATCTCCTCGCTACAAAATTGGAAAGCCTGACCTCTAAAATCACCCTTCTTATACCCTTCTCCTTCAAAATATTTAATAGGTAATCAATAAGTCTACTACCCACCCCTATACCCTGATAATTCAAATCAACCGCTATGTTAGCTATATAGGCCTCATCAAAGCTGATCCAGGTAACAACGTAACCTATCACATTATCTTCAAATTCTACAACGAGAAATATAGAATCCCTTTTCACCAATTCCGATACAAACCCACCAAGTCCCCAGGGCTTCGAAAAATTTTCTCTTTCTATTTTAACTACTCTAAAGAGATCCTTAAAACTAGCTTCCCTTATTTTAAGTGACCCTAATTCCAAATTTCTCCTCAGCATCAGAGATTCTTATATAAAGCGGTTTTACTTCCCAAACCCTGTTTACCCTTCCCTCTTTTAATTTTTTTCTCGCAAAGTCCGATACGGCTTCTATGACAGAATAAACCTTTATATACTCAAAGGGCAAAGTAGAATTGGGAGTTGAAATAATCACACTTCTTCCAAAGAGCCTCTCTATTTCCTTCTCTCCATATACTCCCTCTTCTATCAATTTCTCACATGTGAAGCCCTTATACCTAAAGAGACTCGCGTAGTATAGACCTCTTCTTGCTGGTATCACAGCAGCAACTAAACTATTGGGAAGGGGATTTGAAAGTACCATGGCTTCAAGCGTAGTTATTGGAACAATTGGAATATCAAGGGCATAGCAAAAACCTCTCACAAATGCAAATCCCACCCTTATCCCTGTAAAAGAGCCAGGGCCCACCGTTAGAGAAATAACAGCTATATCCCTACTCGAAATACCCTTTGATTCCATAAGATAGGAGATAAGTTTAAATAACTCCACACTAGTTGAAGTTATTCTATAACTCTTTATGGATCCCACAATACCTTTCTCGTCAGAAATAGCAACTTCAATAGGAGTAATAGCAGTATTGATAGATAGAATGTATTTGCCCATTCCCATAGAATAAATTTACACACAAATTATGGTTTAATCAATAATTGTGCATTTAGATGTTGACTAAATCTAGTCTGTGGTTTAAAAACTAGGAGATGGTAAGGGATATAA
>JAGDVO010000012.1:38125-47332 GCA_023269715.1 Thermosulfidibacter sp.
GATATAATAGAAAGTGATGTACTTATAATAGGTTCAGGTGTAGCCGGACTTACGAGTGCCATTTTTTTATCCGAAATAGGTTTCAGGGTAAATATTGTGACAAAGGCTTCCAAACCTGAAGAATCGAACACCTACTATGCCCAGGGTGGTATAATATATAAGGGTGAAAACGACTCTCCTGACCTCCTGGTGAAGGATATACTTGAAGCTGGAGCGGGGGCCAGTAACCCGATAGCTGCAAGGATACTAGCAGAATTAGGACCCTATCTGGTAGAAGAACTTCTGGTAAAAAAGCTGAGCGTTCCTTTCTCAAGAGATGAAAGTGGAAAACTAGATTTAACCGAGGAAGGTGCACACTCTGTAAGGAGGATAATCCATTCCGACGATCTAACCGGAAGGGCCATAGAAATCTCCCTATTAAATTACGTATCGAAACTAGAAAATGTGAAAATATGGACCGAACATATGGCTATCGATCTCCTCAATAAACAGTACCACTGCAAGAATCCTCTCTACGTATACGATGAGCCCGAATGTCTAGGCGCTTATGTGCTTTCTATAAAAGAAGGTGTGGTAAAAAGGTTCCTCGCTAAAGCAACAATACTCGCAACAGGTGGACTAGGGCAGATATATCTACACACCTCAAATCCAAAGGGTGCAACTGGAGATGGATTTGCGATGGCCTATAGAGCTGGAGTTCAACTTATAAACATGGAGTACATACAATTCCACCCAACAACCCTTTACCACAAAGAAAGTGAAAGGTTCCTAATATCCGAATCTGTAAGAGGAGAAGGAGGGGTACTCAAAACCCCACTAGGTGAACCGTTCATGGAAAAGTACCATCCTCTTGGATCACTCGCACCCAGAGATGTAGTTGCAAGGGCTATACATGAAGAGATGACTGAAAACGGCTATGAGTATGTATTACTGGATCTCGTAAGCTATATGGATGCTGAGAAGATAAAAAAGAGATTCCCAAATATATATGAAACCTGCCTAAAATACGGGGTAGATATAACAAAGGAACCTATACCAGTTGTTCCAGCTGTTCATTTTGCCTGTGGCGGTATAAGGACCAATATGTGGGGCGAAACCTCTATGAAGAGGCTATTTGCGGTAGGTGAAGTAGCATGTACAGGTCTACACGGTGCAAATAGGCTGGCAAGTACTTCCCTTCTCGAAGGGCTTGTATTCGGATATAGAGCAGCAAATAGAATAGCCGATAAATGGAGTGAGCTGAAAAAGGACATACCACTCCCTGTGAGCTGGGTAGATACCGGTGAATTTTATCCAGATCCAGCTCTTATAAACCAGGACTGGAATACACTAAAACACATAATGTGGAACTATGTTGGACTTGTAAGGACCGAAAAGAGGCTTAAAAGAGCACTTTTCGATCTCAGACACCTATACTGGGAAATAGAGGAATTCTATAGGAAAGCCAAACTGACAAGATCACTCCTTGAACTGAGAAATGGAATCCTTATAGGTTATATAATCGCTACAGCCGCATACAAAAACAGGGAGAGTAGAGGATGCCATTATCGGAAAGATACAGAAATCTAGAGTTTAAAGAGAGGGTTGAAAGACTAAAGAGGGAAAAGAAAGCTGTTATCCTTGCCCACTATTATCAAAGACCAGAGATACAGGATGTAGCCGATTTTATAGGGGATTCCCTAGAGTTGGCCAAAATCTCTATGAACTTAGACTGTAAAATTATAGTTTTCTGTGGAGTCTATTTCATGGCCGAAATAGCGAAAATCCTCAACCCAGATAAAAAGGTGTTGATACCCCACAGAAAGGCAGGTTGTATACTCGCAGACAGTATCGACGTGGAGGAACTGAAAAAGAAGAAAGAGGAAGGTTACTACATAGTTTCCTATGTAAACACATGCAGTAATGTCAAGGCTATTTCGGATATAATATGTACCTCTAGAAACGCTCTCAAGGTGGTAGAAAGTGTAAATCACGATAGGATCCTGTTTGTACCAGATAAGAATCTAGGTGCCTACTGCAGGCTAAAAACAGGCAAAAACATCGAGCTGTGGGATGGGTACTGTCCAGTTCATGAAAGGGTAACCCTGGAATCTATAAGAAAAGTAAAGGAAAGATTCGGGGATGCTTTGGTTGTAGCGCATCCAGAGTGCCCTGAGGAAACCCTCAAAAATGCAGATTTTATTGGTTCGACTTCACAGATAATAGGGTTTATCCTGGAATCTGATAGTGATACGTTTATAGTAGGGACAGAATCCGGGATAATCTACACCATAGAAAAGGAACTTGAGAAAAGAGGTAAGCACAAAAAACTATTAACACCAGATCCCATTCCTATATGTGATCAGATGAAGATGATAACAACGGAAAGATTGATCAGATCTCTAGAAGAGGAAATCTATGAAGTAGTGTTGGATCCAGAGGTTGCTGAACTAGCAAAAATACCTATTATAAGGATGTTTAACCTATAGAGGAACATATTATGAATCTAAACAAGATATTTTTAAGAAGTTTTTTAGAAAAACTACTTCTTGAGGATATATACTACGGAGACATAACTACAGACAACCTATTAAAAGGGGATGAACGAGCCAAATTTATCGTAAGGACAAAGGAAGATCTGGTATTGTGTGGTGTTGATATCGCCATAGAACTATTAAAACTCGTAAATAGTAATGTAAAAATCGAGAAGATTAGTGAGGACGGTGAAGAGTTAAAAAAAGGGGATATTATAATGGAAGTCTATGGCCCCTGTAGAGACATACTTATAGCGGAAAGAACTCTTCTAAACCTACTTCAAAGGTTATCAGGGATCGCTTCACTCACAAGGAGTGTTGTAAGGAAACTAGAAGGATCCAAGACAAAACTCCTAGATACAAGGAAGACAACACCAGGCTTGAGAATTCTCGAAAAATACGCAGTTAGAATCGGTGGAGGATACAACCACAGGATAGGTCTATTCGATGGAGTCCTTATAAAGGATAACCATATAGCAATAGTAGGCTCTATAAGGGAATCAGTAAGGAGAATAAAGGAAAGGATACCGGTAACTGTTAAGATAGAAGTAGAAGTTAAGAATTTAGATGAACTCATGGAAGCGATATCTGCAGGTTGTGATATGGCTCTTCTCGATAATATGAGTATAGAAGAAATAAGGGAAGCGGTAAAAATCGCAAAGGGAACTATCCTGCTTGAAGCCTCTGGTAATATAACAATAGATAATGTAGAAAAGATAGCATCCACCGGTGTAGACTACATATCTAGTGGCTTCATAACACACCATGCTGTTTGGAAAGATATAAATATGAAAGTAGCTACCTTTTGAGGTAGCTACCTTTTGAAAATTCTATTAGAACTGGTGCCTTGCCCTTAGTATCTTTTTATCTATCTTACCGACACTTGTTTTTGGTATTTCACTAAGGAATATGAATCTATCAGGAATAGCCCACTTTTCTATAATACCAGATTCTACAAACTTCATCATCCACTTTTTCAGCTCTTCCTCTGTTACAATATCCCTATATTCTGGTTTAAGGACTACATAGGCCCATGGTCTCTCACCCCATTTCTCGTCGGGTACACCTATCACAGCAACTTCACTGACAGCAGGATGTTGTGAAATTAGACTTTCAAGTTCCAACGAAGATATCCACTCTCCACCTGTCTTTATAACATCCTTAAGTCTATCGGTTATTTTAATATAACCTTCTTCGTCCATATAAGCAACATCCTGAGTATGTAGCCATCCGCCTCTCCAGAGTTCTTTGGAAGCTTCCTCACTTTTGAAGTATCCCTTGGTAAGCCATGGTGCCCTAACAACTATTTCGCCGAGATGGTTTTTTCCAGGTAGAAGCTCTCTCATGTTCTCATCAACTATCTTCAATTTAACAAGGGGAACTGGAAAACCTGTTTTAGTCGCGTAGTCAACTATAGATTCCATATCCATATTCTTCATATGAGGTTTAAACTGAGCCAGAGTCAAAACGGGACAGGTCTCACTCATACCATACCCTGTTGTTGCCTTTATTCCCCTTTCCCATGCCACCTTACATAAACCTCTAGGGAAAGCACTCCCTCCTATGATCACCTTCCAGCGTGATAAATCAACCTCTCTAGATTTTGGGTGGGACAGGATCATGTGCAAGACCGTAGGTACACAGTGGGAAAAGGTAACTTTTTCCTTTTCGATCAGGCTAAGTATTAACCCAGGTTCGTACCTTCCCGGATATACAGACTTAACTCCAAAAAGAAGGGCAACATAGGGGACTCCCCAGGCATGAACATGGAACATAGGTGTAAGCGGCATATACACATCTTCATAATTGAAACTGACAGGATTACAAAAGGCACTTGAGGCTAACCCAAGGATAAGGGTATGTAGTACGAGTTGCCTATGGGTGAAATAAACTCCCTTTGGCAAACCTGTAGTTCCAGTTGTGTAAAAGAGGGTTGCTATAGACTCCTCATCGAGAGTATCATCAAAATCAAAATCGCCACTCTCACCTTGAAGTAACTCCTCATACTCACCTACAACGTTAGGAATACCCGATAGGTCAATACTTTCACCTTCGGATATAACTATTACGCTTCTTACCGTTTCAAGCATGTTAACTATAGTTTTCAGTAGAGGCAAAAAATCTTTGTGTACAACTAGGATTCTGTCCTCCGCATGATTGATAGTATACAATATCTGTTCTAAAGAAAGCTTTACATTGATAGTGTGTAAGACGGCCCCCATACAGGGGACCGCAATGTAATTCTCCAAGTACCTGTGGCTATCCCAATCCATAATACCGATCACGGTTCCTCTTTCAACACCGAGCCTTTCGTAAAGTCTCGCGAGTTTTTTAGCCCTCCTTAAGAGCTCATCATAGGTAATACGGACAACATCTCTATACACTATTTCCTGATAGGGAACCCATTTAAAACTCCTCTCAAGCATATTCCAAATATTTAGATTGTACCTGTAGGAAAAATTGTAAAAAACCCTATCCATACCATCTTCCTCCGTCAGAATATAAACCTCACACCAAACTGGATATGCCACGCAGGATCAGCATCCCTATCCCCATAGAGTATGTAATTTATATCCTTAGGTCCGTCTCCGGGAAAGAGTATACTTCCACCCACATAAAGTGTAACTTCCCTATAAAGGTCATAAGCTACAAGTCCGTTTAATTCCCAACCAATTTCCTTATCTATAGAGGTGTTTCTAGCCCTTACTAGGGCACTATTCAAATCAAACTTGCTTTTATCAAGCTCATAGGGAGCCCTAAAGAAACCGGCATAGTTTTTGCCAAGCTGAGTCTCTATGACCTTTGTGGTATCCCACCTTAGATATTTCGCCTGAAGTTTAACCTCTAGTTCCTTCTTTGGGAACCAATCGATTGTAAATACCCCAGCCAAAAGTCCAGGATTGTCACCATGAGCTCCTACGTTGTATATATCCAAGGGCTGTCCAGAAAGGCCACCTATACCAGGACCTATACCCCAACCGGTAGGATTCCAAGCATAAGTAGGAGTTCCAATTACAGGGTTACTGGTGCCACCATGTACAGGAATAGTGTAGAACGTGGTAAGTGGGAAAAACCTGGAACCACTTGTAGAACCAACAAAACCTTCTAGATCCTTGTCATAGGGATTATCATCACCCTTAAAGTAAACACCACCGATACTGACGACAAACTTGTTCAGGTCCTTAAGAACATAACCTAGATCCGTAATAAGATATAATAGGGCACTATACGAATTAACGTCATACCTATCAATGTACCTCACCGGGGAAAGAAGATTCTTAGTAGGAACCAAGAATTGATTTTCCTTTATGTCCACACTACCTCCCTGATAGGCAAACTCAGCTATATACATTATAGGACCAACTATACCCTGACTTCCTATTCCAGCATAGTAGATATTCCACGTTCCAGCATCACTGACTGGACGCGAGGAATAGGGATAGATTCCAGAGTCGGATTTACCGTTTTCATAGTAGTAAAGTAGCTGACAGTAGGGATTAGCGGGATTAAATAATGGGCAATAACTCAATAATATCGGCTTAGAAAGGGGTTGCCAGAGTGTCATCGCATTATTCTTATCCCACAAGAAGAACAATTCGGGGTTAAAAGCCTTCAATAGTTCGTACTTTAACTTCACAGCAAGCACATTTCTATTTGAATCATAACCAAAATCTACTTTATTCGTCTGCTGTGACTTCCTTATGTACTTTGCATCCCAACTAAACTTACCATAGTTTCCATAAAACCTTATTCCAGGATCATCATCACCATAAATAAGGAGGTAATCGAAAACCCAACCATCATGCCCAACTCCCAACCAGGCATTAACATCCTTGAAAGGTAGCTTGAACTCGAAATAGGCCCTTTCCACACGCCACCTATCATTATCAACACCAAACTGGTCAACAGGGTAGAACTGTGTTTCAGTTGGGGTCTGTTTGTAAGAGAATACCATATGCGCGCGCCAGGCATCCTTCTTTGAAAAACTGATAGGGAAGTATACCTGATGAGCCCAATACTCATTCCTAACTAGACCTTCTGGGTCAGTGTACTGATTGGGATCCCTAGTCTTCTTGTAAAAATCATAATCGTGGGCCCAATCGATGTGAAACATCTGGTTCATACCAAAGATAACATCAATGCCGCTTTGAGTAGATATTGTAACCGTCTGTCTTCCGGCAAGAGCATCTGCTATAAGTTCTGCATCAGCCTTTTTGACCCACACACTTGTAAAAATAGTTAAAAAAAACAGAATTAGTAGATTAAATATCGATACCATAATCCACCTCCTCATCTACTGTTTTTTAAGCTCCCTCCTTAAAACCTTACCAATAGGACTCTTAGGTAACTCACTAACAAACTCAACTATCTTTGGCACTTTGTAAGATGCAAGTCTACTTTTGCAGAATTCTATTATCTCCTCACTAGCTGCCTTTTCACCAGGCTTCAAAACTATATAGGCCTTTACAGTTTCTCCTCTATACTCGTCTTTCACTCCTACCACAGCAGCCTCTAAAACTTTGGGATGTCCGTAAAGTACCTCTTCAACTTCCCTGGGATATATGTTGTAACCACCCGCTATTATCATATCTTTCTTCCTATCCACTATGTAGAAATAACCATCCTCATCCATAATCGCGATATCACCCGTCTTAAACCAACCTCCCTTATCAAAGGCTATCTCGTTTTCCTCTGGTCTATTCCAGTAACCCTTCATCACCTGAGGTCCTTTTATGCACAACTCCCCCGGAACCCCTATAGGTACCTCTTCACCTGTATCCACATCCACTACTTTCGCAAGCGTATCTGGAACTGGAATACCTATACTACCCTTTCTAGACTCACCATATGCAAGGTTAGCATGGGTCACAGGACTCGTTTCTGATAAACCGTATCCTTCCCTCAACTTAGCCCCCGTTAACCTTTCAAACTCATTAGCTACTTCCACAGGTAACGGAGCACCACCACTCAAACAGAATTTCATACTCATTAAATTAACCTTTTTCTTACTCGCAACCCTATTTATGGCAACATACATAGTTGGAACACCCGGTAACATCGTAACCCTGTACTTCTCTATGAGTTTAACAACCCTTTCAGCGTCAAAACGGGGCTCAAGAATGAGTGTTCCACCAACGTATATGGTAAAGAGCATCCCAACCGTCATACCGTAGACGTGGAAGAAAGGTAAAACAGCAAGGGTCACCTCATTACCAACATCGACCTGATATGCCCATGAAGTTAACTGAATAACATTGGATAGGATATTCTTGTGGGTAAGCATAGCAGCTTTAGAGAACCCGGTGGTACCTCCAGTATACTGGAAAACCGCTACATCCTCATCTGGTAGTATGTTGACTCCCCTAGGTACCCCATCAGGTATATCTTTAAAGTTTACTATTCTAGTCTTCCTAGATTTTAACTTTGGTAACCTTAGAGTTTTTAGAGCAAAAAGAATGTTGAGAGGGAAAGGTAAAAAGTCCCTCATATTTGCAACTATCATAACGTCTACAAGACCAGCCTCAACAGCCCTTCCAAGTTTATGTGTAAGCACATCTAATGTTATAATCACTCTGCTACCACTATCCTCTATAAGCTTTTCAAGCTCATACTCACTGTAAAGTGGGTTTAGCTGAACAACTATTCCGTTTATTCTCAGTATGGCAAAGTAGGAAATAGGATACAAAGGACAGTTGGGTAAAAGAAGGGCAACTCTATCCTGCGGTTTTATATTAAGCACATTTTGCAGAAAGGCTGCCAACCTAAGATGCATAGCGTGTAGATCTCTATAAGACCACTTCTTATCATAAAACACCATGGCAGTTTTATCGGCGTATTTTTTATGAGCCTCATCCAGAAGCCAAAACAGTGGTTTATCAGGATACTCAAGTGTATGTGGAACTTCAGGGGGGTAGTGTTTCAACCAAGGCCTCTTTAGGTATACACTTTCCATGACCTTGCCCTCCATCTCACCTCCCTAGAGAACCATATCCTCGAATTTAAGATTAACATTCTTCTTGAAATTACCTATGGTGAGTTTGTAAAGGAGAACACCATTACCATACTTCTCAAGCGCTTGAGGTAAATAGTTATTTCTTCCTATTCTAAGTAAAATCCTATCAACGTCACCATCTCTTTCCTTCAAAGAGAGGTTTAAGACATAAAAAGTACCCTCCTCCTTAACTGAACAACTGGATTTGGAAAGATATTTGCCAACGCCTTCTAGTATGTTTGCCATACTGGTTTCATAAATTCTAACCCCTCTTATGGATCTAACTTCACTATCCTCAGGATTGAACTCTTTACAAATCCTTACAACAATCTTCCTACAACCCTTTACCACATTTTTACTAGGATCATAAAAAACCTCACTTCCCTTCTTACTCCCTTCTACAACCTTCATTCTTATATAGCCTGGACTCAAATACCTATAATCGTAAACCCTGTAGTCTTCAACGTTTCCTTTTCTATTATAAGTCTCAACCAACGCCTTATAATCCTTTATTTTTTTAACTTCATTATAACTTTGTTTTAAAATTGATGAACAATCTTCAGAATAGCCGATATTATAGCAAAAAAGCATGACAAAAATTACGGATAGCCTTGCTACCCATGCTCTTTTTATCTTCATTTTACAACCTCCTGCAATTTTTTAGTTTATAATATAGCTATGCATAATTTGCAAAGTTTTAAA
>JAGDVO010000013.1:0-865 GCA_023269715.1 Thermosulfidibacter sp.
ACCCAAACGTCAATTTTCCCCTCTGCCCAAGCTTTAATATAATCCATAGAATTATTTGGAGAATGGTTATCTACTACTATAACTTGATAATTAGGATAATCATTCCTCAGTACGCTCTCTAAACACTCTATTGTATCAACCCAACCGTTGTAGTTAAGTAATATTATATAGATTTTAGGATTTTGATACATCCTTACAATTCCAATCGTTAAAAATATCTACCTTTCCTAATTTACCCTTATAACCATCCTTTATTGCATTTATTATTAATTTTAGATTTTTTGTGTTACAAAGACTTGTAAAAAATAAAAATGTTGTGATATTTAGCCAATAAACAAACTTATTGTTTACTAAATTATTGACTTCAAAATAAACTCGATTCCTCACGCGATAATAAACTCTAAAAGGTTCGCCTTTAGATATTGAAGAAAAAATCGTATCAGTAGGATTAGTAGCAACCATAGATGAAAAATCTAAGTCTTCTATTTTGCTATTTAAAACAGCATAAATTGCTCCTCCGCACTTTGTTATTCTATAAGTCCATTCATGATCATCTTCATAAAGATAGAAGTCTTGATTTGGAAATCCAATTATATTAAGAATTCCCTTATGAATAAACAAGCCACCATACATTGCAGATTCAAGTTCAACTATAATAATATTTTTTTGATCTCTTGGATCTTCACTATTGACTTCTTCATCAAGCTTTTTTTTAAAAAGATTTCTTTTTAAAAAATTTATAAACTTTTTATGTATATTCTTCAGATGAAACTCAAAAAAACTATTTCTAGTCAAAACAATTTTTTCTTTTTTTGACATTATAGTCCCCCTCTTAAATCTGTAAGATTGCAATGCAATTTTGCTT
>JAGDVO010000013.1:875-44453 GCA_023269715.1 Thermosulfidibacter sp.
TTTTGCTTTCCTTTGCTTCAATTTTAAATGAATTCCAAAAATCTAACAAAACATTTAGAGAATTTTCTAAAGGCTTATTATCGTCATCTAAAAGCCAGATAAACTCACATTCTGGATCGTTGTACGCTTCCTGTAAACCTCTTTTAAATCCACCTGCAGAACCAGTATTTTCACTTAAGTAAATTACCTTCAACTTATCTCTGTATTTCTCTTCATACTGCTTCAACTGATTTCTACTATTTTCAGCAGAAGCATTATCTACCACTATTATTTTGTTTACCCCCTCCCTAAAAGATGCATCTATTACCTGCTTGAGCAAATGAAATCTATCCCCATAAGTAACAGTCACTACATAAACTTTTTCATTCATATTAAAACCTTCCTAATAACTGGAATTGTTTCCTAATTTTCCAATAAAAAACAAATGTATTCCGTTTTTTTTCAATTTGTGTAGGTAAAATATTGTAAATGGTAACAATACAATATTTCTAAGCAATTTAACAGTCATAAGAGCAATTATACCTAACCTTTTATCAGAATGCTCTTTCAACTCCTCTACTTTTATTGCCTTAGCTAACTTTTCATTCCCATCTAAAAATTTAGCTTTTAATTTTACTTTCAAACTGTCTATGTTACCAAAAATCTTCTTCTCAACAAAACTAGGATACAGTTCTTCAAATGTAAAATCTAACTTATATATTCTCACATCGTCAAACTCGGCAATTTCTAAACATTTTCTTAACGCAACATCAGAAAACCTTAAGAAATGATTAGGCGGAAAGTCCCCATGAGAATACTTCTGATTCAATTCTTGCCAAAAATAACTTTCCCTATTAGGTACGCTTCCTGCTATGTAGCCTCCGTCTTTCAAAAGATATTTAACCAAATCTAAAAATTCTCTTGGTTTATCCTGATGCTCTAAAACTTCAAAAAAAGTTATTACATCAAATTTAAGCCCTTTCTTTTTAGCAAAATCATAAAATTCTTCTAAAGACATGACATAGATAGTATCTACTCCTACCCCCTTTCTTGCCACTTCCACGCTTTTTGAATCAAAATCTATACCCCAAACTTCAAAACCAGCTCCTTTGGCATACCTTAGAAATACTCCATCTCCACAACCAATATCAAGAAGCCTACCTCTTACATTTTTTGGAAAATACTTAAAGAAAGGTTCATGGTTTACTCCAAGTTTTTCCCTTTGCACTGTATGAAATCCAATATAAGCATCTATAAACTCACTTTCATAAAACTCAGGAATAATTTTTAACGGCTCCCACCAGTGTAAATCACAATTTGGGCACTCATATCTTTTATATTCCTGATTGTTATAAGGCGATACATAAACCTCTTTATAATTTCTTTCCTCTACTTTTGTCAAACAAACAGGACATTGAGTCATTTTACATTCCTATTCTTTCAAAGTGTGTATTGCACCTCATTTGTCAAGACATTTTTATACCCTAAAGTTGTAGAAATCATGCTGCCAAGGACTATTGCCATTTTTTTAACTACAAAAGTTTAACTCCCTCTAAAAATAATTCTCTTTCTTCCTTTCTTCTTTTAACAAGTCCTTTTAGTTTTCTACCACCTGCCCAAACCCATTGCAAGAATTCATCTTGTATTTGAAGCTCTAACATTTTTAATTCATGTTTTTTATCAGACCAATCTTTATAAGCTTTAACCAATTCTGGAATTAAAGAACCAACAAGTCCTAATAAAGCTCCTATAACCATAATTTAGCTTTCCTTAAATAATTTTTTGCAAACTAATCCGATTATAGCAGAAATATTTTTACATTTTAATATTTTATAAAATTCTCTAAATTATAGGCTGGAATAATTACTGAAGCTTTTGGAGTCATTTTATCTTTATAATCTATTTTCTTTCTTTAAGAAGTAATTCAATTGGTCCTTAATAATATCCTTTATCTTATATTTTACCTTAAAACCTAATTCTTGAATTTTTGTTGTATCCGACATCAAGACCGGAACCTCAGCTGGTCTAAACCTTTTTGGATCAAATTCTATTAAAATTTTACCTTTATCAGTATCAACAATAATCCCTTTGTCTTCCATTGTGTACTCAATTTCCCCATCTAAAAGCATTTTATCGATTTTTGCCTTTTCAAATTTAACTCCAAACATTCCTGAATTATCTATTTCAGTTGGTTTTTTGACCACTTTCTCGCCATTCACTGTTTCTATTTTCTTTATCTCATAGCCTGCTTCCTCTAAACTCAATAAAATATAACTTAAGATGGAATTGGTTCTCATAGAACCTTGATTATAAACATCTCCATATTTACCTTTCTCAGCGATTAAAATATAGCCGTCAACAATATCTTTAACATGAGACCAATCTCTGAAAGCGTTGACATTCCCAATAACAATTTTATCCACCTCCCCAAATTTTAGCTTCATAACCTGATTTGTTATTACAGAGGTAACAAACATCAGCCCTCTTCCTGCCCCCTCATGATTAAAAGCTCTCGAAACAATTGTCTTTAAACCGTAGGAATGGTGATAATTTCTCATTAAATAATCACCATAAACTTTTGAAACTGCATAAGGGGACATTGGTCTTAATGGATTTGTTTCTTTTATTGGCAACTCTGGGATTTTTTCAGGTTCTGGAAAGATAACTTTATATCTTTCTTTTAATTTTTGATATTGTTTTTCTGAAAAAATGACCAAACCATACTCTTCAGAAGAACCAGCAAAAACTATTACCGGATCTAAATCTTTCATCCTTATAGCTTCTAATAAATTTGCAGTGCCTAAACAGTTTATTTGTTGAGTTTCTATTGGATTTTGGAAAGACCTCGCTACATAAGATTGTGCCGCCAAATGAAAAATAACATCTGCTTGAGACTTATCTAAGGCATTGGCTAAAGATGTTATGTCTGTCAAATCACCTTCCAACAAGTGAACATTATCAACGATCCCTCTATCTACCAAGTTCTTCGGTTTTGTTCCATCTGCTCTTTTTCTTATCAAACCAAAAACTCTTGCTCCCCTTTTTAGCAATTCCTCCGCCAAATAAGGGCCAACAAACCCACTTATTCCAGTTATTAAGACATTTTTACCTTTCCAGTTCATTTTAATACCTCCCCATTGAATTTAGAAAAGCTTTTTCAAATTTATCCACTACTTTATCCCATGAAAAGTTTTTAGCTGTTTCAAGGCCTTTTTCTCTTAGCTTCTCTCTTAGCTTTTCATCGGTTAGTATTTTTATAATTCCATCAGCAAGTGCTTTAGGATTTTTTGGAGGAACTAAAATTGCATTCTCCGAATCAATAACAAAATCTCTTACACCAAGGCAATCCGTGGTTACCACAGGGGTTCCGCAAGCCATAGCTTCCAAAGGTGGTAAGCCAAAACCTTCAACATGGGAAGCAAAAACAAATAAATCTACAGAACTATATAATTGTGCCATTTTATCATCAGTAGGATTCTCAAAAAATACATAATTAAATCTTATGTTTTTCTCCCGAACTATTTTTAACAAAGTGTTTTTATTACCTATCATGACTAGAGTTATATTCGGTATTTTTTCTGATGCTATACTCAATGCATTTATTAAATCCTCATCGCCTTTATATTTCAATCCTCTAAATATTCCCATAACTTTTACTCCGCCTATATTATCTAAAATTTTTGGGCGTGGATAAAAAACATCGTGGTCAATGCCATAGCCACTGACAATTGCATCTTTGCCGTAATTTTGCTTAACCCAATCCTTAAGCCATTGAGATCCTGTTATAATATTCATTGGTAAGTATAAACTTTCTTTAAACATGTTTATAAGATAGCGATTGCCACCTAATTGTTCTTCATAATCCTGAAGAAAGTAGAAAGGAATACCCTTACCACTTCTATAAACTGCAAAGGAAGTAGGAAACCATGTAGCCACGTTTATATCGCAATCAGGAATAGCCTCGGATAAAACTTTTATAAAATCTGGCTGAAATCCAACTTTTAGCTTTTTCAATAATGCTCCAATATCTAAATATTTCAAATACCTTTTATACCTCAATCTAACTATAGGATTTAAAACTTTAAATAAAACTTTAAAAACTTTAGAAGGCTCAACATAATTTACCTCAACCTTTAAAGGAAACCAGGAATGATCTCCTCCTAATGCTGTTATTGTTACAAAATGTCCACGCTCAGCAAGTCTATTTGCTATTTCGAATATTGCTCTAACTCCTCCAGCCAAACCAGTAGACCATAATGTAAAATTTATTTTCATATTTTATCACCTTTTCGAGTTATTTTTATTAAAAGATGACAAGGTTTTAGAAGGGGTGGTTTAGGATATTTTAATAGATTTTTTAATAAATATTTAAACCCTAAAAATAACGTTCCATAATACATTATAAAATCTACCTTAAAGTCTTTCAGAATTTCTTTCCACTCATTTATCGACAGCAATCTTTCATTTCCAAAATCTTTTTTAGGATAAAAATTAGATGGAACACTAAATATAACAGTTTTTCCTATTATAAGTTGTTCTTTAATAAGAGTATTAATTTTTTTGTCGCTAAAATGTTCAAAAAATCCTTGCGAGTAAACAACATCAAACTCATTTTTCATAAATTTCTCGCTTAATTTAAAGGCGTCACAATAAACGAATTTAGCTCTTCCATTCATCTTTTCATTTAGCTCGCTTGCCTTTTCTAGTATTTCCTTGTCGTTATCAATTCCAATGACTTCGTAACCGAGATAACTTAAAAAAATACTCATCGATCCTGTTCCTATGCCTACTTCTAATATCCTCTTTGGATTTTCCTTTATTATTTCCTCTAACAAGGGAGCATGGGAAGAGAGATTAGCTAAAAAATCTCGCAATAAGAATCTTCTCTCATAGAATTTATTCCACTTCCACTTATTTTCCATGATATACCTCCTCATAAACTTTCCATGTTTCCTCCGCTGTTTTCCTCCAACTAAATAGTTTAGCCCTTTCCAAACCTTTTTTAGACAACTCTTTTCTTAAGCCCTCATCTGTTAAAATCTCATATATTACCTCGGCTAATCCTTCAACATCATGAGGATTAAGCATTATTCCTGCATCTCCAACAACCTCTGGTAAAGAAGATGTATTGGAAGTTATGACAGGACAGCCACAAGCCATAGCTTCCAATGGAGGTAACCCAAATCCTTCATAGAGAGAAGGATAAACAAATAAATCAGCCAAATTATAAAACTTGACTAAATCTTCTCTCGGCACATATCCTGTAAATATTACATCTTTTTGAAGGTTCAAAGCCTCAATGGTCTCAAAAATATCGTCATATTTCCATCCTTTCTTTCCAACAATTACCAATTTATGGGTTATCTTCATCTTTTTTAACTTATAAAAAGCCTTAATCAAAGTCGGAATGTTCTTTCTTTTTTCTAGTGTTCCAACATAAAGAATAAATGGAGAGTTTATGCCATATTTTTTATTTAGTTCTTCTTTCAGATCTTCTTTATTGTTTATAGGTTGATATATCTCATCAGAAGCTTCATAGATAACTTTTATTTTCTCTTTGGGAATATTCAAATACTTGATACAATCATTTTTAGTATTTTGCGAAACTGCGATTATCATATCTATTTTACTTTTTATTAATTTTAACGTCGAATTCCATAGAAAGGCAAATTGCTTCGTATGAGTCTCTGTGTATAATAGAGGAGTTAAGTCATGAATAGTAAGGATTTTTTTAACCTTTGGATTCAGAAAGAATGTCAGAACATCGCCATACCAATGTTCTGGAAAATGCAAAATATCTACATTACTTTTAGCTATAGCATATGGAAGCCCAAATACATTCGTTAATTTAAAAGGTATTTTGGGGATAATAACCTCATGAGTTTTAGTATACACTTCTTCTTGGCATCTTTTGTAATGAATAAGGTATAAGCTATTAGCTTTCCCAAATTTAATTAAATTCTCAATAAGGCTATAAGTATAATTACATACACCCGTTCTTTGTATGTCTATGAGCCATGATATTATTCCTACTTTCATTTTTTCAGCATATAGATCTGTTTTTACAAAATTATCTTTATTTTTCATCGTTCTCTATATCTAAAATATTTTGTTTTTACTTATTTGTATCACTTTAAGTTTTGAACTCCGCTTCAAAAATTTTCCAACTAAATTAAGCACCTCAACCACACCTTTTTTGAATGGCTTTAATAGCTTTTTTTAATTAACATTTTAACATTCAACTGATAAACTACCTCCTTTTAACCTTAAAATCAAGTAGCTTGACATACATAATAAAGCATAGCTTAAAAAAAGTTGCAAGGCATATTCCTTGGATTCCAAGCTTAAAAACCATTACCAAAAGGTAATTGAAGGCTAAATTTCCTAAAACTCCTCCAATAGCAATAAAAAACACAGGCTTTAGCCAGTTTAAAATCTGAAAAGTCCTATATAAAATTGGCCACCAAAAGAAAAATGGTAGAGAAAGAGAAAAAAAGCTACCTGCTAAGGCAGTAAGCCTTACATCTTCCTCTGTAAAAGCTCCATAGTGAAAAAGAATTTTTACCCAAAAATAGGAAGTAAGAAATAAAAATACAGCCATAGGAAGGCTAAGCTGAAATATCTTTTTTGTATAAAATTTAAGCTTTTCCATAAGATTTTCTGCTTCAGAAAGAGAGGTTATTGCCATATGCTCAACTCTAAGTACAGATCGTGGAATACTTGCCAACATTAAACCATAAGTTAAAGCAGAAATAGCCTTTTCTCCTAAGGTGCTTGAAAAGGCTTTATCCACAAGGATAAAGAGATGAAAAACTCCATAGAGTGCTGAAAGATATATAAAATGTTTTAGCATTAAAAAAACTGTTTTGTCGTAATAAAGCTTTAAGTGTATAAATTTTTTGCTTACTATTAACATATAAATTGCTGCTAAAAATTGAGAGAGGGATATAGAAATAGGTATAACTCTATAGTCTTTCCAGTATATAAGTCCTATGGTTATAAAAAGAAAACAAAAAAATGAAAAGACAAACTCACCTATAAAAAACTGAGTGAATCTCCTTATACTTCTTAATACAGCTCCAAAATGATGAAAGAGAAAATAAAAAACAAGATATGGGATAAGAAGAAAATACGCATCTTTAAGAAATTTAAGAGTTTCTTCTTTAAAGCCAAAGGGAATGTGTTTAATGATTGGATAAGAAATAAAGGCAATAAGGCTTATAGCTAATGAAAGGGTGATTGTAAATGTGAAAAGAAGACCAGAAAGTTTATAAAACTCTTTCTCATTTTCCATACGAGCTTTAACTAAGTTTGGGATACCTATGGAATCAAAAACATCTGCAAAGATAAGAAAAATTCCTAAAAGAGAGAGTGCCATAAAAATAGCATCTGTTTGATAAGAAAATCCAAGAAGATAAGCAATAGAGAGATTTTTAAAATAGCCAAAGCCTTTTGCAATTATATTAATAACCGAGGACTTAACAAGAGCCTCTTTAACTGTTTCAGCCTTATTAGAAAAAATAAATACTTTGCCCTTGCTCATTCGAAACTCATGAGTTTTCTCTTCTTTGGCAAAAATTCAACCCCTATGAGATAAATCTCCTTCCTATCAGCTTTTTGTCAAGAAAAGTATGTGTGTAAGTTTTCTAATCCCCATACATAAAATTTTACCATTAAAAGTTAAAGTAAAAAAGTTAGCTATTAATGTTTAATCAGCCTTAATACATCTTGATTTTAGAAAGAGAGCCTCTAAACTTCAAAATAGAAAAATCTTAGGAGGAAGTCCTCTGGATTTTGAGAAATTTTATCAAAAAATTAAGGAATTAATTGTGGGGAGAGTAGAGAGGCTTGAGGTCAAAATAGCTGCTTAAACCAAGTTTTTCAATTCTTCTCGCCAGTCCTTTATCTCTATGTTTAGCTCTCTTGAGATTTTTTCGTTACTCATCACGGACCACTTTGGCCTTTTCGCAGGTAGATTAAAATCTTCTTGATAAGCCGGTAAGATAAGCTTCTTTATGCCTTTTAAACGAAAGTACTCCTTAGCCCACTCGTAGCGAGATGCATAGCCTGAGTTTACCAAATGATAGAGGCCCGTAAGACCTTTCTGTATAGCCTTTAAGGTAATCTCAACAATAGTTCTTGTAGAGGTGGGGACAGAAAACTCATCTACCGCTACCTTGACAAATTCCCTTTCCTTTGCCCATTGCTCAAGCTTGTAAAGGAAGTTTTGCTTGCCCTCACCGTACACCCAGCTTGTTCTAAAGATGAGATAGTTATCCAATACTTTGGATAAAAGCACTTCACCTAAATACTTGCTCTTTGCATATTCACTTAGAGGATTAGGAAAATCTTCTTCTGTGTAAGGACCTTCTTTAGTGCCGTCAAAGACATAATCGGTTGAGTAATGAACGAGTTTTGCACCTATCTCTTTGGACGCTATTGCAAGGTTGTTAGGACCTATTGCATTGGTAAGGTAAGCTTTTTCTGGCTCCTTTTCTGCTTTATCAACTAAGTTATAAGCGGCACAATTTATAACAACACCAGGTCTTATGTTCCTCAATACCTCGTAAACTGCATCAAGGTCCGATATATTTAGCTCCTCTTTAGATAAAGCTACATAATCCACTGAATTTTCCTGAAAGTACTTTATAAACTCAGTAGCAAGCTGACCTTTAGCACCAGTGATCAGAAACTTTAGCTTCATTTCTGGTATATTTTTCTCCAGAATTCTGCAAGATCCCTTACCTTTTTCTCAAGCCAATCTCTATTGTCAACATACCACTTCACCGTCAATTCAAGCCCTTCCTCGAACCTCGTCTCAGCCTTCCAACCAAGCTCTCTTTCTATCTTGCCAGCATCCATAGCATAGCGATAGTCATGACCAGGTCTATCCTTCACAAATTCTATTAGATCATAGGGTTTCCCTAAGAGATCTAGAATTGCTTTCACAACCTCTATATTCCTCCTTTCTTCACCACTAGAAACATTATAAACTTCTCCAGGCTTACCCTTTTCCAAAATAGTCCAGATAGCTTCCGCACAATCAGATACAAAAAGCCACTCCCTAATGTTCTGCCCGGTACCATACACAGGAATTGGTTCATTCCTCAGAGCCTTCACTATGACTACAGGTATAAGCTTTTCAGGATACTGCCAAGGTCCGTAGTTGTTGGAAGGTCTTACTGTTATAACAGGCAAACCGTATGTTCTTTGATAAGCTCTCCCAAGCATGTCCTGAGAGGTCTTACTAACAGAATAGGGAGAATTAGGCTTAAGAGGAGATTCCTCTGTAAACCTCCCCTCTTCCCCCAACTCCCCGTATACTTCATCAGTGGATATGTTTATAAACTTCTCTACCCCACAGGACCTCGAAAGCTCCAAAAGATTAAAGGTCCCCTCTATATTAGTCTGCAAAAAAGCACGAGGCTCAAGTATACTCCTATCGACATGACTTTCTGCTGCAAAGTGAATAACAGCACTAGGCTTTTCCTTTTCAAACACACTTTTCAAGCCATGATAGTCTCTTATGTCTACATGGTAAAAGGTTATGTACGAGTTTATCTCTTTCAACCTCTCTAAATCTCCTGCGTAGGTAAGGGCATCGACTACTGCTACCTGGCAGCCTTTCTTGACTGCTTGTCTTACAAACTCACTCCCTATAAAACCTGCTCCTCCTGTAACCAAAAGTTTCACAGCAAATCCCCCTCTTTTAAATCCCTTAAATAAGGTAATTTGCTATCCTTCTCAGAAAGAATAAGCTCACCCACTCTATCTAAGGGCCAATTTATAGCTATCTCTGGATCATCCCAGCGTATTCCTGCATCGTGTGCTTGCGAATATTCTGCCCCTGATACTTTATAGATAATTTCAGCATAATCAGAGACTACCAGAAAGCCATGAGCAAAACCCTCAGGTATCCAAAGCATATATTTGTTCTCTTCTGAAAGATACACACCAACCCATTTACCAAAAGTTGGACTTCCCTTTCTTATATCCACAGCTACATCAAATATTTCACCTTTTATACATCTTACAAGTTTTCCCTGGGCTTTAGGATGCTTCTGATAGTGTAGCCCCCTAAGTACCCCTTTTACTGAGCCAGAATGATTATCCTGAAGAAATTTCACATCTATACCATTCTCCCTAAATACCGAAAATTTATAGGTTTCCATAAAAAAACCTCTTTGGTCTTTGAAAACTCTCGGTTTTATCAGGATCAGACCAGATATCTCTAATCCCACGAATTCAAAGTTCATAGACCTTCCTCTTTGATTATCCTTTTCAAATATTTACCATAATCACTCTTATCCAGAGATTTCACAAGTGATAAAAACTGTTCCCTCGTAATCCAACCGTTCCTATAGGCTATTTCCTCTATACAGCCAATCATCAAGCCCGTTTTGTGCTCAATAGTAGCCACAAAATTACCAGCTTCAAGAAAACTATCATGAGTTCCTGCATCAAACCAGGCAAAACCTCTACCAAGCAACTTGACTTTTAAACTACCTCTTCTTAGGTACTCTTCAAGAACATATGTTATCTCAAGCTCACCTCTTTCAGAAGGCTTTATGTTTCTAGCTATCTGAGACGCATATTCGTCAAAAAAGTAAGCACCAACAACAGCATAGTTAGATTTGGGCTTTTTCGGTTTTTCCTCTATTGAAATCACTTTACCCTTATCATCAAACTCAACTATCCCAAATCTTTCAGGATCTCTAACATAATAACCAAATATGTAGGCACCACCTCTTGTCTCTACATCAGTCATAGCCTCTTTAAACACTTTTACTAGATTGTGACCATAAAAGATGTTATCGCCCAGTAGATAAAACACCTTATCCCCTTTGATATGCTCCTCAGCAAGAATCAAACCTTCAGCTAGTCCATTTGGCTTCTCCTGAACTTTATATTTTATACTAATCCCAAGATGAGAACCGTCACCGAAGAGTTTTTCAAACTTTTCCAAATCTTGTGGGTTAACTATGAAAACAACCTCCTTTATCCCAACAAGCATGACAATCGACAGTGGATAGTAAATCATAGGCTTGTTATAAATAGGCAAAAAATGTTTGTTTATAGATATTGTTACAGGATAAAGTCTTGTCCCAGAACCACCAGCAAGAATAACCGCTTTCATAAAATTGTCTCTTTTATTTTTATTTTAAATTTTAAATCCACTCAAAATCACAACATCAATTCATAGCTATTACAATAATCCTTAATTAAATGCAATAAGCCTATGTGCCTATTTCATCAAAGGTAGAGTTTAATCCACCCAATTGGAAAAGAAAATTTAATGGTTAGAAATTCTAGATCTCGTCAACACTAAATACCCAATTACACACAAAAATAAACTGCTTACAAAAGTTGCAAGGCATATGCCAACAATTCCAATCTTAAAGACCATTACAAACATATAGTTCAAAATGAGATTTAGCAAAATTGAAAATATTGCAACAAAAAACACAGGTTTTAGCCAGTTCAAAATCTGGAAAGTTCTATAAAGAATGGGCCATATGAAAAAGAAAGGTAGTGAAAGTGCATAAAGACGAGTTGCAATTGCTGTAAGCCTCACATCCTCATCAGTAAAGGCTCCATGATAAAATAGTAGCCTTATAAAAAGTTCTGCAAACACAATCAGGAAAACCATAATGGGCATCGTCAGTTGAAGAGTCTTTTTAAGGTAAAACCTTAGTTTTTCCAGCGAACCCCTTGCCTCAGATAAAGAAGTTATAGCAATGTGCTCAATCCTGAATATGTTCTTCGGTATAGTGGCTATGGTTAGACCATAGGTCAGAGCGGAGACACCTTTCTCACCAATGACACTTGCAAACGCTCTATCCACCAATATATGAATGTAGAAAACACCGTAAAGAGCGGTAAGGTAAAAAAAATGTTTTAAAATCAAATATACCTCTTCATCATAGTAAAGACCAAAGTGGATAAACCTCCTACCAACAAATAACATATAAAAAGTCGCAAATACCTGAGCTACAGACATTGAAATAGGGATCACAAGGTAGCTTCTCCATAAAAGTAAACCAACGGTTACAAACAAAAAAGAGAGAAAGGAAAAAATAAACTCTCCTACAAAATACTGAGTAAATCTACGGATACTCCTTAGTACCGCTCCTACATGGTGAAAAATGAAATTAAAAAACAAATAGGGTACAAGCGAAAAATACGAATACTTAAGATATTCCAAAGTCCTTTCTTTAAAACCAAAAGGAATAAGTTTTACCACAGGATAGGAAACGATAGCCAAAAAAACAACCAAAATAGACAAAATAACGGTAAATGTGAAAAGTAAACCCGAAATCCTCTCAAATTTTTCCTCACTTTCCATCTTTGCTGTAACCAAGTTTGGAACTCCAATGGAATCAAAGACATCCACAAAAATCAAAAAGAAACCATAAAGAGATAGAGCCATAAAAACAGCATCTGTCTGAAAACTAAAGCCCAATAAATAAGCAATAGAAAGATTCTTGAAGTAACCAAACCCTCTTGCAACTATGTTTATAAAAGAAGTTTTTATGAGCGCTTGTTTTACACTTTCTTCTTCGTTTGAAAGGAAAGACCCAAGAAGTGATTTGATATTCCTCATTCTCCTAATCTTCGTAGAATATCATCCCGTAGAAAAATTTTACAGGTGGAAACCTATAAAAACGTCCCCGGCGGGATTTGAACCCGCGTTACCGGCGTGAAAGGCCGGTGTCCTGGGCCGGGCTAGACGACGGGGACGCTATATTAAAAGTGAGCCGGCCAGGGGTCGAACCTGGGACCAACGGCTTAAAAGGCCGTTGCTCTACCGACTGAGCTACCGGCCCACTAAATGCCACCTGTAACGGCAAAAAATTATATATATAAGGACTGGAAGATTGTCAATTAGTATTTCTCATTTATCATCTTCTCACATAGAGATACAAAAAACCAGCAAAAATCCTGTAAACACCAAAGAGGAAAAAGCTGTTGTTGGAGATAAAAGAGAGAAACCACTTTACTGCAAAGAAAGCAGTTATAAAGGATACCATAAAACCCACGATCAGGGATTGCCAATCTGAAAGTGTAAAAGTACTGCTAGATTTATAGAGGTCATAGAAGGTAGCAACAAACATAGTAGGAATGGCAAGCATAAAGGAATATTCAGCAGACGCTCTCCTCGTAAGCCCCATAAACATACCACCTATTATTGTAGCTGCAGATCTCGAAATTCCGGGTATCATAGCTATTGACTGGAATAAACCTATCATGATCGCCCTCTTGTAATCTAGCTTCGAAATCTCATCTATCTTTGTAAATCCTATAGCAAACCTGTCAATAAACAGTAAAACAAGACCACCGATTATAAGAGAAGTAGCAACTATCATGTCGTTACCTAGGAGATAGTTTTTGATGATCTTATATAGCAAGAAACCTATAATTCCAGTGGGTATAAAGGAAATGACTATCCTCTTCACAACCTCAAAATCGGTCATAAGCCTTTCATAATAGACCACCACTACCGCAAGAATAGCTCCAAGTTGAATCGCTATCTCAAAACTCTTGGTAAAACTGTCCTGCGACAGACCAAGTAATTTTGATGCTATTACTAAATGTCCTGTAGAAGATACTGGCAAAAACTCAGTCAAACCCTCTATAACTCCAAGGATAAAGGCCCTAATTAGATCCATCTCTCACCCTCCAAATGGCATCACAAATAGCATCACAAACTTCATCCAAAAGATCAACAACCTAAAAATCAGTAAAAATTTAACAACACAAAAGTCAGTATAAATCTATAGGCTTTACACATTAGCACAAAAGAGTTAAATTATAAAGTAGACGGGAGGGGGAGCATGCAAAACAAAGTGTTAAAAGAACTGGTCATCAAAGGTAAAAAAATCCAAATAGTAAAAGGTGATATAACGGAAGAGGAAAGCGATGCAATCGTAAACCCTGCAAATAACTATTTAAGACACAGCGGTGGAGTCGCAGGGGCAATAGTAAGAAAGGGTGGCAAGATCATACAGGAGGAAAGCGATAAAATAGGCTATGTTCCCACAGGTAACGCAGTATACACATCAGCAGGAAGTCTAAAAGCTAAATACGTGATACATTCAGTAGGTCCAAGATGGGGAGAAGGAGACGAGGAAAACAAGCTAAGAAGTGCTGTAAGAAACAGTCTAAAACTAGCAACAGAACTAAAGTTAAAGAGTATCTCAATACCAGCAATCAGTACAGGAATCTTTGGATACCCAAAAAGAGAGGGAACATGGGTAATACTGGATGAAGTCAGAAGTTTCCTCGAGAACGAAGAATCCACCATCGAAGTCGTTCGATTAACAAATATAGATGATGAAACATGTAACCTCTTCCTGGAACACATAGAAAAATTAGGAGGATAACATGATATTTGAAAGAGCAGAAAAAGTAAGAATAACAGTCTTACTTGACAATTATTACAGTGGATTAATGCCACAAAGAGCCGGCGTCACAAGACCAGGACCTGGTAAGCAGAAAAAGCCACTTATGGCAGGACACGGATTTTCCCTACTGGTGGAAGCTATAAAGGGTGACAAAATACAACGCCTACTGTTTGATAGTGGGCACTCCCCAATATTCATAAGGAACAACATAGAAGCCCTAAGTATAGATGTTACCGAGATAGAGTGTGCAATGCTATCACATGGACATTTCGATCATTTTATGGGATTTTATGAAGTCCTTGTAATGAGGAACGGGAAAAAGTTACCACTATACTTACATCCCAAGGCATTCACCAAAAAAGTCCTTAAATTCCCAGATGGAAGGATAATGGAACTACCCCAGCTTGACAGGAATAAGTTAGAAGAACTGGGTGCGATTATAGAAGAGGTGGAACTCCCTACTGTGGTAAACGAATTCTTTGTCATATCGGGAGAAATCGAAAGAAAAAGGGATTTCGAAAAGCCCTGGCCATTAGCCAGAGTATTAAGAGAGGACGGTAGTGACGTCGTAGATTACTTCATAGATGAAATGGCTCTAGGTATAGTTATAGCTGGGAAAGGTCTGGCTGTGATCTCAGGTTGCTCCCATCCAGGTATAATAAACACCATCGATCATCTTGAAAATATCACAGGAGAAAAATGCTGTTTCGTAATAGGAGGATTCCACCTAGAAACGACAGAAAGTGAAACTGTTATTAAAACAGCAGTCACACTTAGAGAGAAAAATATAGAAATGGTTGTACCTTGTCACTGCACAGGATTCTATCCAACAGTGGAAATCTATAGAACTGTAGGTGATAAGTTCGTACCAAGCTGTGTAGGAACAACATTCGAAATAGGTGAGGAGATATGACGGACGTCAGGATAGCTGTAATAGGAGGTAGCGGACTTTACGAGATGGAGAATTTCAAACTGATCGAAGAGGTGGAAATAGAAACACCCTTCGGCAAACCTTCTGATAGGATTGTGGTAGGGGAACTGAAAGGTAAAAAAATAGCATTCCTACCACGCCACGGCAAAGGGCATAGGATCTTACCCAGCGAGATAAACTTTAGGGCAAATATATTTGCTCTGAAGAAACTAGGTGTCGAAAGAATAATATCTATAAGTGCTGTAGGTTCTATGAAAGAAGAAATAAAACCGGGAGATTTCGTTATAGTTGACCAGTTTATAGATATGACAAAGGGTAGAATTTCCACCTTCTTTGGCGGTGGGATAGTAGCCCACGTTTCTATGGCAAACCCTGTATGTCCTGAACTGTCCGATATAGTCTATAAAGTAGCTAAAGATATGAATTATAGAGTGCATAAAGGCGGAACCTATATATGTATAGAAGGACCTCAGTTTTCATCAAAAGCAGAATCGAACCTCTATAGGAGCTGGAGTGTGGATGTAATAGGTATGACAAACGTACAGGAAGCTAAGTTAGCAAGAGAAGCTGAGATATGTTATACCACAATAGCGATGACTACAGATTATGATTGCTGGCATGAAGAACATGATGCGGTAACTGTTGAAATGGTCGTAAAGACCCTCCTCGAAAACGTAGCAAAAGTAAAAAAATTGATAGAGAATATAGTGGAATCAATACCAGAGGAGAGAAACTGTCCCTGCAAAGATGCCCTAAAAGATGCCATAATCACAAACATAAAGGCCATACCAAAGGAAAGGATAGAGGAACTAAAGCCGATAATAGGTAAATACATAAAATAAAAATGAAAATCGCTTTTTTCGGAGCTGGAAGGGCAGGATTAAGTCTTTACCTATTTTTTAGGAAGAAGGGACTGGAAGTAAGAGGGATATACTCAAGAAGAGGCGAAAAAGCTCTGGAAGATCTAGAAGAAACCGACCAAATAAAAATCGTACCCTTCGAAAGTCTAAGAGAAGCAGATGTTATAATCATAACGGTGGAAGATAAGAGCATAGAGATAATAGCAGATACACTTGTAAAATCAGGTATAGGAGCAACAATAGGACACGTAAGTGGATCTCTCCCATCAAGTCTCATAAAAAAGGAAGGAAGATTTTCTATACATCCAGCAATGAGTCTTGCATCAAAGGAAGCATACAAAAATCTAGAAAAGGCAATATTCAGCATAGAGGGAGACGAAAGGGGCATAAAGGTAGCAAGAGATCTAGTAGAAACCCTGGGTGTAAGGTACGTTGAAATAGACACAGAAAATAAAGCTCTCTATCACGCCGCCTGTGTCATAGCCTCAAATTACCTAGTCGCAATAGAATTGATGGCAAAAACTATCCTAAATAATATAGGATTTGACGAAAAAATAGCAGAAAATCTGGTGCTATCGCTCGCAGAAGGAACACTCTTAAATATGAAAAGACTGGGAATAAAAAGAGCTCTCACAGGACCTATATCACGAGGAGATTGGGATACAGTCAGAAAACATATGGATGAACTTTCAAGGAAAAATGAAGTTATTCTCAAGGCTTACGTGGCACTAGCAGATTACCTAAAAAGTATCGTCGACGAATAAAAAATAACCCCAAACACAGCATTCTAACACTTGACATTTTTTTAGTAAATATTATTTTATAATTTTAGTAATGTTTGTAAAATTTACTGATGGAGGTAGGAAATGTATCCGCAGTGGCTTGTCCCAACGATTGGTTCTGCTGTAGTTATAGCTTTGATCGCCTGTTTTCATATTTTGCCTTCTCATTTAGCCACAGGTGCTTTCTGGTTTAACCTTTACATTGAAAGGAAGGCAGTAAAAGAGGGACGTAGTGAACTGATGGAGTTCCTTAAGAAATATGTCATCCTGATCCTTATATTTTCTTTTATCTATGGTTCGCTCACTGGAGTGGGAATATGGTTCGCAACAGCCGTCTCCTCACCAAGAGCTATATCACTTCTGATCCACAACTATGTATGGGGATGGGCAACAGAATGGGTATTCTTTATTATCGAAATAACCGCAATCTATGCTTATTATTACACACTTGGAAAAATCGACCCCGTCAATCATCTGAGACTCGGCTGGATCTACGCATGGGGTGCGTGGATAAGTATGGTTATAATCACCGGTATTTTAGCCTTCATGCTTACACCAGGTAAATGGCTGACAACCGGCGGATTTTTCGACGGCTTCTTTAATCCAACCTACTTCCCACAGTTATTTACTAGAACAGCGTTTATGTTCACAGTTGCCTCTATCTATGCACTCATAGCTTTATCCTTCGTAAAGAACGAATCCGTAAAAGTGGAGATAGCAAAAAAGGCTGGAGTATGGGGCTTAGCTGGTCTAGTATTCGCATTCATACTCGGAGCCTGGTACTTTGCAAAACTACCAAAGGAAGCCAAAGAACTCTTAAACACACTACCCTATATGAAGACACTTATTAAGGTTATGGTAATATCCCTCGTAATAACAGCAATCTATCTCGTGGTGTTTAGCTTCGTCATCCCAAAGTACAACAACCTGATAGCAGGAATAATTTCGGCTATAGTACTCTTTCTGGCAATACTGGGGTTTGAAGGTATAAGGGAAGGGATTAGAAGACCATACATAGTCAACTACGTAATGTACGGTAGTTCCCAAATCATATCCAGAGACCTACCCGCAAAGGCTGTAAAAAACGAACTTGAAAAGGTGAGAGCAAAAGGTTTCCTCTCAAAACTCTATTATCTACCACCAGAACTGAGGACTATAACACCTGAAAACAAGGTAAAGGTAGGCGAGATACTCGCAATACACCTATGTAGTGGCTGCCACTCAATGGCAAAGGACGGGTGGTTGAGACCACTACCAAAGATACTCGCGGGCATGGACAAGGAAACTATAAAATCCCTAATCCAAAGCTTCGATTCCTCACCCTATATGCCACCCTTCGCCGGAAATGAACAGGAACTTGATGCAGTCTCCGAATATCTCGAAAAAATAGCAAAGTAAAGGAGGTAGCCATGAACACTATAGCTTTTGAATATTTAAAGCTATTGAGAGACCCTATGGGTGTACCCTTTTACCCTCAGGTGTTTGAAGCCCTTATGGTACTTACCTTCGCCCTACACATAATATTCGTCAACCTGGTAATAGGAACAACGGGTCTTTCCATATGGTACTATATAAATAGAAACGACTATACCGAAAGACTAATAGGAGGCTTTGCAAGAGCATCCACAATAATGACCTCGCTAGCCATAGTTCTTGGTGTAGCTCCACTTCTGTTCGTACAAGTTATATATGATCCCTTCTGGTATACTGCTAACAATATATCCGCATGGTGGGTACTGGGATTCCTGCTATTCATAGCAATAAGTTTCACAACTAGTTACCTCTTCTACTTTAGCGACAAAAAGGGCGGTAATATCATATGGGCAATATTATCTTTTGTATTCCTTATAATTGCAGGAATTGTCATCCATGCCTTAAGTGAACAGATGATAAGCCCCGAAAAATGGACAAAATGGATAACAGAAGGAGACAAAATCAACCTCTACGGAAACAAACTGCACGGTATAAATGTAGTAAGATTCCTACATTTTATAATTCCCTCCTTCGCAGTGACAGGTGTATTCATGATGTTAGCTAGCTGGTATTATAGAGGTAAGGAAGGTTACAGTGAGTCTTATCTGAACTGGTTGGCAAATAAAGGTAGAAAAATGGCTCTTATATTCTCGATAATACAGGGAATAGTGGGAGCCATATGGTACGCTCTGGAAATAGACGTCAAAGGATTCGCCCTCCATCCACTAACCTTGCTAGGAATATTAGCTGGAATGAGTTACATAGGGTACCTGATGAAACTCAAGGAACCGGAAAAAAGAGCTATCCCAACCGCCATATTTACATTCATGGTAATACTACTTATGGCAATTACCAGAGAAACCCTCAGAAACGTGAAGCTTTCTAACATGGGATACTCAATAGGCGACTACAAACTCTCCTTAGATTGGGGCAGTACAGTCCTATTTCTGCTCACATTCATAATGGGAATAATAGTGGTAAGTTACATAGCCACAATAGTCTATAAACTGGGCAAGAGTAACAAAAAGGTCACAGAAATGCCAGAATTAGATACCTTTGGGAAAATAGCTGTCAGCCTACCTGTAATATGGTTTATAGTTGTAGCAGGCTTCGGTATTATACTTGCCTTCTCTAATGGAGCCCTTCCATAAAATAAAAGCCGGGGAATCCCCGGCTCTACTAATAAATTTAATCACTAATATTTAGCCACTTCCATTTTACTGATAGATTATATCGCTACCCTTCCTTCTCATAGCCTCAACGAGTCTTTCCTCGAGTCTAGCCAACAGCTCCTTCTCATCAATTCCATCCTCTGGAAAAGCTGACACAGAAATATCAAGATAAACTGGAAAACTCTGTTTTGTCCACTCAGAATTGTCAAAATCGTTCTTTATACGGTTAAGATACTTGAGACTATCCACCCTTTCCATCTCTGGGAAGAGCACAACAAACTTGGCACCACCATATCTCGCAACGAAATCTATACTTCTCACACTATCCTTGACCAGCTTAGCCACAAACTTCAAAAGCTCATCGCCCTTTACATGTCCTAAAATATCGTTACATTCCTTTATTCCAGTCACGTGTATAAGAGCCAAAACAAAGGGATGATTTGTCTCCTTTGCCCTAGTCCACTCCTTGTAGAGGGTTTCATGGAAATACTTGAAGTTAGCCACCTGTGTGAGAGGATCGTAATTACTCATATCATCAATAAGATCCTTCAGACAATAATAGTCAACTATAATGCCCACCATGTTGGATAAGATCCAGAAGAACTGATGAATCTCCTCCGTCATTTCAAAATCAGAATCAAAGGTCATAAAAATCAGAGACTTCACTACTCCCCTTGCAACAACAGGTATGAGAACCATAGAAGCATAAGGATTCTCAAAGGTAACAGAAAACATAGGATGTCCTTCTTTAATTATTGTGATTTCTTTACTATTAAAAACATATTCAAAAACAGGATGACAACCCTTTCTGTGAATGTCTTTGATGGTAGTGTAGCTTATTCCTCTTGAAGCCTTGAACCTACATCCTCCGTTTAGAAATTCCACTACACCTATCTCTTTCGGTTTGAAGATCTCTCTCAGCTCTTCAACGATTGTGGAATAAATCTCTTCCACATACTCATCGTTAACCACATCCTCTAAGACACTACCAACGATCCTCATAAACCTCGCACAATCCATAGCCCCCTCCTTAAGCTACAACTATATTCACAAGCTTGTTGGGAACCAGTATAACTTTTGTAACCTTCTTCCCTTCAATCAGAGATTTTACCCTATCATTATAAAGAGCGATCCTCTTTTGCTCCTCTTCTGGTAGACCAAAGGGTATGTCCACTTTCGCCCTTACCTTCCCGTTTATCTGGATAATAAGAGTTATCATCTCTTCCCTCGCAAGCTCTTCATCGTATGTCGGCCATTCCTGTTCAAGTGTAAAACCAGTATTACCCAGTTTCTCCCAAACTTCATCTGCAAAATGAGGAGCAAAAGGAGAAATGAGTAGGGCAATCTTTTCTATAGCAAATCTAACCACCTTCCTATCATTGGAATTGTTCCAGTCTATGGAATTATCTATATCGTAAAGGAAGTTCAGATACTCCATTATAAAGGCAATAGCTGTATTAAACCTAAATTTTTCAATATCATTCGTTACCTTTTTTATAAGTTGATGCGTTTTTTTGAGTAGCTCCCTACCCCCATTAGATAAAGCACCAATATCTATATTTCCCCTTTCATCCTTCACATCATCCACATGCATAAAGATATATCTCCAAAGCCTATTCAGGAACCTATAGCAACCTTCAATACCATGATCGGACCAATCAAGATCCCTCTCGGGAGGCGCTGCAAATAGGAGAAAGAGTCTAACCGTATCTGCACCGTATTTCCCAACCATATCATCAGGATCCACGATATTACCAAGGGATTTGGACATTTTCGCACCATCCTTTATCACCATGCCCTGTGTCAAAAGTGCTTCAAAGGGCTCCTCGATATCCGTATAACCAAGATCCTTCAAAACCATCGTGTAAAACCGTGAATAGAGTAAGTGTAAAACAGCATGCTCAATTCCACCAATATACTGGTCTACAGGCATCCAATATTTAGCCCTTTCATCAAAGGGACCTGTGTTACAATCGGGCGAGCAGAACCTGAAGAAATACCAGGAGGATTCCACAAAGGTATCCATAGTATCCGTTTCTCTCCTTGCATCACCTCTGCATTTTGGGCATTTGGTTTCCACAAATTCCCGCACCTTTTCTAGAGGATTCCCACCACCAATGAAGGGAACATCCTTCGGTAAAACCACCGGCAGTTCCTCAAAGGGAACAGGCACAATCCCACATTTATCGCAATAAACCACAGGAATCGGAGCACCCCAGTACCTCTGCCTGGAAATAAGCCAATCTCTCAACTTATAGGATACAGTTCCTCTACCAAAACCCCTCTCTTCCATGTATTTTATAATGGCCTTCTTTGCATCCTCGTTGTACATGCCATCGAAGGGACCCGAATTGACCAAATACCCTTCGCCCTCATGAGCCTCTTCCATCTCTTCGGGTTTAAGCTCCCTATCTTTTGGCATGACGACAACCTTTATGGGAAGACCGTATTTCCTCGCAAATTCAAAGTCCCTCTGGTCATGAGCCGGAACACCCATAACCGCACCAGTACCATACTCAAATATAACGAAGTTTGCAGCGAATATGGGAACCCTATCGCCGGTAAAAGGATTGATACAGTACTTACCTATAAACACACCCTCCTTCTCAAAAGACTCCAGAAGCCTAGCTGATTTAGGTTGCTTCCTTAGTCTTTCCACCTCGCGCTTCGTCTTCTCATCACAGCCCTTCAAAAACTCATCTACCAGGGGATGTTCAGGAGCAAGACTCATAAAGGTAACGCCATAGACAGTATCCGGTCTTGTAGTAAATACCTTTATCTTCCTATCCAAACCCTCGATAGGAAACTCTATCTCTGCACCATAGGATTTACCTATCCAATTCTCCTGCATCACAAGAACTCTATCCGGCCATTTACCTCTCAGCTTCTCCAGACCTTCAAGGAGAGCGTCGGCATAATCCGTAATCTTGAGGAACCACTGCTCTAGTTCCTTCACCTCTACTTCACTACCACATCTCCAGCACTTACCACCTACCACCTGCTCATCAGCAAGGACCGTACTGCAACTCTCACACCAGTTAACAGGAGCCTTCTTCTTGTAGGCAAGTCCTCTATTCAACATCTCTATGAATATCTTTTGTTCCCATTTATAGTATTCAGGTTCGCACGTTGAAATTTCTCTACTCCAATCATAGGAAAATCCAAGCCTTTTTAGCTGCTTCTTCATAAAATCTATATTTTCATAGGTCCAGTGGGCAGGATGAACACCGTGCTTTATAGCTGCATTTTCAGCAGGTAGACCAAAGGCATCCCAACCCATAGGATGTAATACATTATAACCCTTCATTCTCTTGTATCTCGCAACAACATCCCCTATCGAGTAATTCCTGACATGCCCCATATGGATCCTTCCAGAAGGATAAGGGAACATCTCAAGGCAGTAAAACTTAGGTTTGCTATTATCCTCCTTTACCTCAAAAAGCTTGGATTCCTCCCACCTCTTCTGCCATTTCAGCTCTATATCGTGTGGGTTGTACCCAAGCTCTTTCATTTGGAGCCCTCCTTCTCGTTACAGTAAGTCTCAAGCACACTCTTAACACCTATCAGACCAAGAAAGATACTAGAAGGACAAATACCAGTAATAGCAAAAAACATGAGCATAAAACCAACGAAAAGGGTAAAATACAGGAAACCAACCTTCCCTGTTATGAAATACAACAAGACACTCAAAAAAGTGAAAATACCAGCAAGCAAAAAGTTTATTCTCTCTATATACCACCTATCCTTCGGGAGCCTGTATATTCTCATACTTCACCTCCTCTGCTATTATCTGATAGAATGAGAATCAACTTTTCGCATTCAAAATTTTGTAGCCCTCTTTCTTAAAAGTTGTTTTAAATTTACCAATTTCTTTTTCATCAATCAACGTTATCGCCAAACCCTTTCTGAATGCTCTACCAGTTCTTCCTACTCTATGAATATACAAGATCTTGTTTCTTGGCAACCTGTAATTCACGACAACATCTACATCGTTTATATCGAGACCACGTGAAGCCACATCTGTAGCAACAAGCACATTAAATTTACCATTTCTAAAACCACTAAATACAAGCTCCCTTTTGAACTGTGAGAACTTTCCATGTAAAGCCTTCACTCCAAGTCCAGCTTTCCTCAGTTTATCCGCAATTTTTTCTGTCTCCTCTATAGTATCCATAAAAACTAGTATCTTCTTATCCAGATTCTCACTTATAACCTTTACCAAAAAGTCAAAGCGTCCTTTACTAGAAACCCTATAGAATCTATTTTCTATAGTCCTAGGAGGATAAAACCTGTCATCTAGCTTTACAACCTCATAATCCCTATTCAGTCTACGCACAACAAAATCCAAAACCTTCTGGGAAACCGTAGCAGATAGAAAAACTGTCTGTCTATCACTGGGCGTGAAGGAAAGAATCCTATCAACACTCTCAACAAAGCCCATATCAAACATCCTATCAACCTCATCAACAACCAGAAACCTTATTCTGCTCAAATCCAAACTTCCCCTCGCTGCAAGATCTAGAATTCTACCTGGTGTACCTACAACAACCCTTACACCACCCCTTTCCAAGCGGTCCACCTGATGGGAAATTCGAATACCACCATAGACCTTAAGAATACCTAGGCTATTATCGAGCTTCGAAATCTCTTCGGCTATCTGCAAGGCAAGCTCCCTAGTAGGGACCACAACTAAAGCCTGTAGATCCCTACAGAACTTATCAACCGCCATTACAAGAGGAATCGCAAAAGATAACGTCTTGCCACTACCCGTCTCCGCTTTTACAACCGCATCCCTCCCGCTTATAATCACCGGAATGGCCATTTTCTGAATTAGAGTGAAATTCTCAAAACCAGCTTTTTTCAACAAAGATAAAGCTACATTGTTCATAAAATCCCCCTAAAAATTCAAAAATTTGATTAGGTTAAAACTATACCAGGTAAATGTCAATAAATGGAACACAAAAGCTCTACCAGTAGGAACTAACGAGAATCGTACCGATATCCCTAGCCGAAACGTTAATCCCTCTTATTATAGAATTATCTCCCCTAAAGGACACAATAACAGCCCTTAAATAGTAGATCTCGAAGGCATAAAAAAACCTGCTCTCGATAGACAGAATCTCACTTATAAGTGCCCTCAAAAACCCACCATGGGTAAATACTACATTCAGAGTAAAATCCTTTCTCTTCACATAGTCCAAAAACCTCTTCGCTCTATCTCTCAGGTTTCTTATAGATTCACCCTTTGGAGGAGATATTCTATCATCCTTCAACCTCTCCCAAAAAAGGGGGTCCCTGTAAACCTCTTTCCTCAACTTGCCAGTCCAAAGACCATAATCAGCCTCCCTCAAATCATCCCTTATAAAAAGTGGTATACCTTTTCTATCAGCCAGAATCTTAGCAGGGAAAAGTGCCCTTTTAAGTGGACTACTGTAGACGGCATTTATTTCAAGATTCATAAGATATTCCACAACTTCAATGGAATCCTTTTTGCCTTTTTCGGAAAGATCCACATCCATATGCCCGTAAAAATAAGCTCTGCTTTCCCCAACAACCTCACCATGTCTAAAAAGGACGACTGTCCTCAAGGTCATCTCCTAAGATCCTATCCAACCTGTAATAACAGACCAGCTCAACAAAATCCCTATTCTTTATGGGATTCTCTCTGAAGAAGAAAAGGTGACTTTCAAGCAAAGAATCGCTAGCACCAAAACGGAGGATGCAATCATCGGCTATAGAGCTTACCTTCTCCGCCAATTCCTCTTCTATATCTTCAGTGGTAACTATTGGGATAGCATCTACCCTTTTCGCTTCCGATGTTAGATAGTCTATGTGCCATCTTAATTTTTTGTTCCTATTTTTGTGTCTACCTATTCTCCCCTTCAAACCACTAAAAGCACTACCCACATAAACATAAAAGCCCTTCTCAAAAGGTAATTCCCCTAAAGCACCAACTTTTATAACTTTCGGTCTATCAAGCTCTATAACGAGTAGATACACACCCTTATCGAAGTCTACACTCCTAAGATGATCCCACAAAATCCTGACCTCTTTAACTTCCCTCACTTCCTTTAAACACTCATTAAACCCTATGGAAATTGCCCTGAACTCTACTAGATCACTAAACTTAAGCATATTCTTGGCAAATTCCCTATCTATGTGATAAGTGGGCAAAAAATAATCAACCGCTGGATTCATTATAACAAATAAGACTATGCTCTTTGTGTTCCTATCCACTAGATGTGAAAGTTCAACTACATGATCCGAACCCCTCTTCGTAACCGCATCGGGAAACATGGCTATCCTTCTACCAAAGAGAGTACAGGTTTTTACTTCTAAGTAAATCCTTCCACCATCCCCCTCTAGTAGAAAATCTATCCTCCTATTTCCTATATCCACCTCCTCCCTAACCACCTTAAAACCTTTCAAAAACTCAATCCTACCAGATCCTATCAGATCCCTTACTATTCTGTTCGTAAGATGGGTATGTAGTAGCACCCACCTACCAAATCTTTTGGTAGCTATAAGTACATACCTATGCTTTCTACTCTTTAAACTCTCTCTTATATAATCCATACCACCCAAACTTCGAACTAGCAGAACCTCTGTACCAGGAATCAGCAACTCCCATAGCCTACCAGGATTGGGTAGATAGGCACTTACGATCTCACCACCCACATCAACCAAACAGACAAACCTGTTTACTCTCTCCTTAAAAATCCCCTTTACCTTTTCAAGATCCAGCATTACTAGAAAGGACTCCTACTATAGATGGTGTAGATGAACCTAGCTCTTATCCTAAGCTCCTTTTCTCCCCAATCCGATGGAAAGGGGCCAAATGGAGCTGCCCTGTATATGGCATTCAGAGCTGTTTTATCAAGAATAGCATAACCGGAGGAATCAATAATATAAGCCTCTACGATGTTACCACTCCTATCCAAAACAAAATAAATACCTACAGTCCCCTGTATACCAGCTGCAGCTGCTTCAGGTGGATATCTCCAAACTAGGTATATCCTGTCCCTTATTTTCTTGAAGTAAGAGATGTACTTTGATTCCCTGGCATCAAGGGAAATCTCCACAACACCACCTTTCATCTCACCCTTACCCATCTGAGGAACTATTTTCTTGGCAGATTCATCAACCAGACGGGGATCTATAAGTGGTATTCTTTCCTTTGGCAATCCGCTACCTGCACTGGTAGCACCACTAGAAGCAGATCCACCAGCGTTTGATCCGGTAGTACCGCCTTTACCGGATTTTACCTGCTGGTTTTGAAGTTTTGTAGTTTCGGCATGGGATTTATAAGCTATCATCCCTTTGCTTTCCCTTTCGTTACCAGAAACGTTAGTACCACTTTTAGAAGTACCACCTCCTGTAGCCACTCCTTTGGTACCCTGAGCTTTTCCAGTGCCACTTCCACCAGCAGGAAGACCTCCTAACCCTCCACCACCTGTAGTACCACCTCCACCTGAAGACGTTCCATAGGGCACACCAGGAATATACTCCATAACAGGAGATTCACCGCTTAACCTGGACTTCTCCTGAACACCCATAGGACCCTTTTTACGCGTGGTATACTGGCTTATTATAGGTGTGTTCTTCTCTTCTGGTTCCTCTATCTTCGAAGGTTTTGGCATATCAAGTATCTTGACATAGTATACTCCCTCTCTCTCGCCAATGGAAAAACTCTTCCTTCTCAGTATATCAAAGGGAATCAAACCTCTACTGATAGAAGAACCTACAATCATAAGAATAGCAAACAAAACGTGTATCAGAATGGATGCTACTATAAATACGGTAAAATTCTGCCTTCTAAAATACAAAATTCCTGCAAACATGGTTTCCTCAACGCTCTTTATACTACCCATTTGGAAAATATCCAATAGATGAATTAAAAGAAAAGTCTAGGGCCTAAACCTATGGGTGATGGGAACTAATCTATCTATGCCAAAGGTTACTCTGGTAAGCTTTGGACCTATCGGAGCCTGCCTCCTCTTAAATTCGCTAAGTTCAATGAGGTTTACTATTCTCCTTACAAGAGCTTCATCGTAACCTTTAGAAATTATATCTTTCACATCTCTATTCCCTTCCACGTAGAACTTTACTACCTCATCAAGAATAACATAAGGAGCGAGATCGGCTTCATCTGTTTGACCAGGTTTTAATTCAGCAGATGGAGGTTTTATAAGTATACGTTCAGGGATAACCGGACTTATCGTATTCCTGTACCTAGCAAGTTCGTAGACCATAGTTTTAAGAACATCCTTCAAAGGTGCATAGGCACCTATAGAATCACCATATAGTGTACAATAACCAACACTACCTTCACTCTTATTACCGGTATTTAAAACTATCCAACTGTATTTGTTTGAAAGAGCCATAAGTATGTTTGCTCTGATTCTCGGTTGTAAGTTCTCCAATACCCTTCCGTTATCGTCGCCCACTATTTTGGAGAACTTTTCCATAAAAAGATCCACCACCGGATCTATAGGAAAGATGATAGATTCTATTCCTAGATTATTTGCTAGCTGCCTAGCATCCTCCAAAGATTCAACGGAAGTATACCGTGATGGCATGATAACAGCCTTAACATTTTTACTACCAAGGGCATCTACAGCAATAACAGTGGTAAGGGCACTATCTATACCACCACTTAAACCGATAACAGCAGTCTTAAAATTGTTCTTATTGAAATAATCTCTAACTCCAGTTACAATCGCCTTATATATCAGCTCAATCTCTCTAACATCACTGAATTTAAAGTGAGTAGAAATACCGCCATCCCTATCAGGCAAAGTTTTTTCAATTCTAACGATCTCAACGGACAGATCACTCTTATCCACACAGCTACACCTGGTAGGTCTGACATAGGGAACATTCAAAAGATCAACGTCAACAACTAAAAAAGCCTCTTCAAAATAGGGGGCTCTTGCGATCAGAGTACCCTCGCTATCAACGACAAAACTGCCACCATAAAAAACATACTCATCCTGGGCACCGCAGAGATTAACAAATACGAGATTGAAAACACTATTTTTAGCTAGAAGTTTCATATATTCCATTTTTTCAACAGGTTCACCAATAACGTAGTTAAAGGAACAACTTGCCACAACTACAGAACAATCAAGATCCCTATACCTACAAGCAAGCTCTCCATGGTACAAAAATTCATCACCTATCACCAAACCCATTCTAAAAGAATCAAACTCTACGATAGTCACAGAATTTCCCTTTGAAAAGTAGAACTCATCCTTAAGTGGTTGGGTAGAATTGAAAAGACATTTCCTATGTTTTGCAACAATACTACCATCGTACATTACAGAAAGAGAATTATAAATCTTACCAAACTCCTTCTCAGCATAACCCAGAATAACGACTATATCTTTACCCTTTGTATACTCTCTGATAAAATCAAGCTCTTCAAGTTGCCTACCCAAGAAAGACTTATAAAAGAGGAGATTAAAAGGAGGGTAACCAGTAAGAACAAGTTCCGGGAAAACAACAAGATCAGCCCTTTCTGCTATAGCTCTATCTATAAAAGAGATTATCTTCTCCCTATTATAACGAAAATCGCCAACTATCGGATTAACCTGTCCAATCGCTATCCTAAGGTATTTTGCTCTCACTTTCCCTCAACCTCCAGCACACCTTTTAGAAGGTTAAATATTTTCTTGTGCTCTATTTCATCCTTTAGAATCTCCTCATATAGAGCCTTCGTCTTTTCATCACCCTCTTCTTCACATATCTTTATATGCCTCTGGTACATCTCTATAGCCTCATCTTCCACAGCAACATCGGCCTCCAACATTCTTACAAAATCTTCCGCCCATATTACTTTCCCTGTATTTGTAGATTCCCTACCACCTAGCTCAATCACCCTCTTCGAAAACTTCTCCGCATGCTTCATCTCCTGAACAGCTATCCTCTCCATAATCTCCCTTATTATGGGGTGTTTATCCTTCGGAAACCTATAATGTTGACCCATATACTGGAATATGGCACCTATTTCCCTTTCTATAGCTTCGTTTAATATCCCTATAATCCTCTCCTTATTCATATTCCCCTCCTCTCAATCTTTTCTATATTCCTATACTACTTGTACCTTTTAAGCTTAACACACCAAAACAAAAACTGTCAATCTAAAGCTTCCCATATCTGCACAATTATTGAGCTAAGCACACTATATCCCTCATCCGTTACAACTATCCTGTCATTCAAGATATTTACCAAACCCATCTCTTCCAAATCCCTGGCATGTTCCAATACCGCAGATCTATAGCTATCAGGAATCTTCCTCAAAGATAAACCACAGGAAGTCCTCAGTGATAACATGACTAGTTCTTTCAGGAAATCACTATCATCCTGAGAAACTATTGTTTTTACGTTTTTTGGGTCTTTTATATAACTGTAAAGATCCTTCCTATTCTCATATCTAACCCCGCCAAAATAGGAATGGGCAGAAGGTCCAAAACCGTAATAATCCCTCAGCATCCAGTAGACCAAGTTATGCAGGCATCTGTATCTTCTACTAGAGGTAAAATTCGAAACTTCATATTGCTCGTATCCAAGAGTCCTTAGGGTCGAAAGGACATGATCATACTTATAGCGGAACGTATCCTCATCATCCACAGTGAGTTTTCCTTCCATCACATCCCTATAGATGGGAGTTCCCTCCTCCAACGTGAAAGCATATGCCGAAACATGTGGCGGTCTTATAGCTTTTAAATGATCAAAAGAAAGAATAATATCATCCAACTCCTCACCGGGGACAGAATAGATCATGTCTATATTAAAGTTCTCAAAAAAATGAGAGGCATTTTCTATAGTCTCTATCGCATCCCGACTTGTATGGATCCTTCCAAGAATCCTTAACACTCTGTCAGAAAAACTCTGTACACCTAGACTGACCCTCGTAACACCATAATCTTTCAAAAGTCCCAATTTTTCCCTATCCAAAGTTAAGGGATTAGCTTCAACCGTAAATTCAACAGGGCTACCAAAATATCTACCAACAATCTCAAGTAGCTTTCTTAAACTGCAAAAATCAAGAGCAGTCGGAGTCCCACCGCCTATGTAGAGAGTATACTTCCCAAGGTTTGGCTCAAAGAAGTCCTTTATTTCCCTTTCGAGTGCCTCAAGATAAGCCTCAACTAGATAGCTTTCCCTTAATTCAAGGGAGTAAAAGTCACAGTACCTACACTTCTTGATACAGAAGGGTACGTGAACGTATATACCCTTTATCCTTGTAGGATTACCTTCCTTTCCAGTTTGGTTTCCTCTTTTCAAAGAAAGCCCTTATACCTTCTTTTATATCCTCACTTTTGCCGACAAAGCTCATCCCTTCTCTTTCAAGTTCGAGAAGTTCGTCAAGATCCCAGAATAACTCCCTGTTAATAAGATTCTTAGCCACTCTAACAGACAAAGGCGCCACATCTGCCATTTTAAAGGCAAGCTCCTTTGTCTTTCTCTCAAGTTCATTGTCTTCAACGACGAAATTAACAAGGCCAAACCCAAGGGCTTCTTCTGCACTTATAAAATCCCCACTAAAGATAAGGTAACTGGCCCTTTTAAGTGATGAAGTCCTTGTAAGTACTATACTAGAAGATAGATCAGGACTCGCACCTATTCTAGCATAGGCCATATTGAATTTGGCATCCCTAGAAGCAACCGCAAGATCACAGCTAGCCATCAGACCAAAGCCACCACCAGAGCAAAACCCTCTGATAGAGGCTATGAAGATTTTGGCCGTCCTTCTTATAATCCTTATACAATCGTTCAAAACACCTATAATATCGTATAGTACTCTAGAAGTATCACCGCTCGAAAACTCTGCAAGATCCCCACCAGCCGAGAAACTCTTACCAACTCCAGAGATGACAACAGATCTTATATCCTCTTCCTTTGAAACATTCCATAGAATCTCTCTAAGTTCATTGGCCATCTCGATATTCATAGCGTTTAGCTTATCCGGTCTATTCAATCTGATCCAACCTACCTTTCCATCTCTCTCAAATAGAACTGTCGTCATCCCTTTCCCTCCAAATAAAACATTGATTCACTCATAAACTTTCTCATCCACCATATGTGCTTCTGGTGCGTCACTCTCAACATCCCTTCCTTCAACACCCTTTGACAAAAGCTCCTTGTAAAACTCATGCTGTATTATAAGCCTCATTATCTCATTCGTTCCCGTCCAGATCATTATAAGTCTTATATCTCTCAACATCCTTTCTATGGGATAAACATTGGTATAGCCTATTCCACCCATCACCTGCATAGCATTGTTCACAACACGCCATGCCATCTCGGTTGCAAAGGCTTTACTTTCGGAAACCAATCTCCTCAGTCTTCCTGGATCATCGCCCTCATCTATAGCACAGGCCGTTCGATATACCAGGGCCCTTGCCGCATCGAGTTCCATGATACTATCAGCTATCTTGAAGGAAACCGCCTGAAAATTCCTTATCTTCTGGCCAAAGGCCTTTCTCTTATCAGAGTACCTCGCAGCTACTTCGAGAGCTGCCCTGGCCATCCCCAAAGCACCCGCAGCAGATGTCATTCTCTCGGGGATCATCATTTGGTAAAAAACTTCAGCTCCTTTATTTACACCCTTCTCACCACCTAGTACATTCTCGATTGGTACTTTCACATCGTTAAAGTATATCCTTCCAGTACCACCTCCCCTTGTCCCCATAAGACCATAAAGATACTTGACTTCCACATTCTCACATCTATCAACTAAAAAGGCAGTAATCGACTTCTTAGGATCTGAAGAATCCGACGTTTTAGCATAAACCAGAAAGAAATCAGCGCCCTCCGCACCCACTATAAACCTCTTGTAACCCCTGAGGACAAAATAATCGCCCTCCCTAGTAGCTTTACAGGCAGCACCAAAGAAATCAGAACCTCCCCTCGGTTCCGTTAAAGCTTCTGCCGCCTTGAGCTTACCCTCGATCATAGGCTTTAGATATCTCTCCTTCTGCTCATCCGTACCGAATTTATCTATAGCTTCACCAACTATAGAAACCAGAGAGTAAAGACAGGCAAGAGAAGTCCCCAAGACTCCAACTTCCTCAAGAGCTACTACCTCCTCTTTCCAACCAAGTCCTCTTCCACCATACTTCTTAGGAAACCTCAAACCCAAAAGTCCTCTTCTACCGGCCTCTCCAAGAAACTCAGCTGGATACCTTACCCTGTCGGCATCCATATCAACGATAAGTTCTCTAGGAACCCATTTTACAAATCCTTTCATTTCATCCCTAATTTTGAGCTGTTCTTCGCTTAACAACCTGTCACTTATCATAAGTTCCTCCTCACAATTCTCTATATTTCTTAACCCTCTCCTTTATCTCTTCCCTTAAGCTCAAGAACCTATCACCTGAAGGTATAACATTAACCTCATAGTGCTTCTTGATGTTCTCTTCAGTCCATCTATTGTTTTCAGGATTGTTAAACTTGACTTTCAGCCTACCATCTTCAACCACCATACATCCCTCTATCTCACAAACAGGACACCTTACTTTCAAATCAACTATCTCTACAATGTTATTGTGACACACCGGACATATTCCCGGTTCACCCCTATATTCTCTATCGCCTCTTACTATCCTTACACCATTCTCATAACACCTAGTCAGTATATCCTCGTTAAAAACTATTTCTCCTGGACCTTGAGCATTGGCCATCACTATATCTATAACCCTATAACCCAAGGAAAGTAGGAAAATCGATAACATAGGTCTACTCAAACCTTCCCACCCTTTAACACCAAAAGTGACGATACCTACCGCTGGCTTTCCAGCAAGTTCTCTAGTACCCTTTGAATACATGTATCCCATAGATCTATCAGAAAGCATCTTTAATATACCACTTGCTCCCAGTATATAATCAGGAACACCTATAACAAGGGCATCATGGTCCACCATCATAGAGAAAATCTTTTCCGCACCATCTTCAATATGACACTTTGAACCCTTAAAGACACATCGCATACACCCTGTACAGGGTTTGATGGTATAGTCTGTAAGCCTTAAAATACTAACTTCAGCACCTTGACTCTTTGCACCAAGTAAAGTTTCCCTCACAAGAATCTCAGTATTCCCAAACTTCCTGAAACTACCAACAATACCCAAAACTCTCATCTTCACCCTCAACATCAGATTTAGTAAAATTATATATGGTATGTTATCTAAAGAACACCCTCTTTTCAACTTAGTAACTTTTCAACTTATTGACTAAAACACCAAAAGATATAGGATAGGTTAAAAAATGAAAAGAGAAAATTTCCTGTTTTTAGTTTTTATATCGATCTTGATTACCATACTTACCCTGAGCTTGTTCATTTTAGTACCCTTTATAAAACCTATACTTTGGGCTATCTTCGTATCAGTGGGTCTATGGCCCTTAAGGAACTACACCTTGAAGAAGCTGAAATCGAAAACCCTAACCTCACTTATCATAACCATAATCATCCTCATAGTATTCCTAGCCCCAATCAGCATCCTGGCAACCTACACAGTAAGTGAGTTAATCACCTTTATGGATAACCTCCAAAAGGAAAACATCCCGAAACAAATCATAGACCTGATCTCGTCCTATTTCAGTATTTTATCGAAACACCCCATTTTTAAGACTTTAGAACAATTCACACCCGCTTTGGTAGAAAGAATAAACGCATCGATAAACAATCTTCTATTAGCACTTTCTGTCCACCTTAAAAACTTGATAATAAAGACTGGCAGTACAATGATAAGTTTTGCCATATTCCTATTTGCCCTATTTTTCATATTGAAAGAAGGGGACTACTTCTTCATAGCTATAAAAGGTTCAATTCCACTCGAAGCAACCGAAAAAGAAAGGATATTAAAAACTATACAGGAAACGATCCTTGCGGTAATCTATGGAACCCTGGGAACTGCCCTAATACAGAGCTTGGCATCCCTGATCACCTTCCTGATTTTCAGCATACCTTATGCCTATCTACTCGGATTTCTCTCCTTCTTCGCCTCCTTTATACCTCCCTTCGGTACAGCCTATATATGGCTACCAGTTTCCTTCTACCTGTTAAAAACAGCCGGAATACTAAAGATGGTCCTTTTTGTCCTTGTTTGTCTTGTACTTATATCGAGTTTGGATAATGTGGTCAGACCTATGATAATGAAGAGCAGAGTATCTCTACCATATATCGTGCTATTCTTCGCCTTTTTTGGAGGTATAGTACAGTTTGGATTCATAGGAATATTTATAGGTCCGATCGTATTCGCACTTTTAACAAGCATCTTTAAAATATTAAGAGAAAAATATCTTGAAAGTGAGAAAGTAATAGATTAATATTACAATAGGCAAACAAACAATAGGAAGGAGGTGGAAATTTAAGTGGGTAGACCTATAAACGCCGTAGTGGTCGTAAGTGGAGACATCGATAGTGCGCTGAAACTACTAAGGAAGAAGATCGAGAAGGAAGGTCTAGTTAAAGAAATTAAAAGAGCAATGTATTACGAAAAACCCAGTCAGCAGCGCAGAAAAAAGGAATTAAAGGCAAAGAAAAAACTCAGGAAGCTACAAGAAAAAATGAAGAAACTAGAAATGGCTTAATATTTTCTTATCCAGGCTGACCTCTCTGATATAGAGGTCAGCCTCTTCTAATTCTGATTCCAGAAGTTGAAAATCTCAAGTTCTAAAGTTATTCTCTAAAATATGGGTAAAATCATAAGAATTGAAGCTAGCGCTGGGAGTGGAAAAACAAGAGCCCTTGCCACTCACTTTTTAAAACTCCTCTCAGAAATGGAGCCATCAAAGGAGAACCTCAATAAGGTCCTAGCTATCACATTTACAAACAAAGCTGCAGAAGAGATGAAAGAAAGAATAATAAAATATCTAAAGGAAATCTCATTTGAAACTGAAGAAGGATCCTCCTTAGCAAATGAAACCGGATTGGATAGAAAAAGAGCTAGAAAATGGCTAGATGTGATAGTAGAAAATTTTGATTCTTTCAATGTTAAAACAATAGATAGCTTCATATTCTCCTTATTTAAAGCTATATCCTTTGATCTGAAAATTTCATCAGATCTAGATGTTACATTTAACATAGATAGAGAAATTAGCAGAGCTTTTGACGTAATTTTATCAAACATAGATAAAAACAAAGATATAATAGAAAAAGCTCTTCTTGTATATCTTCAAACAGCAGAGGACAGTATAAGTCTGTATCCAGAAGTTAAGCTAAAAAGGTTGATAACTGATATATATAAACATAACAGAAATTACATAAACGAACTGGAAGATCTAGAAATAAGTTTAAAAGAGTTAGCAAATAAAATAGATATACTACTTGAAGTTTGTGAAAAACTAGAAACAAAAGAAACCGATAAAGTTCCGAAATCAGAAAAAGAAAAACTAGAATACATAATTGAAAAACTAAGAAAAGTAGTTGAAAAAAATAGTTCCTCTAGTTATTACATGAACCTTTACAAAGAAGCCTTTGAGTTATCGAAAACCTTTCTAGCCTATAAAGTCTCCGGATACGTACCAATACTGAAAGAAATCCGTAGTATTCTTGATAAATTTTTGTTGAGGGAAGGAAGGGTAAAAGGAGGAGATGACTGGACCAGAATTGTGGCAGAAAAGGTCCGCGAAGAGGGAAATATCCCGCTTATATATGCCTATATAGGTGGCAAACTACACCACATACTTTTTGACGAATTTCAGGATACATCAAGAGAACAGTGGGATGCTCTAAAGCCACTATTAGAAAATGTGCTATCCGAAGGTGGTACTCTACTCATAGTTGGAGACAAGAAACAAGCCATATACGCATGGCGTGGAGGAGACGCCACATTATTCGATAGCTGCCTGGAAGATCTGAGGAGTGCGCATCTAATCTGCCAAGAACTTACAAAAAACTTCAGATCCAAAGCCAAAATAGTAGATTTTGTTAATAAATCATTCCATATTTTGAAAAATAATGAAGAAATATTTGAAATAATAGATAACATATTCAAAAGCTATGATAAAGATATAAAGGAGATATTATCTCATAGACTCGCAGAAATATATAGCAACGTACACCAAGAATGCCACAGAGCTAGCGATGAAGATCTAGATAATATAGTTAATATAGAAGAAGTGGATGGTGAAAACCCCGAATCTATAAATGATTTAATGAAACAAAAAGTAGTAGAAATTATCAAAAAAGAAGTAAAAAATGGAATTAATCATGGAGATATAGCAGTACTTTTGAGAAGCAATGAAGAAGTTAAAGAATACCAAAAAATACTGATAATAAACGACATACCAAGCTACAGTCATGTATCTTTACAATTAGAAAAATCCAAAATAGTAAAATTTTTATTGAATACACTGAGGCTGATCTACAACAGAAACGATAAAGTAGTCAGATTTAGCCTTACAAATAGTAGACTTATCGATAAACCAATAGAAGCCTTCTTAGGAAGAGTAAAAAGGAGAGTCCTTAATATCAATTCGCCCTATGAGATGCTCGCTGCCATACTTGAAGAAACAGGAGTTTCAAAAAGGCTAGAGGACGATTTGGCACATGAAAGGCCTTTTGTTGAAATGCTATTAGAAATCGCGCACCAATACGAGTGCGATCAAGGAACAGGTATAAGGAGATTTGTAGAATTCATCGAAGGTGAAAGTCCACCGACAATAGGCTTGCCCGAAGCCGTAGATGCAGTTCTAGTAAGTACAATCCACAGAGTAAAGGGACTAGAATTCCCTGTGGTAATAGTACCCTATAGAGACTGGTCGGTGGTAACGAAAAGAGTAATAACGGTACACGAGGGTAAACTCATATATCTCGGAGAGCTGGATCTTCTAGAAAGAGACCTTAAAATGAAAAAGTTCGATACAATAAGTAGAGAATTCATAGAGCTTATAAATCTATTCTACGTGGCTATAACTAGAGCACAAGATAAACTCTACATAATTATACCAAAAAAGGCTTCTAGAAAATCACAGTCAACAAGAAAACTAATAGAAAGAATGATAAATTACTATGTTGAAAGTGAGAAGATTACTACAAATTGATGAAGAAAATATAAATGAGATAATTAAAAAACTATCAGAAGTAAAAATGGGCCTTGTAATACACAAAGTACTATCTAACCTGAACATCATAAATGAAAACACAACACGAGAAGATGTAAAAAGTATAACTCATAAAGTACTATATTTTTACAATAGAAATATACAATATAGCAAAGAAATAGAAGAAATAGCTGAGAAAATTTATAAAGCATCTAATATATTGTACTGGAAATTCATAAATAAAGGAAAAATAATAAGGGAATATAGCGAAAAGGAAATAATAGTAGTAAAAGATAACATATTATCAATAAAAAGACCGGATAAAATACTAGAGTATGAAGATAAAGTTATTTTAATAGATTTTAAACTTCATAAACAAGAAGAAAAGTACATAGAACAGATTAAAGAATATAAAGATCTGCTATCTAAAATTTTTAGAAAGAATGTTGAGTGCTACATATTTTACATAAGTAATTTTGAACTTGTGGAGATGAAATGGTAGAAGCTAAAATAGTAGAGTTTGGTAATGATTTTCTCGATATCATAGCTAAAGATATTACAAAGGATATTACTGAAGATAGAAAACTTTTAATAATTACACCTAACAGAAGATCTTCGCTATTTCTAAAATACAAAATAGCAAAGAATATAGGAAAACCTATATTTTCACCAGACATCTATCCAATACACGATCTAGTGAAAGAGTTATACTATAGATACATACCAAATCCAAAAAAAATAGCAAATGCGCTTGAAGAGTCATGGATAATATATAACATAATAAAAGATTTTTTTAGTGAAGAAACTTTCAAGGAATGGCACAATTCTCTTTTGTGGAGTACAAGAATAGCAGGAACATTTAGAGAATTTATTCTAGAGCTTAAAGAACCAGAGAATATAATATCAATTGAAGTTGAATCAGAAAAATTAAATAAAATAATGTCAGACTTAGGAAACATCTACAAAAGATATAAAGAAACTCTAGAAAAATTCAATATCATACCAGAGTCTGCTCTGCTACCCGAGCTTATCAATCAAGATCTTAAGTTGGATTACAACAAAATAATAATAGCAGGTTTATTTGCACTTACAAAAGCTGAAAATGTATTTTTAAAAAAGATATCACAAGATAAACCAACGGTCATATACTGGCATGTAGACAAAGATGATATAAAAGAACCAATTCTAAGATTGATAAGTGACTGGAAAATAAGTATGAACAATATAAAAATTGTAGAGAGCCAATCAAAAGTAAACATAAATTTCATAGAAACATATTCATTGCACTCAGAAATAGAAGAAGTAAAGAAAAAAGTACTAGAAATAGGTTTTGATAAAAATCCAGAGTCCATCGCTATAATTTCAATAAAACCAGAAAATTCCATCCCTCTTTTTATTTCTCTAAGGAATATAACAGAAGATATTAACGTTACAGCAGGATTACCATTTAAAAAAACTAGCTTATACAACTTCATAAAAGAAATATTAACACTAGTAATATCAGAAGAAAACAATAAATATCCAACAGAAGGATTTATATCACTACTTGAAAGCATAGATGACAAGACTATAGTAGAACTTATCGATAAAATAATGAAATTTGGTGCAACTTTTATATCTATAGACAAGATAGAGGAGTTAATCGGTAATAATAGTAAATCCAGGATCTGGGAAGATATAAAAAACATAATAATGTCAATGCGAAAAATAAAAACATTTAAGGAAATGTCTAATATAATAAAGGATATTCTAAGATTCTATCTGGAAAACCTAAAAAGCGAAACCGAAGCCCAATTTATACTATACCTTATAGAATATCTCACTCCAATTTTAGAGGAATCCATATTTTCAGAAGAAGAAATGACATTTAAAAGTATTGCCCAGATAACTCTGAAGACTATAGAAAAGGTCACAATACCACTCGAAGGTGAGCCGTTAAAGGGGATACAGATAATGGGACTACTTGAATCAAGAAATCTTACATTTGAAAACATCTTTTTGATAGATGTTAATGAGGGCTGTATCCCTACAACGGGCAATATAGACACGATCTTACCGGATTCTGTGAAGGCCCAGCTGGGACTAAAGAAAAAAACAGATATAGAAGAAATCGAATTTTACTACTTCGAAAGAGCTGTAAAAAGTTCCAAAAATGCCTATATTCTCTGGCAGAGCAATATAAGTTCAAGTAGCGATGCGCTTCTATCAAAGCTAATAAGAAGTAGATTCGTAGAAAGATTAATATGGGAAATAGAAAAAGATAAAAAGCAAATGCTTCCAGAAAACCTTATAAAACGTGTATCCCTAACGATAAGTCCTAAAATTCTAAAAGAAAATGAGCCTCTTAAAAAAACCGAATCAAGAGAAAACATATTGGAAGTAATAAAAATACTATCACCATCTAAAATAGAACTTTATCTCCAATGCCCATTAAAATTCTACTATCAAGAAATATTTAAACTAGGAAGAAGAAATAGAATAACAGAGGTAAGGTACGATGAAATCGGCATAATAATTCACGAAACATTAAAAGAGCTATTTTTATCATTTAATCCATATAAAAAAACACCTTTTGAAGTTAAGAAATCATACTTAAGCTTTGAAAAGGTAAAATCTATACTAGAAGGAAAAATAAGATCAAGTAATTACATTAAAAATCTATCAGAAGAAAGAAGATTCCTCTTGGAAAAAACTTTAGAATTCGTTATAGAAAATTTCATCAATAAATTTGAAGACACTGTTATATACGCTCTAGAAAAGGAATATGAATTGCCGTTTGAATTCACAGACTATGAATCGGGTAAAAACCTTTCGATAAAACTAAAAGGTATAATAGATAGGATAGACATAAACAATAATACTTATACTATAATCGATTACAAAACAGGAAGAATTGAAAGCAAAAAGCTACAAATAAAAAAAATAGAAGAATTATCAAAAGAAATAGATTCAATAAAAAATATTCTAGATCTATCAGAAAAATACTCTCTAGAGAATTTAAAAAAGGTAGCAGAAAACTTAATTCATGTTCAACTTTTAACCTACGCATACATCTTTACAGGAAGTGAAGACATAAAGAATAAAAACATCGTAGCGAAATATATAAAATTTGGAAACTACAAGGAAGAAGAGATTATAAGCGAAAGAGGGCATAGACAAACCAAAGAGTCCCCTCTAATGATAATACTAAAAGACCACTATCCTAAAATACTATCCTATATAATAAACCACATACTGAACTCGCCCTACTGGCTAAGTTGCGTAGATGAAAACGCCTGCCTCTATTGCGACTATAACATATTTTGTGATTATAAAGTCTAATTTTTATGATCCTCCAGACCTTCCGCACAAGATTTCCATGAACTCTAGGGCGTTCTTGTACATACAGGAATTGTTAAAGAACACATAACCCTCGTTTTTACATAGGTCCTTCAACCTTAAAAGCTCCTCACGAGAGTAATCGTAATTGTAAGTCTTCAGATTCCCGTGAAGTCTGTAGTAGGTTATATCGCCGTATAACTGAGGACCACTTAAGAAAGGATCAGTAGCATGAATAATACCTAGTAGACTACAAACATTTACCACAGCCTCTCTATCCCAACTTTCACCCCTCATCTCCCAGAAAACAAGATACTTCTCCTTTATGAAACTGTAGTATTCAAAAAATCTGACCATTCTCTCCACATTCTCACTGCTATAGACAAATCTACTGGGTGTTTGAAAGAGCAAACCCTTCACTGGCAACCTATTTATAAGGCTAAGGAAACTATCCATCTCTCTCTTTACCACATCGCTCAGTCTAAAAAAGCCACACTCCTTTATTTCATCCCCCTTAAGATTGGACCTCCTGTAAGTCGGGCTACCCGGTGGATGGGTGACACATTGGGGTACCTTAAAGACAAACTCAAAACTCTCCGGTAGCGACCTTTTCCAACCTTCCACCTGCTTCTCACTCAAAGCTCTGTAAAAAGAGATCTGTACTTCAACAGTGGGGAAAATCTTAAAGTACTTCTTATAACTAACAGGAAACCCACAGCAACCTATCTTTACCATCCTAGATTAAAACATTATACTGGAAAACATGAAAGTAAAGGTATACCCAAGAAAAACTGGTTTCACTGGTGAATTCAGTGTCCCACCCGATAAGTCTATAACCCACAGAGCCTATATAATTGGGGGTCTAGCAAAAAAAGAGGTCTTAATCGAAAACCCCCTGAGAGCCAAAGACTGCAACTCCACCCTGGAATGTCTAAAAAAATGTGGAATACACGTAGAAGATAGAGGAGAGAAAGTAACGATAAAAGGAGATTATCGGGAACCGGAAGATATATTGGATGCTGGTAACTCTGGTACAACATCGAGAATTCTGATGGGTATACTATCCTCCTATCCTTTCTTCTCTATTATCACAGGAGACGAATCGCTAAGAAGAAGACCTATGGGTAGAGTGATAAAACCACTGAAAATGATGGGAGCAACTATAATAGGCAGGGATAACGATAGATTCCTCCCAGTAGCCATAAAAGGAGGAAACCTAAAGGGAATAAAGTACGAATTGGAAGTTCCAAGTGCACAGGTAAAATCAGCTATTATACTCGCTGGACTGAGAGCCGAAGGAGAGACAGTAGTCATCGAACAATTCAAAAGTAGAAACCATACTGAAAACATGTTAAAAGCCCTTGGAGCCAAAATAACCATCGATGATAACAAGGTAACCGTCAAATCATCGGAAATAGAAGGCTTTAAGCTAAGAGTTCCTCTAGATCCTTCTTCCGCTAGTTTCCTCCTGACAATAGCCCTTTTGGTACCGAGTAGTGAAGTGATCATAAAGGAAGTACTGTTGAATCCCTACAGGATAGGCTATTTTAAGAAGCTAAAAGAGATGGGCTGTAACATAAATTGGGAAATAACAGAATGGAGACTTAACGAACCAGTTGGTACAGTTTGGGCAAAATATACAGGTTGTATAAAAGGGGTAAAGGTGACTAAAGAAGAAGTCCCTTCAATAATAGATGAACTTCCACTACTTGCACTTGTAGCAACTCAAAGCGAAGGAAAAACGGAAATAGTAGGAGCGGAAGAACTGAGGGTAAAGGAGAGTGACAGAATAAAAGCAGTGGTCGAAGAACTTGGTAAACTCGGAGCAAAAATAGAAGAATTACCGGATGGTATGATCATAGAAGGTCCTACAGTACTGAAAGGCGGGAATGTCCACTCACACAGGGACCACAGAATAGCAATGATGCTAGCAATAGCGGGGTTAATAAGTAAAGAGGGGGTGGAAATAGATTCTGCAGAATGGGTTGACATTTCCTTCCCCGGGTTCTTTCAACTTATATTATGAAGTTACTGGAGTTTTTAAAAACTCCCCTAGAAAACTTAAAAGGTATAAGGCCAGAGTACATAAGAAAACTGAAGAAGGCAGGAATAGTAACTGTAGGTGATCTGCTCTACCTAACACCAAGGACCTATGAGGATAGAAAGAAACTGAAGAAAATGAAGGATTTAAAAGATGGAGAAAAAGCTGTCTTTATAGGGAGAGTTGTAGACGTAAATATAATCAAAACACCTAAAGGGAAAGAGGTTTTTGAGGTAACCTTTTCCGACGGCACAGGAGAAATAAAGGCAAAGTGGTTTCACTACAACAAAAGGGGATTCCTTGAAAGGTTTAAGCCGAACAGCGAATTTATAATAGTAGGTAAGGTAACGAAGAACTTGTTCGAAGGAAGTCTTGAAGTAATACATCCAGAAACGAGGAGTCTAAGAAGTGTGGATGTGGAAGATGTCCTTAAATTAATCCCCATATACCCAAGTGTAATGGAATTGGAATCCAAAACAATAGAATCCATAATAGACAAGATCTTAAGTAGAATAGAAAACCTCAACGAAGATTATCTACCCAGTTGGCTTCTTAGAGAGCTAAAG
>JAGDVO010000001.1:0-28639 GCA_023269715.1 Thermosulfidibacter sp.
TAATACATCCAAGGGCTACCATTGCTGCAGTCCCAAATCCAAATTGTTCAGCTCCGAGAAGAGCTGCTATAACAACACACTTTCCTGTTCTTATAGCCCCATCGATTCTTATAACCACTTTATCCCTTAGATTATTCTCCATAAGGACTCTTTGAGTCTCTGCAAGACCGATTTCCCAATAATTCCCAGTATTTTTTATAGAAGAATAGGGACTTGCACCAGTTCCTCCTTCTCCACCACTTATTTGAATAAGATCAGCATAACCCTTGGCTACTCCTGCTGCAATAGTTCCCACACCTGCTTCAGCAACGAGTTTAACACAAATTTTAGCTTGAGGATTAGCCTCTTTTAAATCATTTATAAGTTGGGCGAGATCCTCTATGGAATAAATATCATGATGAGGTGGAGGTGAAATTGAAGTCACGCCAGGCTGTGAATATCTCAATTTAGCTATATACTCGTTAACTTTGCATCCCGGAAGTTGGCCTCCCTCTCCCGGTTTAGCACCTTGAGCTATTTTAATTTCTATTTCCTGAGCAGAGGCCAAATAAATGGGAGTAACACCAAACCTTCCTGAAGCTACCTGTTTTATAGCTGAATTCTTAATAGTCCAGTATCTTTTTGGATCTTCACCTCCTTCACCCGAATTACTTTTCATCCCCAAACGATTGGCAGCTTCAGCTAAGGTTTCGTGAGCCTCAGGAGAAAGGGCACCTAGAGACATGGCACTTATCACAAACCTTTTAAGAATTTCCTCAGTAGGCTCAACTTCATCTATGGCAATTGGTTTTTCCACCTTTTTATAAGTTAAAAGATCCCTTATAAAGGCCGGCCTAACATCATTAGAAAGTTTTGAAAACTCCTTATAATCTCTATAATCTTTTGTCTTTATGAATTTATGCAAAGCCTTCACAGCGTAAGGTGACCAGGCATGCCATTCTTCCCCTTCTCTAAAGCGCATCTCACCACCAGTAGGAATCTTGAGCTCAGTAGTCCTATAAGCAAGGCTGTGTCTTCTCCTAACGCTTTCCTCTATTTCTTTTATACCATCGGCTTCCAAAGTTACCGGTGTTCCGGGAAAATACTTTTCTACTAAATCCCTGTTAAGACAAACCGTCTCAAAAATCTTACCACCGTGATAAGAAACAAGAGTAGAAATTCCCATCTTAGAAAGAACCTTAAGTATCCCAGCCTCAAGTGCTTTCTTGTAATTTAAGATAGCCTCCTCAAAAGAAACCTTCACTATTTTTAGTTCACAAAGTTCACAAATAGTCTCATATGCTAAATATGGATAAACCGCTGAAGCTCCATAACCTATAAGACAACACATATGATGGGTATCTCTTGCTTCTCCTGTTTCAACAATTATAGAAGTTTTAGTAACAAGACCTTTTCTCAATAGATAGTGGAAAACTCCAGAAACAGCTAATAGACTCGGTATAGGCAGTTTGTCATTAGAAACATGTTTATCAGTAAGAATAAGTATCCTGGCACCGTTTTTAACAGCCTTTTCTGCCTCTTCACAAACTAGTTCCATTCCCTTTTCTAAAGATAAATCTTCAGAATATATGATAGGAATTTCAACTACCTTTAAATAGTTCTGCGATTTAATAATTGAAAATTCATAAGGAAGAAGAATGGGACTATCAATCTGCAGTTTTTTTGCATGACTCTCAGTCTCTTTCAGAAAGTTACCTTTGCTTCCAAGGATCATATAAAGAGACATAATAGATTTTTCTCTAATAGGATCTATTGGTGGATTGGTAACTTGAGCGAATCTTTGCTTAAAGTATCTAAAGAGTAAAACTGGTTTTTCTGAAAGTGAAGGAATCGGAGTATCATCTCCCGTTGAAAAAGTTAATTCTTTTCCTTCATTTGCCATATAGGCAAGTATATTTTCTATTTCTTCCTTACTATAATCAAAAACTATTTGTTTCTTCAAACACTCCTCATCTTTTGGGAGAATAGATATCTTATTCCCCTTTATAAGGCGTTTTAATCTTATCAGATTTCTCTCAATCCACTCTCTATAAGGCTTGAAATTAGAAAGTTCATTTAAAATTTCTTCTGTTTTTTTAATTATCCCTTTACTAAGATCAACTAAAACTGTATCCCCTGGACCAAGTCTTCCTTTTTCTTTTATCTTTTTTCCTGAAAGATCGATTATTCCTACTTCTGAGCCAGCAACCATTATCCCATCCTCTGTAATAACGTATCTACAAGGTCTAAGGCCATTCCTATCAAGGTGAATACCTATTGTTTCGCCATCAGAGAAAGCTATAGAAGCCGGACCATCCCAGGGTTGCATCATAAGAGTTTGAAATTCAAAAAAGGAACGTACCTCGTCTGGCATACCGGGAACACTTTCCCAGGCAGGGGGAATAAGCATATTTATAGCATGACTGGTGGAATAGCCTACTAAGCAGAGCAGTTCAAAAACCTTATCTAAAGAAGCAGAATCACTTTCTTCGAAAGAAACAAGAGGTTTTACAAGTTCTATTCTTCCACCGAAAAGTTCATGCTCCAACTCTACTTCCAAAGCCTTTATCCAGCTCCTATTTCCCCGCAAAGTGTTTATCTCCCCATTATGAGCCAGATACCTAAAAGGTTGCGCGAGCATCCAGTTAGGAAAAGTATTGGTAGAATACCTTTGATGGAAAATGCATATAGAAGATTCCAATCTTTCATCAGTTAATTCGGGATAGAATTTATCAAGCTGTGTTGCAACAAACATTCCTTTATATACTAATACTTTTGATGATAAAGAAGCAATGTAAACATTTTTTCCTAACAAGGAATCTTTCTCTATAAGCCGTCTTAAAAAATAAAGTTCCAATTCAACTTTTTCTTTTTCAACTTTTTCTGTATCTAAAAGAAGATGAAAAATTTTAGGCATAACTTTTAAAGCTGACTCACCTACTGCAGAAGGATCAACAGGAACTTCTCTCCAACCTATAAATTTAAAAGGAGAACCTTTGATATATTCTTCTACTGAACTTCTTAAATCTCTATAGAAGAAAAACACCCCAACAGCGAGATTATTAATATCGGAAATTTCAAGAGATTTTTCACTCAAAAAGTCAGCGAAAAATTTTCTAGGAATATGTATTAGAATTCCTGCTCCGTCTCCTGTTTTTCCATCACCACCAACAGCTCCACGATGGGTTAAATTTTTGACCGCCTCTATTCCCCATTTTACAATTCGATAACTCCTTTCATTTTTCACATTACATACAAATCCGACTCCGCATGAAGAATGCTCTAAGCGTTCCATCTATTCCTTAAACCTCCTAAAATAATAATTCCATGCCGATCCCTTCAAAAGCATTAAATTAAAAGAGAACCCTAAAAACAATCATTTACAAAAATAAAATGCACAAAATTTATCCAAGACGAACAAAGGATAAAACTAGTTCAAAAGATCGATAGGATCTATATCTTTATAGATTCTTACGTTAGAAACAGACAAAGGTAAGTCCTTAAGAAGTAATCTTATATGTTTTGAGCTTTTCCCCTTAAGGAATATAGCCCACCTATACCTATTTTCCACCTTCTCCACAACTAACGGCGTAGGCCCGATAATCTGAACACCAAATTCGTTATCCTTCAAAAGACTGTAAACCTTATTACTTACGTAAATCACTCTATCCTTTTTCTTACCCACAAATAGTAACCTAGCCATTTTACAGAAGGGTGGATAGAAAAACTCCCTTCTATGTGTAATCTCCTCTTTAAAGAAAGACTCGTAGTCCTGATGGGCACCGTAAATGATAGAGTAATGATTAGGAACAAAAGACTGCACGATAACCCTGGACCTTTCCAAAACTCTACCGCTTCTACCAGCCATCTGAGCGATAAGTTGAAAAGTCCTTTCAGCACTTCTAAAATCGGGATAATTCAATATCTGATCAGCAACTAAAACTACAGACAGAGTAACATTGGGAAAATGATGACCCTTCGCTATCATCTGTGTTCCGATGAGAATATCAATCTCCCCGCGCACCATCTTTTCGATAATTTCATATCTTCTATATATGGATGTAACAGTATCTAGGTCCATACGTTCTATCCTCGCTTCTCTAAACTCCCTAACTAGAATATCTTCCAACTGCTGTATACCTATACCTCTTGCATTCAATCTCTCGCTACCACAAACCATACACTTTTTCACTACACCCCTTGTAAAGCCACATAAATGGCATTTTAACAGAAAATTCCCACCTTCCCTATGTGGAACCAAAGTAACATCACAGGAAGGACATCTCACAAAATTACCGCATCTTTCACATACTATAGCTCTATAAAATCCTCTCTTATTGTAAAGAATCATTGTAGATTCCTTTCTGGATAACCTTTCTATAATCTCTTTCTTCAGTTTCTCAGAAACGATCCTTTTCTCAACATTAAGATCCACAATGTCTACATCCACCTTCGTGCTATATAACTTACTCAACTTTAGCAGTTTATACTTTCCAGTTGCGGCTTTGTAATAGGTCTCAAGTTGGGGAGTTGCCGAGCCCAAAACAACCGGAATCCCCTTTATATAAGCCCTCATTATCGCCACATCCCTAGCGTGGTACCTTGGCGCTTCCTTCTGCTTGTAAGAAGGTTCCTGCTCCTCATCAACTACTATCAAACCTAGATCAACAAGCGGAGAGAAAACACTTAATCTTGTGCCTATCACAACTCTCTTCGTACCCCTCTTTATATCCATCCATATTCTATACCTTTCATAATTACTGAGAGAACTGTGTAATACAGCCAAACTATCCCCGAACAATCCAGAGAACCTCTTTATGTAGTGTGGTGTAAGGGCTATTTCTGGAACAAGAATAAGGACTGATTTACCCATATCAAAAACTTTTTTCGCAAGAACCTTATAAACCTCGGTCTTTCCAGAACCAGGTGGCCCAAAGAGTAAAAATACGTTAAAGTTGTTAAAGCTCTTTTCAACCTCCTCGATAGCCCTTTTCTGATCTTCAGTATAAACTATCCTATCTTCTATCCTCTCTAGCAATACCTCCTCACAGGTACTTGGTATTACAACTCCCTTTTTCAAAAGTGATCTGATGACTTCCCTCTTTATGGTCCAAACTTCCTCCAATTCTGAGATAGAGGTAAATTTCTGCTTCTGTAGAATACAAAAGGCTTCCCTTTCCTTAGGAGTAAGCTTGATACCTGTAAGATCCACAGATTCATTTAATTTCACAAACTTGGGTAATAGAATTCTCTTTGGCTCTCTCCCAACCCTTGCGTAGGGAGGAATAGCTATGTGCATGAACAAACCAGGTGGTTCTAAATAGTAATCCGATATCCTCCTTATAAGAATGAGTACATCTTCAGGTATTATAGGTCCCTCATCTAGAATTTTCTCTATCTCCTTTATTTCAAAATCTCCCTCTGGTATGCCACTAGCGGTATTATAGACAAAGCCTATTTTACTTTTACCCTTAAGGGGTGCCACTACTCTACAACCAGGTAGAGGCTTACCAAAATTACAGCGATACAAAAGCGGTTTATCAAAGGCAAGTGGAAAAACTACCTCAACAAACATGGTAAAATCAGATCTTAGGTATACCTACGGTTGCAATGTAGATCGTGCTCTCGTTGATTCCATCAAGCCCTAGTATAAGATTAACATCATCGTCAAAGAAAGCACCTATAGCACAACAGGCTAGATCACAAGCTGTGGAGGTAAGATAAAGGTTTTGGCATATGTGCCCCACCTCCATAAATATATATCTAAACGCCCTCTCACCATACTTTACTCTACACCTATCGATAACAGCCGCCCATATAAAAACAGCCGATGCCTCTCTAACCATATTCTGACCAAGACAAGCACTGGTGAGAGGTCCAGAGTAATCTGCAGATGATATAAGCTCAAGAGAATGGTCCATTACGTTGTAATGATATATACCCTTTTGTAACTTCTCCACATTGTTTACATATATGTAGGTCTCAATAGGATACAAAGCTCCAGCACTAGGCCAAGTCCTAAAAGAAAAACCATCCCTTATAGAAGATATCCCACAAGATGCCCATACCAACTGCGAAAATACATCAAAATCTAAAGGAGCATCCCTATCGTAACTTCTGATAGATCTCCTTTTAAAAATAACCCTCCATATTCCAGGTCCATCTATAGTAACGGGGCTATTCAATTTGAAAACGGGTACATCCTTGTAAGTTTTGAAAAAGGATGGCTTAGAAAGTATTCTGGTAGGTGGCAGTTTCCTACCTTTACCATACTTGGTCTCCTGAAAAAACCGTTCCCCAACGGTAAAATCAGCCACCTCAACAACCTCCTTGACTATATGGTATCCTTTTAGTATTCTATTATACACATATGGTGTTATCAACTAAAGAATACAGAGAAGTTTGGAACAACCTTGTTAAAGGTGATCTCGGGAAAGTTGAAAGCTCACTTACTAGGATCGTAAGGAAGGATCCCTCTAAGAGCATAATCCTCGCGTTTTACTATACAGAGATAGAAGAATTTGAAAAAGCAAAAAATACGCTAAGTAACGCTATTAACGAGCAAAGAAATATAGATAAAAACCTTCTATTTTACTATGTATATACTCTAACAAACTTAGGATACGAAAGAGAAAAAATATTAGGCGAGTTAAATAGAAAAGCATTAGATTGTCATCTAGATGGTAGAACTATAGAAAGCTTTGTAAATACAGCTTATAGTTATGCTACTAGTACGTACGAAGAATTGGAAAAAACCTTATCAAGCCTGATAACCCATGACTTTGAAACTTATATCTGGTATTTAGGTGAAAGGATAGCGGATAGTAACGAAAAAGTAGAAGAAACTATTGTTAAAGAAATAGAAATCGTGTCTAAAAACTTCATCCCTGCTAACATTACACTGTATAAACTATATAGAAAAACAAATAACAAAAGAAAGATGTTAAAAACAGTAAAGAATTATCTTAGAATAAATCCCTTTGATAGAGAAATGAATCTAGCTTTTGCAAATCTGTTATTGGAAAAGAAACCTTTCATATTCAAAGGGAGCTGGCTAAAAAAGATCATAAATCACCTTACAGTTAAGGCGATTTTAGAACCAATAAAACTGGAAAATTACTGGATATATAGAGCTCTACAATTGAACAATGTAAAATTAGGTTTAATAGAAGAAAGTGTAAAATGGGCATTAGTAGAAGAGAAGTTATTACTCATGCTCGTAGAATCTGTAGGATTAGAAATAGCGTCTACTAGAAACAGGCTGAAAGAAACACTGGATGACAGTATAGAAACATTGATCGAAGTACTTGAGAATAAGGAACTCACATCCAAAAAAGAATTTAATAAACTCCTTACAAAAAAAAGAGAGATAAAACTTATAAAGGAGATGTACGATCTATCCTCTGAGTTGAACAATTATGAAGAGGATATGTAGTTATACCCCCTTTCTAGAGCTTCTACATTTAGTCTTATTAACTCTTCCTTTTTAAGATTCTTCTTAACATAATCTATAACTTCACTAATTCCAAATATTGGAACTAATTTTAGAAAAGCACCAAGTAAAACCATATTCGCAATTATCTCATCACCTATTTCAAGGGCAATTTCTGTTGCCGGAATACCATAGTACTTGTAATTATCCTTTTCAACAACCCTGACTATCGATTCGTTAACAAGTAAAAGTGCACCTTGCTTAATTCTATTTTTATACTTCTCCCACATTCTATGGTGCATTACAATCATGTTATCAAATTGAAAAAGTATAGGTGAATCGATTTCGTCCTTAGAAACTATAACCATGACGGTAGCATCACCACCCCTCTTCTCGACACCATATATAGGTACCCAAGTAGCGTTATAACCCTTCTCTATACCCACATTAGCAAGAATCTGTCCTATCAAGAGTGATCCCTGACCACCTATACCAGCTATAAATACATTTACACTTTCCATCTTTTACTCCCTATCTCTTATTATTCCAATTTTGAAATAACATTCCATCTCTTCATCTATCCACTTACATGCAAAAATAGGATCCATACGCCAGCCAGTAGGACAGGCTGACAAAAACTCAACCATAGAAAAACCAATCCCATTTATCTGCTTTTCAAAGGCTCTTCTCAAGACCTTCCTAGCCTCTCTCACAGCACGAGGAGAATTAACCTTCACCCTAGCGAGAAAAGCAGGGGCTTCAAGAGTATTCAAAAGTTCGACCATTCTTATAGGATAACCCGAATTTTCAGGACTTCTACCGTATGGACAAGTTGTAGTCTTTTGTCCAACCACGGTCGTAGGTGCCATCTGTCCACCTGTCATACCATAAACGGCGTTATTAACGTATATTACAGTTATAAGCTCTCCTCTATTTGCAGCATGTATTATCTCCGCAGTTCCTATAGCTGTAATTTCACCATCACCTTGATAGCAAAAAACAAACCTATCAGGAAGACTCCTCTTTATACCAGTTGCAACAGCAGGTGCCCTTCCATGGGGACTCTCGGTAATATCACAGTTCAAATAATCATAGAGGAAAACAGCACAACCAACAGGAGCAACTCCTATAGCCTTTTCTCTAAGGTTAAAATAATCCAAAGTCTCAGCTACCAACCTGTGAATTATACCATGGTGACAGCCTGGACAGAAATGAAATCTCTTATCCTTCAACGATTTAGGTCTCTTAAAAACAACCTTCATCCTTTCCTCCAGCTACAATTTTCCTAAGCTTATCTATAGAAACCACAACTACCCCTTCCCTTTCCATGTAAGGTATCATATCCCTAATAGCAATATAGGTAGCATCAAAGGGATGACCTATGGCTATGGCGTAACCTCTCATTTTTGCGGTATTAATCAGCAGTTTTATCCTTTCCTTTATAGCCTTAACATTTCTAACATTGTCAAGAAACACATTCCTTTTAAAAATAACTATACCAACCTCCTTTGCAGCTTCACAAACTTTACTCTCAGGGGTAGTCAGACTATCAACAAAAAAGAGATTGTGTTTCTTTAAAACATCAAGAACCACGATCATTTTATCTTTACTTGCTGTGAAAAGTGAACCCATATGGTTATTCGCAGAAACCGCATCCTGCAGAGAATTGATCATGTCCTCAGTTAGAGCTTTTATTTCATCATCCTTCATATTCACTCTAAGTAGGTTCTTGGTATTTTTCTGGATATCTATAACCTCATAACTAAAAGCATTAGCCTCCATGGGTATATGTATCATATACGACTTGTTTTTTGATAGGACAAGTTTAGCACAATCCTTGGAATGTGGAAGATAAGGTATTATAGACAAAGTTATATCTATGGGAAGTTCTGCAAAAAGTTTAGCCTTTTCAACACTACCACCAATATCGTCTATTATTATTGAGACATAGTAAGGACCACCTTTAACTTTAAATGAAGGAGTGATAACAACTTCCTTCCTTTCTTTTTCCTTAACTTCTTTTTCCTTTCCCTTTTTTACCTCTTCACTTTTGACAGGTAAGCCTATAATTTCCTCTTTCTTTAAATCCCTCTCCCTCTTACTCGATTCTCCTCTACCCTCTATCCTCTCCTCACGCAATAGAAGCCTCTCAATTTTCTTCCCAAGCTTACCCTCCAAAATAAGATAAGAAACAAAAAAACCTGTAAAAAAGGTCAAAACAAGTAGTATGAACAAACCTATATACCTTTTCACTTTCTATCAACCAGCTCTTTGTTCACCAGGACTCTCAGAATCGAAATCGCTACCTTTAGTTGGTAATCTTCCTTTGTATCTAACTTACTAGACTCTTTTATCTTCTTTTCAACTTCCTCTACATTACCCTCCTTAAGCTTCTTTAATTCTTCCTCTCTTATAGCATGACCTTCTTTTGCGACCAGATTATCGGGTATCTCTACATCTGGTATTATTCCCTTTTCCTCTATACAGGTTCCATCAGGGGTATAGTAGTAGGCAGTGGTAAGTTTTATAGCTGAACCATCGGAAAGGGGCAAAATAGATTGTACAGAACCTTTACCAAAGGTCCTCTCTCCAACCACTATCGCTCTACGATTAGCCTTGAGAGCACCAGTAACTATCTCTGAAGCACTCGCACTACCAGCATTAACCAAAACAACCATAGGATAATCATAGAACTTATCGGACTTAGCAACAAACCTCATAGTATCCCTTTCATCCCTACCCTTGGTGTAGACTATTAGACTGCCCTTAGGTAAAAATCTTTCCGAAACACTAACAGCCTGAGATAACAGACCACCCGGATTATTTCTGAGATCGAGTATGATACCTTTAATTTTAGCCTTAGATGAAAGGTCAGATAACGCTTTATCTAGCTCATCCGCTGTTGTTTCCTGAAAATTCCTTACCTTGATATAGGCTATACCATCCTCTTTCATCTCGTATTTTACGCTTTTTATCTTTATTATGTCTCTTACAATAGTTACATCAAAGGGTTTATCAACACCACTTCTCATAATAGTTATTGTAACTTTTGTGCCCTTGGGTCCTCTCAATTTTTTAACGGCATCCATAACGGACATACCCTTCGTAGAAACACCGTCTATTTTAATTATCCTATCACCCGCTTTGATACCGGCCTTCCAAGCGGGAGTATCTTCAATGGGACTTACCACATATATGTAATCATCCTTGGAAGTTATTTCCATTCCAACTCCACCAAACTCACCTTTGGTCTCAACTTCAAGCTCTTTAAGCATATCAGGAGGCATAAAAACGGAATGAGGATCGAGAGTACTCATCATGCCCTTTATAGCACCGTATATGAGATCCTTACCCGAAATAGGCTTGACATAAGATGTTTCAACGTAATGTATAGCCTCAGCCAATATCTTAAGATTCTTATATAATCCCGAAGAATCGTCTTTACCGGTTATACAATAAGAGGATTTACCCAAAAAAACCCCTGTAAGTATGATAATAGCTATTAGAGCAAGTAACTTTTTCCTAGCAAAGAAATCCTTCATGATAAATTCCTCCATTTCGGGTATGATCCAAGAATTCTATATTCTATTTTTAACTTTTCAAGACCAAGGAAAACCCTTTTCACCCTATCTTCCTCTATATGTCCTTCAAAGTCTATATAGAATACATAATCCCAGGGTTTCTTTCTAGACGGTCTTGACTCAATCCTGGTAAGATTTATCCCATTATCAGCAAAAACAGTGAGAGCCTTTTTAAGAGCCCCAACTTCATCTATAAGACTCATAAATAGGGAAGTCTTGTCACTTCCCGTAAATTCTCTAAAACCTTTCCCAAGGATAACGAAACGGGTATAATTGTCTTCCATATCCTCTATACCCTTTACTGCAACCTTGAGACCGTATAAAGTAGCTGCAAGTTCACTAGCTACAGCCCCAGCACTATACTCTTCTGAAGCTATCTTCGCCGCCTCCGCAGTGCTTGATGTGTAGACAATCTCAACCTCAGGTAGAACAGAGGAAAGCCACTTCTTACACTGGCTTATAGCGTGCGGATGGCTGTAAATTTTCTTAACGTTATTAATCTCGCCACTTTTTGTGAGAAGATTGTGTGAAATTTTCAAATATATCTCACCTACTATAGTAACATCGGGAAAATCCATAAAAGCATCAAGGGTCCTACTTACAATGCCCTCTACCGAGTTTTCTATAGGTACAACACCAAAACTTACATGATCCCTAGCTACCTCCTCAAAAACACCCTCTACGAACTTAACAGGTACAAAATCAACGCCCAAGCCAAAATAACTCATAGCCGCTTCATGTGTGAAGGTGCCCATAGGACCAAGAAAGGCAACCTTGACCTTTTTTTGTAAACTGACACAGACAGAAACTATTTCCCTAAATATGTACAGAAGAGAATCAATAGGAAAAATACCATTTCTAGCCAAATTCTTTATCTTATCGTAAACTTCACTCTCCCTCGCGGGGATAAAGACCGGTAATCCTAACTCCTTCTTTATATTACCTATCTCGACAGCGATTTCTGCTCTCTTGTTTAACAGCTCAACTATTTTTTCATCTATCTCATCTATTTTCTCTCTAAGCCTAATTAGTTTCTCCCCTGCTTCCATTTACACTCTCAACCTTCATCTTGCTAGCCTCTTCAACCGCCTGTGAAAACCTGGGTTTACCCATGATAATGGTAAGAGCAATTGAGTTTGCAAAAAACAGAACCATAAGTATCACAGTTAACTTGGAAAGAAAGGTAACTGGCCCCTTAGGACCCCACACACTGGATGTTACACCGCCACCGAACGTAGCACCCATACCAGCACCCTTACCTTTTTGCAATAGTACAACGATCACTATCATCAACGATATCAAAACCTGAAATATAACAAGAGCTACCTCCATACTCCTTTACCCTCCAATCCCCCGTATATTATATCAACAAAATCACGAACTTTGAGGCTAGAGCCGCCTATCAAGGTTCCATCTATATTTTCCATCTTCATAAGGTCTCCTATGTTAAAGGGATTTACACTACCACCATACAGGATGGTCATTCCTCCTGCAACATCCATACCATATTTTTCCGCCACTATACCCCTTATATAGCTATGAACCTCTTCGGCATCTTCCGGCGCTGCGTTAATACCTGTACCTATAGCCCACACCGGTTCATAAGCTATAACGACCCTGTAAGAACCAAGATCAACTCCATCCAAACCCATGGTTACCTGTCTATAGATTACGTCAAACAACTTACCTTCTCTTCTCTCCTCCAGTTTTTCCCCAACACAGAGAATAGGAGTTATACCAACACTAAGAAGTGCCTTCACCTTCTTGTTTATCCACCTATCAATTTCACCGAATATGTTTCTCCTTTCCGAATGACCAACTATACAATAGGAACATCCAACATCCCTAAGCATAAGAGGCGAAACTTCACCGGTAAAAGCACCTTTTTCTTCCCAATAACAATTCTGAGCAGAAAGCTTGAAAGGAGTACCTTCTATAATCTCCTTTACAGCTAGGAGATAGGGAAAAGATGGAGCAAAAACAACTTCACAGAAATCAAAGACACTAGGATCGATTTCTAACATAACACCTCTCACAAGGTTAAGCGATTCCGTTAAAAGGTTGTTCATCTTCCAATTACCACAGAACATAAAGCCTCTACTTCTCATTCAGCACCTCTATACAAGGAAGTGTACCCTTCTCGAGAAGCTCAAGGAAAGCTCCACCACCCGTTGATACATGGGAAAATCTATCCCTTACTCCTGCAACGTTCAGTAAGGCTTCGGTTTCGCCACCACCTGCAACAGAGAAAACACCCAGATTAGCTACAAGTCTTGCAAGTTCAACACTACCAGATCTAAACCTCTCAAGTTCAAAAACACCAAAGGGACCGTTCCATATGATAGTCTGAGCATCCTGAAGAATCTCTCTTATAAGCTGAAGAGTCGCAGGACCAATATCCAAACCCATCATGTTAGCAGGAATCTCTTGATAGGCTCTTATAGCTGTTGGCGCATTGTCTCTTACTTCTGTTGCTACAACAAAGTCAACTGGTAGATAAAACTTGACTTTCTTACTCTTAGCAAGAACCTCTAGTTCTCTAGCAAGTTCCATATAGTCATCCTCTACAAGGGACTTCCCTATGTTATAACCTCTCGCCTTAAGGAACGTGAATGCCATAGCACCACCTATTATTATCTTGTCGACTTTATCTATAAGATGTCTTATAACGCCTAACTTTGATGAAACCTTTGCACCACCGATCAGAGCAACAAAAGGTCTTACTGGACTCTCAAAGGCCTTAAAGAAATATTCAACCTCCTCCTCCATAAGAAAACCCATAGCGGATTCTTTAACGTAAAGTGCGACTCCATAGGTGGAGGCATGCTTTCTGTGTGCAGTACCGAAGGCATCATTTACAAATATATCACAATAACTCGCCAGCTTTTTAGCTAACTCCTCATCGTTTTTTGTCTCACCTGGATGAAATCTCACATTCTCAAGAAGTAGAACCTCCCCCGGTTTAAGACTCTCCAATTCCCTATCAACCAACTCCCCTACCACCTGGGGTACGAATTTAACCTCCTTATTCAACAATCTCGACAGTCTCTCAGCAACATTAGCCAAACTGAATCTGGGATCAGGACCTTTGGGTCTATCAAGATGACTCATAAGAATCACCTTTGCCCTTTTATCTATCAGGTAATTTATCGTCTTAAGAGAAGCCCTGATTCTACTATCGTCAAGAATATTGCCTTTTTCATCTATAGGCACATTAAAATCGACTCTAACGAGAACCCTTCTCTCCCTTGGATCTATATCCCTAAGCGTCTTTTTCGTATTCATTTTTTACCTCCATCAAACTCTACTTCCTATGAGTTTGGTAAGATCTACAACTCTATAGGAATAACCCCATTCGTTATCATACCAAGATACGACCTTAACAAAGGTACCATCTATAACCCTTGTAGAAAGAGCATCTACTATCGAAGATCTAGAGTCACCGTTAAAATCTATGGATACAAGTGGTTCCTCCACATAACCAAGTATACCCTTTAAATACGTTTCAGAAGCTTCCTTCAACATTGCGTTAACTGACGCCTCATTAGTTGGTTTTTCAACCTCACAAACAAGGTCAATAACTGAAACATTCGCAACCGGTACCCTCATAGCCATACCATCCAGCTTACCTTTAAGTTCAGGCATTACCTCTCCTATGGCCCTTGCAGCCCCTGTTGTAGTCGGGATGATCGACAAAGCGGCAGCTCTTGCCCTTCTCAGATCCTTATGGGGCAGATCCAGTATCCTTTGATCATTGGTATAAGAGTGTACAGTTGTCATCAAGCCCCTTTTTATAACGAGATTATCGTGCAAAACTTTAACAACAGGAGCTAAGCAATTTGTAGTACAAGATGCATTAGAGATTATCCTGTGGTTTTTTGGATCGAGCTTGTCATGATTCACACCGATAACTATGGTTATATCAGGATTCTTAGCGGGAGCGGTTATTATAACCCATTTTGCACCAGCTTTTAGGTGTTTTTCGGCCTTCTCCCTCTCAGTAAACCTACCTGTAGATTCGATAACCACATCAACACTAAGATCGGACCAAGGTAATTTTTCGGGGTCAGTTTCAGCAAAAACCTTAATTTCCTTACCATCAACAACTATTGAATCCTCTTTGTATGAAACTTCTCTAGTATATCTACCATGCACAGAATCGTATTTCAGAAGATGAGCAAGAGTCTTGCTATCAGTAATATCGTTGACAGCAACTATATCGAGAGTTGGATCACCAAAGGCTATCCTAAAATAATTCCTACCTATTCTACCAAAACCATTAATTGCAACTCTTAGACTCATCTCTACCTCCTTTGACAAATTTTAAAAAGTAAAATAAAAGAATTCTAGTTTCATTTTTTTACTTTACTGTTACAGTTGGAGGTAGTCAATATGATCAAAGCTGTAAGAGGCTTCAAAGATATACTACCGGAAGAAATCCCATACTATAGGTTTATCGAAGAAAAGATAAAAGGAATACTAGAGAACTTTGGTTTCAGGGAGATAAGAATCCCTGTTCTTGAACATATAGAAGTCTTTGAAAGGAGTATAGGTAACACAACAGACATAGTGGAAAAGGAGATGTATACGTTAAAAGACAAAGGAGGTGAAATCCTTGCACTGAGACCAGAAGCTACTGCAGGAATAGTAAGGTCTCTAATAGAAAATGCCCTACATTTAAAATGCCCAGTTTTAAAATTCTACTTTTCTGGACCTATGTTCAGATACGAAAGACCCCAAGCAGGTAGATTAAGACAGTTCCATCAGTTTAACGTTGAGGTCTTCGGAATAAAAGAGGCATCTCTTGATGCAGAAGTAGTGGCATTACTATATATCATATTCCAAGAGTTAGGCATAGAAAAACACATAAACCTTGAAATAAATCATCTGGGATGTAAAGAATGTAGACCTATCTACAAGAGTCTACTTATAAACTTCCTAAGCTCAAAAAAAGAAAAACTGTGCAAAGACTGCAAGAGAAGGATGGAAAGAAATCCACTAAGGGTCCTTGACTGTAAAAACCCTGAATGTAAAGAAGTCACACTACAGGCACCAAAGATATGCGAACATCTCTGCACCGAATGTAGACGATACTTTGGTGAAACACTAGACTATCTAAACATACTCGGGATACCATACACAATCAACCCAATGATAGTAAGAGGTCTAGATTACTATACTGGTATAGTATTTGAAGCTATATCAACAGAAATAGGAGCACAAAGCGCAGTTGCGGCAGGTGGTAGATACGATAACCTAGTCGAAGACATGGGAGGACCACCTATTCCAGGAATCGGTTTTGCAATAGGAGAAGAAAGAGCTGTAATGTTACTGAAGAAGGAGAAAAAGGTTAAAGAGGAAGACCCGAGGGTCTTTTTCGCGGTACTAGGCGAAGAAGCAAAAAGGACTATGATTCCTATAGTTTTTAAATTAAGATTAAAGGGAATAAAATGTGAAATGGAACACGATTGTCGCAAGAGTTTAAAAAGTCAAATGAGGAAGGCTGATAAAATAAAAGCAAAATACGCGGTAATAACTGGAGAGGAAGAAGTAAAGGAAGGTTTCACTATAGTGAGAAACATGGAAAGCAAAGAGCAATTCAAAGTGAAGATAGAGGAACTTGTTAGATTTTTCGAGGAGGTAGAAAGATGAGGAGGACCTGTTATTGTGGCGAAGTAACGGAAATGTATCTTAGTAAAGAGGTAATTTTAGAAGGATGGGCTCATAGAACTAGAGATCATGGAGGCTTAATATTTATAGACCTGAGAGACAGAGAGGGTATTGTTCAGGTAGTTTTCGATCCAGCAGAAATTCCAAGAGAGACATTCAATACCGCTAAAGAGGTAAAGAGCGAATATGTTCTAAGGATAAAGGGAACAGTGAGGAAAAGACCGGAAGGCACGGAAAATCCAAAGCTAAAGACCGGAAATGTAGAAGTACTGGCAAAGGAAATAGAGATACTAAACACATCACTACCACTACCCTTCAAAATAGAAGATGAAATAGATGTAAGTGAAGAGGTAAGATTGAGGTATAGATTCCTAGATCTTAGAAGACCTGAGATGCAAAGAAAGCTTATATTGAGACACAAAGCAGCACAAGCAGTAAGAAAGTATCTCGATAGCATCGGTTTTATAGAACTTGAAACACCCTTTTTAACGAAATCCACCCCAGAAGGAGCAAGAGATTTTCTAGTTCCAAGTAGATTAAATCCCGGAAAATTTTATGCACTTCCACAGTCACCACAGCTATTCAAACAGATATACATGATAAGTGGATTTGACAGGTACTTCCAGATAGTCAAATGCTTTAGGGATGAAGACTTAAGAGCAGATAGACAGCCAGAATTTACCCAGATAGACCTGGAGATGGCATTTGTTGAAAAGGAAGATGTGATGGAAGTTACTGAGGGAATACTTAAAACCATATTTTCCATTATAGGTATAGATATTAAAACGCCTTTTCTAAGAATATCTTACACCGAAGCTATAGACACATACGGATCAGATAAGCCAGACCTTAGGATACCATGGAAAATGTACACTTTAACTGACATCCTAGTGGATACAGAGTTTAAGATTTTAAGAGAAGCTATAGATGAAAAAAATACCATAAAAGCTCTGAAAGTGGAAGGCAACACAAAATTTTCTAGAAAAGACCTAGATGATACTTTAGCTATAGCAGTAAATTACGGTGCAAAGGGCTTGATATGGATGAGGGTTAGCGAAGGTAGTGTAACTAGTCCTATAGCAAAACACCTAAAGGAAGGAGAGATAAAGGCTATAATAGAAAGGTGTGAAGCAAAAGAGGGAGATACACTCTTTCTAGTTGCAGATAAATGGGAAAAGGCCTGCGAGATACTTGGAAACATAAGAATTGAACTAGCTAGAAGATTCAACGTAATAGACGAAGATAGGTATGAATTTTTATGGGTTACAGATTTTCCACTTCTAGATTGGGATGAGGAGGAAAAGAGATATGTTAGCGTGCATCATCCATTTACATCACCAATGGATGAAGATATCCCACTTCTCGATACAGACCCACTCAAAGTGAGGGCAAAAGCCTATGACGTCGTACTAAACGGAGTTGAAATAGGTGGAGGTAGCATAAGAATACATAGACAGGATATACAGGAAAAGATCTTTAAACTACTGGGTATTGGAGATGAAGAAGCGAAAATAAAATTTGGATTTCTACTAGAAGCACTTCAGTATGGAGCACCACCACATGGTGGGCTCGCACTTGGATTTGATAGGATAATAGCCATAATAACCAAATCTCCCTCTATAAGGGACGTCATAGCCTTCCCGAAAACGCAAAAAGGGATATGCCTTATGACCCAAGCACCAAGTGAGGTTTCAGAAAAACAACTTAAAGAACTCTTCATCCAGGTAATACCACCTAAGAGGTGAGTATGATGGGAAAAATCCCAAAAAGTGTATTAATAATAAGCATCATAACTATTACAGGTTGTCTGGCAACTACCACAAAGAATGAATACATCCTTAAAATAGATAGCTTAAGCGAAATCGCAAGGAATAATGATATAGAGAGAATAAATCCTGATTTTTTGGTAGCCTTTGAAGAGATGCAAAGCGAAGCCAGGAGAGTCTGTCAAGATGTAGAAAAAAGGAAAGAGTGTAAACTCAAAATAGAAGAATTGGAAAACTTCCTAAATACCGTAATAAAAATAAGCAAAAAACAGAGAAAACTAAACCTATATAGTATAAATGAAGAATAACAGAGAAGAAACGATAATAGTAGAAGGTTTAGCTTATAATGGATATGCCTTTGGAAGGTTGAGTAACGGTAAAATCGTGTTTGTACCTTGTGTAGTCCCAGGAGATAAGGTTAAGATAGCGATAGAAGATGAGAAGAGTCAGTATGCTATAGGAGAGGCCATAGAGGTAGTTGAAGAATCAGTTCATAGAGTACCTCCAGAATGTGAACTCTTTACAAGATGCGGTGGATGTCAATTTTTGAACGTCGACTATAAAAAACAGATAGATGAAAGGGTCAAAATAGTACAGAGAGAGATATCCCGATCTCTAAAAAAAGAGGTTACCTTTGATGGTGTAATAGAGAGTCCAAGGTTAAGGTATAGGAGAAGAGCAAAACTCTTCATCGAAAGAAAAATAATAGGATTCAAAATGGTAAAGAGCGATAAAGTTGTACCTGTTGGTAGATGTCCAATTTTAACAGAAAAATTGGAAAAAGCCTTAATCACACTCTATTCCTTTAACAGTGTTCTTAAAAATGGAATAGAGGTATTTCTAGGAGAATCGAATAAAGGAGACGAAGTTATAGTAGGGATTAAGGCAAAGGAGAAGATAAGGGAGATTCATGATATATATCATGCCCTTGAAGATGAGCTAAAGGTAGATGTTGGGTTAAGAATATTCTATCCAGGAAAGTATAGTACTCTTGGTAAAAGTTATCTTAGAGACAATCTACTAGGAGAGACTGTAAAGTACAACTACTTTTCATTTTTTCAGGCTAATATTTTTCTCGTAGATAAACTCGTTGAAAAGGTCGTAGATCTAGCAAGGGGTGGTAAAAAAGTTTTAGAATTGTTTGCTGGTAGTGGAACTTTCACAATACCACTATCAAGGGTTGTGGAAAGTATAGTAGCTGTAGAATTGGATAAAAAAGCAGTGGAACTACTAGAAAAGGAAAAACCAGAAAACTTGGAAGTTTTTAATATGGACGTGGAAGAGTTCATAAGGAAATCGAAAGAGATATACGACACCATAATACTAGATCCACCTAGAATAGGAATTACAAAGGATTTAGCAGAAAGGATAAGAGGCTTAAATGCAGATAGAATAATTTACATATCCTGTAGTCCTCCCACCTTCGCAAGGGATATAAAAAATATAGGATATAATCTATCTAGAATATTCCTCTTTGATATGTTCCCAAACACCTACCATATAGAATTAGTTGCACTTCTCGAAAGATAAAAAATAAAAAAGGGGTGTGAAAGGTCTATCCTTCCACACCCCTAAGATTCAGTTTTGTTCTTATTAGAAGAGGAACTTAACTCCAGCCTTGATGTGATAGGCAGAATCAGAGTCCCTCTTACCAAACCTAATAGCGTTTATATCATCAATACCGTTACCTGGAAAGAGTACAGAACCACCAGCAAAGAGGGTAACCTCATCGTAGAGCTTGTAGTTAAGAAGTAGGTCAGTTTCCCATCCGATTTCCTCATCAATCTTGATAACCTTATTGTTGTAGTAAGTTGCCTGTATCTTATCCTTTCCGACAAAGGTACCATAAACCTTCGCAGCATAATAGGCTGCAATAGGTGCTGTCTCATCCCACCTTAGATACTTGACCATAAACTTTGCATTCAACTTCTTCGTAACATCCCAATCAATGGTGAATACTCCAGCAATTAAACCCGGGTTAATTCCATAAGCATTGTTGGAACCACTCACACCACCGATTCTTGGACCAACTCCAAGCTCAACAGGCAACCAGCTATACACAGTAGTCCCAAGTGTTGGCATCTGGTTTTCGCCATGTATAGGTAGAGTACTCATGTTCCAAGGGCTGAAGAACCTAGTTGCCGTAACACTACCAGTGAATCCTTTTATATCCTTATCAAAGGGATCATCATCTCCCTTAGCGTAAAGTCCACCAAGACCAACTACGAACTTGTTGAGTGAAGGCGCCCAACGAGCAACGTCAACCTGGAAGTTCGCTAAAGCAGCCCAGGACTTCACACTTCTCGGTTCGATCCCACTTTCTCCATAGTGGACACTACCACCCTGATAGACACCTTCCAACTGATACATAACAGGACCTATAGTACCAACAGCACCTAAACCACCATAGAAGATATCATAACCATAGGTGTAACTACCAAAGAATGTAGTATCATTGGCGTTATTTCCAGCATCCCTATCCCATGCAAGATACAATCTCGGCTTGAACTCGGGAGCTAAATCATAGGCTAGTCTCAATAGATATATATCCCTGTTTGAATCATAGCCAAGGCTAACATTTGTAGTTCTCTGAGTCTTTCTAACCCACTTGAAATCCCAGGAGAATTTCTTGTAGTTACCAAACCACCTTATACCTGGATCATCATCATAGTAGACCAATCCGCCAGTTTCAGCATCCAAACCCCAAACCTCATGACCAACACCAATATAAGTATTTAGATCACACACTGCGATGGGGAGCTTAAACTCAAAATAGGCTCTCTCAACACGCCACCTATCGTTATCAACACCTGCCTGATCAACAAGATAATCTTTACTCTGCTTATAGGAGAATAGCAAATGTACCTTCCACTGATCTTTCTTGACAAAGTCAATGGGGAAGTAAACCATATGTGTCCATTGATCCCCTCTTACAGGCCCTTCAGGATCACCAACAAATGTTTCCCAATCTTTACCTTTCTTATCAACCCTATAGTCCTTCATAAAATCGTATTCTTGAGCGTAGTGGACCGCAAACTCCTGGATCATACCAAACTGAACCTCAACTCCACTCTGGGTAGGTATCTTGACAGATAAAACGCCTGCACTTGCAACACCAGCACCCACTAGGGTACCTAATGCCACTCCTACTAACCACTTCTTCCAACTCATCCTTCCACCTCCCTCTTATTATTTGTTTTTCTTAGTTCTTTCAAACCCAATTTTACCAACCCCACTCTCACCCCCTTTTAATAGTTTCTAGAACTTTACATTTTTTATATAACCTTAAAAAAGACTATTGTCAATATGGTGAGGGTTAAATATACTAAGTGTAAAATACTGTTATTAAAAAATCTACTTTTCATACCAAACCCTTAATAAAATCAAAGGTCTCAAGGATCCCAATACCTTCTATAGCTACCACTTCTATTATCGGAACTCCCTCCATAAAGTTACCTCTCAAATCTTCCAGAAAAATGAGATTTTCAACATCTTTCTTATTTATCTACCTGAATGACTATAGGAACTCTATTACCCGTAGGACGCAACAATAGTATAGGCTATTCTGTAATCTCCATGTTTCTTGGTAATCTCCAAAAAGTCAAAAACACCGTACTACCGGACCTATCAAGCATAGTAACCGCACTTATACCTTTAAACTTAGCTAGAGCAAGTAGATTCATCGTCTTACCGCTACCAATAGCCCCAGTAAAAGTCCTCGATATCAACATACTTGGTCTTAAGATTCTTGCATAGCGGTTTCCCCTGAGGTAGTACCATAATACTGTGATAATTATATCAATAACAAAATGTTTTCTCAAGATAACTTTATTGACTGAGAAAGATAGAAAACATATATAGAGATAACTACCATGTTCGAGAAAGTAAGACAGAACATCAAGAACATATGGGAAACAGTAAAAGCGGACTTCAATGCTGTATTCGAAAGGGATCCAGCGGCAAGGAGTAAATTAGAAGTAATCCTTTGTTACCCTGGTTTTCACGCAATCCTACTCCACAGGATAGCACACTTCCTTTGGAAGGAGGATTTTAAACTCCTAGCTAGGTTCCTCTCACACATCAATAGATTCCTTACAGGTATAGAAATACACCCGGGAGCCAAGATAGGAAAAGGTTTTTTTATAGATCATGGTATGGGTGTCGTAATAGGAGAAACCACTGAAATAGAGGATAATGTTACCATATACCACGGAGTTACGTTAGGTGGCGTAAGTCTTGAAAAAAAGAAACGCCATCCTACAATAAAGAAAAATGTGGTAATCGGTGCTGGCGCGAAAGTACTCGGTCCATTTACAGTTGGTGAAAATTCAAGAATAGGAGCCAATTCGGTAGTGGTTAAGGAGGTGCCACCAAATTCAACAGTTGTGGGAATACCGGGAAAGATTGTTAAAAAAGGAAAACTGAGCGTTATGGGGGTAGATCTTGAACATCATCTCCTTCCTGATCCTCTGGTAGAAGCTATCAAAGCTATACTCCAGGAAATGAGTGATATGAAAAAAGAAATAGAGGAGCTTAGAATAAAGATAAGTGAATTAGAGAAAGAGAGGAAAGGAGGAAAAAGTGCTGAGTCAAGAGACCATTGAGAAGATAAAAGCAAAACTGGTGGAAGAAAAAATCAAGATCCTGAAGAGGCTACAAAAGGAAACGGAAGAGAGAAATAGGCTTAGGGATAAACAGGCTGTAGGTGATGAGGCTGACAGTGCCACCCAGCTTGAACTCGAAAACATATCAAACGTGCTATCCAGTATGGACGCAGCAAGGTTGAGGCAGATAGAAGAGGCATTAAGAAGGATAGAAGAAGGAACATATGGACTCTGCGAAGTATGTGGAGAACCGATAGAAGAGGCTAGGCTACTTGCCCAACCCTTCGCAACAAAATGTATATACTGCCTCGAAACAGAGGAGAAGAAGCGTTATTAAAAGAATTGCTACCCGTAAAGAAGAGTTCTTTCATAAACAACGTAAGAAACTTCTTTTTAGAAAAGGGGTTCGTCGAGGTAAGTACACCCTCTTTATCCCCATATCCTGGACTTGACCCTAACATTGAACCAATTAGAATTGAGTATAGTGGTGAAATTCTATTTCTACACACATCTCCAGAATTATCTATGAAAAAGATACTAGCTAAAAGTAATTTAACAAAAATATTTCAAGTATGCAGAGTATTCAGAAAGGAGCCCTTTATAGACGAACTTCATAACATCGAGTTCGACCTTGTAGAATTCTATGTAAAGGAGGAAGACTATAGAACCTTGATAAAAATAGCTATGGAATTATTACTATTCCTTTCCGAAATATACGGCAAAAGAGAACTGAAGTATAAGGAAAGTAAAGCCATTATAGATGGGAGTTTTGAGATCGTCTCCCTTGAAGAGCTGACCAAAAGTATACTGGGTAAGAGCATAAAAGATGTGGTAGAAGAGGAATTCTGGAAGATATTCGTAACTCATATAGAACCCATAATAAGACAAAAGAAAAAACCTACCTTTGTGATAGACTGGCCCCATTTTTCAAGTATAATGTCAAGGGAAAAAAACGATAAAAAATGGCTCATAGAGAGAGTGGAATTGTTTCTAGCCGGAGTTGAAGTTATGAATGGAAACACAGAAAATGTAGATCCAGTAAAACAGCTAAACAGAATGCTAAAAGAGGCAAAAAAAAGATTCGGTGAGGACTACGAAAAATACATAGATAAAGAATTTATAGAGCTAATCCCCAATTTGGGACTAACTAGTGGAGCTGCGATAGGAGTAGATAGATTACTCATGCTATTTGAAGGCCTGGAGAATATCACCAGCACATTCAATATATAAACATAGCACCACTTTGTTTATAGGCTTCTCTTTGGATTCGATAAACTATAGCGAAGGATTCCTTCAACATGTTCTTCTCAGTAGTTGTTAACCGTTCCGGGTTTATAAAATTGTCAGGTTTTCCCCCTTTGTTTATAGATTCTAGCATTTTCCTCATTCTCAACTTTAATAGAAAGTCATAGGCGAAGACAACATCATCAGCAAGTGCAGAATCTATAGCTCCTTTATTCTTCAACTCTTCTATCCTATCAAAAGTATTAACCTTTCTTATCTCATGTATCACAGAGAGTAACCTCACAGCCTCGCATATCGGGAGAAGACCTCTAAGCTTTATATCTATCTCATTTTTATGCTCTCCACTTTTCTCGACGATAAGATTTCCAAAAAGGCCTATAGGTGGTTTTTTCAGTTGGATCTCTTTACCCATGTGAGCTACAAAACCAGGATGTGTCTTAAGTCCCTCTCTAAAAATACCGTAGAATTCAGCTTCAAGAGATGGATCCCCATACAATATCCTGTTGTCAAATATTATACTAAACCTAAGAATCTTCTCGGGTACTGGATTCTTAAAAAGATCATAAAGAACATCAATCCACTTCTTTCTTGACATCCTCCACATTGGGTTAGAGGCCATTACTCCAGCTTTACACTTTTCAAAACCAACCCGAACTAGATACTCCACTATCTTCTCACCAACTTTTGCATAGATTTCTTCCATCTCTTGAGTACAGGTTTCATATATCATGGCGTTGTCCTGATCAGTAACGATCGTTTGCTCTCTCCTACCATGACTACCAAGTACAAGAAAACAAAAATTAGGAATATCATAGTTGAATTCATCAACGACAATCTCTATAACCTTTTTTACAATTTCATCATTTATATGAGTCACCAATTCACAGATTTCTCTTGAGGATAGATTTGAATCAAGCAGAAGACTTACAAGCTTGACTTTTTCGTTAAATAAAAGCTTGAGTTCTTTCAAGCTTCTTGAGTTAACTATACCCTGTAGCAGATTTACATAACTTAGCGCTTCTTTCTGAACAAAATCCTTAATACTCATTACGCCCACTATTCTCCCTTCATCCTTAACAATCACGTGTCTCATGCCCCTCGTCACCATCTCCCTAAGTGCCTTATAACAATAGTCATCAATATCAACGCAAACAAGCACAGAATTCATTATATCACTAGTCTTTTCACCTACACTTCTCGAGAGATACTTTACGACTAGATCTCTCTCGGTCACTATACCTACGATCTTACCTTTGTCTTCAACAAGTAGGAAATCCACACCATATTTGTCCATCTTTTGAGCTAGCTCTCTGATAGGAGTATTAATGGAAACAAACACAGGTTTACTATAACTAAAAATATCCTTTATCCTCTTTGTTAGAAATGGAGGAACGATTTCCTCCTTTATTCTTCTATCAAGTTCCCTTAAGATAACCTTTACTCGCCTCCCTATAAGCTCAGCCACATGATTCAGAAATATAGCATCCGTACTTACAATCTCCAAAATTACATCTTTGGGAATAGCAATTACATAAGTATTTTCAACACATACAGCGCTATAGCTATACTTATCCCTACCAAAAAGAATATCCTCTCCTAATATTTCTCCTTCACCTCTATAACCTAGAAGAATTTTCCTCTCCCCTCTTGACACACTAATTTCAACAAGACCCAAGTATATCAAGAAGAGAAAATCCTTAATCTCCTCATATTCAATAAAGATAGGAGTTTCTTTCTTGTACTCCACAAAATTGGCACTTCGAGATATCTTTATAAGAGATGTATCATCAAGCTCATAAAAGGGAAAAACTTTTTTAAGAAACGCAAAAATCCTTTCCACTTTTAACCCCCTTACAATTCCTTAACAAATTTAACAAAACCGACCAGCTTTTCTACTAGTTTACCATGATCTTTAGGAAAATAACATGGCAACACCTCAAGTGTCACCTTACCTTTGTAACCCACACTTTTAAGGTACCTCAAAAAGGAACCTAAATCCAAATTGCCCTCACCAGGAAAAAGATGTTCCTTAAATTGACCGTTGACTATAGCAAAATCACTAAGATGGACATGACCAATCCTATCAATGCCACCTAACATTTCAAAACCCTCTATAAGAGGAATACCTCTTGTACCACAATGAGTCGTATCAAAAGCAATTTTAAGATTTTTCTCATGTGTAAATCTAACAAGTTCTTTAAAATTAGCTAAATCATAAAGAGATCCTTTGAAGAAAATGAAGTTTACAAAAGGCATCAATTCAACACAGATATTTAACGAAACGTTTTTATATTCAAATTCATTCCTAAACCACTTCCTGTATCTATAATCTAAAAGTCTAAGCGGGGGATGCACTACAAGTACATCTACGCCAAAAGTTTTGGCAATTTCAATTGACCTAAGTATAGAGGCAATTTTTTCTGAGTATGAATGAACGTTAAAGGGAGCATGAAAGGCCATTATTGGGCAGAGAGAATCTAAGCCTTCCAATATATCAAAAATATCTTTCAAAAAATAAATATCATTCAAAACAACCTCCACACCATCAAAACCTGCTAGGGAAGCTACATAAGCCATAAGCCCAAGCTTTTCACCATATATAGTCCCAATCGATAGTAGTAGCTTCATATTTCACTTTTATAAAACTATACTTGAAAAAATCAAATGAATTTTTTAATATATAAGTAGAACAAGGTATTAAAAACTGAACAGGAGGTGGGAAGATGTTTAGTAAAATGCCAAAGTTATTAATAGTAGCTTTCCTCTTAATCTATCTTAACGCAGTACTGTGGTGGACTCTCGAGGCTTCAAATCCTGATCTACCCAAGACATTTGTAATGGGTGTTCCGGCAGCTTTTTGGTATGGTAATGTTTGGAGTTGTTTTATTCTAAACGTATTTATAGCTTGGATACTATCCAAAGTATAGTGAAGGAGGTGAGCCATGCAGAACGGATTTGATTTTGTAGTGTTTTTATTCGCACTTGCCTATTTTATCATTACAATAGGAATAGGAATTTATTCAAGAAAACTCGCAGCAAAGGGTGAAATAGACTATTATCTTGCAGGTAGAGGAGTAGGAGCTTTTGTTAACGGAACCGCACTTACATCGACATACTTCTCTCCAGCTAGCTTCTTGGGATTACCAGCATTTGTCTTTTTACTTGGTTACCCAATGTGGTGGGCACTCATAGGCATAATAGCCGGGATGTGTATAGCAGGTCCTCTCACCGCAGCTCCTTTAAGGAAATACGGGCCAGTTACATTCACTGATTTCTATTGTGATAGATATGAAATGCCGGTTTTAGGTAGATTTATAGCGGGTATACCAACACTAATCGCAGGAATCCTTTACATAGTCCTTTCAATAGTTGGTACTGCTATATTTTTTGTGGCTCTTCTCAAGTTGGATTATAAAACAAGTGTTTGGATCTCAGTAATTGTAGTGCTTATATATACAGTTCTTGGTGGAATGTACGCTACAACTTGGAATGCTTCGGTCCAAACCATTATAATGACCTTTGCTGGAGTCGCTGCTGCCATAGCCCTTGTAAGTAAAATGGGTGGACCGGAGTCCTATTTCAAGGAGATACTTATAAACACACCAAAAATTTTTAATGTCCCATCAAGTCCAGATGGCCCACCAAGTGCTATCATGAGTTCTTGGATAGCTGTGGCAGGTTTCTTCCTAACATGGCACTATGGATTCTCAACCATGCCCTACACCATTGTAAGATTCTTTACAGCTCTAGATGAGAGGGAAGCTAAGAAATCTATAGTTTGGGCTACATTATTCGCAGCACTGTTATACTCTTCATTAATGATAGTGGGGATTGGAACAAAAGCAATAATAGAAAAATATCATCCTCTTGTTCCACAAGCTGTTCCTATCGCCCAGAAGCTAAATAAACCCGTTGCTATAGGAGTCCTCGCATTGATAAAGAAGAAGTATGGTATAGGAGAAGTAGTTGACTATGCCATGATCGCAGCATGTGAAGCTGTAGGTAGCAGTGTGCTCCTCGGAATAATAGTAGCAGGTGGTCTATCGATCGCCATGTCGACAGTCGCTGGTTGGGTGATGGTAGTCAATGCACTAATTGCAAGGGATTGGATGACAAAAGCATTAAAAACAAAAATAGCTCAGGAAAAACCTGTGCTAGTAGCTCGTATCATAACTTCAATAGTGTTAATCCTATGTGGATTAATCTCTATGAATCCACCTGCCCTCGTTCTCGACCTTTCAGGTTGGGCTTTTGTCTTGATCATCGCATCCCTTGGTCCTTCAATGGTATTGGGAATATGGTGGAAAAGAGCTACAAAAGCAGCAACAATTGTTACAGCTTTACTTATGGCTCCTGCTACAC
>JAGDVO010000001.1:28649-119954 GCA_023269715.1 Thermosulfidibacter sp.
TTATATGCAAAATTGAAATTGGGTAGTCCACACAAATTCTTCCTAAACGAAAATATAATAACCCCACATCAGTTTTATTGGATCTTTGTTGGATTGATCATCTTTATAATAGTATCACTTATAACACAACCACCAAAAGAAGAAACTATAAAGAAGTATTGCGAAGATCTACACAACTAAAAAAGAGGGAGGGTCCGAAAAGCCCTCCCTTATTCTATTCGACAAAAACGCCGATTTTTCTATACTTTTCAAATCTCTCTTTTAAAAGTGTATACGGGTTTTTGTGCAGAAGTTCTTTTAGATGCCGCCTTATCGCCCTTCTTAATATATTAGCAGCAACCTTCGGATCCCTATGGGCACCACCAATTGGTTCTTTTACAACCTCGTCTATGACACCGAGTTTTAAAAGTTCATGAGCGGTAAGACGAAGAGCTGCTGCAGCATTTGGAGCCTTAGCTGAATCTCGCCAAAGGATTGAAGCACAACCTTCAGGTGAGATAACAGCATAAATGGCATTCTCCAACATCAGTATCCTATCACCAACACTTATCGCAAGGGCACCACCACTACCACCCTCACCTATCACAGAGACTATTATAGGAACTCTAAGTGACACCATTTCATACAGATTTTCACCTATCGCCTCTGCCTGTCCCCTCTCCTCAGCACCTATCCCTGGAAAAGCCCCTGGAGTATCCACAAAAGTTAGTATAGGTATACTGAACTTCTCAGCAAGTTTCATAACCCTTAGTGCTTTTCTGTAACCCTCAGGATGGGGCATACCAAAATTACGCTCTATATTTTCCTTTGTAGTCCTACCCTTCTGATGACCAATAACACATACAGAGATACCCTCAAACTTTCCAAAACCAGCTACTATAGACTTATCATCCCCAAATCTTCTGTCTCCCTTGAGTTCAAAAAAGTCTGTTATCATGTAATTCACATAGTCAAGAGTGTAGGGCCTAGAAGGATGCCTCGCAACCTGAACCCTTTGCCAGGGTGTAAGGTTCCTGTAAATCCTTATCAAGGTTCTGTTCAACTTCTTCTTCAGTCTCTTAACCTCAGCTTCGATATCAACACCGGCACCCCTTCCAACACTGGTTAATTCATCAATCCTACGCTCCAACTCCTCAATACCTTTCTCAAAATCCAAATACTTCAATCCTATACCTCCAGTAATTCTACATTAATACCCTCTTTTACCAATCTTTCTACCACTTCTTCAGCTACTTTCATGCCCGTGTCTATCAGAACTTCATACTCATCACCCACAACTTTCACCATGAGGGGAATATCTCCACTTTTACCATCAACAACCTCAAAAAGTCTATCTATCCTGTCATCTTCCAAATCGCTTCTGATGGTGATAAAACAACTCCACTTTTTCTCATCAAAACCTTTGCTCACAAGGGCAACCTCATTAACTATGACCTTTACGCTATCACCATCCACATCTAGATTTATCACACCTCTTACCAGAAGAGGTTCATCCATCGTAAAAAGTATATCACAATCTTTGTAAACAGATGGGAAAACTATAAGCTCTACCCTTCCCGTCTTATCTTCCAGATTTACAAATGCCATCCTTTCACCATCCTTAGTCAATTTCTCCTTTATCGAAACCACAACTCCGCATATCAAAACCTGATCACCATCGTTGTAGTCGGCAAGATCGGATATTCTAACCGTATTATACTTAGCTACTTTGGAGGCAAAAATCTCTAAAGGATGCCCAGTAAGAAAAAATCCAAGAGTTTCCTTCTCCCAGTTGAGTCTCTCATTCAAAGTAGATGGAGGAACATCAGGTATAGGTAGAGTATCAAGCTCCTCTTCAAATTCGCCAATTTCAAATAAGCTGAATTGCCTTACGTCTTTCTTCGTAGACTTTCCAACTCTATCAAGTATATCGTCCATTATCATCAAAAGGTGTTTCCTATCAATACCAAAGGAATCAAAAGCACCGGCCTTGATTAGAGCTTCGACGGTTTTCCTGTTTATCTTCGATCCGCTGGCTCTTGAAACAAAATCAATGAAAGATTTAAAAGGTTTGTTACCTCTGATCTTCACTATGGTCTCTGCTGCAACTTCACCAACTCCCTTTATAGCTGCAAGTCCAAACCTAAGAGAGTTACCTTCTATCCTGAATATGACATGACTCTCGTTTATATCAGGTGGTAGAACCTTTATACCAAACTCTTTACATTCATTCAGATAAAGATAAACTTTTTCGGTATTGTTTATTTCACTAGATATCAAAGCTGCCATAAACTCCACAGGATAATGGGCTTTCAAATAGGCTGTCTGATAAGCCACAAAAGCATAAGAGGCAGAGTGAGATTTGTTAAAACCGTATTCGGCAAATTTTTCCATCTTCTCAAACAACCTCTCGGCAAATTCACGCGGATAACCGTTTTTGATAGCACCTTCAACAAAGGCCTCCTTTTGTTCCTGCATCACATCCATCTTTTTCTTACCCATAGCCTTTCTCAGCACATCCGCCTGACCTAGGGTAAAACCAGCTATCTTCGAAGCAATCATCATGACTTGCTCTTGGTAAACTATAACACCGTAAGTCTCGTCCAATATCTCTTTTAACTCAGGAACTTCGTACTCTATAGGTCTTTTGCCATGCTTTCTCTCTATAAACTCATCAACCATGCCCGACTGCAGAGGACCAGGTCTATAAAGAGCAACTATAGCTATAAGATCCTCAAACCTGGAAGGCTTCAGTCTCCTCAGAAGATCTCTCATGCCTGAACTTTCAAGTTGGAATACACCTTCCGTTCTACCAGACTGTAAAAGTTCGTAGGTTTTTTGATCATCAAGGGGTAATTTGTCTGTATCTATTTTAACACCTTTATACTGCTCTACAAGTTTACAGGCAGTATCTATTACGGTAAGGGTCTTCAATCCCAGTAGATCCATTTTCAAGAGTCCCAGAGCTTCCAAATCATCTTTATCATAATGAGTAGTTACATCTTCATCGTCCTTATCAGCCTTGTACAAAGGAACATACTCTGTAAGCTCCCATGGAGTTATAACGATCCCAGCTGCGTGAGTACTAGCATGCCTTGAAAGACCCTCTAGCCTCTGCGCAATGTCCATCAGTTTCCTGACCTTCTCGTTCTCTTCGATCTCTCTGTTAAGCCTTGGCTCGAGTGCAAGTGCTTCCTTTATAGTAATCCCAATAGTTGCTGGGATCATCTTAGCTATTCTGTCCACCTCTTTTGGGGAAAAACCAAGCGCCCTACCTACATCTCTAACAACCGCTCTTGCTGAAAGGGAACCAATCGCAATTATCTTAGCAACATTCTTTTCGCCATACTTTTTCTTTATGTAGTCGATTACTATTTCTCTCCTCTCCTTGCAGAAATCTATGTCAATATCGGGCATGCTCACTCTCTCAGGATTTAAAAATCTCTCAAAGAGTAAACCCCATCTCAGAGGATCAACATTCGTAATCCCAAGTGCGTAAGATACAAGAGCACCAGCCGCTGAACCTCTACCCGGACCAACAGGTATACCTCTTGACTTCGCCCATTTTACAAAATCCCACACGATCAGAAAATATCCTGAAAAACCTGTTTCTTCTATTATCTCAAGTTCATACTCAAGTCTATTTAAGTATTCCTCATAGGGTATATTTTCACACAACTCTCCTTTTCTCTTACGCTCCTCAAGCCCCTTTAATGCTACCTCTCTAAGATAGCTTTCGAGAGTATAACCAGCTGGTACCTCAAACAATGGTAAATGCTTACTCTTGAAGTCAAACTCAAAGTTACATTTTTCAGCTATTTCCCAAGTTGCACTGATAGCCTCCGGTATATCCTTGAAGAGTTCAACCATCTCATCATGACTTCTAAGGTACAGTTTATCTGTTTCCATCCTCATTCTACCAGGATCATCTAGCCTTTTACCGGTTTGGATACAGAGAAGAACCTCATGGGCTATTGCATCCTCGGGATATATGTAGTGGACATCATTTGTGGCAACAACAGGAATACCTAGATCCCTAGATAGCTCAACCAATCCCTTATTCACGAGATCCTGCTCAGGAATACCATGCCTCATAAGTTCCAAATAGAAATTACCTTCACCCATTATAGACAAGTAGGTAAGGGCTTTTTTCTTTGCCTCCTCTATCCTCCCCTTCAGTATGAGAGAGGGGATTTCACCTGCAAGGCAACCACTTAAAGCGATCAGTCCTTTACTATACTCTTTTAGAATCTCCAGGTCTATCCTTGGCTTGTAGTAGAAACCCTCGAGATACCCCAAGCTTACAAGTTTGACAATGTTCTTATAACCCCTCTCATCCTTTACCAAAAGGGTAAGATGATAAGATGTCTCCTCGCCCTTTGCAGATCTCTTTTCGAATCTAGAACCAGGCGCAACGTAAATCTCACAACCTATTATGGGCTTTATACCATTTTCGACGGCCTTCTGGAAAAATTTAACAGCCCCGAAGAGGTTGCCATGATCGGTTATAGCTATAGCTTCAAAACCAAGTTCTTTAGCTCTCTCAAAAACCCTATTTACACTAACAGCGCCATCCAAGAGACTGTACTGTGTATGTAAATGTAGATGTACAAACTTGCCCATCTCCAACTTACTCCCACTCTATGGTACTAGGTGGTTTACTTGATATATCGTAAACAACTCTATTCACACCTCTTACCTCGTTAACTATCCTATTCGAAATTGTAGCAAGGATGTCATAAGGTAATCTTACCCAGTCTGCGGTCATACCGTCAACACTCTCAACAATTCTGACAGCGATCACATAATCATAGGTCCTTTCGTCCCCCATAACACCAACGGTTCTGACAGGTAAGAGAACCGCAAAAGCCTGCCATACACTTTCATATAATCCTGCCCTCTTTATCTCTTCAACAACTATACTATCCGCCTCTCTGAGGATATTCAGCTTCTCCTTGGTAACTTCTCCTAAAACCCTTACAGCAAGACCCGGACCGGGGAAAGGATGTCTGTTAATTATGAAATCAGGTAAACCCAGGATTCTTCCTATTTTTCTCACCTCATCTTTAAAGAGAAACCTAAGTGGTTCAATTAACTCAAACTCCATATCCTCAGGTAACCCACCTACATTATGGTGTGACTTTATTCTACTTGAAGGACCACACACAGAAATGCTCTCTATAACGTCAGGATAAAGAGTACCTTGAGCAAGATACTTTATCCTACCAAATTTTCTCGCTTCCTCTTCAAAAATCCTTATAAAGGTATGTCCTATTATTCTCCTCTTTTCTTCAGGATCAACAACACCCTTTAGAGCATCCAAAAAACGGTTACTCGCATCAACAAAGTAGACCTTTATACCGAGTTTCTCAAATGTTTCAAGAACCATTACAGCCTCATTTTTCCTGAGTAGGCCATTATTGACAAATATCGGTATAAGACTATCGCCTATGGCCCTATGGATGAGTACCGCAGTAACCGATGAATCGACACCACCAGAAAGAGCTAGAAGAACTCTTTCATTTCCTACTTTTTTCCTTATCTCATTTATCTTGTCTTCTACAAATTTTTCCATGCTCCAATTTTTCTCAGACTTAGTTATCCTAAACACAAAATTCGAAAGGATCCTCTCACCGTAGTCAGTATGACTAACCTCAGGATGGAACTGTAAACCGTATATAGGGAGACTCTTGTGCCTTATAGCACCATAAGGATTATCTCTAGTCCTACCTATAACTTTAAAGACCTCTGGTAACTCAACCACACTATCACTATGACTCATCCAAACAACAAAATTACAAGGTATTCCTTGAAACAACTCATCATTCTCTAAAACTTCGAAATATGCCATACCATATTCCCTTTTATCAGCCTTCTCAACCCTACCACCAAAAATATGAACCAAAAGCTGCATCCCATAACATATACCGAGTATAGGAATACCGAGCTCAAAAATCTCGGGATCAACTCTTGGAGAATTCTCATCGTAAACACTCATTGGACCACCCGATAAAATCAAACCTTTAACGCCACTAGCCACAACACTATCAAGATCTACCCAGGGAGGATGGATCTCGCTATAAACCCCGAGCTCTCTTATCCTCCTTGCTATCAGTTGGGTATACTGGGAACCGAAATCAATTATTCCAATCATTCTCCACCCCTAAGAAATATGTGTGTACAAAACAATCCTCAAAGGGATCTAAAAGAAAATACCAAAAGAAGTAAAATAGCTATAAAATATAGGAGTATAATATCACTCAAAGATCTTTCCCAACCCTCTACATCGATAACTTCTCCAAGCCTTTCCTTTAAAACATCCCTTAGATTAGCAATTCTGGAAAAAACAAAAGGTATTATTAGAATGCCTTTTTCACTTTCAACCCAGAGTACTTTTCGCATTCCAACTTTTACAACTCTAATAGAGTTTATAGCTTCAAAGGCCAGTTTTTTTTTACCAAAGAGCGAGTAAAAAACTAAACCGTTATCCTCCACCTTTATAACCCTATAGTTTATGTAAAACACTAGTAGAGTAATTGGAACAGCAAAAATAACTAAAAAAATAAGTGAAAGCTTACCACTATAGTGTAGAAGGTAAAAAAAGTAGGCCCACAGCACGACTCCTATAACAGCACTCGGTATCATATATATGGGAGATGGGCCGAAGGTCATCTCTCTATTACTCGCCACTAGATCTAATTCCCTTCTTCTCCTTTATCCTAGCTCCTTTACCGTACAGTTTTCTCAGATAGTATAGTCTAGCCCTCCTCACCCTACCTCTTCTGATGATCTCAACGGACTCCAACTTTGGAGAGTAAAGTGGAAAAATCCTTTCCACAGCGACTCCACCTGAAACCTTTCTTACCGTAAAAGTTCTCCTATGCATAGCCCCTGAAAACCTTATCACCACACCTTCAAAAGCCTGTACTCTCTCCTTGTCACCCTCTATAATTCTGAAGTTAACCCTTACAGTATCACCAACCTTGAAGTCAGATAGGCCCTTTTTTAAGGACTCTTTGAATTCCTTCTCAAGTTCAATAATAGGATCGTCACTCATCTTCCAACCCTCCTTCCCAGTAGTCTATCAACTATTATAGCAGCTGCACATCTCACTGAGAGATGATTATAATTACCAAGTCCATATATAGGATCAAGAATATAATTGCAACTATCTATAACTTCCTTAGCTAAACCCCACCCTGTTCCCAAAACTATAGCATAAACATCCTCACTTTCAAACATTAAATCAGAAAGTTCCTCATAAGAAATATTTTTACCTTCCCACCTTTTCGCACTTGTAGCTACAAGTATAGGCTTTTTACCCTCCACCTCTTCTATATGCCTTACCGCCTCCTCAATATTTTTCTTAACTATAACTAGCTTCAAAGCCTCATCTCTATTGGGATTATAAACAGCTCCAAAACCCTGTTTCCAATGGGTAACTATCCTTTCAACCATCATCTGCTGGTAACGTAAGGGTGTAACCATTATAAAACCTTTACCCTCATATGTCCTAGTGAGGCGAGCCATGTCATGGATATCGAGATTAGTTATAGAGGATACAACCACTTTGCCTCTCTTATTGTAAACCGGATAGTGAACCAGTAATAAATAAAAGAAAGGGATTTTAATACTCAATATACATACCCCCTACCACGTATTACTGCCTCCAAAAACAATCTATCCTCTTCCGTCAACTTGGCATTTTTCAGCAAGTCCGGTCTTCTTTCGAAGGTAATCTTCAACCTCATAAATCTCCTCCACCTTCTTATCCTCTCGTGATTGCCACTTCTTAAGACTTCCGGAACCCCGTAACCCATAAAATAATCTGGTCTCGTGTACTGGGGATACTCCAATAGACCATCACTAAAGGATTCTTCCGCTATAGAATCAGCATCACCAACAACTCCTGGTATCAACCTAGCTACAGCATCAAAAATAACAAGAAAGGCATATTCACCACCAGACAAAACAAAATCACCTATCGAAACCTCATCATCCACAAAATAACTAACTCTATCATCTATTCCTTCATACCTTCCACATATGAAAGTTAAAGAGGGTAACTTTGAGTATTCCTTAGCAATATTCTGATTGAAAACCTTTCCTCTTGGCGTAAGTAGAATAACCCTAGTCTCAGGATCCCTTTCTTTCACATAGTTTATAGCAGAAACTATCGGTTCAACCTTCATGACCATACCCGAGCCACCGCCATAAGGTTCATCATCTACAGTTCTATGTCTATCGTGGGTAAAATCCCTGGGATTTATAGCCTTGACGTCTATCAGACCCCTATCTATAGCTTTTCTCAAAACACTTATCATAGAGGCATACACTATTTCGGGGAATATAGTTATAACCCAAAATCTCAAACCAAACCCTCTATCGTTCTTATAACTATTCTTCCCTTAGGCTTATCTATTGTTTCTACAAAAACAGAAGGTATCAGTCTTTCATAATTCCCTTCCTTGATAACGAATATGTCATGGGGACCAACATCTATAAAATCATCAACTATCCCAACAAAAGCACCGTCAAGAGTGTAAACCTCAAACCCTATCAGCTCAAATCTGTAAAACTCACCCTCTGGTAGAGGTACCAGATTTTCAACCTCAACTTCTAAAAACCATCCTTTAAAAAACTTTACAGCTTCTCTCGTATCAATACCCTTAAACTTTATTATAAAATGGTCCCCCTTATATATACAATACTCAACCTCTAACAAAATTCTCCTTTCACCACGCCTAGCATAAAAGAACTTCTGTTTTGTAACATTCTCGATTATATCTGTCTCTATGGAGCACTTGGCCTCACCTTTCAACCCAAACGGCTCTAAAACCTTACTTACTATTGCGAAACTTAAACCTCTCATGGGCAAATGAAGATTTAAAAGAAAGGAGGGGGCCCCTCCTCTCTATTCAAGAATTTCAAGAACTGCTCTTTTATTGTGCTTAGCAGCAGCAGCAGCTAGAACTGTTCTAATTGCCCTTGCAGTCCTACCCTCCTTACCAATTATCTTACCAAGGTCTTCTTTAGCTACCTTGAGTTCAACTACCACCGTCTTCTCACCTACAACCTCAGTAACCTCCACCTTCTCTGGAGTGTCCACTATAGCCTTCACTATCTTCTCAATCAACTCTTTGAACATCATCCACCTCCACACTCAAGTTCTTTTAGGAAACGTAAATCCCCACCTTTCTCAACAACCCTCTAACAGCATTCGTAGGTTGAGCACCTCTATCCAACCAAGTCTTAACCTTCTCGGCATTAACCTTGATCTCGGTAGGATCTTTCAAAGGATCATAATAACCTAGGATATCGAGAACCTTACCATCCCTAGGCGCTCTACTATCGGCGACAACCACTCTGTAGAAGGGACGATTCTTTCTGCCCATCCTCGTCAACCTAATCCTTACCACCAAAACACCTCCTATTTGAACATCTTTAGTATTTTTTCCAAACTGCCCATACTCATAAGTTTCATCACTCTTTCCATTTCATTTAATCTCTTTTTATCTTTTTTCAACTCCTTCATAGTCTTTTTGATTCTATTGTACTGCTTCAGAACTCTATTTACCATTTCTACATTTGTACCCGAACCCCTCGCAATCCTTCTTTTCCTGCTTGAATCTATTATATTGGGGTTTCTCCTCTCCTCAACAGTCATAGAGTTGATAACAGCTTCCATATGAGCTATTTCCTTATCACTAAAACCACTCCCTTGCAATAGATTTTTGTAAGAACCCAAACCAGGTATCATTTCTATTATACTACCAAGTGATCCCATTTTCCTCAGAAGCTTAAGCTGCTCCCTAAAATCCTCAAGTGTAAAATCACCAACAAGGAATCTCTCCTCCATGCTTTTTATCTTATCTTCACTTACAGCACCTTTTACCTTTTCAACGAGAGTAAGAACATCTCCCATACCAATGATCCTACCTGCAACTCTGTCGGGATGAAACCTTTCAAGATGATCAACCTTCTCCCCTACCCCAACAAACTTAATAGGAACACCTGCTACCTTCCTAACAGATAAAGCTGCACCACCCCTTGCATCACCATCCATCTTAGTAAGGATAACACCCGTAAGTCCTACCCTCTCTTTAAAGACTTTGGCAACGTTAGCTGCCTCCTGACCAGTCATAGCATCAACGACAAGCACTATCTCTGTAGGCTTTACCACATCCCTTATGTTCACCAATTCCTGCATCATAAACTCATCCATATGTAACCTACCAGCGGTATCGAGTATCACAAAATCTCTACCCCTCTCTTTAGCATAGAGAACGCCACCTTTCGCAATTTCAGGAGGTGGAGCATCCTTGTGGAAAAAATCAACATTTATGGTTTCAGCAAGAACTTTGAGCTGAATAATGGCAGCGGGTCTATATACATCACACGCAACCAGAACTGGATGTCTACCGGAATTCTTAAGGAAATTGGCCAATTTCGCACAAGTGGTAGTCTTACCAGAACCCTGTAAACCAACCATCATCACAACAGTGGGTGGTGAAGGAGAAACCACCAAATCAGATCCACCACCTCCTAGGTACTCAACCAACTTCTCATAGACTGCTCTAACAACCTCTTCATGAGGTTTCAAACCACTAGCTATCTCTCTACCAACTAGATCAACCTTAAGTTCTTCAATAAACTCCCTCACAACCTTAATGTTAACATCAGCCTCTATAAGAGCTACCTTTATTTCTGATAGAACGTTATCTATATCGCTTACAGAGAGCCTCCCTTTTCTACTTGCCTTTCCCAGTATACTCCTTAACCTATCAGATAACACTTCAAACATTTCTAATCACCTCCTATCTTAAAACCAAATCTTTCCGCTTCTGAATAAATACAACCACAGTAATCCTGCCTGTATAACCCAAGACTTTTAGATTCTTCTATGCCCTCTTTCCATCCCTCTCTAAAATCTCTATAGTAAAATTTTACACCTTTAGTTGCCGCCACACTCTCAGCTATCTTCACTATAAGTTCATGCTTCTGATGTTTGCTGTATAGCAAAGTGGTGGTAAAAAAATCAAAATTACCTTTTTTAGCTACTGAAGCCACCCTTTCAAGTCTCAAGCTATAACAAAAATAACAACGCTTAGACTCTCTAAAAGCAACGTTTCTTGTAAAGTTCACGATGTCATACTCATCTAAATATATAACCTTGATTCCTTTCAATTCACTAAAATTCAAAAGAGCTTCCTTCCTTTTCAGATACTCCCTATAGGGATGGATATTGGGATTATACCACAATACATAAATTTCATCAAATTCTCTACTTAAAACATTATAGGGATAGAGCAAGCAATTGGCACAACAGGCATGGATAAGTATCCTCATTTAGATAGACCCCTTATATACTCAAATGCCTTAACTGTAGCCATCCTTCCCTTTGAAGTTCTCTTTATGAAACCCTCTCTTATCAAAAAGGGCTCGTAAACCTCTTCTATGGTCCTCCTATCCTCCCCAAGACTTATACTTAGGGTATCAAGACCAACTGGACCACCGCTATAGTTCTCAACTATAACCATAAGCAACCTTCTACATACGTTATCCAAACCAAACTCATCTATCCCCAACTCCTCAAAAGCCTTCATAGTTAGATCTAGATCTATCACCCTTATACCCTTAACCTCACCAAAATCCCTAACTCTCCTTAACAGACTTATAGCTATCCTAGGAGTACCCCTAGACCTCCTAGCTATCTCATATGCCGCATCATCAGCCACATCCACACCAAAAATAGAAGCACTCCTTTTCACAATCTCCTTCAGCTCATCCAATGTATAATAACCGAGCTTAACAACTATTCCAAACCTACTTCTTAAAGGAGCCGATATAAGACCTTCTCTAGTTGTGGCACCTATCAACGTGAATCTTGCAAGATTCAATCTAACCGAACGTGCTCCAGGACCACTTCCAAGCACAACATCAACCGCAAAATCTTCCATAGCTGAGTATAAAACCTCTTCTATACTTCTACTAAGTCTATGGATTTCATCTATAAAGAGTACCTCACCCTCTTCAAGAGTGGTTAACATCGCAATTAGATCACCTTGCCTCTCTATTGCAGGACCACTTGTGATCTTTATCCTCCTATTCAGTTCACTAGCAACGACAAAGGCAAGCGATGTCTTACCCACACCTGGAGGCCCACACAGCAACATATGATCCAGAGGTTCATTTCTTAATCTAGAAGCTTCGAGAAAGATCCTTAAGGTGCCTTTCACCTTCTCCTGGCCTATAAAATCATCTAAATTCTTCGGCCTTATATGATTAAGTTTAACCATTTTGCTCACCAAGTTTCAAAAGCACTTTTTTAATCAACTCCTCCACAGGTAAATTTATATTCTCAATAATATAACCCAAAACAGCCTTTACCTCTCTTTTACTATAGCCAAGTCTGTATAGAGCCTCAACTATCTCCTTCACTCTACTATCGTAAATTATACTAACCTCATCCTTAAGTTCGGAAAGTATCCTCCTCGCACTTTTCATGCCTACCCGAGGTACTTCTCCAAGTGTAACAAGATCCTCCTCTTTTAAAACCCTCATCAGACCATCCACACCGAGATGAGAGATTATGGAAAGGGCTATTTGAGGACCTATCTTCGGTATCTCTACAATCCTATCAAATATCTCAACTTCCCTCTCATCCAAAAAACCGTAAATCTTAATTTCCCTCTGGCTCACATGGACCCTGACCCAAAGGAAGATATCATCACCGATTTTTGGCATCAAACTCTCATCGTACTCAGGAGTAAGTACAGAAAAACCAAGACCGTTCACATTCACAAGAACCCTGTGCTTTTCCCTTCTCACCAGTTTACCGCTTATAAAGCTTATCATAGGATACCTTCGGCTACAAAATATGTGTAGACAAGGGCAAGTGCATCAGCTTCATGCTCAGAATTTATGGAATCGTAACCGAATAACCTTCTCACCATCCACATAATCTGATCCTTGGAAGCCCTTCCATTACCTGTCAACATTCTCTTTATCTCACTGGGATGGTACTCCTTGTAATCGATACCAAACAGACTAACAACCCCTATTATGGCTCCCCTTACCTCAGAAAGTTTAAAAGCACTATCAACGTTTCTACCATAAAAAGCCCTTTCCATAACAGTAACCTGTGGCTTATATCTCTCAACAACAGATTTAACAACGTTCACGACCAATCCTACCCTATCTAACTTTTCTCCCTTTAGATGGATCGTGTCCAAAAAAAGGACATCAAGATACCTACAAACAGCAATCCCTGTTTTTATGTAGCCTGGATCAATGGCCATAACTACCATTTGATATTAGCAAGAACCTCTTCGGGAATATCAAAATTGGCGTAAACCTCCTGAATATCATCGTGATTTTCAAGCGCATCAAGAAGTTCCAATAGTTTTTCAGCCTTCTCACCTTCTACCTTAACCACAGTCTTCGGGATATAGGTTAGAGAATACCTAGCTATGTCAAGTCCCCTACCAACAAGGAAATCCTTTACCCTTTCAAGGTCCTCGGGTTGTGTTACAACTTCTGCCGTACCCTCTTCAAACCTTACATCTATGGCACCAGCTTCAAGAGCAACTTCAAGCAAACTATCTTCATCAAAATCGCTCTCTATTCTTATGACGCCCCTCCTATCAAAAAGCCAGCTAGTACAACCAGCCTCCCCCAAACTACCACCATGTTTTGTAAATATAGATCTTACCTCGGAAACCGTTCTATTCCTGTTATCCGTTATAGCTTCAACAAGAATCGCCACTCCACCTGGACCGTATCCTTCATAAATCACTTCCTCATAGGTAGCACCTGATATCTCGCCTGTACCTCTCTTTATGGCCCTTTCTATATTCTCCTTGGGCATATTCACAGATTTAGCAGTTTCAATAGCCCTTCTCAATCTAGGATTAGAAGCAGGATCTCCTCCGCCGAGTCTAGCAGCAACTATTATTTCCCTCGTAACCTTGGTGAAAATCTTACCCCTCTTCGCATCCTCCCTCATCTTCTTGTGTTTTATATTAGCCCACTTTGAGTGACCAGCCATACTCCAACCCCCTAAAGTGAGTCTCTAAGTTTACTAATAACAACATGCCAAGGGATAAGATCCTTTCTTTCAGAAACAAGAAGTTTTTCTATCTCCTTCTCAATAACCTTCCATATTTTAAAGCAATTTTCAGTTACGTTTTCAATATCTTGGGACATATCACCTTTTAGACACGATGCCATTTCCATAACCAACTTTCTACGGGTCATAAAAAGGTCCCTACGCAAATACCTGTAAAATTGCCAATCCCACCAATCTCTCTTCCCAGCCTCAAAAAGCGCTCTATCTATCTCGGTTATCCTAAAAATTCTGTTAGTGAGCTCATAAATATGAGCCGTCACCTCAAGTGGTCTACCTGTATATTCAGAGAGTGTTATTATATCAAGAATATCAACCAAAAGTGGTAAAATTGCCAATTCCTTTGCCACTTTCATATCAAAACCAGCCTCGGTGTACATATTGATTCTATCCCTGATAATACCATTTTTCATTATGACCTGCTGAGAAAACTTGTACTCCTTCAAATCGGATACCATTTTTCTATATTTCTCTATTACATTCTGCATCGGTAACCAATCACCCACAAAGTAACTGCTCCACGTTACCATTTCAGATACAACCTTTGAAAGATCAAGATAAGCCCTGTACTGAACGGAAGGCTCTACTATCCCATCAAAAGAAGATATCATCCCGATGTAATTATCCACATCCAGTATGCCTGAAACCATTATATAGGTTACCGCAACCTCATGTGGTTCCATACCATTTTTATAACCCATGGAATGAACAAAAGTAGACCCCATAATATCAACCATTTTATTTGTTACAACAGTTGCTATGATCTCCCTCTTAAGAGGATGTTTAGTAAGGTAGCCTCCGTAGCTCTCAACTATCTTCGGTGGGAAATATTCCTTCAAAAAACTTACCATGTAGGGATTATCTAAAATCCTACTTTCTAAAAGACTCCTTTTAACCCATATCTTTTCATAGGATATCAATTGAGCAACTTCGGGTCTTGTAAGACCTATCTTCGAATTCATCCTATGGACAAATTCAGTCTTTGAGGGTAGAACCGCTTCCCTTCTATCGAGGATCCTTTTACTTTCAAGGTCATCAACAGCTATCACAAAATCCTCAAGATTTTCCTTTGACCTCATCACGTCTAAACTTATAGCAAGACTTTGCATGTAGTTATTGGCAAAGACCTTCTCAAGAACCTCATCTATCACATCCTCTATGATCCTCAACCTATCTTCCTCACTTATCACACCTTCTGATACCAGTGTGTTTAGAAGTATCTTTATATTAACTTCGTAATCTGAAGTATTTACACCGGCCGAATTATCAACGGAATCCATGTTTATCTTACCACCGTTTAATGCATACTCTATTCTTGCCTTCTGAGTAAAACCTAAATTACCACCTTCACCAACAACCTTAACCTTGAGATCCCTGGCATCAACCCTGACACTGTCATTATGAGGATCCATCACCTCTAGATTTGTCTCTGTGGAAGCTTTAACGTAAGTCCCTACCCCTCCATTCCATAGCAGATCCGCTGGTACCTTCAAAATAAGCTTTATCAACTCTTCGCCCGATACCTCCACTTCATTAACTCCTAGCACTTTCCTCGTCTCCTCAGAAAGCCTTATAGCCCTTGCATCTCTTCTTGCCACAAAACCACCTTTGCTTATAAGCTCCTGATTATAACCGTCCCAATCCCTAACTTCCCTAAACAATCTTAGCCTCTCATTATAAGAAGCTTCCAGATCTGGATCGGGATCTACAAAGATGTATCTATGGTTGAAAGCTGCTATTAGCTTTATATTTTTGCTATAGATCATACCATTACCAAAGACATCACCGGACATATCACCTATTCCAACAACTGTTATAACATCCCTATCTATATTTTTACCTATCTCTAATAAATGCCTTTTGACACATATCCAAGCACCTTTAGCAGTTACTCCGAACTTTTTGTGGTCATAACCTGTAGAACCACCAGAGGCAAAAGCATCTCCAAGCCAATATCCGTAACTCTTAGCTATAGAATTGGCTAAATCGGACATCCTTGCGGTACCCTTATCAGCCGCAACTACAAGATAATAATCATCCCCATCATAGCAAACCACATCATCAGGCTTTTTAATCTCACTGTTAACGATATTATCCGTTATATCCAAAAGCCCCTTTATAAAATCGCTATAGGCTCTTTCCACGCTACCAACACCCTGACCTTTAACCACAAAACCACCCTTAGCACCTGTAGGAACTATAATGGCATTTTTCAAAACCTGTGTTTTCATCAACCCCAAGATTTCCGTCCTAAAATCGTCGGGTCTATCACTCCACCTTATACCACCCCTTGCAATCCTACCAGCCCTCAAATGAACAGCTTCAGTATTCACAGAATGTACGTACGTTTCAAACATGGGTTTATAACCTGTAAGATCCTCAAGCTTCGAACAATCTATCTTAACTGAAATGTAATTGCCATCCTTCTTTTTAAAGAAATTGGTCCTAGTCGTTGCCTCCACCAGATTAAGATATGTTCTAAAAACCTTTTCCTCAGCAAGGGTAGGTATTGTTGTTAATAGCTTCAAAAACTCTTCCTTCTTACTTTTGAAAAGTTTTTTCCTCTCCTCTATGGAGCCGGCAAAAGATGGGTCAAACTTGATTCCGAAAAGATTCACAAGCATCCTGACCAAACTTGAATAATTCAGAAAAGCATTATATGTGGTTGCATAGGTAATCTGAGGTTTTATCTGTCTAAGGTAATTCCTATAGGTTCTAAGAAGGTCAACCTCTCTCCAGTTAAGACCGCCCACCACAACAAGTCCATTTAAAGGATCCGATTCCATCCCAGAATTTAGAACCTTCTCTATCGCCTCAGAAAGGAGATCCAAGATATCCTTCCTTATTAAAGAGCTGTTCTTAACATTAACGTAGTAATGGTACAGATAGACTGTTCTACCTTCTATGTTCATCTCAAAAGCCTTTTCCTCAATAACAGTAAGGTAAAAACTTTCAAGGACAGAAACAACATCCGAAAGTTTAAGGGCATTTACACTATAAACTTTGATCAAGTTCTCAAGTGCCCTTACCCTAAAACCACCTGTTACTAGAACCTCCTCTATGATACCAATATCAATGATAGCTTCCTCAACACTGGTCACTTTTTTATACTCTTCAGAAAAGATCCTCAAGAAATTAACCCATTTTGCAAACCTACCATCTGGAGGTTGGATCTCCAAGAGTTTCTTAGCGAAAAGATCATCCCAGGAAAAAACCAGTTTTCTTATCTCCTCTTCAATACGAGTGATATCTTCTTTCTCGACCTTTTTGTATGGTGTCAGGAAGAAATAAAGGATACCTAAACCTTCATGAATAGAAACTCTGTAATCTACATAGTCAGAAGTTAACATGTTTTTCAGACCAGCCTTTACATCCTCTGCAACCTTAGGTGAAACTCTTTCTGCTGGTAGTATAACGATAACGGAAAGTAGACCCTGTTTCTCCCTTATCCTAGCAAAGACGTTTGCAACTTTTGAATCTTTGACAGAATCTATCATCTTGATTATACTATCTATCTCCTCATGAGACATAACGAACAACTCTTCAATGGGTATAGCATCAAACACTTCCTTGAGTTGCTTATATTCGTAAGAGCCATAAACCACGTTTCTACTAAGAGCTATATTCACCAACTTTCTCCTTATATAAGGGATAACCGAACCTTTAGTTGATACCGCTTTTCTGGTGAAAAGACCTACCCAAACCCTCCAACCATTAATAGTACCATCATCCCTCGGCATTCTAACCGCTATTAGATCAATCTTACCTGGTCTATGAATAAAGGATTTCTGTGAAAGTTTATCAGCGTAAACAAGATCATTATAATGTAAATTGAGCAATTCTATAACTTCATTATAGTTAAAAGGGATCCTTTCAACAACACCTTCCCTAAATATCCCATACCTCTCTGTAACAGAGAAGCCTCCATTAGAAGAATATTCCATGTACCCAAAAAATACAAAGTTATCATCCTTTAACCAATCAAGGAAAAGCACTATTTCTTCCGATTCACTTTCATTTATAGCATTCAATTCTGCCAAATACTCTATATCAACGATCGCTTCCCTAACAGTCCTCTTTATATTCACAAAATCCTTAACCATATAGCTTACCGCTACTAGAACATCTCTGACGCCAGTAGAAAAGTTCTCTAAAATACAACTATCCACATCATCAGCAAATTCCAGATAAATAAGCATTTCTTCCTGAGTACCTTCCAAGGCAACTAATTTTCCACTTTTCCTCTCAACTCTAAGGGGAATATTCAAGAAAAGTCTTGGGGTAAGTTTGATATCTTCCAATGCCAGTCTGATAGTGCCTTCAATAAAAGGTATATCATCAATCAGAAGGATAACCACTTTACCGCCAATCAAATCAAATAGACCAACTTTTACAACATCCTCTCTTACCTTTATAAATTCCTCAAGCAAACCTAACCTCTCATCCAGCCTACTCTTATCAAACAAACCAAAGGCAGTGGGATAACTACTTTCTATTATCTCCCTCAAATTTCTCATGCTAATTCCTCCAAAACCCTATTTAACCACCCTAGTTACATTAAACCTGATAAAAACCACCTTTACAAGAGGTAGTTGTAGTAGTTAGATATTGTGGTGTATAATCAGACTATGAACAAAAACTTATCTCTCAAGATATTTGGCAAAAACTCTCTTAAAATAGTTGAAGAACCACTAAGAGAAATAAAAGACGGAGAAGTTCTAATAAAGGTTATAGCCTGTGGACTTTGCGCCTCCGACCTAAAAGTTATAGAAGGCAAAAAAGAAGCCAAAATAGGGATAACTCTAGGACATGAAATTGTAGGAGAAATAGTGGAAAGCAAAAACGAAATGGTAAAGGAAAAGAAGGTAGTAAGTGTATTCCCAAGCGTGGTATGTAGAAACTGTTATAGTTGTAATAAAGGATACTACAATCTCTGTAGGAGCAAGAAAAGTTTAGGATATTACCTAGATGGTGGATTCGCAAGGTATGTGGTGGTCCCAAGAGAAATAGTGGAAATTGGAGGTCTTATAGAAATTGAAGGAATACCAGAAATTCTAGGTGCAATCATAGAGCCCGTAGGCTGTGTCATAAACTCACTTAAAGCTATAGGTATTCAAGATATAGAAAATCTACTTATAGTTGGAGCAGGTTCACTCGGACTTTTTCATCTAATAATAGCCAATAGCTATAAAAAACGGGTCGCCATAGTTGATCATAATGAGGACAGATTGAATCTTGCAAGAGAACTTGGGGCAAGAAATACGCTAAGTAGCATAAAAGGTGTAGAAGAAAGGTACGATGCTATAGTCCTTACCGCTCCAGCCTATGATGAGGTATCAACCATTTTAGAACTCCTAAATGAAAGAGGCAAGTTAAATATATTTGCCGGTTCTAGGATAGATACTATAAACTTACCAATTAAAAGTTTTCACTACCACGAAAGAACAATAACCGGTACTCATAGTACTACACCAGAATACATGAAAGAGGGAGTTGAAGTTATTAAAAATAACCCTACATCATTCCAAAAAGTCATAACTCATATCTTTAAACTAAGTAAATGGAAAGATGCGATTAGATACTACAAAACAAGAAAGGCGGTAAAAATACTAATCACGCCTGATTGAAAAAGTAACGAATTCACCTTTATAAGGTTCCCACTTTTCCTCTACATTTTCAACTCTTGCAAGAGGAGGGCCTTCCCAGCACCAAGCTATGAAGTTTTTAAGAACATCCTCTTCACCTTCCGCAACTACCTCTACTCTTCCATCTGGTAGATTCCTAACCCAACCTGTAATACCCAGCCTTTTAGCCACTTCACAGGCATTGGCTCTATAATAGACACCTTGAACTTTACCACTTATCAAGAGATGCACCCTCTTTTTAGACATACCTATAGAAACCCCTTCCCATGTACTTTAGTTATATCAGATTTCATTATATCACTTTTAACCTTTCTGAGCAAGTCTAGAGCCTCTTCAAGGTCACTGATCCTAAAATTGATAGCCTCTCTATTTGAGATTATAACCTCATCAACTAGCCTCTTACTTTTACCCTCTCTCTCCTTCCTTTTAACCATGAAAGTATCAACCTCCTTTATTCTCAAAAGAGGACCTATATTAGAATACCTCCCGTCTATCACCATGACTAACCTCCTACCGTACTTTTCTCATCACATCTAAAATTCCTCAAAGCTTCAACCCAAGCTTTGTAAAGTTCATCCATTATCCCATAGGCTTCATCTATAGCGTATTTCTCTCCTCTTGTAAGAGCTTCATCCAATCTCCACAGAATAAAATCGTATAACCTGTAGAGGTTAACTGCAATTTCACCACCATTTTCAAAATCTAAAGAAGCAATAAGAGCTCTCACTATACTCATGGCCTTATCGACACTTTTCATGTAAATCAAACTATCATCAGCTTTTTTGGCCTCAAGCATAGATCTGAGAGCACCCTCATATAGAGCAAGAATAATATTAGCCCCATCACCAACCTCAATGCTGTTACGCTGATAAGCTAATGTTGCATTAACCATAGCTTCCTCCTTAACTACTTGTTATTATTGTTTATACCAAGCTGAGCCATAAGATACTGGCTTGCAGCTTGCATTTTAGCCATAGATTCTTCCATTGCGGAAAACTTATTCCAGAGCATACTTTCATATTCGTTAAGCCTATTTACCTCTTCAACTTCATTCTTTGCGAGTCTAGCTATAATAGCATCTATAGACCCACCAGGTTTATAGTAGTTGTATACAAGACCACTGGTGCCAAAGTAATTATTAACAACATTGTAGAGTTTCTTAGCTATACCATCCTCCCTGTCCCCCACGAAGAGTTTATAAAGATCATAGGGCCTATTTCTAAGAGCATCCATGAACCTAGAATTGTTCCTGAGAAGTTCTTTTATCTTATCCTTATCCGTGTACTTACCAAGTATATAACCCTTGTTCTTCTCATCCTCACTCATACCATAATCATCCATAAGACCAATATCAAAAAGCGACTTAAAAAAGCCACTATTGTTTACAGTGGCAGTAAGATTGGATCTCAACTTGTACAGGAAATCTCTCAACTCCCTACTCTCAGAAATTATTTTGTAAGAAAGATATTCTTCATGCTTTTTCTTGTAGTCATCTATTTCAGCCTGTGTCATCTTAGCTTTATCCTCATCACTCAGAGGCTCAAGGTACTTCTTCATATCATCTGTAAGTTTCGGTGGATTTAACTTATCAACTATTTGATTATAGAGAACTATCATCTGAGAAAACTTATCGAGTAACGCCTCTTCATCCGGCGCTAAAGTAACAGTTACATAATTCTCGCCAACAACACCTTTAAGATATAAGGTTACGCCGTTTATCACATCCGATATCTCATTAGTTGGACGTATAAAGTTTATACCATTCACATTTATTATAGCATCTTGTCCCTTCTTACCCACCTGATAAGTACTAGTTCCGGTAGGGATGAGATTAAGAGCGCTTAAAATATTACTCGTATCATTTGGGGAACCCAAAGTAATATAGGAATTATTAGAATTACTCTTATTCACAATTACAACCTTATCGAGGTTAGAATCGTAATAAGCATCTACACCACTAGGAGAGTTCTTTATTCTGTTCAAAAGATCCATCAGGGAATCCTTTGCAGGATCAACGTAAAGAGTCACTCCATTTATGGTAAAAGTTCCCTTAGTTGGTGTAATAGAAAGACCGCTACTAGCTAACGGCACGGTAGGATCTATTTTGCCCTCTGTAGCACCAGGAACGTAGGTTGCACCACTTGTAATGGCAAGTTTACCTACAGTAAGGAAATTACTTGTATCCTGAGGAGAACCGAGCTTTATAGGACCACCAGGAGTAACACTTCTTAGAACTATCCTATCGTTTACACTATCGTAATAAGCTAGAACACCCGCGCCAGCAGAATTTATTCTAGCTAGAATGTCGTTCACCGTAAGTTTTGTATAGTCATCGATATAGATCTTGACACCATTTATAGTAAAATACCCATTGGTGGAAACTGTAGGAGTAACCGCAAAACCAGCTTTATCAAGTGTAGCGTTTAAATTCAAACCAGCTCCACTTGAAACCTTAGCCCCATAAACATAACTATATATGGCCTTCTGAGCCTTGAGCGAAGCATCCCTTAGAACTTCTATAGCACCATCACTCACATTAGTACCACTTACACTAGCACCAGGAATAAAGTAGTTTCCAATAGCATTCACCACATCCGACAGACCAGCAGCAAAGAATTTTGTAGTCACACTATCTCTCAACTCAACCGATGGATTCAGAAGGCCAAGGGTACTTACAGTAGAGCCACTGAAAGACAAGCCACTACCTGTCATATCGTAGACGACTAACTTCGCAGTACCAGGAGCCCCACTAGTTTCAACCCTTACCATAACATAGGTATAATCCTTGGTACCAAAGGCACTGTTTATAGCTTCATTCATCTTGTCCTCTATTTCTCTTGCAAGGTCGTACATGCTTGACACGCCACTTGTATAGCTATTGCTAAAGGAAAACTGGAGAGACTTTCCTCCATAGGTGAAATTAAATACGCTACCAGCTGCCACATTAACCCCAACCTTGCCAGCATTCGCAGCATCCTCAATAACACTTCCCATATAGGCATTGACAGATGGAAGATTTTTCGGCTTGAAAGACCAATCCAATTCGTATCCACCTGTCACCGATTTTATATTAATAGTATCGATACCCTCTATATTTTCGGCCGATCTACCTGAAACTGAAAAATCACCAACAGTAGATGAAGTTGTAAAAAGCCTTACATAATTAGAAATGGCTATTGAAGGTTGAGCAAGTTGACTGATTTTTACATTATAAGTACCAAAACTAGCACCACTTTTTGCGGTAACATCAAGTAACGATGGATTTGAACTTGTAGCCTTAGGAGTAAGGTAGGTATTCATCATTTTTATTTGGAAAAGAAGATCCTTAAGCTGGGTTACCAAATCCCCTATTGATTTATAGACATTCCTCTCTATGAGGACGTAATCCTGTTTCTTTTTTATATCATCAAGTCTATAGCTTTCAGCCTTTACCATAGCACTAATTATCGATTTAACATCAAGTCCTGATATTAAACCACCCACTTTAAATAGACTATCAGACATAAATCAACCTCCTTTTTGGGGCTATCACTTATAATAATCGTCCAAGACAAGCAAAAATTTAGCCGTTAAAGGACATTCCTAAGTGCACTGATAACGGAATCCAAAGGAACCTTCAAGGTACAGGTCGGACAATTCTTCTTCCCACAACCTATACTACTACACATGGTGTATACAACGACACTCTTACTATAACTAAAGGGACCGTTTCTCACGGGATCACTGGGTCCATATATACCAACTACGGGAACACCAAAGGCACTTGCAACATGTAAAAAACCAGTATCAGGACCAATAACAGCACTTGCCCTTAATATAAGAGCTATAGCTTCTCTCAAGCCCAAAGAAGGCAGTGTAAGATTTCCTAAACTAGATTTCTTATATCTATCAACATCTTCCAATCCTGGCAAAATATAAACTTTAATTCCTATTTTACTTTTTATTTTCTCGACAAGTTCCGAAACCCAGCTTAATTTCAGTTTCTTAGACTCCCATCCACCACTTGGTAAAACTAGGATAAACTTATCATCTTCAACGTATCTATATGTCAACTCGATTTCGCTATCGTCAACTTTCATGGGTATGGCGTAGATATCATCGTCCTTTACGCCCAGGCTAACCGTTAGTAGCTTCCTGAGCTTTTTGACTACATGCCTTTCCCCTCTTGTATCGACTCTAAAGTTGTAAAGAGCTGTCGCCAATTTTTCCCTTACCTCGCTACCAGAAAACCCAGCACGGATACCTGGCCTGATGAGATAGAGGATCAAGGATGACTTTATAAGCCCTTGCATGTCGATACCCAAGTAAAATCCCTTTTTTCTCAGAGAGAGAATGTTGGAAAAAGTCGGGGTGAAAGGGACAATCCAATCTATACCCTTAAATAGAGGAAAATACCTCTCTTTTACAATCCAGATAACATTAAAACCTCCAAGTCTTTCGAGGATTGAGATGGCCTGTAAAGCATGGATTACATCACCTAAAGAAGAAAGTTTAACAACTATTATGTCAGATTCTCTTCTAGCCACCTAACGTGCACAGATCCTTCAACAAAATCTGGATGGTTCAGAATAACCTCAAAAAGCGGTAGATTGGTCTTCACTCCCTCTATAACAGTTTCTCTTACGACTCTTCTTGCAGTTTTAATGGCCTCTAATCTATTCTTACCATAAACTATTATCTTAGCTATCATAGAGTCATAAAAAGGAGGAATCTCATAACCCTGATAAACAGCACTATCAACCCTCACATTGGGACCACCAGGAAAAATAAGCCTAACTATTTTACCAGGACTAGGTGCGAACTTCACAGGATCTTCAGCGTTAACTCTCATTTCAATGGACCAGCCCCTTATTTTAACATCTTCCTGGGAAAACTTGAAGGGTTTCCCTCTTGCAACTTCTATCTGTAACTTTACAAGATCATAACCAGTAACCATTTCCGTAACCGGATGCTCTACTTGTATCCTGGTATTCATTTCTATGAAATAGTGGTTACCATTTTCATCGACTAGGAACTCAACAGTACCTGCATTAACGTATCCCATACTTTCGGCTAATAGCACAGCATCTCTCCACAGTGCCCTTCTAACCTTTTCATCTATGACAGCAGGGGCTTCTTCAAGTACCTTTTGATGCCTTCTCTGAAGAGAACATTCCCTTTCACCAAAGTGAAGGACCTTACCGCTTTTGTCACCAAAGACCTGAACCTCTATATGCCTAGCGTTTATTATACACTTTTCTATGTACAAGGTAGAATCTCCAAAGGCTATTTCAGCCTCCCTAGCCGCAGAATCGAAGGTTCTAAGAAGTTCCTCTTCGCTTCTGACAAGCCTCATACCCCTTCCACCGCCACCAGCAGCAGCCTTTATCATAACCGGATATCCTACATCCCTGGCTAGGTCCACAGCATCATCCAAGCTCCTTATCTCTTCACCACTACCTGGAACAACAGAAACACCCGCTTTTTTAGCAAATTTAACTGCTTCTATCTTGTTACCCATTATTCTGATATGTTCAGGCTCTGGTCCTATAAATGTCAAACCAACATCCTGACACATCTCCGCAAAAATGGCATTCTCTGCAAGAAAACCATACCCCGGGTGAATCGCATCACAATCAGTGATAAGAGCAGCAGTGATTATGCTCTTTAAATTTAGGTAGCTCCTTGTAGGGTCACTAGGACCTACACATATAGCGCGATCGGCAAGTTGCACAGGTAAAGAATTACTATCCGCCTCGGAATAGACTACAACAGACTCTATATCGAGCTCTCTCAAGGCCCTTATTATCCTTAGCGCAATCTCGCCTCTATTGGCTATAAGAACCCTTTTCACCGTTAAAATCCCTTTTACAATGGTTCAACTAGAAACAGAGGTTGACCATACTCCACGGGTTTACCATTCTCAGCTAAAACCTTAACAACCCTTCCTCTTATATCTGATTCTATCTCGTTCATTATTTTCATAGCCTCAATTATACAGACAACCTGACCCTTCTCTATAACATCACCTTCTTTAACATAAGGCGGAGCATCAGGAGCAGGAGCCCTATAGAACGTACCAACGAGAGGAGCCCTTATGGCAACAAGGTTAGAACTCTCAGCCTCTAGATGGACCCCTTCTTTAGTATCCACATAATCCGACTTTTCTTCACTTACCTTCGTCTGGATAGTTTCTCTTTGAGGTTCCCCAATTGGAACTACCTGTATCTGAGGTGTAGCATAAACTATCTGTCTTCTCAAAATTATCCTGACACCATTTTCCTCGTATTCGAAGTCGGTTAAACCAGACCTACTGAAAAGCTCAACTATTTTCTCTATGAGCTCATAATCCATCACTTCACCCTCTCAACGTACTCGCCTGTTCTTGTATCTATCCTAACGACGTCACCTGCAGAAATGAAAAGGGGAACCTGCACAACATAACCCGTCTCGAGTTTAGCAGGCTTTGTTGCACCAGTTGCAGTATCACCCTTCACACCAGGCTCTGTCTCAACTACAACCAACTCAACAGCCTTGGGCAGTTCTACACCAATCGCAACCCCCTTAAACAACAAAACTTTCACTTCCATACCATCCCTGAGAAAGTACTTATCCTGTCCCAGATACTCTTCGTTTATGATATACTGCTCGTAGGTCTCGTTATCCATGAAGTAATAATCTCCACCTTGGGAATACAAGAATTGCGATTTCCTTGAAACGAAATCGGCTATCTTCAAAACTTCATTCGCCTTATAGGTTTTTTCAATAACAGCCCCGGTCTGGATATTCTTCAGTTTCAACCTTGAAAACGCCTGACCCTTCCCAGGCTTTATATGCTCAGCGCCAACGACTAAATAGGGTTCACCATCTATCTCTAGTTTCATACCCGTTTTTACATGTGCAGCATCCACCACACTCATTACCGCCCCTCCTACTGAATCACGAAGGGCAACAGGGCTACTATTCTAGCTCTCTTAATAGCCCTTGCTAATTGTCTTTGGTGTTTCGCACATGTTCCAGTGGTTCTCCTCGGTAAGATCTTCCCTCTTTCGCTTATATAATTTTTCAGCCTTGCAACATCCTTATAATCTATCTCTTCTATACCATCGGCACAAAACCTACAGACCTTCCTTTTCGGTACAAACTTCTTTTGCTGCTCTTCCATTTTCTACCTCCCAAGAATTTTATTACAAAGTTTTCAAAATATCATATCTAAAATGGAAATTCATCTTCATCTTCTTCAATCTCTATATCTGTAAACTCTGGTTTAGTAACTTCTTCTAACCTTTCCTTGGTAAGACTTATGAAATTCACCCTATTTGCCACCACTACATGCCTTGCTCTTTTACCCACATCCGTTTCCCATGTTTCATACCTCAGATAACCCTCAACAAGCACATTGGAACCCCTACTCAACATCTCATAGCATGTATCAGCAAGCTTACCAAAGGTCACAATATCTATAAAACAAGTTTCATCCCTATCTTTAAACCTTCTATTTACAGCAAGTCTAAAGGTTGTAACAGGAAGACCAGTAGGTGTATATCGCCTTTCAGGATCTTTTGTAAGATTACCGGCTATGATTACTCTGTTAATAAAGACTGGCATTTCTTGTCCTTTATCCTTACGGTTAAATACCTCATAACATTACTATTTATCCTATAGTTCCTCTCAAGCTCCTCTATAAACTCAGGGTTGGATCTAAAATAAAATAGCACATAAACCCCTTCTCTCTTCTTATTTATCTCGTAGGCAAGTTTCCTCTTACCCCACAGATCGACCTTTAGTAACTGAGCATTATTCCTCTCAATTATACCTTTTACCCATCCGATCGCCTTGTTGAAATCCTCCTCAGATAAATCGGGATCAAATACAACCATACTCTCATAACACCTTAAATCAAGATCCAGATTATTAGCCATACCAACCTCCCTTTTGGTTTTTATCATCCCCGGTAGACCCTACGTCCCCGGAGAAAGGTTATTCCAAATCCAAATAACAAATGCCATACTGTAATTTCTTTCGTGACTAATAGAACATAAAAAACTTCCTTCAAAACCTTCTATTTTTATCCTTAAATCTTTACCCTTACCAGCTATCTCTATCTTTCTCTTTTCTGTAAAACCCGTCGCCTTTACAACAGCCTCTTTCAAGGCCCACCTTGAAGCAACTATTTCAACCTTCCTACCACTTAGCTCGATAAATTTCAACTCTTCTTCACCAAAAACCCTCTTTAAAAATTTATCTCCCCACTTCTCCAAAATAGAAGCAACTCTCCTATTATCGACTATATCTATACCAATTCCTTTTATCATTTGATTCTGTATATATAAACCCTTGTGATATAAGCTGATTCTTTCTTTCCACCTCTTAACCGCTTTGTAGTAAGAACTATAAGTTCATCATTACCATCACCGTAAATATCGAAAGAGTAAAGATCAATAATACCTTCAGGTAAAACCCTCTCATAGCCTACATCCTCAAAGAAAGAACCATTCCACTTATAGATCCTTATCGTACCAGCACTATAGGAATCAAAAAAGGCCCCCCACTGGAAAGGGTTATTTCTAAATAGAGCTAGATAATAAGTCCCCCTAGACTTCAAGAGGACACCTCTACCAGGTACGGTAAGGGTATAGTCCTTATACGTGGCGTATTCATCCTTGCTGGGAATACCAGAAACCAACGTGTAGTAATAACGCCTTTCCTTAGGCTCTTTATAGAAGAAAGCGTCTCCTCTATTTCCGTACTGCCCGATTATGTCATTTAAAATATTGCCGCTTCTATCCCTTAGAACAACCCTACCCTCATTGTTTGTCAAAAAGTATAACCTATCACCGATAGAAACCACCTCTACGCCCATCAAAAGTAAACCTTTAAGAAACTCTAATGATTCCCCTTTAGTAATAGAAGCACCCTTCACATTCACAGTATAGACAGGTTCGGCAAAGGGATCTTCGCTCAATAAAATCTGACCAAGACCAAAATACTTGCCACCAACTCTATAAAACCTAACAAAATCATTACTCTTTCTGATCAATTTAAAGCCTCTACCTGTAAATTTTAGGATATTACTCTCTATTGTAAAACCGCTTAAATCAGCACCAGACAGGATAATCTCATCCCTCCCATCACCGTCTATATCAGCAGTATCGCAGCTATAGGGATAAAAAACAGACGCATGAGTATCATCAAAGGTGGGGATAAATCTATCACCTTCAATCCTGTACATTGTTATCCTCTCATCGGTCACCACAATTACGTTAACCACCTTATCATTCTCAACATGGCCAGCACATACAGCCAAAGCCTTGTTTTCTATAAAGGGGCTCACCGCAATTATATCCTTTTCTAAAGTCACCTCCTCAAATTCTCTTTTCTTACCAAGAACAAACATGAAATCTCTGACTTTCTTGCCAGTATTTAAAGAGAGAAGCGTCCCATTAAAGATATAATCACCAGATTTTTCGTATACCCAACCCAAAAGACAGTATACGGGTTCCGGGTAACTACTATATTTTTTCACATACCTAGCAACAAAAGCAGGATCCACAATACCCCTTGAGGCAAAATGAAAAGTACTTTCATCACTATATATGTTAAATCTACCAGTTGCGGTAAGTTCATCCTTCAGTTTTGCGTAGAAAGCTAAGATGTTAAATCCAGGTACGTTTTGATTAACAGGCGGGAAAAGATACAAAGGTACTTTAGATTCCGTAACTCTCATAATATCACCACTTTTTGCAGGCTCCCTTGTATACAGCTTAGCCATACTATAGCCATTCCCAACGAAATAGACCTGGGCAAAACCTATGTTTTTTTCTGCATAACCTATAAACGTTCCGGTTATAGGATGATAAAAGGGATAACCGCCTCTTGAAACAGATAAAACCATACCCACCTTTATTCCTTTTTCGATACCACCATCCAGTATCGCACTATCACCCTCAACTTTAACCACCTTGACTTCAAGAGGTACAAAGTACTCGCTCAGACTAGTAGCTATCCTCTTAACCGAAGCTTCATCTATAGCATAGAGGATATCGATCCCGGATAGTAGAAAGGTAATAACAAAAAGTAGTATTAACTTTAAAATTCTCATCTTTTAACTATACAAGCTTTGAGGTTTGCAGTACATACAATATCATCTTCCACAGTTGCCCTACCTTCCATAAAACAGAAGGGCCCCTTTCTTCTCCTAACCCATCCCTCTAGGACGAGAACGTCCCCAGGCCTCACCACTCTCTTAAATCTCACTTTCTCGATTCCAGCAAAATACACAAGACTGTTCTTTCTCTCATCCATGTCCATAGCATCAGCTATTATTATTCCACCTGCCTGGGCAAGAGCCTCAACAACAAGAACACCAGGCATAACTGGATATTCTGGAAAATGCCCATTAAAAAACGGTTCGTTTATAGTAACACACTTTATAGCCTTTATATATTCACCCCTTTTCAATTCCAAAACTCTGTCCACAAGGAGAAAGGGATATCTATGCGGAAGCAGATCGAATATTTCTCTTATATCAATCACCACTTCCCCTCCTTAGCTTTGAATATATCTCGGGTAACTTTGATATTATAGCTTGCACTCTCTTCCACTTTGAAGCGCTAATCGCAGGAATACCCGCCAAAACCTCACCATCCTTCACTCTACCAGAAACACCACTTTTTGCAGCAACCTTAACACTATCACCTATTACAGCATGATCAGCTATACCAACTTGACCACCTAGCATCACCTTATTTCCCAATCTAACGCTTCCCGATATACCAACTTGAGCTGCAAATACACAGTTCTCACCGATTTTAACATTATGTGCAATCTGTACAAGATTATCTATCTTTGTACCTTTCCCTATAACAGTAGATCCAAAAGTACCCCTATCTATAGTTGTATTAGCGCCAATATCAACTTCATCCTCTATCACCACTCTACCTAGATGAGGGATCCTAACCCTCTTACCGTCGACCTCTACATAACCAAAACCATCACTACCTATAACACTACCCGCTCCTATCCTACAATTCCTACCTATCATGCTTCTTGAATGAATGATCGCTCCAGGAAAGATTATTGTTCCATCTCCTATAACACATTCCTTACCTATATAAACAAAAGGCATTATAACCACCTTGTCCCCTATCACCGTACCCTCTTCTATAACAACAAATTCCCTTATAGTAACATCTCTACCGATCTTAACATTTGGGTAAATCACGGCATGTGGTGAAATCATAGGTTGATAGGATTCCTCCTCAAATAAGTAGGCTATCCTAACAACAGCAGAGTAAACATTATCAACGAACATCAAGGTCTTATCCTCAAATTCTACTTTGCTATCCTTTGGTAATAGAACTACCTTGGATCTAGTATCCCTTAGGTTACCATCAGCAAAGAAGGTCAGATCGTCCTCATCAGCCTCATCGAAGGAGGCAATACCTCTAACGATAAGTTCACTATTACCTATCACTTCGGAATTGATAAGCTTAGCTATTTCCGAAACTTTGAATTCCCTCATTCTACTTTTTCTTTGTCTTGCTATCCTGTGGTTTCTGGGATGCCTGTGTGATAATCTTCAAGATGTTATCAGAAATATCAAGTTCAGGAGCCGCGTATATTATCCTACCACCTCTCTCAAAGACAAGAGTGTATCCATTCACCTTAGCATAGTTTTGTATATCAGCTAAAAATTTGGTAACCAACGTTTGAGTTATCTCGCTTTCCCTCTTCATTATGGTATTCTGAGCTTCTTCAAGAGCTATCTGAAATTCTTTGAGCTTCCTCCTATACTGTTCCTCCTTTTCAGCCCTAGCACTATCCGAAAGACTCGAGCCCATCGTCTCAAGCTCTTTTTTGAGTTTATCTACCTCTGCCTTCATCGCGTCGAGCTCCTTCCTTTTGGCCATTATCTCATTTTCAAGCTGAGCTTTTGCCTTTTGCCCCTCAGGGGACTCAAGTACTATTCTCTGAAAATCAACAACTGCAATTTTCAGTTCTCCAGCCCACAACCAACCTATCAATAAAAACATAAGAGCAAAAAACATGAGTATCTTCCTCATACCAATTTCCCTCCCAACCTAAAATACTGTACCAAAGGAAAACATAAACTTACACCTAGAAGAATCTCCGGTCTTTTTATCAATTTTACATCCATAGTCAACCCTTATAGGCCCAAAAGGTGATATATAACGCAAACCAAATCCCGCAGTTTTCCTCAAATCACTAAAGCTCGGAGAACCATCAAAGGCAGCACCCATATCGAAGAATACTAGACCCTTAAGATCTCCCACAAGATCGAAGAGGTACTCTGCATTAAATATGAGTTCCCTCGTACCACCTACCGCATTGCTCCCTTCCGATGGCGTTGCCTCCTCATATTTCGCACCTCTTACAGTATCTTGGCTTCCCACATAGAACCTTTCAAATAGAGGGTTCTTATCGCTAGTACCCCATTCCTCAAGCAAACCGAATCTGCCCCTAAGATGTAAAATTCCTCCCTTTAAAAGAGAAGCAAAGGGTTTATAGTAGCTATACTCCATAAACAGTTTGGTATATTTATAATCTCCACCTAGACCGGCTAGTTTTAGACTAACACTTCGCAAGAAACCTTCCGTAGGGAAAACATTACTATTTCTTACATCCTGTGTTAATCCTATGATTATAGAACTAGCTGTACCTTCACCTTCTTTATAAACATCCTTTATAAACTGGGGAGCACTATCCAAAATATCCTTCAACTTCGACCTTCTAAATTCGTACCCCAGCGACAAAGTTATATAGGGATTAAAGACCCTCTTACCGAATACAAAAGAAATACCCGTACTTTCTTCAGTATAGGTATCATACTCGTATCTCCAGTTAAATAGTCTAGTACTCAGAGATATCGGCTTGTCAAATAGATAGGGTTCAAATACACTCAAGTCATAGTCCTTTCTTGTACCAGAAATATCAGCGGTAAGCGTTGCTCTTATCCCAAAACCAAATAGGTTACTCTCGCTAACTGAACCCATCACTCCTATCTTTTCAGTCGTAGAATAACCAGCACCAAGCATAATACTACCCGTTGGTCGTTCCTCTACCTTTACAAACACATCCATGTACTTTTTATTTGGTTCTATCAGGGTACTACTTGGCTTATTCTCTATATTAACATTAGAAAAATACCCTAGACTCTCCAATCTTCTCTTAGCTATCTTTAAAGCCACAGAATCCATCTCTTTTCCTTCAGCTAGAGGTATCTCCCTTCTTATTACCTTATCTCTCGTTTTAACATTACCTGATATGAATATCCTACCAACGTAAAATCTCTCCCCTTTTTCTATTCTATAGGTCACCTTAACAATATGGTTAACATCATCAGTATCTACAAGAGGCCTTACGTCAGCATTAACATACCCTCTTGCCCCAAAAGCGTCGGTAAGGGTCTCCACGTCTTTTCTCACAGTCTCCGCACTATAATATTCACCCTTCCTCAAACCTATCATTTTCTTAAGTTCATCTACTTTATAGGGATCCTCCGAGTCAACTTTAACATCCACGTTGATAACCTTGTATCTATGTCCCTCCTCTATAGGCACCTTTATATAGATTCTATCACCCTTTATATCCACTATAGGGTCACCAACCTGAGCTTTTAAAAATCCCTTATCCTTGTAATACTGTCTTATCTTCATTATATCAGCATTGAGAAGATCCTCTATATAATAGAATGTCGCTGGTTTACCCATAAACTGCTTTATAAAAACTGTTATGGTACTGAATAAGGTCTTTTCCTTTGTCATCATCTGTTCTTTCAATTCGGAAGAACTTATAGCTTTATTACCAATGAACTCTACTTTCGCTACACTCGCCTTTTTACCTTCGTTAATCTTGTACGTAAGATCCACATAATTCTCGAATTTGGCTGTAAGTACATCCACCTTTACATTATAGTATCCCTTTGCCTGGTACATCTGCTTTATCTTATTTACATTCTCCCTAACAACCTTTTCATTAAAGAGATTATACTTGAACTGGGTCAGTTCCTTCCTTATATCCGCTTCCTTTATAGCCTTATTACCCTCAATAGTCACTTTTCTGACGACTGGTTCCTCTTTGACTATATAAGTTAGCTTCACACCACCTTCAAATGGCTCAAGATCAACTTCTACTGTCTCAAAGAAACCTGTATCATAGAGTTTTTTCACATCTTCCCTTACCTTCTCTATAGAAAAAGGCATCCCTTCCTTCATTGAGATATTAAACATTATAGTATCCTTATCTATCCTGGAATTTCCCTTAACATCTACACCCTTCACTATTGGAACGGCCAAATCTTCTCCCAAAACCGGAGAAATAAAAAGAAAGAATAATAAAGACACTAAGAACAAAACTAAATTGAAATAAGATCTTCTAAAGGCTATACTCTCCACCCTATACAGTAGCCCCCTTTCTACCGGTTTTCCTTCTAAACCTTATATCATTACCAGTGGAATCTGCAACTATTATTGAACCAACAGGAAAAGCTCCAGCGATTACCTCCTCGGATAATGGGTCTACAAGATATCTATCCACTGCCCTCCTTAAAGGTCTTGCACCGAGTTGTGGATTGTAACCCTTCTTAACAAGGAAGGCTTTTGCTCTCTCAGTAACTACAAGTTCGTAACCTTTTTCACTAACCATCTCCTTAACTTCATTCAGGATTATCTCAAGAATACTGAACATGTGCTCCTTGGTAAGAGGATTAAAGATAATGACATCATCCAGCCTATTTATAAACTCAGGCGGGAATCTCTTCTTAAAGGCACTCATAACTTCTGCCTTTATAGAGTCCAAACTCTTATCTTCATCTTTGAACCCAAGTGTAACATTCCTGAAGAATCCCTTGGCTCCTATATTGGATGTCATAATTATAACTGTATTTCTAAAATCAACAACTCTACCATAAGCGTCAGTTAATCTACCACTATCGAATATCTGTAAAAGCAGATTGAAAACATCAGGATGAGCTTTCTCTATCTCATCAAAGAGGATAACACTATAAGGACGTCTCCTTACAGCTTCGGTAAGCTGTCCTCCTTCTTCATAACCCACGTAACCGGGCGGTGCACCTATAAGTCTAGACACGTTAAACCTTTCCATATACTCGGACATATCTACCCTTATAAGCGCATCCTTGGTACCAAATAGAAGCTCCGCTAACACCTCAGCTGTCCTAGTTTTACCTACACCAGTAGGACCGAGGAAGAAGAATACACCTATAGGCCTTGTAACTACTCTTAAACCGGATCTAGATCTCTTTATTGCCCTTGCTATCTTTTCAATCGCTTCATCCTGACCGACTATATACTTCTTCATCTCATCTTCAAGTGTAAGGAGCTTCTTCTCCTCACTCTCACTTATCCTTGTTAGAGGAATTCCGGTTATCCTTGAAGCAACTAATGCAACATCATCTTCCGTAACGACAAGATTGTCAAGCGAACTTTCGCTCTTCCACTCTCTTTTCAAATCTCTTAACCTCTTAATCAACCGCGACTCTTCCCCTCTAAGAAGAGTTACTTTCTCTAGATCCTGCTCTTCCATTGCTCTTCTCTTTTCTTCAACTATTCTATCAAGTTCTACTTCTGCCTCTCTTATCTCCTCAGGTAAAACGTAATTTCTCACCTTTACCATAGCACAGGCTTCATCGATTAAATCTATAGCCTTATCCGGTAAGAACTTACTCGTAATATACCTTTCAGAGAGTCTTACCGCACTCTCTATTGCCTCATCCGTAATCTTAACTCCATGATACTCTTCGTACTTCCTCCTAAGCCCTTTTAGTATAAGGATCGTATCTTCTTTTGTTGGCGGTTCTACTAAAACTATCTGAAATCTTCTCTCCAATGCACCATCCTTCTCTATGTGCTTCCTATACTCGGACAGGGTAGTCGCACCTATTACCTTTATCTCTCCCCTCGCTAGAGCGGGCTTCAACATATTAGCCGCATCTACCGATCCCTCAGCAGCTCCTGCTCCAACAAGTGTGTGTAACTCATCTATAAAAAGTATTATATCTTCACAACTTGCAGCCTCTTTTATAATCGCCTTCATCCTAGATTCAAACTGACCTCTATACTTAGTACCTGCAACAATAGCACCAAGATCTATCGCTATAATCCTAGCGTTAAGAAGTGGTTCTGGTACATTCCTTTCGACTATCCTTTGAGCTAGACCTTCAACTATAGCGGTCTTACCTACTCCAGGTTCTCCTATTAGAACAGGATTGTTCTTCTTCTTCCTACAGAGTATCTGAATAACCCTCTCTATCTCCTTTTCCCTTCCTATTACAGGATCGAGTTTACCTTCCTTTGCAAGCTTCGTGAGGTCAACTCCAAACTCATCGAGTACCGGAGTCTTTTTAGCTTTTTCACTTCTAGAAAATATCTGCTCGCCAGTTATCTCTATTATCTCTGTTCTTAACTCCTCCGGCTCAACTCCCATCCTTCTAAGGATCTTGCCACCAAGACCTGTCTTTTCAAGGGCTATCCCTAAGAGTATATGTTCAGTACCTATATAATCATGACCAAGATCGCGCGATTCTTTCTCAGCGTACTCAAGAGCTTTCTTGGCATCGGGACCAAAGGGAATCGTGCCGACTATAAATCCTCTTCTTCCATATGGGATTCTATGTTCTATCTCCTGTTTTAGGTAACTTATGTCGACACCTAGCCTCTCAAGAGCAACTATAGCAAGCCCAGAACCTTCCTTTATTATTCCCAGGAGAAGATGAGCGGTCGTTAGTGCATCGTGCTGATACTTCTCGGCTTCGCTTCTTGCTATTATTATCGCTCTTCTTGCACCTTCACTAAAATTCTCAAACATATCCCTTTACCTCCTTCTCTTGAAATAAATTAATGTATATGGCTTATATTGTCAAAGGGTATGTGCAAAAATGACGGCTAAAAAAATAAGGATCGAAGGTTATCTATTCTTAGAGGGTAACATCCTAAAAAATCCCTCTATTGAACTAGGCAAAAACTACCTAACCATAAAGGAAAGTGAAGATGGCCACTTTACCCATAAAGGTTTTGCCATCCCAGGTTTGATAAATGCACATACACACCTAGACTTCCATAAACCTATAAACGAAAGGGATTTTATAAAGTGGATAGTAAAAATCATAAAGGAGGAGGTTAACCCCAAGAGGGGATACGAAAATGTGGATAAGAAAATAGAAGGATTAATAAACATAGGAGTCACGAGAATCTACGATATAACCAGGAATATGGTAACGGAAAGTAATGATCCCATAACCCCCTTTTTTGAAATCATAGGGAAGGATTCAACAGAAATCCCCGAAATTCCAAAAAACATGATGATAAGTTTACATGCGCCCTACAGTGTATCCCAAAACCTTGCAAAAAGGATAGTAGAGAGATACAGAAAAAAAAGCTTTGTTATGCACTTCCTTGAAACAGAAGAAGAACAGAAATTCCTGACCGGCAAAAACAACAGATTTGAGGAGGTTATTTACCCTATAATTTCAAGAAAAAGGGAAACAGAAAGTTTCAGCACTCCGAGTGAGTTCCTGATCAAAATAGGATACAGAGGGATAAGAAAGGCACTAGTACACTTCGTAGAGGTAACAGAAAAGGACATAGAGATAGTCTCAAGGTTGAAAAATTCGGTTATAGTTTGCCCAAGAAGTAATCTATTTTTCAGCGGTAAGGTAGCACCTATAAAAAATCTAATGAATAGAGGCATAAATGTAGCAATAGGTACAGATGGGTTAGGTAGTAGCCCAAACCTAAATCTCTGGGAAGAAATGAGACTTTTATTCTTGCTAGAGAGAATACCTATAGCAGAGATATTCAAAATGGTAACAACCAACGCCCTTAAAATAGTAGGGTTACGTAACATATTGGATAACGGCTTGATAATATTTGAGATGCAACCTAACAAAACACCTACAGATACCTTGCTGGAGATACTGTTTCAAGCAGAAGACCTTAAGAAAAAGATTATTTTACCTCCACATTACCAACTATGACAGTCGTTATTTTATCAGAACTTATGTACTTTTTGACAACCTCCCTGACATCCTCAATGGTAACAGATTCAATCTCCTTTGGATATCTAACGAGATAGTCCTTCGCAAGATTATAGAAACTAACAAAGGCTAGATAATCCGCTATTTTTCCATTTGTGTCAAGTTTTAAAGGAAAACTGCCAATTAGATAGCTTTTTGCCATACTGAGCTCTTCACTTGTCACACCACCCTTTACGAATCTCCTAAGTTCTTCTATAACTTCCGTAATGGCAGACTTAACCCTACTATTTTCAGTTTGAAAAACTATCTTAAAACTACCAGTATAATAGGTAGGGTCAACATAGCTATATACAGAATAGGCATAACCACCCTTTTCACGTATTCTCTCAAAGAGTCTAGACGTAAGACCAGAGCCACCAAAAACCTGATTTGCCACAACAAGTTTTATAAAATCAGGGTTACTCCTTCTCACACAGGGATGGCCTATTATAACGGTTGCCTGAGCTGTATTTTTCAGTACCGTGAAAGTCCCAGATTCACTTCTGATCTCAGGTTCAGGCGGAATTCCTTCTGAAACACCATTCCAACCGGAAAAATACTTTTCGAGGATCTTAATAAGGTTATCTTTAGAGATATTGCCAACAACTATTAGCCTAGAACCAATAGGTTTATAGTGTTCTCTGTAGAAATTTATAACATCATCACGACTTATAGCTTCAACAGAATCGACATTTCCATAAACGGGATAACCATAGGGATGATTTTTCCCATAAACCTTAGAACTGAAGGTCTTTGAAGCAACATACCCAGGATCTTCTTCACTTTTTATTATGTCAGAGATTATCTCCTTCTTTACCCTATTAAACTCCTCCTGAGGAAACGTAGGATTTTGTATGACATCCGCTACTATCTTAAGAGTATCATCCAGATAGTCCGTAAGTGTCCTAAAATATATTGTTGCATAATCCCTGGAAACACTGACACTATAATCCACACCCATGAAATCTAGTTTTTCCGCTATGTCTTTTGAAGAATAATTTTTAGAACCTTCAAAAAGCATCTGAGATACAACGTTAGCCAACCCTTTTTTTCCTTCAGGGTCGAAGAGACTACCTGCAGGAATGACAAATTTAAAAACAACAAAAGGTAGGACACTTCTTTCTATATACCACACTTCCAAACCATTACTCAACTTAAAAACATCAGGTATAAGGTTTGTATTTACCTCACCAGCCATCAAAAACCTCCAAAAACCAACTAAGAAGACCAAAGATAAAATTAATTTCCTCATTGCCTCTTCTCTGGTAGTAGGAATCCAACTGTATAGTTATCCCTCGTAAGATATTTCTTTGCAACATTCTTAATGTCTTCAGGCGTTACTCTTGAGATCCTATCTACATAACTATTCACATAATCTAAGCTAAAACCACAAACTTCCAACATCCCTATCAGCATAGCCCTATAGAAGTTGGAATCAAGCCCATAGATAAAAGAAGCTACCACCTTGTTCTTTGCCTTTTCCAACTCTTCCTTAGTTGGCCCATCCCTTTTTATCCTTTCTATCTCTTCCCATACAACACTTTCTACCTCTTCCAATTTCACGTTAGGTGCAGGAACTATATAAAGGCCAAAAGTTACTTTACTACCTCTAGATATTGGATCATACTCTGTTTCAACGGTAACCGCCTTCTTATCATCCAACACCAGCCTTTTATAAAGTCTGGAGCTTTTACCTTCACCCAGTATGAGGGAAAGAACCCTTAAAGCATAGCTATCATCTCTCTTACCATTGGGGACAAGAAAAACACCGAATAAAGAAGGAATCCTTACTTCACTATGTTTTACTATCAATCTCTTTTCACCTCTCTGTTCAGGCTCTTCAAAGTCAGGTCTCTTTATATCAGGGCACCTTTCTATTGAACCGAAGTATTTTTCAGCTTTTTCACAAACCTCCTCTCCACTAACATCACCCACCACTACCATAACCGCATTATTGGGACAGTAGTAACTTTTATAGTGTTTATTAAGATCTTCAAGGGTTATATTTTCTACATCTCTCATCCAACCTATAATAGGCCAGTGATAAGGATGAGCTCTATAAGCCGCAGCTATAACCTCTTCAACAAGGACACTTGTAGGTTCATCTTCGGTTCTCAACCTCCTCTCCTCCATAACAACCATCTTTTCACGCTTAAACTCATCCTCGGTCAGTTTAAGATTCACCATCCTATCAGACTCGAGCTCCATTGATATATCTATCTTTTTACTATCGCCCCAGTTCTCGAAATAGACAGTGTAATCTTTACTCGTGAAGGCATTCTCCTGTCCACCATTTAAAGATACGATTTTTGAGAACATCCCCGGACCATACTTTTCCGTACCCTTAAACATCATATGCTCAAGTAGATGGGAAATTCCTGTCTTACCAAAAGTCTCATCCATAGATCCAACCTTATACCATATTTGGAAAGTTACCGTAGGTGTAGTATGATCTTCAACAACTATGACCTTCAAACCGTTCTTTAGAACGTATTCCTTAGGTTTTATAGAAAGGCTAGCTGCAATCAAAGATCCCCTCCCGTATACAGTTAGCAGGATTAATAGGTACCAGAAAATTCTTTTCAACTCGTAGACTCCCAACTAAAACACACCCTTTATCACTCTATTAAAGACCATGTCTTCCATATACCTTAAGGCAATACTATAGTCAACATTTCCACAAGATCTGAATCCCACAGGTCTTAAAGCACTAACATCTTTGCCACTCCAAAGTACTATCTCATCCTCACTCTTCACAGCAAGTAAAATGTTCTCCCCTTTACTCACAGCAAAAACAAGGCTACCATCTATACCTGAGTAGTTCGGTCGTGACCATGTAACTCCATCGTCCAAACTTACAGAATAAAAGATAGAATGAACAGGGAAAGAAGAGGCGACAAAGGCTAGTAACACCCCGGATAAATCAACTATTGATGTATGTCTCAATTCTATTCCCTCATCCTCAGATATAGCTATTATGGATCTAAGATACAATTGTTCAGAATCAGCATCATATTCGAAAATGAGAGGAGACGTCAACTTACAACCATAGGGAATACCAAAGCCAGGGACCAAAAATAAACCATCAAACTCCAGAGGCAACCCACTTATAAATGCACACTTTGTAAAGGGAGTATCCACCCTCTGACCGTAGAAAAAAGTAAACATCTCCTTATTAACTAACTTTTCGGTAACCATTTACAACCCCCTTCTCGATAATTTCTCTCGATAGATTAGCAAGATTTATGCCAGAATTCACACGTTCGATTCCATCAGATCCTCTAACCTCTTTTTAAGAGCTTTTATCTCCTCTCTTATTACTATAGCCTTTTCAAAGGCAAGCTCACTAGCAGCCTTCTTCATCTCCTTTTCTAGCTTCTTTATCATAGCTTCTATCTCATCGGGTTTAAGAAAAACATCAATCTTTTGATCATCAATACTAACGGTGTAATAATCCCTCTCATATGGTGATTCCAGTATATCTCTGATATTCTTTTTAATACTCTGCGGTGTAATACCATGCTTTCTATTATATTCCTCCTGTATTTTTCTTCTCCTTCTCATCTCACCTATCGCTCTTCCCATAGAGGAGGTAACCGTGTCGGCATACATTATAACTTTGCCATTTATGTTTCTCGCTGCTCTACCTGAAGTCTGAACCAGAGCCCTTTCAGACCTTAAAAAGCCTTCCTTATCGGCATCTAGTATAGCAACAAGAGAAACTTCTGGTATATCAAGACCTTCCCTCAAAAGATTCACACCCACTATACAATCATAAACCCCAAGTCTTAAATCTCTTATGATCCTTGTCCTCTCTATAGTATCAACCTCAGAATGTAGGTAGACAGCTTTTATACCCCTCTCATTAAGATAGTCCGCCAGTTCCTCTGCCATCCTCTTCGTAATAGTCGTTATCAAAGCTCTTTCGTTACGTTTCTTAACTTCAAGAAGTTCTCTATAGAGATCCTCCACCTGCCCCTTAGTTGGCCTTACAAAAACTTCAGGTTCCATAAGTCCAGTAGGTCTTACTATCTGTTCAACAACATAAGGACCACTGAGTTCGAGTTCGTAATCCCCTGGTGTTGCAGATACAAAGATAATCTGATTAACCTTTGACATAAACTCTTCAAATTTCAAAGGTCTATTGTCAAGAGCACTTGGCAACCTAAAACCGTATTCCACAAGGTTCATTTTTCTTGTCCTATCGCCCTCATACATCCCTCTCAGCTGGGGTATGGTAACATGGGACTCATCGATTATTATTAGAGCGTCACTTGGTAGGTAGTCTATAAGAGTAGGAGGTGGTTCACCAGGCTTTCTGCCGGTTAAATGTCTAGAGTAATTCTCTATGCCCTTACAGTAACCAACCTCCATAAGCATCTCAAGGTCATAGACGGTTCTCCTCCATAACCTCTCCGCCTCAATCTCCTTACCCATAGCCTTTAATTCTTTTACCCTTTCCTCAAGCTCAGCCTTTATAGAGGCTATAGCCCTTTCCATCATGTTATGCGGAGTAACATAGTGACTCGCAGGATAAATAGTGAACCTTTCCACATCTTCCAAAACTCTACCGGTAAGAGGATCTATAAGAGACAACCTCTCTATCTCATCGCCCCAAAGCTCTATCCTTAAGGCTGTATCCTCAAGGTTACTGGGGAATACCTCTATAACATCGCCCCTTATTCTAAAGATACCTCTAGTAAAATCATAATCGTTCCTCCTATAGAGGATCTCGACCAGTTTATCCACAATCTCTTTCCTTGAAATCTCCATACCCACATCTAAGGTAAGAACCATACCATAGTAAGCTTCTGGACTACCAAGTCCGTATATACAGCTCACCGTCGCAACTATTATGACATCCCTTCTCTCCAATAGACTACTTGTTGCTATATGCCTGAGCTTATCTATCTCCTCGTTTATGGAGCAATCCTTTTCAATGTAAAGATCAAGGTGTGGAACGTAAGCTTCAGGTTGATAGTAGTCGTAATAGGAAACAAAATAACAGATAGCATTTTCCGGAAAGAAATGTTTAAACTCAGAATAAAGCTGAGCAGCCAGAGTTTTATTATGAGAGATCACAAGTGTAGGTCTACTAACTCTTGCTATAACATTAGCCATGGTAAAAGTTTTACCTGAGCCTGTAACTCCAACGAGGGTCATATAGGGAACACCACTATTCACCCATTCAACGAGCTTTTCTATTGCCTTGGGTTGATCTCCCCTTGGTTCGAAATCCGATATGAGCTTGAACTTAGCCATTTCCTTAGGTATAGGTATACCATATTCAACTTTTGTCAAGATGAGTGATATAGTGACCGAAATAAGAAGGCAGTTATTTCATATGACGAATGGAACCATCATAATCCTTGTTTATCTTCACTGGGGTAAAATTGTAGGAATAGTACTCGCTATTCTCTCCCTGATATCCCTCATCGTACTTAAATCGAAGTTATATGAAAAAATTGGCCTAATAAAATTGATAATAGACCTATTCGAAAGGGAGGAAAACCTTAATAACCCAGGAATAGGAGGTATCACCTTTCTTATAGGTATGGCTCTTACCATAGTTATATTCCCTCCATATGTAACACTAGGAGGCTTGATAGCTCTTACATATGGAGATGCGACAAGTACAATAGTGGGAAAGACAATCGGTAAGTTTAAGATAAACCTTACCGGCAAAAAAAGAACAGTAGAGGGATGTATAGGTTTTATCCTAGGAGCAACTATTATCGGTTCAATTTTCACATCAATCAAAATTAGTTTTCTAAGTGGATTAATTGGTTGTTTTATAGAACTAGTAAGTCCAATAGATGACAATTTAACTATACCTACATTTACTTCATTGACTTTATGGCTCCTTTATGTTCTTACTTGAAATATGGAAGAAAGAAGAAAATTTGCAAGAGTAGAAATCCTTATGCCGATAAAATATAAAAAGGTAACTGAAGAAAAAGATCTAATGAAGCCACCTACAATCCTGGGGGATCCAACTATACTGTTCCCAAAGCCATTAGAATATCCAAAAGATCCAGTAATCTCTGACTGGTTAAAATACATAAATGCGAAATTGGATTTCATAATAAGCATCCTAACCTCCAAAAAGAAAACAGAGGATGATTTTGAATATAAACTCGTAAATCTTAGCGCTGGAGGGATAAACTTTGAAACTAAAGAGGAAATAAAAAAGGACGAAATATTAGAAATAGAAATGATACTAGAAGAGACTATACCAACAGCAATAAAGGTACTTGCAAAAGTGGTTTGGTGTGAAAGGATAGACAACAGATGGAAAATAGGAGCTAACTTTTTAAACCCAACCGAGAGAATACTAGAAATTCTAGCAAGGTTTGTATTTGAAAAACAGAGAGAATTACTATCTAAAAAGAGGCTTTCGGAATGACCAGTTTAATAGGAATCTTCATAGTTATCGGATGTGTAATAGGCGGATATTTAATGGAACATGGAAACCTATCAGTTCTGATCCAGCCAGCTGAATGGCTTATAATATTTGGAAGTGCCTTTGGAGCCCTTGTGATATCATCGCCCTTTACTGTTGTAAAGGGAGTAATCCAGGGAGCATTAGGAGCGATACTAGGAAAGGAAGAGGTAAAAAAGAGCGATTACTTGGATATACTGTTACTTCTAAACGATATATTTATAAAGGTAAGAAGAGAAGGTCTAATAGCCGTAGAACAGGATATAGAAGAACCGCAAAATAGTCCTATTTTTAATAATTATCCGAATATACTAAAAGATCGCTTACTGATAAACTTTATAACAGATACCCTTAGAACAATCATGACCACAACTATGAGCCCCTATGAGCTGGAAAGTTTACTAGATACAGAAATAGAAGTCACTATTGAGGAAGAGACAGAGCCTGCACACACCCTCACGACAATAGCGGATTCCCTTCCAGGGCTCGGTATAGTAGCTGCTGTTCTCGGTGTAGTCTTAACAATGGGTAAAATAAACGAACCACCAGAAGTCCTCGGTCATAGTATAGGATCAGCTCTTGTTGGAACCTTTATGGGTGTTCTCATGTGTTATGGTTTTGTAGGCCCAACAGCTAGAAAAATGCAAGCTGTGGTAAACAGTAAAAAGAGCCTACTTATAGTTGTAAAATCTGCACTGGTATCATTTGTAGGAGGTTCCCCCCCACAGATAGCATTAGAATATGCGAGAAGAGCTATTCCACCACACTTTAGACCATCATTTAGGGAACTAGAGGAAACAATCAAGTCCAGAAAGTAAAGAGAAACCGAAATGGACGAGAAAACAACAGTTATAATAGTAAAAAGGGGTAAAAAGGGAGGGGAAGGCCACCACGGAGGTAGCTGGAAGGTAGCTTATGCGGATTTTGTAACCGCGATGATGGCCTTTTTCCTTCTAATGTGGCTGATAACTATGGTATCACCTGAAAAGAGAGCAGGAGTAGCACATTACTTTCAAACTTTCAGTATATTTAATCCCTCAGGTAGATCCATAATTCCCAGTGCCTCACCCGAATCAAGGGGTGGCACAAGTGTATTAAAATTCTCCAAAACTAGAACTGTAATCGAAAAGATAAAGGGAGAAATCGGCAAAGGTCTAACAGAAAGATTAAAAGCTCTAAGTGGACATTTAAGAATAGAAGTTTTAGAAAAGGGCTTAAGGATAGAGATAACCGATCTAGCAGGTGAACCACTCTTTAATCCTGGTAGCGCAGAACCAACCCAAGAGGCAAAAGAAATACTAAAACTTATAACAGATTCCGTAAAAGAGGAACCTATTACGATAGAAATAGAAGGACATTCTGACGCAACCCCCTACAAAGGGAATAACCTTAACAATTGGGAACTTTCGGTTCTTCGTGCTTCATCAGCATTCAAGTACATGGTAGAAGTAGGTTTACCAGTAGAAAAGGTTACCAAGATCACCGGCTACAGCGACACAAAACCACTCATAAAAGAAAATCCCTTCGATCCTAGAAATAGAAGAATAAGCCTGTACATAGAAGTAGCCGAGGAACATCTAACCTCATCAGAAAATGCAACAAAAACGATTAAATAGATATTGACAGATTTAAGCCAATGCTATATTAATAGCTTACAACGGTAGCCGGGGTAGCTCAGGCGGTAGAGCAGCGGACTGAAAATCCGCGTGTCCCCAGTTCAACTCTGGGCCCCGGCATTTTGAAGCAACCAAGCTATAGCTTTATCAGAATATTAGGAAATGGAGGAAAACATGGGAAAGGTAACTGAACTTAATGAGGCTAACTTCGAAAAGGAAGTGCTCCAATCCGATATTCCCGTGTTGGTTGATTTCTGGGCTATTTGGTGTGCTCCCTGTAGAATGATAGCACCAACAATAGATGCATTAGCTGAAGAATTTGAAGGTAAAGTAAAGGTTTGCAAGGTAAATGTAGATGAAAATCCAAACTTAGCGGTAAGATTCAGCATAAGAGCGATTCCAACTTTACTCCTTTTCAAAGAAGGTAAAGTTGTGGAACAGCTAGTTGGAGTACAACCCAAGGAGATTCTTATCTCCATATTGAACAGATATGTATCATAATGTAACTACCATTATATGAGGATAGTGGCCGTAGATTTTGGGATCAAGAAATGTGGTATAGCTATATGTGACCCAACGGGCTCAATAGCTCAACCTTACAAGGTAGTTGAAAGGCATAAAATCTTAGACGAAATAGAAAGAATAAGGGAATCAAAGGGTATAAAGGAAATTGTTATAGGATTACCTGAATTCAGAAAGAGAGAAACTCTATCAATCATAGAAGAAATAAAAAAAGTAGCGAAAGAAATTTCTGAATTGTTCAGCGTTCCCGTTTATTTTGTAGACGAGAGTTTCACAACGGAAGAAGCTGAGGAAATTCTAAAACTTCAAATTAAAGATTGGCGTAAAAGAAAAAAATATAAGGATGCGATTAGCGCCTCTTTAATACTGGAAAGATACTTAGCAAAAGGAGGAACGCCATTATTTTAACCTGTGATATAGGAAATACAAATATAGTGTTTGGGCTGTTTAAGGGAAACGAACTGACTTATGCATGGAGGATAAGTTCTGAAAGGAGAAGAACTCCCTGCGAAATATCCGTTTTGGTTAAAAACCTTTTTGAAATGGAAGGACTAAACGCAGAAGAAATAGAAGGAATAGCAATATCGAGTGTAGTACCGCCACTTACCAACATTCTAAAAGAAGCCCTTCTAAAGATCACGAAAGAAGCTGATATAGTAATAGTTGGCCCAGGGGTAAAAACGGGGATAAGTGTTCTAGTAGAGAATCCAAAGGAAGTGGGGACCGACAGAATCGTAAATGCTGTAGCAGGATATCACCTATATGGAGGTCCTCTAATAATAGTAGATTTTGGAACAGCAACGACTTTCGACGTTGTATCAGAAAAGGGCGAATATCTAGGAGGAGCTATCTCACCGGGCATAGGAATTTCGATGGAGGCTCTTTTCAGAGAGACTGCACAGCTACCCCGGATAGATTTACAGAAACCCCAAAGGGTAATAGGCAAAAATACCGTAGAAAGTATGCAATCAGGGGTATTCTATGGTTACGTAGGCCTCGTGGATGGAATGATAGAAAGGATCATGGGAGAAATCGGGAGAGCAAAGATAATAGCAACAGGTGGTTACGCCACACTTTTGGCAACAAGTAGCAAATACATAGAAAAAGTAGAGCCTAACCTAACACTTTTAGGTTTGAAAATAATATATGACAAAAACAAAAGAAAAGGGGCTTAACTTTCCTCTTCCTCAAGCTTAACCTCTTCCATTTTTTTGCTTCTAAGAAGTATTTCTTTTGCGAGTCTTTTATTGTAGCAAGCCTTTCTCAAAACTCTCCTTATTTCCTCAGAATTAAGCCCAAGAGCATCACAGCATAGTTCAAATTTTAGAACACTAGGCCAATTTGGGTCAAATATCCATTTGTAGGCTGTAATCCAGTCAACACCTCTTCTCTTCTCTTCAACTATAGGTTTTAAAAGATCTACTATAGCCCTCTCTAAAACAGCCTCGGCAAGCTTCTTATACCTCTTCATCCTACCCCCTTTAAATGGATGTTTATTTTGTATATATTTTCTCCACCATGAAAACTGTCAAGACCGATTTCTTTAGGCTAATTAGAAAAGATGGAAAGTCAAAAGCCAGAGTGGGGCTAATCGAAACCGAAAGGGCCATAATTTACACCCCTACCTTCATGCCTGTTGGAACTATAGGGACCGTAAAAGCTGTAGATTGGAAGATAATCAAAAGTTTAGGTTACAATATTATACTGGGAAATACATACCACCTATACCTCAGGCCTGGAATTGAGGTTATAAGGGAAGTAGGTGGACTGCATAGATTCATAGGATGGAACAAAGCAATACTCACCGATAGTGGTGGTTTTCAGGTATACAGTCTAAGCAACATGGTAAAAATAAAGGATGATGGAGTTGAATTTAGATCGCATATTGACGGATCCTACCATTTCTTCACCCCAGAAAGAATCGTAGAAATACAGGAAATATTTGACTCAGATATAATGATGCCTTTAGATTGGTGTTGTAGATGGGATGCAGATACCAGAGAAATAGAGGAATCCGTAAAACTCACCGTAGAATGGGCAAAAAGAAGCAAAAAAGTATGGAGTAAAAACTATCTATTTGGAATAATCCAGGGAGGGATGGACAAGAGGATGCGTGAAGCATGCGCTCAACAACTCATAGATCTAGATCTCCCAGGTTATGCAATAGGAGGGATTTCAGTGGGAGAACCAAAAGGCCTGATGTGGGAAATGATAGAATTTGTACCAGAATTGCTCCCTGCTAAAAAACCAAGATACTTGATGGGTGTTGGAAAACCAGAAGACATAGTGTTCGGAATAATGAACGGGATAGATATGTTCGACTGCGTGTTACCAACGAGATGTGCTAGAAACGGTCTTTTATTCACATCAGAAGGAAAGGTGAAAATCAAAAATAGTAGATATGAAAAGGATGAATCACCGCTAGATCCAAACTGTAACTGCTATGCATGTAGAAACTTTTCAAAAGCCTATCTAAGGCACCTATTTCACAACGAAGAACTCCTCTCCTACACTCTCAACACCATACACAATCTTACCTTTTTTAAAAACTTAGTTGACACAGCTAGAGAAAAGATACTTGACGGAACATTTTACGAATGGGCGAGTAGATTTATCAGGGAGTACCCAGAATTGGAGTAAGCTCTCTCGCTATAGCTACAAGTAGATTATCAAGTCCTATCCTCTTTTTCGCAGAAATAACGATATTGCCATTTGATTCAAAATGTTTAGCGAACTCTTCATCAACAAGATCCACCTTATTGTAAACCCTTATAACAGGTCTATCCATAAGTCCCATCTCCTTTAACATTCCCTCTACAACTTCGATCTCTTCTTCCATAAAGGGACTTGAAAGATCTATAACGTGTAAGAGAATGTCAGATTCATAGAGCTCTTCTAATGTGGCTCTAAAGGCTACTTTGATGTCTTCAGGCATCCTTCTTATAAAACCGACTGTATCAGTTAATATACATTTTCCGACACCATCTACGTAAAAAGTCCTCGCAAGTGGATCTAGGGTAGCAAACAACTTATTCGCAACATAGCCATTGCTACCAGTTAGAGCAACTAGTAGCGAAGTTTTCCCAGCGTTCGTGTATCCTACAAGAGAAATTACCGGAATACCACTTTTTCTTCTGGCTTTTCTCCTTTCCAATCTCTCCTTCATAAGTTCTCTAAGCCTATCTTCAAGAATCGATATCCTCTTTTTTATGACCCTTCTATCTATTTCTAATTTCGTCTCACCAGGTCCCCTACCACCTATACCTCCTGCAAGCCTTGACATTGCAGTCCCTCTACCTATTATTCTAGGATAGGTATATTTTAGCTGAGCTAGCTCAACCTGAAGTTTACCTTCCCTAGAGATAGCTCTCCTTGCAAATATATCCAGTATAAGTTGCGTCCTATCTATTACCTTAAGGTCAGTTAGTTCAACTATGTTGTTAAGTTGAGTTGGCGAGAGATCCTCATTAAAGATCAACATAGTAGCACCGAGATAAAGAGCCTTTATTATTATGTCCTGTATCTTTCCTTTACCGATCAGGAAATGGGGATTATAAGATTTGACCTTCTGTACAACCTTATCGAGCACCTTAACTCCCGCACTTTCACAGAGCCGCTCAAGTTCCATCATGTAGTAATCCGCGTAGAGCCAATCCTTTGGAGTGAATACATAAACAAGTATAGCTCTTTCTTCATAGTTCCTACCATCAGAAGTAAAAACATTATAGTAGATTTGATCCTCAAGGTCTTTTATGAAACTTTCAAAATCAAGATCTATCCTACTAGGATGCGGCCATTTTATAATATTGTATCTTTCACCCTTAGGATTCGGAGGTAGAAGATAGGCCATCTCAACCCTTCCAGGCAAACCTTCTTCAGTCACCTCAACAACAACCATCGCATCCAACCTAAGCATCAAAAGATCGGTAATATCCTCATCATCTATACACTTTCCGCCAAAATGTGTATGTATACATCTTAAACCCTTAAGCCTCCCAGGGTAATACCTAAAATAAGAGAGATCCGGTATAACTATACCTCGACTATCACCTACTATAACATGTGTTATATTCCCTTTTCTATCTACAAGAAGACCGACTTGTCTACCTGTATCAGCTGAAATACTGGCTATTATCTTAGCTATATCTTGAGAAACTACCTCCCCCTTTACCCTTTTCTCATACAACTTTGATAGTTGTCTAAGCTGATGTTTCTGTAAGCCCTTGGTATTACCCAGTACTTCCTTAATCTTCTTCACCCTCCTTATCTTCTAAAATCCTACTCCAAAAGATCTCCACAAACTTCTCCCCTTCTTTATACCTGATATCAAGCTCACCTTTGTGAGCTCTATACACAGCCTCACCCAGCAGTCTGGCAAGAGAGGGACTAGTCGTTTCAATCACTATAGCACCATCTTCCTTCTTTATAGAAATTATTCTGTTCAAAGGTCTATAAGTCATCTCTTCCTCTGCCTTATTATTTATAAGATTGATTATTTCCTCCTCTTTCTCAAGGAGATAATCACCTGTCAGCTTTAGTACACCACCGGGATACTTATTCTTAATCCTTCTACATGCGGGGCAGAGGGTGTAATTCGCTTCTACTCCCTTAGGTGGTTTTTCCCATGACCATCTTCCATCCTTATAAGTTGCATTACACATCTCGCAAACTGTAGGCTCTGGATATTTTCTACCCTCGTAATAAGGATCATCGGGTGTAAAGTTTTTAAACTCCTTCCTAACAAAGTGTTCTTTAGCCATTAGCTCCTCCTTTAACTTTTATCTCTGTACTAGTATAATATAATATCGAAATTACAAATAGAAAAGGTTGCCAAAATAAACCAGGAGGTATGAGATATGAGTGGTAAGTGGATAGAATACATGTGCAAAGCCTGGGAATCTTTTATAGATGACATCTTTTCATTTGTGCCGGAAGAGAGCAAAAAACATATAAAGAATGCAAGAAAGGAAGTGTTACTTGCGCTCAGAGCTTTTATAGACAAAAGGATAGAGGAGATAGAAAGTAAAAAAAACCAGGAAATCAAAAAAATAGAGGTAGAAGAGGAGTAAGAATTGAGGATACTGCTTTTCACGGGTAAGGGAGGAGTAGGAAAAACAACGATCTCTGTAGCGACGGGAGCATATCTAGCCTCACTTGGTAAGAAAGTGATAGTTATATCGGTAGATCCAGCACACTCCCTATCTGATGCGCTCGATACTGAAGTACCCCCAGAGCCAATAGAAATAGCAAAAAATTTTTATGCTCAAGAAGTAGACGTTTACTACTCTGTAGAGAGATTCTGGGGGAAGTTAAGGGAGTATTTAAAGAGTCTACTACGGTGGCAAAAAATAGATGAAATTAAGGCTGAAGAGTTGTCAATCCTTCCAGGAATGGAAGAGATTTCATGTTTTTTGTGGATAAACAAACACTTTGAAGAAGGATGCTATGACACAATAATAGTCGATTCAGCACCAACTGGTGAAACACTAAGGCTACTCAGCTTGCCAGATGGTATAAGCTGGTGGGTATCGAAATTCCTTCCCATACACAAGAAGATTTTAAAAATAGTAAGGCCAGCAGCTAGAATGGTAACCGATATGCCACTACCTGAAGATGAAACCTATGATACCCTTGAAGAACTTTTCCACCAGGTTTACAATCTTTATTATACCCTTCAAAATCCTGATGTATCCTCTGTAAGGATAGTAACTAATCCAGAAAAGATGGTTATAAAGGAAACTGAAAAGGCCTACACTTACCTACATCTATTTGGCTTTCCAGTAGATGCCATAGTGGTCAACAAAGTAGTTTCAGAAGAAGATCCCCTATTTGAAATTCAAAGAAAGTATATAGAGTATATAAAGCGGTGTTTCGAACCTACCCCAATAATAATGGTATCAAATCGATACGAAGAGGTTATAGGATTTGACAAACTGAGAAAACTCGGCAAAATGATATACGGAGAAAGGATGCCTGATGAAGTTTTATATAAAGACAAACCTTTTGAAATAACAGAAACAAACAGCTCCTTTATACTTAAGATTCTACTTAAGAATCCCCAGAAGGGTAAATTGGAAGTTTACCATAAAAATGAAGACCTTATAATAGTCATAGGAAATTACAAAAAGCACTTCTACCTTCCAAAGGCCCTTATGAACAGAGAAGTAAAAAGGGCATCCCTAAAGGATTCGACACTAGAAATACTATTTCAGTAGAAGATGAAAGTCAGAAGGATTGTATACTATATATCCGATAATGGATGGGGACACCTAACCAGAAGTCTAAGAGTAATCGAAGAGCTATTAGATAGAGGTTTCAAAATCACGGTAGTAAACAGATTTAAGGATGCTTTCCACTATCTAAAAGAAAGATTTAGAGATCTCCTTACGATAGAAAGTACAGAATTTCAAGGAGACCCTATATTCCCGAGAGAGTATCCCTTCAAGGAAGAAGATGTAGAAAAAGAAGTAATCAAAGTGATAAATCTTAAAGACAAATGGATAGAATCGGAAACGTCAAGACTCAAAAAATTAAAACCATGTTTAATAATATCGGATATAACTCCCTGGGCCTTTAACGTAGCAGAGAAATTAGGTATCCCATCGATAGCCATAACGAACATAAACTGGTGGGATGAATACTCCTTTATACTTCAAGAGAGGGATTTAAGAGAACTTCAAGAATTTTTTATAGCCTACAGTAAAGCAACACTAGCTCTAATACTACCCTTTGAAAGTGAAAATAGGCCATTTAGAAACATAGTGAGAATACCTATCATAGCTAGGAAAATAGACTGGGATAGAGTTAAGGATCTGAGGAAAACACTTCTCACAACTTACAGGCCTTCTCTTATAGGAGCGGTAACCCTTGGCGGACACTACCTTAAAAGCAATAGACTAGTTGAAATGATAAAATCTATAATGTCAGAGATATCAAAGAAATGTAGAAACATATTGTGGATCGGAGAGAGTAGATTTAGAATAGAAAGTACGAATTTCCTAGAAGTGAACGACTTTACAAACTTCCATGAAGTTGTAGCAAGTAGTGATTTCATAATAGGAAAGGTAGGCTACGGTCTATTAAGCGAGATGGTAATGGCGGATATTAGTGGCCTACTATTCTACAGAAAGAGGGTACTTGAAGATGTTATCAATGCAGAAACTATGGAAGAAGCAAAATGGGCTATAACCATCGCTTTTGAGGATAGAATCGAAAAAGTGGACCTTGCAAAACTGTTCAACTTAGAAAAACTTCCGAAAAGCAAAAGGTTACTAGCAGATGGAACAAGAGAAGTAATAGATTGGGTAGAAAGATATGTCTGAAACCTGGTTCTTATTCGCCTTTCTTGCCGCCTTCTCTTGGGCAACATCAGACCTTATAAATAAGATTGGGATGTCAAAAGGGGAAAACGAGTATAATGCATTAATGTCAAGATTCCTGTGGGCTATACCTTTAATAGCATTATTTTACCTATCAAAATCCGATTTAAAGATACCCAATTTAAACGCCTTCCTCTATATAACAATCGTAATACTGGGTGATATAGCTGCTTCACTTCTTTATATGAAAGCACTCAAGATGGGAGAAATCTCTGTAGTTGCACCTCTCACAAGCTTTGCACCAGTATTCATGGTCCTTTCATCCATAATAGTTTTACATGAGCCACCTTCTCTGATACCACTAGCTGGAATAATTTTAGTTTGTCTTGGTAGCTACATTCTCGGCATAGAGGATCTCAGACAGGGTTTTACAAAACCAATAAAGAATATTTTAAAATCGAAAGCAGGCATTTTCACAATAGCTGCAGCATTCATATTTAGCATAGATACATCCATAGCAAAAATAAGCCTGAGATACACTGACGTTTATTCCTTCTCTCTATGGTATACTGTAACTTTTACTTTGACATTTATAGTTCTCTCAAAAGCTCTTAAAAAACCCCTAGACCCAAAGGGTATAATCTTCAAGAAAAAAACGTTACTAATAGGGATACTATTCGGTATAGGCACAGTATCTTTCATGAAGGCGATCGAGAGCACCAATATATCCTACGTTTCCTCAGTGGGTAAACTTAACCTTATAATATCGGTTATATACGGCAAGATCTTTTTCAACGAAAAACACTTTAAAAACAGATTGCTCGGAACCATCATTATAATAATAGGAGTAGCTCTTGTTACATACGGTTCAAATAAAACTTGACCTTTTTGTTAAAGCTGTTTAAACTTTATTTGGGTATAATTTTAAATTTGGTAGGAATAACGAAATAGTGAAAAAGGACACTTAAAGGGAGGTTTCAAGTTGAAGAGGATAATGGTGTTTAGACACCTAGATATAGAAACTCTTGGTCTCTGGGAAGAAGTTCTAGTCGAGCACAACATAGAATACAAATACTTCGACACCTATAAAGAGGAATTTCCCGAAGATAATAGCAACTTTTCACATCTAATTGTCCTTGGTGGTCCACAGAGTGTAAATGAAATAGAAAAGTATGGATTCATAAAAAGGGAACTTGAAACACTCGAAAATTTCATGAAAACAGAAAAGCCCGTCTTAGGAGTTGGATTAGGAGCCCAAATGATAGCAAAGGTATTAGGATCAAAGGTATATAAATCAGTTCCAGAAATAGGATGGATTGAAGTTAATATGACAAGGTATGCCCTGATAGATTATCTCTTTTCACACTTTCCCAGAAGTTTAAGAGTTTTCACTTGGCATGAAGAGACCTTTGACCTACCAGCCGGAGCTTTGAGGCTAGCTTACAGTGAATGGGTACCAAATCAAGCCTTTGTATATCGTAACAATGTTTATGCCTTACAGTTCCATCTAGAGATGACCCCAACTATGCTCATAAGATGGAGGAACTTCTATAAGACACAGAATATAAGAAAACCCAGTATAGAAGGACTACCAGGATTCGTACCTGATGGCATGTACTTGCCAAGCTCATGGGAATTCTTTAAAAGATTCATAACAATTCCGAGGGGAGGTAAGAATGAAGAAGATAGAAGCGGTGATAAAACCCTTTAAGCTCGACGAGGTAAAAGAAGCTTTAAGAGGAATCGGAATAACAGGTATGACCGTTACAGAAGTTAAAGGATTTGGAAGGCAAAAGGGTCATACTGAAATATATAGAGGAGCTGAATACATAGTTGATTTTCTACCGAAAGTTAAAATAGAGGTGGTTGTTTCAGATAACATGGTAGAACAAGTTATAGAAGCAATAAGAAACGCAGCTTACACAGGTAAAATAGGAGACGGCAAGATATTTGTTACAAATATAGAGGAAGTCATTAGGATAAGGACTGGAGAAAGGGGAGAAGAAGCCCTTTAGCTCTCCCTTTTTCCAATCTTATAAATATCTATCCTAACCTTATTGACATTCGTTAGATAACTCAGTTGAATGATATAAAGATTGGTCTTATCAAGCTTACCTAGAGAGAAATCAAGAGCATAGGCATTGTAATATTTTGGAGTTTCAATGGCCACGTAGAAATTCATAATTCTCCTATCTCCTGTCCTTTTAATGCCTATAACCCTTCCAGAATTTCCAAAATAATCGGAAGATACCTGGATACCAAACCTTGAAAGACTCGGTAGATCATGAGCAATGGTGAATATACAGAAACCATCAGGAAGCTTATAGGAATCTATTCTCCTCTCAAAATAGAAACGCTTGGCAACTTCTATAGGTTCAAAGTCCCTCTTAGCAGGAGGTGTAAAGAACCTTGGAGTAGCGTAGAATGAAATGGCACTATAGGGCCCAACAGGATCATTCAAAGTAGCGACAAAGTTTGCATTATCGTCGTAGAATTCCAAACTTCCATTTTTCACCACAACAAAATATCTGCTACTAGAATCATCAACAACACCATAGTACCAACCATAAAGTGTACCAAGAGCCTTTACCTTTACCAAGAAATCCTCAAGTTTCTTTTTCTCCTTGATAAACTTTCCTTTGCTATAAGTAACTACAAAAGGAGAGCCATCAAATTCACCATATTCATTTAGATCCCAACCAATTATAACATCACCCTCTTTACCACCTAAGTCAACAACTCTCACAAGATAGTCCACTTCGGCAATTTTTTCGACCTTTTTACCGGAAAACTTAAGAATATATGTTTTAGGATAGGCTTTATAAAGACCATTTATCACGTCATTAACAATAAAGCTCCATACTATAAGGGTATCATTACCAATATGCAGTTTATCAAAATACACCGTCCTATCCATCATATTTGCCCTTTTCCCGAGATCATAGCTAGCTAGAACCTTTAACTCCTTCGATTCATCTACACCCATAACATCTACAAAACCGTCTCCTGCAAGCAGTATCTCATCCTTACCATCGCCATTTACATCATAGGTAACAACAAGTCTGTATGATTTATTAAAAACCCTTGACAAAAAGGCACCCTCACCCTCCACGCTAGACTCTACAGCAACTACCACAGAAGAAACCTTTGCAACAAAATCCCTAGCGGTAAAATTACCAATCGCCATCTTGAGTGTGAGCAAAACTTCCCCACCTACACCTGAGGATAGAAAAGGTTTAACCACAATATCGAGTAGGCAACCGCTTCTATCAACATTAAAAGTCATATCCTCTGCAAATACAAACTTGACAGTTTCCCTCAGCTTTTCCAAATCAACATCGATCCCTTTCGCCTCACCTTTTTCAACTTGAACACAGGCTTCCGAAATCGATCTAACAGTATAGCCTGGTATTATCCTGTCATTAGCCTTTAGTATCCTACCGATAGCATACCCTCCCTTGACATCTTCAACGGTGAATGAAGCGAGAGGTATATCAACCCCAGGGTAGACCTTACCGGTTTTAGGATCCCTAATATAATCACCAGGCTTATATATCATACCAAAAGAATTAATCCTAATACCCTTAATATTAGGAAAACTTATATAGACCCTATCACCGATAACCTTCTCTACCTTACCTTCAGGCAACTCAAGTAAACTTTTTAATTTTTCTACCGTTTCCCTTACCGCAGTGTAGTAATCATACTTACCAATATCAGCTCTGGTAACACAACTAAAAAAAAGTGTAAAAACTAAAATGAGAGTTAGCCTCAGAATCCTCCTCATTAACACCCCTCCCACAAAAGAAACTCAGATTCTAATCTATTGTCAAAATAGCAAAAAAACAATAATATAGGTACAGCATGGATACAATAAGGAAAGAGAACATAGATATAGAAAAGGTGCTAAATATAGGGCAGAGTATTATAGTTAAAAAAACAAGAGACAATACCCATGGTCATTCCAACCTCCAAGATATGGATAGCGAAAATATCTATATAATGCAACCTACAGATGAAAAGGGGCTTCCTGTAGTGTTACTACCAAACGATGAAGTTATGGTTAGTCTAATAGGTAAACAGGGTAAAAGATATGGGTTCTATAGCAAAGTAACAAAACACATAAGAAAACCTTTCTTCCTAATAGGACTCAAAAAACCGAAAGAAGTTTATGTAGTTGAACTGAGAGAATATTTTAGAGTCCCAGTTTTTATACCTTTTAAGGCTAAACTGGCAGAAGCGATAAAGGATGAAACTGGTAAAACAAAATATGTACCTAAAGATGTTGAATTTAGTGGCTATGTTCATGATATATCGGGTGGCGGGATGTTTATAACTACCAATGTGGATTTAAAAATTGGTAATCATATACTCATAACCACACTGTTAGAAAAGGAAAAGATGGAAAGACCCATAAAGATAATAACAAAGAAGAAGGAAGTGGTACCTACAACAATCGGATTTCCTGAGGAAGATAAAATCGCCCTTATAGATCTACCAGCAAAAATAGTAAGAAAGGTGGTTTTAGATCCAAAGGAAAAGAAGTATGGATACGGTATAATGTTTGACATAGACGAGAAAAGGAGAGAAAAAATCATTTTGTTCTGTTTTAATAAACAGAGAGAACTCAAAGCGATTGAAGAAGGCGAAAGATGAGAAGGATTATTGCATTAATAATTTTAATTACTTTTACATGCTCTTTGTTCAGCCAAGCATTTGCTCAACCTGAAAGTCTCTTTCTTAATCTCTTGCTACTTAATCTCAAGCTTCTAAATAATGAAAAACCCACACAAGAAGAAGTCGAAAAACTAATAGAAGCCCTAAAAAAGAAAGGTAACGCCGAAGCCTATATTACGAGTATAGAACTTCTAAACAACCTAAACCTTATGGAAAAGGCACTTGAAGTGGCGAAAGACGGGATAAGCAAATTCCAAAATAACGATATCATATATATATATTACGGTGAGCTCTTGACAAAACTTAACAACACTGAAGAAGGTACCTACTGGATAAAAAAAGCTCTCAGCATAAATCCAAGTAACAAGTACGCATACACAGACTTAATACAGATATATCTCAGAAACGGCAAAATAGATGAAGCCTTCAAACTTCTTAACGAAGCTGAACAAAAGTTTCCTAACGATCCCTTTATACTCTTCCTAAAGGGTAAAGCCTATTATCTAGTTGAATTATACAGAAACGCTGAAATTTACCTTGAAAAATCGACGGAAATCGATCCCAATAATATTGAAGCGCTAAGGTTACTTGCAGAAGTTTACGTGCTAAATAACAAACTGGATAAGGCGTCAAAGCTTTATGAAGAGCTCATAAAATCAGGCATACTTTCAAAGGAACTTGTAGTGAAACTAATAAAAGTCTATATAGCGACAGAGCAGTATCAAAAGGCATTACAGCTAGCGGAAAAGGTATATTCTGCACATCCCGACGAAGAATTAAAGGAACTTTTGGCTCTCATATACATCAAGGTTGAACGTATTGAAAAGGCAAAGGAGATGCTGAAAGACGAAAGCGGTGTTACTCCACTGTTTATTGCACTTATGTGTAAAGAGAATAAATTTGAGAAGATGAAACAATCTCTTAAAACTTACCTTAAAGATATGGATAGCTTTAGAGAAATACTGTTTCTATTTCACGATATAAAAAACAAAAAGTGTATAGAAATATCTGTAATAGAAGGCTTAAAAAAGTTCTATAACTCCCCAAAACTATACTACTATGTTAGTCAACTATACCTCACAAATGACAACTATGAGAAAAGCGAAATCTACGCAAAAAATGCTATAGCACTTGACGAGAAAAACGGTGACTATTGGTTTCTTCTTGGTTCCATAAACGAGAGGAAAGGCAAATTCAAAAAGTCAAGTAGATATTTAGAAAAAGCCCTAGAGCTAAAAGGAAATGATCCAGTAATTTTAAACTACTACGGATACATGCTCATAGCTACAGAAATAGACGTGGGAAAGGGTATTGAACTCGTTAAAAAAGCACTTGATATAGAACCAGAAAACACCTCCTATCTTGACAGTCTTGCCTGGGGCTACTTTAAAATTGGAGAATTGAGAAAAGCGCTGGAAATACAGGAAAAGGTTTATAAGAAAGAAAATGAAAACGCCGTAATAGTCTTTCATCTAGCTGAAATTTACTACAAACTCGGTGATAGAGAAAAGGCTATGGAATTATACAAAAGAACAAAGGAACTGATCCCTAAAACAAAGGATATGAGTCCATGGGAAAAAAGAGAAATAGAGTCAAGGCTCTCTTCTTTGGGATTCTAACCACATTACTGTTACTAGCAGGTTGTGCTTTAGAAAGACCAACAAAAATATTTAGCTACGAGGGGGCCTATATCTACAAAAGTTACAAAAAAAACAAGGAAATTGATGGCAAATGGAGAGCAATTTTTATAGGTGACAAGCTTGATAAATGCTACATTTATACATCTTTCGGATTCCCACTAGTAGCTATAGAAGTAACAGAGGACAATAGAATACTACTGAACCAGGAACCAATAGAATTAAAAGAAGGAGATAGCAGCTTTTTCAACGTAATTACCTTTGCTATAACCAACCTGAGAAAAATAATGGACGCCAGGGAAGGGACAAAACTTAAAATAGAAGATATAGAGCTAAAAAAAATAGACAATCATAGAATAAAAGTAGAGCACCCACAGAAGTGGGTGCTCTACGTCAATATAGAGAACGTTCAAGAAAACTAATAGCCAAAAAAGACCTTAGCGGAAAGATCCGCGAGATTCATTATAGGAGTGGGATACACACCAAAAACTACCGTTAGTATAGCAAGTAGAAAGATGGCGATCTTCACTGAAAGTGGTTGAAGAAGTGGTTCATCAGCTACAGGTTCTTCGAGGTACATAGACCTTGCTATCTTGAAATAATAATAAAGGGATATAACAGAGGTAACCACAGCTATCACAAGTAACCAATAGAAACCGGCCTTCAGTGCAGCAGAGAATATTAAAAACTTCCCAACAAAACCAACAGTTGGTGGTACTCCTGCAAGAGAAAGAAGGAAAACGACCATAACTAAGGCAGCAATCGGGTCCTTCTGAGCAAGTCCACGAAAGTCTTCCAACCTATCCCCTACTATGTTTTTTCTCCTGAGATAAATAACAAGCGCAAAAGCACCTATATTCATGAATGAGTATGCAAAGAAATAATATACAAGAGACGAAACACCAAGTTCGTTAAAAGAAAGAATACCCATAAGCATATAGCCTGCATGGGCAACCGAGGAATAGGCTAACATCCTTTTAACATTATCCTGAACAACAGCTGTAACATTACCTATTATCATAGTAAGCGCAGAAAGTAGCCATAAAACAGTCTGCCAATAGGGGGCGAAGAAAGTAAAGCCCTCAAAATACACCCTTAAAAGAGCAGCAATCGCAGCTACTTTTGGAACAACCGAAATGAAAGCAGTAACGGATGTAGGTGCACCTTCATAAACATCGGGAGCCCAAAAGTGGAAGGGAACCATTGCTATCTCTAAACCCAAACCACAAGCTATAAGTATTATAGCTACAAAAAGTATAGGATTTACACCGTTAATATAGGTGAATCTAACTATATCAACCAATTTCGTAGATCCTGTGGCTCCATAGGTAAGTGCTATACCGTAGAGGAATATACCAGATACAAAAACCCCCATCAAAAGATACTTTAAAGCAGATTCGGCCGACCTTTCGTTCATCCTTATAAAACCAGCAAGAACGTATAGTGGAATAGCCATAGTCTCAAGACCTATATAAAACATTATTAGATCTTTGCTCGAAACCATAACCATCATACCAACAGTGGCGAACATAAGGAGTGCATAGTACTCACCAAGGTTGGAATCTTCCATCTCAAGATACCTAAGTGAAATGAGAACAACTACAAAATTAGCGACAAAGAAGAACAACTTCATACTTGTGGAGAAATTATCAACACTAAACATATCAAAGAACGTAACTATAGATTTTCCTAAGTAACTTAAAGTGACAAAAAATAACACCACAAAACCAAAAAGAGCTATATACCCATTCAAACGCTTTTTCTGCTTAGGAATGAATGGATCGATCAGTAATATCAAACAACCTATTATAAGTGCTATTACTTCTGGTATTATAGCTGTTATGTCGGGAAACTGTATTCCAGCAAGAAAGTTACTCATCTTTTTACCTCCTTACCATCAGTAAGGAAGGATAATGCAGCATTCATCTTAGAACTATCCATTGATACATTAACACTAGAAGTCCTCATATTTACATACTCAACAAGATGGTTTACAGAAGCTTCCATTATCTTAAAGAAAGGTTTCGGGTAAACTCCTATCCATATGAAGAATATAACAAAGGGTATCATGTATACCCATTCGCGTAGTTTCATGTCAGGTAAATACCAATTCTCCTCTATTGCTATAACACCAAACATAGTTCTCTGATAGAGCCAGAGCATATAACCCGCACCAAGAATGGTACCAGTTGCCGCAAAGAGAGCATACAGCCAATTGGCCTTAAAAACACCAGCAAGACAAGTAAACTCACCTATAAAACCGTTAAGACCAGGCAAACCTATAGATGACAACATCGCAAACATGAAGATCACTGCAAATCCAGGCATTACCTTGGATATACCACTATACTCCCTGATCAACCTGGTATGCCTTCTCTCGTAAAGGATACCAACGATAAGGAATAAGGCTCCTGTAGAGAGACCGTGATTAACCATCTGAATTATACTCCCCATTATCCCAGTAGGATTAAACATGAACATGGCTAACATTACAAGTCCCATATGAGAAACAGAAGAGTAAGCTACGAGTTTTTTCATATCTTCCTGAGCTAAGGCACACAGAGCTCCATAGATTATAGCTATTATGGAAAGTATAGCTATAAATGGTGCAAAGAATTTACTCGCCTCTGGAAAGAAAGGAATAGGAAACCTTAGAAAAGCGTATGTTCCAAGCTTAAGGAGAATAGCGGCAAGGATAACAGAACCAGCAGTTGGAGCCTCGACGTGTGCATCAGGTAACCATGTATGGAATGGCCACAGAGGAACCTTAATCGCAAAGGCAAGGAAGAAGCCCAAAAATAACCAAAACTGGTATTTCATCGGAATATCGTTAAGATAGGCTAACCACTTAACATAGTTAAAGCTCCATTCTCCAGTCTTCGCATGGTACATAAAGTACATTGCAATTATACATATGAGCATAAAAACACTACCGAAGAATGTATACAGGAAAAACTTTATAGCAGCGTATAGCTTCCTTGGACCACCCCATATACCGATGATGAAATACATGGGGACAAGCATAACCTCCCAGAACACATAAAAGAGGAACATATCAAGAGCACAAAAAGCACCTATCATACCAACAGCGAGAGCAAGTAAAGCTATGTAGTACTCCTTCTCCCTCTCCGTTATGTACTCATAGGAACAGAGAACACAAACAGGCATCACAAAAGTAGTGAGAAGAACAAGCAGGATACTTATACCATCGATACCCATGTAATATTCCACACCCAGCTTATCAATCCAAGGAACTCTTTCAACAAACTGGAACTGCCAGGTTCCCCTATCAAACTTAAACCATAGTACGAGAGACACAGCAAAGAGGATCAACGCCCAGAAGAAAGAAAACCATTTTATAAAATTAGTCTTATCTCGCGGAACAAATAGTAGTATGACCGCACCCACTAAAGGGAAAAAGGTTACAAAGGATAGAATAGGAAAACCCAAAGTGTTTGAACCAAACTGTAACTCCATTTCTCAAACCTCCAAGTTAAAATAGTCTTATAAACATGAACACAGTTAGTAAACAAACAGTACCTGCAACAACAAAAAGCATGTAGTTGGAAACAAGACCGGTCTGTACTCTCCTCAAAACCCTAGCAGAAAGATCCACAACATAACTAGCACCATTTACAGCACCATCAACTATAAACGGCTCGGTACAGTATCTTGTAATCCAGGCAAAAGCTCTTGAGATCCAAGCTGCACCATTTACAACTCCGTCTATGATCCACTGGTCAAACTTCCAGGAGAAGAAGGCAAGATCAAGAGTTCTATCTATAAAGAGTGCAAAGTATAGCTCATCCACCCAGTATTTTCTATAAAAGACTCTATGGAGAAACCACAGTCTTTTTACCCACTCGTTGGGATCGATCAATTTCTTCATATGCACAATATAGGCTATAAAGATACCGGTTAATCCAACAGCAACAGAAAGGGCAATTAACATGGACTCCGGAATCGCTTTAGCATGCCCTTCATTAGCATGATGCACCACATGTATCACAGGAGCCAAAAATTCGCCAAAATAGGTAGTCTCCCCCTTTTTGAGACCGACGAAACCAGCAAATATAGCACCAATAGAAAGTACTATAAGGGGAATGGTCATAACGGGGGGTGATTCATGTAGATGTTCTTTTATAACTTTCGGTATCCTCCCTCTACCAAAGAATGTCATAAAAACAGCTCTAAAAGTATAATAAGCTGTGATACCAGCTGTCAGAGTCCCCAGGAACCAAAGGGTTATATGACCACTGGTAAAAGCATGATGAAGTATCTCATCCTTAGACCAGAAACCGGCAAAAGGTGGAATACCTGCAAGGGCTAAACCACCTATTATAAAAGTAAAACTCGTTATAGGCATATACTTTTTTAAACTACCCATCAAACGCATATCCAGAACGTCACTCATAGCATGCATAACCGAACCTGAAGACAAGAAAAGTAATCCCTTAAAAAAGGCATGGGTCATAAGATGGAAGATACCAGAAGCGTATGCACCAACGCCACAGCCGAAGAACATATAACCAAGCTGACTAACAGTTGAATAAGCCAATACCCTTTTCAGATCAAACTGACTCGTACCTATAGTCGCAGCAAAAAATGCAGTCAAACATCCAATAATGGCTACAACTTCAAGAGAAAGCGGAGCCATGCTGTAAAGCACGTTTGAACGAGCCACCATGTACACGCCAGCTGTTACCATGGTAGCCGCATGTATAAGTGCAGACACGGGAGTCGGACCTTCCATAGCATCCGGTAACCACACGTATAAGGGAATCTGAGCGCTTTTACCTGTTGCACCAGCAAAAAGTAGAAGTGTAGCTATAGTAACTATCTCTGGTGACAAAGTGTGAGCCTTTGCAAAAACCTCGTTAAAGTTAAGAGTTCCAAGATAATACCACAGTGTAAACATGCCAAGTATAAAACCATAGTCACCTACTCTATTGGTAATAAAGGCCTTCATACCAGCCTTCCAAGCGGATTCCCTTTCATACCAGTAACCTATAAGAAGGTAGGAGCAAAGACCAACACCTTCCCAACCAACAAAAAGTAATAAATAGGAACTACCAAGAACAAGTATAAGCATGAAGAAAACAAACATGTTTAGGTATGTAAAGTACCTTGGATATCCGGGATCATGCCCCATGTAACCTATAGAATAGACATGAATCCAGAAAGATAGGGTTGTAACGACCATAAGCATAACTGCAGTTAGCTGATCAATCCAAAAAGCGACTTTTACGTTGATATCAGGCGTAATTATCCAATCAAAAAGTTCAATAAGTGCAGTCTTGCCATTCAAAACATCAATAAAAACAAGGATAGAAAACAACCAGGACAACCCCAAAGCAGGTACTGCAACCCAGTGAGCTTTATCCTTTATGTACTTGATTCCAAAAATACCATTTATTGTCATGCCCACCAGCGGAAAAACCGGTATAAGCCAAGCATACTCTATCATCCCCTGCCCCCTACCACTTCAGTATATTGAATGAATCTATGTTGATAGACAGTCTGTTCCTAAAGATAGCAACTACTATGGCGAGTCCAACAGCAGCTTCACCGGCAGCAACGGTTATAACGAAGATCGGTATTATCTGCCCCGCTATATTTCCGAGACTAGAGGCAAAGCCCACAAAAGCTATATTAACAGCATTTAACATAAGCTCTATACCCATAAGAACTATGAAGACGTTACGCCTTGAGAGAGCTCCCCATAAACCTATACAGAATATTATCAAAGAGTATAAAAAGATAACATTGACTGGTATCATAGCCTACCTCTCAATCCTGTTTTTAGCTAAAACAACTGCACCAACAAGTGCTGCAAGTAGTAGAACGGAAACCACTTCAAAAGGTAATAGAAAGTATGTATACAAAACAGCACCTATGGATTCTGTATTACCGCCAATTTGTGCCATCTTGGACGATAGGAACCCACTATAGTTACCATAATAAGCCAAAAGCGAAATAAACGCTATCTCTAACACAAATAGAATAGCTATGAAGACAGCTATCACCCTTTGACCGAGACTCTGTCTTACCTCATCCGCTTCATCTTTTCTCACAAGCATAATCACGTATAACATCAAACCAACTACACCACCCGCATAAACGAGAACCTGAACAGCAGCCAAAAACTCTGCTTCTAGTAAAACGTAATTACAGGCTATGAAAAAGAAGGTTAAGAGCAAACAAATAGCAGCATGAACAGCATTTCTTCTCGTCACAGTAAGAAGGGCAAAAAGAATAGATAAAACTGCAAATATATAGAAGAAAATTTCAGTGTAACTCATAATCTAGCCCCCTATCATTTCTTAAATGTCCTTTCCCACTTCTTGTAATCTTCCTGTAACTTAGCTATATCAAAATGGAGCCACTCCAGATCGTACTCAGCTCCCTCGTAAAACGATGTAAACTCAAGACCACCAACAGGACATACTTCCACACAGAAACCACAGTATATACACCTTGAAAAGTCTATATTGAAAACAACAGGATACCTTTCCTTACCCTTACCTTCACCCTTTACCTCTATACATTGAGAAGGACACTCCCTCGCACACATACCACAGGCAATACACTTAACACCACTTGCATCTTCCTTTTGTGTAAGTCTTATAAAACCTCTAAATCTTGGAAATGGTTGCAGTTTCTCCTTGGGATACTGCACCGTTATAGGTTTGGTAAAGAAATAGTAAAAGGTCCTCCTTAGACCCGTTATGAGATCAACCATCAATGCCTTTTTCACCATCAGTAACCTCCGATGAAGAGAATAACCACACCTGTCACAAATATGTTAGCAAGTACAAGTGGTAGCATAATCTTCCAACCTATCCTCATAAACTGATCATACCTGTACCTTGGGAATGTTGCTCTCACCCATATGAAGAAGTAGATGAATATGAACATCTTTATCAAAAACCACATCCAGCCTGGTAAAATCGGCCCCTTCCATCCAGCAAGGAACACAATTGTAGCTATAGCGGAAACTATAATCATATTTGCATACTCTGCTAGGAAAAAGTATGCAAATTTCATCCCACTATACTCAGTGTGAAAACCAGCAACAAGTTCACTCTCTGCCTCGGGAAGGTCGAAGGGAACCCTGTTTATTTCACCAAGGGCAGCTATGAGGTATATAACGAAAGCAACAGGTTGATAAACTATAAAAGGCACACTTTGAGCCTCTACGATCTTCACGAGATCAAGAGAACCAGCTATCATTAGTGGTCCCATTAGAGAAAATCCTAGAAATATCTCATAGGAGAAAATTTGAGCTGCAGAACGTAAACCACCAAGGAGTGAATACTTACTACCTGACGACCAACCTGCAAGTATTATACCCATAACACCAACAGAAGCTATGGAGAGTATATAGAGTAAACCTATATTAAGCCTTGATATCATGAACTTAGCATCAAAGGGGATAACAGCAAACAGAATAAGAGCACAAACGAGACATAAAATAGGAGCAAAATAAAAAGTCAACCTATAACCTTCCGTAGGAACTATATCCTCTTTGAAAAAGAGTTTTAAACCATCAGCAATTGGTTGAAGTAAACCATGTGGACCGACTCTCATAGGCCCCATCCTAACCTGCATATGACCTATAACCTTTCTCTCGAGATAGGTAAGATAAGCAACAGTAAGGAGGGCAAGGGCAAATACAACTATTATTCTAATAAGGGCAGTAAGAATATCACTCATCAACACATCCATTACAAGCCTCCTATCTATCCACTTCACCAAGTACTACGTCTATACTTCCAATCGCAGCCACAACGTCCGCCACAAGATGTCCCTTACACATCTCCGGTAGAGACATAAGATTGGCAAAAGACGGAGCTCTTATCTTCAACCTATAGGGCCTTTGTGATCCATCAGAAACTATATAAAAACCAAGCTCACCTTTCGGAGCTTCCACGGCTTGATAAACCTCACCAACAGGAGGTTTAAAAACCTTAGGAACCTTCGCTTGAACCTCTCCGCCAGGATTTTTCTTTAACCACTCAATACACTGTTTAACTATCTTACAAGACTCCAACATCTCTTTCCTTCTTACAAGATACCTAGCGTACACATCACATCCATCAAATACAGCAACCTCAAAATCGAGTTTATCGTAAACGGAATAGGGATTTGATCTTCTTAAATCCCAATTTACACCAGAACCTCTTATGCTTGGACCCGATAATCCGAGTGCTAAACCTTTCTCAGCAGATATCTTAGCAATGTTAACCGTTCTCGATAGCCATATCCTGTTGCTATAAAGAAGGGCATCGTAATCTTCCACCCTCTTGGGAAATATCTCGCAGAACTCCTCACATCTATCAAGGAAGTAATCGGGTAGATCGTTGGCAACACCGCCTATCCTGTAGTAGGTAGTTATAAGCCTACCACCTGTCGCCATTTCGAAGAGATCCAGTATCATCTCTCTTTCCCTAAAACAGTAGAGAAATACAGTCATAGCACCTATATCAAGCGCATGAGTTGCAAGCCAGAGTAGATGACTGGAAATCCTAGCAAGCTCTGCCATCAGCACCCTTATGTATTCGGCTCTTATGGGAACCTCTATGCCAGCAAGTTTTTCAACAGCCAAAACATAACCAAAATTCATAGCAGGTGAAGCAAGGTAATCGAGCCTATCGGTAAGTGGAATAAACTGATGATAAGTCCTAAATTCTGCTAGTTTCTCGGTCCCACGATGAAGATAGCCTATAACAACCTCCATATCTACTATCCTTTCACCCTGAAGAGCCAGAACTAGCCTCAAAACACCATGGGTGGAAGGATGCTGTGGACCCATGTTTATCCACACATCCTCTATCTTCAGGTTCTCGTTAAATACATCACCCTCCTCTAACCTTCCAAAAGGAGTACCCCTTTTTAGTACATCAATTACCTTGCTTTCTATCTTTTTAGCCATATCTAACTCCTTTAAAGCTTATTGTATAGAGAAAGATGTTCTTTGAGCCACTTCTCCCTATAACCCGGTGGCCCTTCAAGGGGATAATCCTTCCTAAGGGGGTATCCTTCCCAGTCTTCGGGAAGTAATATTCTTCTTAGATCGGGATGGTTGGTAAATCTTATACCAAACATATCAAAACACTCTCTTTCGTACCAGTTAGCACTAGGCCACACAGGATAGACACTCTCAACTTCCTCATCTTCTCCAAGCATAACTTTTAAACGTACCCTCCTTGCATACTCTACAGAATAAAGATGGTATACCACTTCAAAAGGCTTTTCCCTATTTGGGTAATGAACACCTATAACCTCTGTCAAAAAGTTATACTTCGTCTCCGGATCGTCCCTAAGGAGAAAACAAACATTCAATAGATATTCTTTCTTTAAAACTATAGTAAGTTCATCACGAAAATACTTAAGATCAACTATAGCTTCTGGATATTTTTCCTTTATTTTTCTGACTTCTACAAACTTGCTAAAATCTATAGGTACTTCGGAATCCGCTTTTTCTCTATCTTTAATAGGTTCTTCAGCCATAGATCACCTCCTCAGCACTTTCATCTCAAATATTTTCTCTTGCAATTTTATAACACCGTACATAAGCCCTTCGGGTCTCGGAGGACACCCTGGAACATAAACGTCAACCGGCACTATCTTATCAACACCCTGCACAACAGAATAAGTGTTATAAATACCGCCAGAATTTGCGCAGGAACCCATAGAAATCACCCACCTTGGCTCTGGCATCTGATCATATAGTTTTCTAAGAATAGGAGCCATTTTAAGAGTAACAGTACCAGCCACTATCATAACATCCGATTGCCTCGGAGTAGCCCTGAATATCACGCCAAATCTGTCAAAATCAAAACGTGACGCACCAGCAGCCATCATCTCTATAGCACAACAGGCAAGACCAAAAGTCATAGGCCAAAGAGATGATGCCCTCGCCCAGTTGACGACTTTATCTATAATCTTAGTAACACTGTTATCAGGAAGTCTCTTCTCTATTATTCCCATTCCAGCGCCCCCTTCAACCAAGCGTAGATATAACCGACAAATAGTATTATCACGAATAATGCCATTTCAATGAAACCCCACCAACCTAGTGGCTTATACATAACAGCCCAAGGATACATAAAAACTGCTTCCACATCGAATAAAAGGAATAATAGCACAATTACAAAAAATCTAATCGACATTCTTAGTTTACCGGGTTGTAGTGGTTCAACTCCACATTCGTAAGGTGAAAGTTTTTCAGAATAAGGAGCATTAGGTCTCACAAGCCAAGCAATCAAAAGCGTAACTACGCCAAAAAGAACAGCTAAAAGAATAAGTATTAACACAGGAACATAGGGACTTATGGCCTGATACATAACACACCCTCCCCCTTTTGACTGCATCCTAATTAGCATATTGTGACAAATATTGCAACAGGATTTAAAATTTTCTAAAATGCTAGTAAAATGGGGAGGTGGCTATGGAAAACAAAAATAATTTTGAACACTTAATTGATGAATTAAGAACGCAGGCTGGTGATGTATGGAGAATACTCAGAATAATGTCGGAACTCGTTCAAGGATTCGATAAATTGCACAACATAGGCCCAGCAATAACATTTTTTGGAAGTCATGTTGTAGATGAAAGGGATAAATATTACAAGTTGGCAGAAGAAACAGCCTATATCCTTGGTCTCAATGGTTTCACGATAATAACGGGCGGTGGTCCAGGCATCATGGAAGCTGCAAATAAAGGAGCCATGAGAGCAGGAGCAAAGTCGATTGGATTAAATATAAAACTACCATCGCAGGAAAAACCAAATCCATACCAAAACATATCGATAATTTTTAAATACTTCTTTGTTAGAAAACTCATGCTTCTAAGATACGCCATATGCTACGTAATATTCCCAGGTGGGTTTGGCACATTTGATGAACTATTTGAAGCCGCCAATCTGATCTCAACAGGTAAAATCCCTCCTTTTCCGATCATCCTTGTTGGTAGTGAGCATTGGAAGCCTTTCATAGAGTATTTAGAAACAAACATTGTAGCAAAGGGATTTATAAAAAAAGATGATCTAGGTTTCTTCTACATTGCAGATACACCAGAAGAAGTTTATAAACTTATAAGAAACTGTTTATCGGAAAGACTTGAGTTTTTAGAGAAAGCAAATATAATGCACGATGTAAAAGAGGCGATAATAAAGTGGCTAGAGAAACAAACACCATAAAGAGATTAAAATCACTAACAATTATACTCACAACTTTGATATTGATTACCAGCTGTAGCCCACAAATAGATGTAAGAACATCAGTAGGAGGTAACCTACTTCACACCTACTCGCTCTACTTTAAACTACCGAAAGGTAAGGAATATCTCGGAAGCAAAATAAAAGGCTATATTATAAGTTTTTCTAGTGATTTTAATATAACTATGGTTGATGACGAGAAGCTTGCAGATTCAGTTATAGAAATCAAGAGTATATCTATAGATAAAAATGACGAAAGGTACATCTGTAAAGTAATTTTTACAACTAAAGAATATACGGGTAATACCTATAACGATGAAGTCACCATACTTATAAAGAGGAATGAAAAAGTTGATCCAGAGGATTTATGTATCAGGGAATTCGTAAAGTCACTCCCAACACTCTACACATTCCCTCCTGAAGTAACATATCCTTGGAGTTTTAACCAAGATAATGGAGATTCATAAAAGCTCTTCCAACTTCCTTAACCTATCTTTATAAATCTTTACCTTTGCATCCTTCATCAGCACCCCAACTAACTTATCAAGTTCCTGCTGAACTTTTTCTTCAAACAGTTTTGCCTTTATATCCTCCTTCACAGAATCAAAGGGCTTATACTCCCCTTCCCTAACATCCTCTATCTTTAAAATTACCCAATGAGGTCCATCTTTAAAATACACAACCTCTCCCTTCTTCCAATTTTTTATATTCTTCCTATAGTTATCTGGTATATCTGAATAACTCAGCCAGCCCATGTCCCCTTGCAAACTTCTTGACATTTCATCAATAGAGTAATTCTGAGCTAAATATTTAAAATCGCTTCCCCCTTGGATCTCAGTTATCAACCTTCTCATCAGTTCCTCGCTAGTAACAACTATCCTACCTAACCTATAAAGAGTAGGAGATCTATATTCATCCTTGTGCTTGTCGTAATAATCGACAAGTTCTTCATCCTTTATTTCTATCTTTGGAGCTATAACCACACTCACAAAAACCCTCTTTAAAAGTTGATTTCTGTAATTCTGAATATCCTCTCTTAGAGGACTTTTTAAGTGATAACCTTTACCTAAAGCATAATGATCAACTATCCTCCCGTCTATCCAATTCTTCAAAAGCCCATCCAACTCCACTTTAAACTCACTTTGAGTGATCAATTTACATATATCAACAACCCTAAGTGTTTCGCTACCAACTCTAGCGACCATCCTTTCGTCATTTCCCAAACTACAAACATCCTTATCCTTGAGCTCTTCAACTATTTTTCTATCTAAAAATATGATCTTCGCATACCTCTTCTTCAACTCCTTAAGTTTTACATCCTCCAAATCTTTTCTCATAAACCTCTCATAAGCTGACTTAACTCCTAGTTTATTTTTCTTATAAAATTCCCAAGTTGGTTCCTTTATAGACAGAAGCTTTACAAAAAACCATCTCCCATTTGCTCCTTTCTCAACTTTACTTATATCACCAGGCTTCATACCCTTTAAAAGATTCCAAAGAACTCTATCATTCATAAGAGATAATTTCGTATAGATACCAGTTGCATTTTCGGAGCCTTTTGCCATCAGCTCTTCTCTTTCCGATTCTGCCTTCTCTTTACTGTCAAACTCTCTGTAAATAATCTCATATAGCTTAAAGTAATTCCTATAAAACTTCCTTAGATCTGATTCTGTTGGATTTATCTTTGACAGTATCTCTTTTTTGTATACGATTCTTACAGCGGATGTTACTGTGTACTCTTTTACTTTTGCTACAAGCCATGGATTCGTATCAAGTCCCATCCTTTCAGCTTCTTCTATTATCAGCCTATCCTTTATCACTTTCCAAAGGAAATCTTCCAAATTGGGTTTCGGCACGTTAGATTGTAAATTCTCTCTTCTATGTTCTATTCCAACTATGTACATAAACTCCCTAACCGTAATTGGATAACCGTTAACAACTGCGAGTATATCAGAATCCCTGAGCTTAGACCTACTAACACCTTTTGCACTTACATTAGAAAGAATAAGAAGGTTAGATAAAACAATAATAACCAAAGTATAAAAACCTATCCTCATTTAATCCTCCTTTCTATTTCACCAACTAGATCCTTTATGGCATTATAGAGAACCAAATCAGAAGAGCGTAATCTCCCAAATTCAAGCACACCTTCTTTACTATAGCTGTTCAAGTATCTATCACCAACAAACAAAATCTTTTTCTTTACAGAATCTATAACTCTAACACTTAAAAGAACATAGGAAAAATCACTATAGATATCTTCTTTAAAGTCCTCTACCGATCCTATAAGAATGTAATCGACACCCAATTTATCCCTAAAAGCAGAAATTTGTTCATAATCAATAGCTCCATTAGGCAAAAGCCAGAGTTTTACCATCAATTCCCTCACAACTCCTATTTCCACAACATCAAACTCTTTTTTCAATTTAGATAGACTCGAAAGAATCATATAAGATGCCTCTTTACCTATAAGGGGAGACTCGGCCAAGTTCTCAAATATAACTACCGCTATTCTCTTCCTCTTACCATCACCAGCCCTCTCCATACTGAAATCACTAAGCACCTTGGGGACAACTTTTCCAACAAGAGTATCTATATCTCTTATTTTTTTCAAACCAAAAAAACCTTCATTATCTTCCCCTGTATTCCCCGCATAGTTAGCCCACAAAACTGTCTTATTGAAAGCATCGATCAATCTGAGATGCAGGGAAAATTTAGGATTCTTACCCACGTCATACTTAAGAATGCTTCCAGTTAACACGTACCTTATGCCATATCTGGAATAGAGCTCATCTAGGTGCTTCTTGTAAACCATACCTTTCTCTCTAATACCCACGTCCTCGAGTACTCTAAAAGTGAAGGTGTCATTATAAACCAGAACACTCTTATTATTCAACTCAGAAACTACAAGCATCTTCACCTTTTCAAAAACATTGGGATCTCCTGAATAGTTTTCAAAAGGGACAATAAAGAGTTCATTGCCACTATACCCTACATTCGCAACTAGATAAAAAATCATAAACAACAAACTAAATATTCTTAAGGGTCTTAATAGCATCTCTCACAGCTTCTATAGCTAATTCGTTTAACGTTCTAATTCCAAGACCAAAATGTTTAGCTAAAAAAGACCCACCACTTTTACGTTCCGTCACGCTCCAAACAATACTACCACCCTCCGGCTCCACCATATTTATCGTAATTACAACCTCAGGATAGGATATATTACCACTCCTAGCCTCTCCATACTTGTAAACAACACCTGTTATCACTGCATCAGCTTTAAGCTCCTTACAGATCTCCTTGATCTGCTCCGCTGCCAATTCCCTAACATCGGAAACATTCATCCTCTTTAAAACTCTATCAACATCTCCAACAAAAACAGTCTCTACCAATTCCTGTAACTCACTTACAACCAGATACCTTATGACATCTCCCGCAGATCTATCCTCCGTAAGATTCACAAAGGGTAAAACAATCACTTTTTTAATGGTACCAAAATCAAAGGACTGGTTCACAAAAACCTCCTTAGAATAAACATGAGAAGGTCCTAAAAATAAAATTACAATACAAAGCAAAGAAAACAAACACAAATTTTTCCAACTCATATCTACCTCCTAACAGCTCTAAGAAGCTTATACAAAGCCCGCTTTACCACACCTTTCGCAACTTCATTTAAAGGCTCAGGCTCAGTCCCAAGATAAACCTGAGCTAAACTTGGACCACCTTCAGTCTCCACTACTACCGATACCATTTTCCCAGTCTTACCCTCTATAAGCGCAAGGTTAACCGTAACTGAAGGATAGGAGATGTTCCAATTCCTCTCAAGTGTAAAACTTAAAACAGCACCCTTTACTATATAATCGGCCTGTAATAAATTTGCTATTCTTACGAACTCGTTTTTACCAATGAAAGAAACATTCACCATATCTTCATTAACTAAAATCCTGTCCACTTCTCCTATTTCAACTACATCCACATCCAACTCGACTAGTTTCTGCAGTGTGATTCTTCTCAACACTTCAGAAGCTACCGGATTTTGTGTAAAATTCTCAAAGGGCAAAACAACAAATCTTAAGCTAGCAGGCTTACCAAAAAGCTCACTACTACACATCAAAAACAGCAGTAAAAACCCTAGAATCTTAAGCTTATCCATAGGCTTATAAAATCCCCCCTTCTTTCTTTTATCTCCTTATAAATATTAAAATTATAGTTGAAACGAAGATCCAGAAAATCACGCAAAAGCCAAAAGATATTCACATTACCACTTAAAAACTTTGAATCTGGATTCTTACTGTCATACCAGCTCAATCCACCTGTAAAAGTCACTCGAGGGTATACTCTCCATGACAAACTCAAGAGCTGTGAAAAAGTCCTCTTTTCCTCTTCTTTACTCCAATCAAAAGAGTAGTTGATATTAACAGCAGCACCCGGACGATAACTCAAGCTGAAATTCGTCCTTGTTACAGTAAAGGTTGAGGAAGATCCATTCTCTTTGTCTGTTTGCAACCTCTGCAATCCAAAATTAGCATTCATATATAGTTGGCGGGTGATAGGAGCACTGATATACGTAGTCCACATATAGTTGTAAGAAGTTTCATTATTAGTATACACCTTATTCACAGAAGCTGCAATTTGTGAGTTTAACTGTAATTGCCTGTAAAGCTGGGTATTCACAGAGAATACACCTGTTGTAGTAGTAGAAGTCTTATTATCCTTAGAATAATTATCGAATCGATCCAGAGTAAAAGCTAAGAACAATCTAGGCAAGGGTGACCAATTTAAACCAACTCCGTAGCTATTGGTACTATACTTATCACCTATATTGCTTAGATTTTCACTACGAGACAACCTAAAGTAGGTAAAGAGGCTGTTGTAAAAATTATACTTTCCAGAAACATAATAATTCCTGCTCACCCGGATAAAGGGTTCGTCCTGTTTTCTCCTTTCAAGATCTCCAGTAATAGAAGAAAAAACTTCACCAAGCTTAGTAAAGGGAGAAAAGTCACCGGAAGAAGACCTTCTAGAAGATATCCCCTCTTCAAGCGAAAACTTATCAGTTATTTTATGGGAAAGGAAAAAGTTGATTTCTTCGTCTATATTTGAATTCTCCATTGTAGCTCTACGAGCACCGAATCTAATATCAGAATAGGCCTCTATTTCTGTCACAAAGTAGTCTCCGATAGGGTCTACATAATTTATATTCACAACCTTAAAATAACTTGCCTCAACGGGTATACCAAATAGGAACTCAACAGCGTAAACCCTGTTTAATGGATCATAAAGGGTGGTGTTGATAGCAATAACATTTCCAGTTATATCAACCCATGTAATCATACTATTAGTACTAAACACTTTCCACAATGAACCTACACTCAGTTTTAATGCAGCATTATTATCATTGGTCATAACATAAAGTATGATCTTACCTACCCTTTGAGGCTGGCTAAAGGCTATGCCAACATTCCTATAGGGATCTTTAAGGTTTATAGAGGTTGCTGTAGAATACGCACCATCGGTAATAGGAAAAAATGAAGAGAGATTGTAGGGATAGGGATCAAAGGTTGTACCATTAGCAGCAATACCACTTCCAATCAATCTGATACTACCAACACTTGAGCGTGAAAGATAGGTAGTATCGGATTTAGTAAAACTTAGCCTATAAGATAGGCTAGGTCTTAGAAATTCTTTCAAAAAAGTCCTTGAATAGTTTAAATCAAAACTACCAGAAAATACCTTATTTCTGGTGTTATATATGGATTCTTTAGGTGTATCCGTATCTACAGTTCTATAGGTAAGGTAATAAGAACCCCTTAAATCACTTATTGAAAAGCTATAAGCCGAGTTAAGAAAATATTCGTCACTACCTGTCTTTTTACTTTGGTTACCGTATTCATCGTAGAAACTGCGCTTATTAAACTGAAAATATAAGGAAGGAAAGTCGTAGGGTATCAGATTAAACTGGATGAAAAAAAGGTTATCCCTATTTTTTCTCTCTTTAACACCTGTAGTTTCATACGTCCTCCAGTAAGCGGTATTTCCTACCCTTACCTGATATAGGGGGTTGTTCAAAAACAGATAAATATTGGAACTCCAATCGCATCCTTTATCCTCTCTGTAAATACTGTTACTTTGTCTTAAGTCATAGTCTCTGTAAAACCTCTTGAGCTCACCATATAAACCAAGATACTGAGTAAATAGATGTGTCAGAGTGATAGAAGCGATCTGATTGTAGGAATCTGCCTTTTCAGTTAACCTTCCCTCTTCCTTTTGCCTTGACCATGTCCAGTACTGATCTATATAACCATCAACCTCTCCTCTACCATAACCTACGTAAGCCAAACAAACCACCACTATGAGTATCATCGCCCCCACTTTAGGTCTAAAGTCTATTTTCATGATTGTCTTTCTACCTTTTCAAAATAGGAGAAGGTCATATGGAGTACCTGGAACATTAAATTTATCCATTAGATCTCTTCTCAGCTCATCAAAAACAAAAAACTTTCTCTTCTTCTTATCGACCACATAAATACAGCCGGCTCTGCTATCATACTTAAGTTTAAAAGGTGTGAATTCTAAACCGATCCCCCCATATGACTGAAACTTGGAGCTATAGACCAAACCTGTAACAGGAACTCTCCCAAATATAAGTTCTCCAGGAGAACTCCTAGCCAGAATAACCATATCACTCCTTGACATATAATCCCCATCCACGATATTGTAGCCAACTCCCTCCAATCTAAAGAGAGAACTCTGATCAATAACAATATAGCCAACATTTATAAAATCAGACCCTTCATTGATAACATAAAAAAGACCGTTTTTATAATCTACAAAGAGATTAAAAGGTTTCCATCCCGTTTGATACTCCCTTTTAGCTACCACCTTTCCATCCCAGGCAGAAAGTTGAAAAATAGTAAGCTTAGCTCCATAGTAACTTAAAACGTATAAATTACGGTAATTTTCTAAATAAGCTAGAACTTCTTTAGATGCATCCTTCAACCTATCTGGCGGTGGGTCTACAAAGACTTTTATAGGACCTCCCGAAACTTTTATGTCACCAACCTCGCTTTTCAAGTCCATATCTATTATACTCACATTCTCTGTCTTACCATTAGCAACAAAAACTATCTCCTTACCACTATTGAAATACCCAACACTAGTTGAAACCGGCCCTGAACCTCTCATAATCGGAATCTTTTCCACATTACCCATTGAAATGTCGTAAGTGTAAAGGAAGTTATCCTTACCAGATACATAGACCATATCGTACTTATAGCTGGATGAAAATGAAGAAACGTCTGAAGTAAAACCAACAAAAAAAGCCGGTTTATTCGAAATTCTATCATAAAAACCGACTAATCCTTCACTACCTAAAAGAACACTAAGGAGATTCTCTTTAACATAGGAAAAGCTATCGGAGAACTTATTCAAAACAACGCTACCGTCTTTCAAAATACTAAAGGAGACAAAACAGACTCCTCTTTTGACCCTAAAGGAAAAGAGGGTCTCCTTTACTTTCCCATCGATTTCGTATATAAGCTTAGCATTTCCATAATCTCCTTCCTTCAACAAAACCTTGGCTAACAGATAACCTTCATTATTTTCAGAGAGTTTTAAAGTATAAGGGCCATTAAAAAAGTAATTCGATTCCTTACCTTCAAATTCTACTTTTTTTATAGTGATGGTGAAAGGATCTTGAGACCTAAAGTAAAGAAGTAACTTTATATCCTGTGCTTCTGAAATTCTGGAAAAAATTATTAAAAAAAACACCAGAATCCAACTAAAACACCACATAACCGTATCTCCTGTACCATTTATCGGTGTATACCACTCTATTCTTCGTCTTAGTGAGGTCGTATCCAACTCCCTCTAACGGCTCAAACACCTGTATTCTTGAATTAAAGGTATCGGCAACATAAACCCTACCACCATCACCTACATCCAAGGAACTTGGAAACTGAAACCAACCTTCTACCCATCCCATACCACCAAATTCAAAAAGCCATCTTCCCTTTTCTTTTAGATCATAAACACTTACAGAGTGACGCATATAATCGACAACGTAAGCCACATCCCTTTCTTCATCAATACCTATGTCTTTTGGATTACTGAGTTTTCCAGTAACTCCTCCTTTTTCACCAAACTTAAAAAGAAAGTTCATATCACTATCATAAACAAAGATTCTACCCGCTAAAATACTCACAAGAAAAATCCTTCCCTTTCCATCCACCTTAACCTGGTAAATTGGAACAACTTTTCCGTCTTCTTCAGGCTTTAATTCACCTATCATGTCGCCTTTAAAATTATAGATCAGAACACCACACCCTCCATTTCCACCTTTATCACCCTTATTTTCAATCCTATAAACTGGAATTAATATTCTCCTTTTGCTATCAACCGCTATCCTCTCAGTTATAATACCATGAGGAAGCAGAATTTCCCTTACAGCAAGTAGCGCCCTATTAAACACTGTCACCTTATACCTTGTTTCCCTATTATTACTAGAAAAAACTTGAAGAACACAAACGTACCCAACATTATCTGTAGCCACAGCAATTGGGTTTGTAATCCCTATCCTATTATCAAGGGTAAATAGTGGATAATACCTTTCATTATAAACGAGTATCCTACCACCCTTACTATCCACAACATATATCTCTTTCCTGAATTTATCGAAGTAAACATAAAAGGGATGCAAAATTTTTTTAACCTCTTCATCACGATTGATTATTCCAATAAACTTCATCACTTCAAAATTACCATTCTGACAGTAAACATAGGGAGCAAAAAAGAAAAATATTAACAAGGAACAAAAGAAAAATATTCTATTTATTACGGTGACAGACTTTACAGCCACTGACACTACCTCTACCAGCTTCAACGTTACTATAATTCCATCTAAGCATACTTGGATAGGGACCTGCATGAGCATAGTGACAAGAAAGACATGTAACAACATCCTGACCAGGGGTAACGGTGGATGAAGGTGAAGAGGGAACATAAGTTCTCCCAACAGGAACAGAAGGATCGTAAACAGTATAGTTACCAAATTCTCCTGTATTAGGAATAACTACATCTGTAGGATGTCTAAGCCATGGAGACGATGTTCCAACAGTACTTTGTTGATGAAAATTGCCATGACAGGTAGCACAGAAATTACTAATTGTTCCATAGCGGGCTAAAACACCACCCGAACTCGTATGACAATTCTCACAAAAGGATCCATAATTTACTGGAGCAGAGGTTGATCCATAATACTCATTATGATGTGTAGAATCTAAATTTTGCCAATCAGAAATTTCATATCCTTTAACACCTTGTAGAAATCTATAATAATAACCTGGTGGGTTGGCAGTCCCTGGTGGATCAATTTTACCATTGAGATTATTATGATGGGCTCCTTTAATGGCTGCCGTTCCTTGAGGGGCATCGTAGTACCTTTTATCTCCATGGCATCCCATATATCCTGCACAGGAAAGATATTTTCTTACATCAACTCCATAAAATGAATGAACATGACCTGGAGGATCATTACCAAAAGCAGTTTCTCTAAAAGCTTCTCCAAGTTCAATTACATTATGACCAAATCTATTTGGATTAGTTCCATTACCTTGCTTAGCACCTGTTATATAAGCAAAGTTTCCTCCCGCAAGATCACCACTGGGATCAGTGTGAAGAACTTGAGGAACTGGTATATCTCCAATGTAAGCAATCTTTTGGGACCCTCCCATACCATGGCAACCAAGACAAGTGTATTTCAATAGCAAAGGCTGAGCACTACTTGTACCATTTGTCATGCTGCTTCCTTGGAAACTGTTATGCATGGTATGACAATTACTACAGAGACTACTGGTAATCGCATGTACCCGTAAGGGTAAAACTAAAAGTATCATAACCAGTAGCCATAGCCACATAACTTTCCCCCTTAAAACTATACTTGGGGTTAGGCATCAAAAAGCCTAACCCCAAACAAAACATCCACTCACTTAGACGTATGACAGACTTTACAACCAGCTTGTGTAGCGTTACTATATTCCCATCTCAAGATAGAATCGTACTCACTACCATGAGCCCTATGGCAGGATAAACACATAACAATGGCACCATTGGAAGTAGAAGCATCACCAGGTGTAACAGTAGAGGAAGAACTACTACCAATAGCTGGCCTTGCAACAGGAGAAGCTAAAGAATAACCACTACCATTATTATAGTTAGCATATTCCCCAGTACCAGGTAACACTATATCCGTTGGATGCCTAAACCATGGACTCGATCCACCCGTTTGACTATGGAAAACTCCATGACATTCAGCACATAGATAACTTATAGTATGTTTGTTACTGTAGTTAGTATTACCATTTACTCCGTAGTACTCATTGTGAGTTGCACTTGTCGCATTCCACTGCCAATCACTAGATTCATAACCCCATATTCCTAAAAGGAACCTATAACTAGCACCAACTGACGATGCATTACCAATATCACTACTAGTTAAAGCACCAGAAAGATTACTATGGTGCCCTTTTAATCCATAGTTAATTCCGTCACTCCAACCATGACAACCATAAGTACCATAACAGGTAAGTTGTTGAGTCCAACCACTAGGAGCCACAACATGCTTAGTTCCTGCGGTTGCGTTAGGATCCCAGCCAGGAGGAGTAAATCCTAAAAGAGTATCCTGATTTGCCAAACCAGCAACATTATGACCCTTTCTGTCACCACCTGATTGAGCAACCCAGTAAAAATCACCACCAGCAAGAGTTTTACCAGGACCAGTACCTCCGGGATTACTGGTATGATAAACGATAGGAGCACCATAGGTACTCTTATCGCCAACCGGACCTGAGTGACATCCAATACAGTCAGTTATAAGTAGAACAGGATTTGGAGTAGGTTTAGAAGTACCATTCGAATATTTAGCCATCGGTTGCCCTTGGAAACTGTTATGCATAGTATGACAGGTACTGCAAACACCAGTTATAGCAGAATACGTAACATCAGGTACTAGTAATAGCACAGTAAAAATCAGGATGGGTAGAACCAAAGTAAATGTTAAAAACCTCACGTAACTTTTCATAATTACACCTCCTCTTTTACATTTTTTACATTGATATTTTATATTGATATTTCTTGATGATTGGTATATATCCACTTTTGTAATTAGTCAAGGTAGTGAAAAATATAAGTTAATTATTAAATTGTAATATACTATTGTAATATAGTAAAGTGTTAATTCAGAATAAAATTATAAGATGATAAACTAGTGACCCATTACAGTATAGAAACAGGATAGAAAAGGGTAAAACAAATAATGAAAAAAAGAACAAAAAGGATAGGACAAGATGAAGACATGGTCAACAGAAAACCTGATAATTCTACTAATAATAGTAATGGTAACGCTACCTACAGCACCAGAAATTTCATACGGGATACCTAGTCAATTATGTAGTAACTGCCACACAATGCACGCAAGCTACTTTGAAGGGCCAACGCATAAGGTTACCACACCAAGATCGTTCCTACTTAAAATAGATTGTATAGGCTGTCATTCCGGATCAAGTGGACCTACAAGTTTTCCCTATAATGCCCCTATCGTTTATCATACCAGTAATCCCGGAGGTACTGGTCCTGGTAAAACTCTTGCTGGTGGTGATTTTTACTGGGTTGCTCAATCAGGTGGTGACAGAAAGGGTCATAATGTTGCTGGTATAGCAAACAACGACATCACCCTGGGACTAACCCCTCCCGGCTGGGATCCTACTGCTACAAGTGGATTTATATATGGACAGGTAGCGAATGGAGCTAACCCCTGGAATAAACAGTTAACATGTGCTGGTACTTATGGTTGTCACGGGAATCATAATTTTCAAGATCCTCTTGTAGCCCTAAAAGGTGCTCATCACAATAACGCGAAGGTAAACAACTCCGCAACGAAAGCAGACTCAACAACTGTATCAACTTACACTGTTGCTGGAAGTTACCGTTTTTTGGCAAATATATATGGATTAGAAGCAGTAGACTGGGAATGGAATGCGACAAATGCAACTCACAATGAGTACTACGGAGTAAATGGTAATGCTAACTACAATAACAAAAATACTATAAGTTATCTATGTGCTGAATGTCATGGATACTTTCACAGCAACATAGGTAGTGGAAGTCCATGGCTGAGACATCCAACAGATATAGCATTACCAAGTGACACAAACAAAGATTATACCAACTATAGATCCTACAATTTAGCAGCACCAGTTGCAAGACCTACTGTTCCATCCAACTCCTCCTCCACTGTTACTCCGGGTCAAGATATTGTAATATGCTTATCCTGTCATAGAGCTCATGGATCAGAAAACGACTATATTTTAAGATGGGATTACAAAAATTGGCCCAGTAATGGTCAAACTATCGGTTGTAGCGTATGTCATATCAGCAAATACTAAAAGCAGTCAAACTGAAATATAACTGTCAATAAGGATTTTGATTAATTCCTATATTATTATTTCCTGATAAAGTTATCACTCAAACAATCTTGACAAACAATCATCATAGTGATTATTAATAAATATTAATAATAAAAGAAAAGTGATAGTTTTAACTTATAACTTATAACTTATAAAGTTTTTATCAAGGGGTGAGAAGATGGCAAGATTCAACAGGGGAAGAATTTTTCCGCTACTTTTAGCACTTGTAGTTATCATAGTCGGTTTTTTAGTAAACTACAAAAAGTGTGAATCCCAGAGTTCTCAAGAAATTTTCCTAAGTAACAATGACTGTATAAAATGCCATAAAAAAGAAACAAGTCTAATAAACACTAAAGGGGGGAAACACAAAGATGTAGGCTGCTTGAAATGTCACAAAGGACATTACCCTGAAATTGCAAAGGAAAAGATGATACCAGCCTGCTCTGAATGCCATTACAACAAGGAACACTACAAGCTTGAAGGGTGCAACAGGTGCCACCAAAATCCCCATACTCCTCTTGTAATATCCCTTGAAAAGGGCGAATATAAAAAGGAATGTGCCACATGCCATGCCAGTCCCTATAAGGACCTGGAAAAGTTCAAGAGCAAGCATACTGAGCTCACCTGTAATTTCTGTCATACACAGCATAGAGAAAAGCCAGAATGTCTTAAGTGCCATAGCGGTCACTTAAAAGAACAAACAAATAAAGATTGTTACATGTGTCATAAACCACATTCACCTACAAAGGTGATATACCCAAACGAAGTACCAAATAAGTACTGCGAAGCCTGTCACGAAAAGCAAGGACTTGACTTAAAAGCAACTACTACAAAACATTCAAAGTTAACCTGTGCGTTCTGTCACAGGAATGAACATAAAACCGTGCCTAGTTGTGAAACCTGTCACGGTGCACCACACCCTCAGGCGATGTTAAAGGCATTTAAAGGTTGTAATGATTGTCATAATGATGCACATCTTCTTGTAAAATAAAGAAAAAGGAGCGGAAGGATGAGAAAGGGAGATGCAAGTTTTCTTATTAAAGCAGGAATTTTGGCTATTACCATTGGGATCATTTCCTGTACCCAAGAACAACGACCCACACCCATAGCTCATAACCAAATAGTACAAAACCAACAAGTTCAACAACCAAAAAAAATAGCTACCCTCTATGAAGCTAAGATAACACCTCTATCTACCGAAGAGTGTGCGAGGTGTCATTATTTTATCTTTAATGAAATAAAAGAGAAGGGTGGTAAACACCAAAGAGACTGTACTTTCTGCCACACCAAATTCCACAGTTACAATCCAAAGAAACAAAACTGGGACGAAATTATGCCAAAATGTACAAATTGCCATGGATTAAAACATGGCGAAAAATATTCGAAATGCATGGAATGTCATTCTAATCCCCACGCTATTAAAATGGAAATAAAAGTAACAGAAGCGTTTGCCAAGGAGTGTGTAAACTGCCATGGAAGTGTTCAAAAGGAAATAACCCAGTATAAAAGTAAACACGTAGAACTAGGGTGTATAAGCTGTCACAAGGAAAAACACGGGTATAAACCAGTCTGCCAGGAATGCCATTCACCACACACAGAAAAACAAACCTACAAGGATTGCTTAACCTGTCATAAGCCACACTCTCCTACAAATATACCTGAGTTCGCCAAAAATACACCAAACGACGTGTGTGGTAGTTGTCACACAAAACCATTCGAATCCCTTGCAAACTCAAATGCAAAACATAAGGATCTAGTATGCGTATATTGCCACAGTAAACATAAGTATATTCCAAATTGTAGAAACTGTCATGGAGAACCTCACAGTGCAGGAATACATAAGAAATTCCCAGATTGTTTAAAATGCCATCTCGATGCACACCATCTAGCTAAACCCACGACAACTAAAAAATAACATAACAGATGAAAATGAAAAAAGCTATCATACTACTATCGCTACTTGTAGTAGGCGGAACGTCTCTACTAGTGTTAAGTGGAATAGGTGAAAGTGCAAGCCGCATAGGCGGTAGGAGAGGGTTTACGGCTAAAAAATGTACGGACTGCCATGGAAGTTTCTACCAAAGGGAAATTAAAAAGCCCGTTATCCATAATCCATTCAAAAAGGAAAACTGCGAAGCCTGCCACATAAGGCATGGTAAAATCTATGTTAAAAGTTTTGTCTATAGAAGTGAAAAACTCCTCTGTTCGCAATGCCACAAAAACTATGGTGACGATTTAGACAAGAAGAAAGGGGTACACACACTTGTAAAAGGATTAGAAGGAAGGTGCACACCTTGTCACAAACCTCATTCATCCGAAAAGAAGAATCTAATAGAAGAAGATCACACAAAAATTTGTCTTAAATGTCACAAGGATGTCCTAAAACAAAACATAGTACACAATCCTGCAAGAGAAAATTGCCTCACATGTCACGATCCACACGGAACTGATATACCAAACTCACTCAAGAATACTGAATACACTCTCTGTACAAATTGTCACAAATATGACTCTCCAAACTTTACTAAAGTGCACGGAGGGCTCGATCTTAAAAAGATAAGCTGTTCGAACTGCCACAACCCTCATAGTAGTGAAAATAATAAGCTCTTTAGAAGGACAGTACATGCCCCAATCGTAAGCGGATCATGTTCAAGCTGCCATACAGAAAAGGGAACCACAAATTGTCTGTCATGCCATAAAGAAAAGGAGAGCTGGTTTAAGGAAAAACATATCCACAAAGTTGTCGAGAACTGCCAATTATGTCACGATCCACATGCAACGGATTATGAATCCCTTCTCATCGAGGAAGAAAAGAAACTATGTACAAGCTGTCATAGTGAAAAACCTAGTTTAAAAGGCAACCTACATAGCGTGATAAAAAGTAAAGGATGTAAAGCCTGTCATAATCCTCACGCTTCAAACCACCCAAATTTGCTATTCACAGAAAAAAAGATCTGTGTTTCATGTCACCTTCAAAAAGTAGAAAGTTTCAACCACAATCCTTACGAAAAGGAAGAATGTACTAAATGTCATAGTATCCATGCCTCCCAGTTTGATAAACTCCTCAATAAACCATTACCTTCAATATGCTTCGACTGCCATAGAATTGATGAATTTTCTAATGTCTATGTCCATAAACCGGTAACGCAAGGAAAATGTACCTCATGTCATAGGACACATACATCCAACTACAAAGGACTCCTCATAAAGGATTACAAATCCCTATGTAAAGATTGTCATAAAATCGATGAACTTACAGCACAGCATAAACCATATAGGGAAAAACTCTGTGAATCCTGTCACTTACCACATGCAAGTAGATATGCAGGCTTAGCTATAGATAAAGGAGAAAAGATCTGTATTATCTGCCACAAAGAAGTAACAGGTAAAGAAAAAGGAACATTTGAACACTACCCATTCACAGAAAAGGAATGTATAAACTGCCACAAATCCCACGGCAATAAGATAAAGTACTATCTAAAAGCAACTCCAAATACTCTTTGCAGTTCCTGTCATATGGAAGTTATGCAGGGAAAAGAAAAAAGTCCTCACGTAAATAGTGATAATCCGAACTGTATAAACTGTCACAAGGGACATAAGTCCAACAATCCTTTCCTCCTAGTAGCGATGGAACCAGCTCTATGCATAAACTGCCATAAACCCGAAGAAAAAATAAACAAAACACATATAATAAACATAACTAGAATTAAAAGCTGTACAAACTGTCATACACCCCACAAAAGTAACGAAAAGGCATTATTGATGAACATTGAACATAAACCATTCAAGGAGAGAAACTGTGAAGTTTGTCATCGATAAAGCTAGATTTCTTGCCATAATATCGGCAGGAATGTTTCTGATAGGTGTAATTTCAGCAAATACAGCAAGTCCTCCTCACCGAGCACTGCAGGATTCCGCACCTTGCTTAAAATGCCACAAAAAGACTTCTAAAGAAACCACACTTAAGTATCAACATAAACCGTTTGCTAAAGGGAACTGTAGTTACTGCCACAATCCCCACACAAGCTCCTATAAATGGTTATTAAAGGAAGACACAAATAACCTCTGCCTGAGCTGTCATAACAGCTTAAGAGAAAGCATCAAAAAAGGTATAGTACACGGCGCTATAGGTAAGGAAACCTGTATAGAATGTCATGAACCTCACGCAAGTCAACTCCCAAATCTAATGAAAGAAAAGGAAACAAATCTATGTATAAAATGCCATAAAGAAGTAATAGAAAAGGATTTGAAACTAAACGTATTACACGAACCCTTCAAAACTAACAAATGTTCCTCCTGTCACGTGATTCACGCTTCTTCATACAAAAACCTCTTAAAGAATAAACCAAACCAGATGTGTAAAAGCTGCCACGAACCAAGGTGCAAATTAAACACATTGAACATATCACAGATAACAAAGGGTATGGATTGCACACTCTGTCATGCTTCCCATAGTAGCAATTATAAAGGTTTACTCGGACCCTATGGTCACTCTGATTTCCTGAACAAAAAATGTGACTCTTGTCACGGACCAATATCCCAGGTTGACTCGTTCAAGGCGGAAATAAAAACGGAAAAATGCCTCAAATGCCACAGTAATACTACTATAAATAAAAATGATACTCATTACGGTCTATCGGAAAATGCCTGTAGCCTATGTCACTACTCACATGGTAGCAACAACAAACAACTAGTCAAAAAGGATAGTACACAATGTCTAAGCTGTCATAAAGAAACGGTTAGAAAGATCAAGATAATGGAAAAGAAACTCAAGGGCCTTAAAAAGAGTGTCCTTAGAAATTCCGAATGCCTAGAATGTCATACCCCAGTACATTCTTCCGGTAAATATCTACTTCGAGGTAACGATGAACTAGGTATAAAAACATGCGCCCGCTGCCATCCTAGAGAACACGAAAATACCCATCCTATTGGTAAAAACTTAAAAGATCCAAGAACAGGTGGACCACTCACATGTTCTTCATGCCACAGTATGCACGAAGCAAGGTACAAGTACCTACTATACTACCATCCAGATAGAGAACTGTGCATCCAATGCCACAAACTATATTAAAAAACTAGCTAATTGAGTAAGAAAGAGCTTTTTCCCTAAACCTGCAAAAAAGGCAAATACCGCTTGTAGTTGGATAACCGCATTTAACACATGGTTGAAGTGAAACTCTGCTATCGCTACTTCCTCCTATCTTTTCCTTTATCTTCATAAAGGATCTCAAAAACCTTAGTTTAAAATCTGGATTACTTTTCTCTATTTCATTCAGGGATTTTTTTATGAGAAGGGTTGTCGCCCCCTTCGAAAAGGGACATTCACCAACAACATGTTCTAAACCGTTTATAGATGCGTATAGTTTAGTTTCGTATTCATATACAAAAGACAAAGGTTTAACTTTCCTTGAAAAACCGTGTTCCTCTCTAAGTACAGGAGACTGCCTAACTATGTACTCCAAAGACCAGTTTAAAAGGTTGAGGAATAAAAAGGCAACTTCATCATCAAGATTATGTCCAGTTGCAACTACACTCGAATCGGAATACCTGTCCATAAGATACCTTCTAATAGTTCCACAGATAGAACATGTAGGTCTCTTAACTATCTTTGATAGCTCTTTTATACCACAATTGAAGAAATCCCTTAAATCCAAAATCTTGTAAGGAACTTTCTCCCTCTCCACAACACCAAAAAATACCTCTTTAGAACGTTCCGAAATTTCTTCTACCCCAAGATCAATATGGAAAGCGATAACTTTATAGCCCAAGTTCTTTAAAACCTTCAGAAGAACAACACTGTCCTTACCACCAGATACCGCAACCATTACCCTATCATGATGGGTAAACATAGAATAGTTATCTATGGTAGTCTTGACTTCACTTTCCACAAATCCAGCAAAATGTTCGTCACACAAAACCTTTCCTCTAGGGTATAGATTATAGGCAGGCCTTCTCCCACAAATCTCACAAACCATCACCATCTCCTCATTTACAGGAAATAATACCATCCCTCAAAAATAGCACTCTATCAGAGATCTTAGCTATTTCATCATCGTGAGTCGCAATAACCATAGAAACGCCCAATATATCCCTAAGGTAGACTAAAAGATCTATTATCTCTCTTGCAGTCTCCCTATCGAGATTACCAGTCGGCTCATCGAGTATAACGATTGGAGGTCTTTTAACTATAGCCCTTGCAATCGCAACTCTTTGCTGTTCGCCACCGGACAACTCACTAGGCCTATGCTCAATCCTATGACCAAGTGAGACCATATCGAGAGCTTCACTAGCAAGACGGGTAGCCTCTTCCTTCTTCATTCCACCTATGAGACAAGGAACCATAACATTTTCCAAAGCTGTCAACTCCATTATCAAATAGTGATGCTGAAAAACAAATCCTATCTTCTCATTTCTGATTCTGGCAAGGCTATCGTCTGTCCACACAACCCTCTCGCCAAAAAAGAAAATTTCACCTTCATCTGGCGTATCCATCAAACCAAGGATATGTAAGAGTGTACTTTTACCAACACCAGAGGGTCCCTTTACACAAACAATCTCTCCATTTCTAACATCAATATCTATACCCCTTAAAACATTTATAATACGGTCGCCCTTTTTATAACTCTTCCTTATGTTCCTTGCCCGAATCAACACTTCCATAAGTTTTCGATTCCTCCAACTCTTCAAGTATCTCCTTCAAACTCTCAACTACACTTTTTAAGAAATCAACAGTAGCACTCAAAGGACTGGAAACCTTTCTCCCTTTGAGGATTATCTCTTTAACCCCTTCTATGGAATACTTTTCCTCATATAGGAGATTTTTAATCTTCAGTATGTTTTCCACATCCTCTTTAGAGTAGTAACGACAGCCACCACGCCTTAATGGTTTTATAATAGGGAACTCCCGCTCCCACTGTCTTATTATACTCTTCGGTAACCCTGTTATAGTTGATACTTCGCTTATTCTGTAGTATTTTCCCTTTATCATGGGAAATAGAATATTAATAACTTCAACAAAAGACAAGTATAGATGTGCTGTAATTGAAAACGATCTCCTAGTCGAGTTTTACGAAGAAGATAGAAGTGCAAATGCAATAGTAGGGAACATCTACAAAGGAAGGGTGTTAAAGCTTCTCCCTGGCATGGACGCAGCCTTTGTAAATATAGGTCTGGGAAGATCCGGCTTTCTCTATATTCAAGAAGTCTTCCCTTTTGATCTTTTTGAAGATTTTACAGAGGATGAAGAAGATATCAACTTGAGAAAAAACCTAAAAAAAATTCCAATAACAGATATACTACAAGAAGGACAGGAGATAATAGTACAGGTAGCGAAGGAACCGATTGGATCAAAGGGACCCAGGTTGACATCACACATAACAATACCCGGAAGATACCTTGTTCTCATGCCAACCATGACCCATATAGGAATCTCCAGAAAAATAGAAAACAAAGAGGAGAGAAAGAGACTGAAGGAAATCGCCGAAAGAGTGAGGACAGGGAATTACGGTGTTATAGTAAGGACGGTAAGTGAAAATAAAAGCGAAGAAGAACTTAAGCAAGATATGGAATATCTACTTAAATTATGGAACTTTATAAAAGAAAAGGCCGAAAAGGTAAGTGCTCC
>JAGDVO010000001.1:119964-123004 GCA_023269715.1 Thermosulfidibacter sp.
ACCCTACTTTACTCTGACCTGAAACTTCCATTAAGAGCAGTCAGAGACTTCTATAATGAAGACACCGAAGAATTGGTGGTCGACGATGAAAAAGAATACAAGGCAATGGTAGAATTCGCGCAAAACTATATCCCAAAGGCTAAGGAAAAGATAAAACTTTACACTGAAAAGATTCCGCTATTCGCAAAATACAATCTAGATGAAGAAATCAAGAAGGCGCTCGAAAAAAAAGTATGGTTAAAATCTGGAGGTTATATAGTAATAGAGGAAACCGAAGCCCTAACAGCAATAGACGTTAATACTGGTAGATACGTAGGTAGAAGCAACCTAGAAGAAACCATATTCAAAACCAACATGGAAGCGGCAAGAGAAATAGCACATCAAATAAGACTGAGAAATTTAGGAGGGATAGTGATTATAGACTTCATAGATATGAAAGAAGAAGACCACAAAGAAGCTGTACTTGCAACTCTCAAAGAAAACCTCAAAAGAGATAGATACCCCTCAACCATAATTGGCTTCAACGAACTTGGCTTACTTATACTCACCAGAAAAAGGACAAAGGAAAGTCTTAAAAAAACACTCTGCGAACCTTGTAGTTACTGTAAAGGTGACGGCTACATAGAAAATCCAAGAAGCATTGCGGATAGGATATTTACAGAAATCAGAAAAACGATAGCTCAAAAACAAACAATAAAAGTAATACTTGTAGAAGCAAATCCTAGCGTAGTTAAATATATGGTTGAAGAAAAAACGGAAGAGATAGAAGAAATTGAAAAGAAGTTTAACGTGAAATTAAGAATCATCGAGGTCTCAAATTTACATCAAGAACAGTTCAAGGTGAAAGGATTCGTGTCATGAAGGATATACTTATTGATGTAGCAAAAAAGGCCGGAAACCTCCTGAAGATAAGGTTCAACGAACTTATTGAGGGAAAATATATAGAAGTTAACGAAAAGACTAAGAACGATTTTGTGACAGAAATAGATATAGAAGTAGAGGAATTCATAAAATCGGAACTAGAAAATCTCAAAATACCCATAGTAGGCGAAGAAACGGAAAAAACAATAACAAGTGACACTTACATAATAGTGGATCCCATAGATGGAACCAGAAATTTCATGAGGAAAAACCCACACTTTGCGGTAAACATAGGGTTAATAGAAAAAGGAGAGCCCATAATAGGTATAACCTACGATCCAATTAAGGATGAACTCTTCTTCGCTGAAAGGGGAAAAGGTGTGTATTTAAATGGAGTGACAAGAAAGGTATCTGTAAATGATGACTTATCTAAAAGTATAATAGCCCTTGGATTACCCTATAGAGGTATAAGTATACTGAATAACATGATGGAGCTATATAAGAAAATCTACCTTACGGGTTCTGCCATAAGGCATACCGGTTCTGCTGCCCTCGATCTTGCCTATGTAGCAGTAGGAAGATATGACGCCATGGTAGAATTTTTCCTATCGCCATGGGACATCCTTCCAGGAATACTGATGGTAAGAGAGGGAGGTGGGAAAGTAGGTTCCATAAACAACAAAAGACCTGAGGAAGGATGGGTAATAGCTGGTGGAACTCTTTACGAAAAGGTGTATAATATAGTTTGTGAAGTTTTCGAAAAATAAACGGGAGGGAAAGCCATGGATAAGAAGGAACAGGTGCTCGAAGCTATGAGAAAATCGGGTAAACCTGTAAGACCGGGCGACCTAGCAAAAGAACTTGGTATGGATAGCAAAGAAGTGTCCAAAATTATCCAGGAATTGAAGAAAGAAGGAAAAGTGCATCAACCCAAAAGGTGCTATTGGGCTCCTGTCGATTAGATTCTAAATAAGGGAAAGGGGTCCCTCCCCCTTTCCCTAAAGTTTCCCCATCAGTCCTTTATGTTCATCTTTTCCTTCACAAGCTCTTTTTCATGATTGAAATTGAGAATCCTACTAATCATTATCTTCTGAGCCTGCGGCGGACCAGCCCCATGCCAAGTACCAACACCATGTAAGCCAGCCGTCCAATTCTGGAGTAGTTTAGTAACCTTGAGGATCTTTTCGGCACCCGCCTCGGAACCAAAACTGTAACAATCCTCAACATACTTCTTTACCTCTGGATTCTTAAGTTCCCTCAGAGAAGGCATAGTAACAATCAAACCACCTCCAATGTCACCTGCAAGTTCCATCACTTTCCAGAAGGCATGACATACATTCAGCTTACTGACATTACCCATAAGCTCATCAGGCATGAATACACCAGAACCAGGAGGTTCTTCCGAACCATAATAGGCAGCTGCAAGGCTACATGCTCTTGCCGTCTCTCTCAGAACAACCATTTCCACAATTTCCTCGTTTATATGAGGCACATTCTCCATTCCCTTATATTCCTGAATCAACCGAGCGGCACCTATGATATTCGACATAAATCCAACCTTACAAGCACCGCCACAGGTCATCCTGTGGACTCTCGCAAATCTACTTACGAATTTACCAGAATATTCAACCTCCCCACAGTGGAAGACCCTTTCCCAAGGAACAAAGACATTATCAAAAACTATAAGACTAGTTTCTCTCTGACCATAAAGAGGATTCCCCAGCTCATATATATCCTCAGCAAGAATCCTTTCAGCAGAATAAGGATTATACTGGCACACATAAATAAGTCCTTCTGTATCAGCTGGGATAGCAAAGGCAACCGCATAGTCCTCCTCACCTGGTCTTCTAGATCCCTGAGGTAACACCATTATCTCATCAGATGCGTAGGCTCCTGAGATATTTATCTTATAGCCCTTTACAACTATACCATCCGACCTTTTCTCTACCACCTTCAGAGAAAGGTAGGGATTACTCCAGTCCTTTATTTTCTTGTCCCTCGGACCTCTAGGTTCGGTCATAGCACCACAAACAGCAAGGTCATTTTTCTGCACATACTTGAGATACTCTACAAACCGCTTGTGATACTCAGTACCCAACTTCTGATCCATCTCCCAGGTAGTCGCCCAAACGGAGTGAAAACAGTCAAGACCTACACACCTATATCTGTCTCTTATACA
>JAGDVO010000001.1:123014-147475 GCA_023269715.1 Thermosulfidibacter sp.
TACAGGTACCTAGCTTCTCCGCTACAAAACATCCAACATTAGCCTTGGCTATAAGATCTTCCCTACTCCTACAAACATAAACGTACCTATTAACTACTTCATCAACAAGGGGGGAATAAACAGATATTATATCCTTGTATTTTGGATCTAGAGCCCAGGCGTAACTAACCTTATTAGCCTCAACGACTGTTCTCGTCACAGGATGATCCAGTATATCACTTATAGGCTCACCATTCATATAAACCTTCAACTTTCTACCACGTAACCCCTTTTCATACTCCTCAGGTGTTCTCAGAGCCATGATAAACCTCCACTTTTTAATTTATAAACATCTATAAGTATAACAACATTTTAAAGTAATTTCAATATTAATTTAAATTTTTCTTTTAACCTTTAACCGAAGGCCATTTACTTTAATTACCTCAACAGTCTCCCCCACTTCGATTTCCTCATCGGAAAAAGCCCTCCAGAGTTCTCCCCTAACAAAAACCCATCCACTCAACCTATCAACCTTAGTTTTAGTAACACCGATAGAGCCTATAAGACCCTCTATACCTGTAACTGGTTTCTTCTTTAGAACCCCTATCCCCTTATAGATCAGAAAAATGAAGAAGAGTACAGTGAATACAACACCTATAGTCACTGCAAACCAGTCTGGTTTGTAATGGAATGGCAAATCATAGAACATAAAGATAGAACCGAGAGCTAAAAACAACGCTCCACATAGACCAAGTAAACCATGTGTTGGTAGTTTTATCTCAAGAACAAAAAGCAGAAAGGCCAGTAAAACGAGCATAATACCCAGCCAGTTTATAGATATTATACTGAAGGCGTACATGGCAAGAAGAAGAGAAAGGACGCCGAATACACCTGGGAATATGCTACCCGGATTGTAAAGCTCAAAGAGGATCCCGTAGAAACCAAAAAGAAATAAAAAGTAGGCTACATTCGGATGAGTGATAATGGAGAGAAACTCTTCAAAAAAGGTTTTTTCAACCTTTACCAATTCGGCATTTTTAAACCCACTTCTATCAAGAACGTCAGGAATACTATTTGAAACACAGTTTATTATACCGTAACTCAAGGCTTCACTAGCTGTGAGCGATTTACTCTTCAGAACCATATCCCTCAAAATAGGGTTATAGTGCCCTTTCATTCTACTCACAGATTCGAGAAATTTTAGAGCATCTTGCGTAACCTTTTCTACTATTATCCTGTCCGTTTTTTCACCAATCATAACGGGATGAGCACTACCCACATTGGTACCCTCAGCCATACAGGCATAATCACCCGCAACTAGAATAAATAGACCTGCAGAGGCGCACCTTGCACCTCTGGGATACACAAAGGTGATGGTTTTAACGTTAATAGCGAGAAGATTCTTCACTATTTCTCTTGTTGCCTCATCAAAACCACCTGGAGTGTCGATAATTAAGAAAATCCCCTTGCCCTTATAAGTAGCGGATTCAATACCCCTTTTTACATAACTTACCGTAGCGGTAGTTATAGGACCTTTTATCTCAAGAAGAAAAACCCTATCACCCGCAAAACTATAAGAATAGAAAAAGGTAAATATAAAAACAAAAAGGGGGAGAAGGAAAAACATCTCCCCTATTTCCTGTAATTCCTTACAGCCTCTTCCAGCTCTTTACCGGGTCTGAAATAGGGAACAATTTTACCTTCAACCCTTACTTCCTCCCCGGTTTTTGGATTTCTGGCTATCCTTCCATTTCTAGTTCTAACTTTGAACACACCGAACCCCCTAAGTTCTACCTTTTCACCCTTAGAAAGTGCCTCCACTATCGAATCAAAAACCACATTCACCGCCTTTTCTATGTCTGTCTTTGGCAGGTTAAGCTTTTCCGCAAGCTCACTTATCAAATCTAACTTCGTCATCTTACACCCCCGGTAATCATTTCTCTAAATAAACCTACAATAACATTAGCAAAAGTTGACATAAGCTCATCCAAAAATTTTTTCTTCTTTTCGATAAAAATCACCTCAAGTGGCTTAGAATAACCCAGCCTTCTAGACAAGTCACTAACAGCATCATCAAGTGTACCAACCTCATCAACAAGTTTTAATCTTTTCGCTTCTACACCCGTAAACACCCTTCCATCAGCCAACTTTCTCAGTTCATCCACAGAGATTTTTCTGGCTCTTGCAACATCCTCAACAAATTGCTCGTAAACATTCATTACTAGACTCTCAATATATTTCTTTTCCTCCTCAGTCATATCCTTAAAGGGATTACCTGTATCCTTAAATCTACCGGATTTAATAGTAACCATTTTTATACCTAACTTTTCAGCGAGTTTACCTATTTCTGGTATCGTAAATATTACTCCAATACTTCCAACTAAACTTCCCTTTTCTACGTATATCCTCTCCGTTGAAGAGGCAACATAGTAAGCACCTGAAGCTCCAATAGACGATATATAGGAATATATAGGTTTTTTACTCCTAGACTTCATTATAAAGTCGTATATCTCCTGCGATGGTACAACAGCTCCACCTGGACTATTTATACTTATAACTATACCTACAACATCATCACGATTTATAGCTTCCTTCAGAAGTTCAAAAAATTCCTCTTTCTTTGCTTCATCTATTACACCATCCAGCTTAACAACCGCTACTTTCTTATTAAGAGGAACTTTAGGTAAAAGTATCTCCAATAAAAACAAAAGGAACAACAAAAAGAAGAATACCAAAAAACCCTTTAATAACCGCGGCATCTATACTCTCCCTATCTATCGTTAATTACCCTTTTTAATATATCCCCAAGAGTTATACCGCCAGTTTCTTCATCCTTCTTTCTCAAAGCTTCAAGTTCAGCTTTCTCTTTCATAATCTCATATTCCTTTATAGATAAAGCCAATTTTCTATTTTCAATATCGATCGACGTAACAACAGCAGTCACTTCATCTCCTACCTTTAAAACATCCTCAACCTTTTTAGGTCTTTCCTTTGCAATATGGGTTATGTGCACCAAACCTTCAATACCTTCACCCAGCTCGACAAAGGCACCAAATGGCGCTATACCTACAACCACACCTTTTATAACATCTCCAACTTTATGGGAAGCCACAAAACTATCCCACGGGTCAGGGGTGAGTTGCTTAAAACCAACTTTTATAAACCTCTTAGGAAGATCAACCTCCAATACTTTAACTCTTACCTTATCCCCCTCTCTAAAAACATCTCTCAACGATTTACCCCTCCTACTCCAGAAAACATCCTCGGGGAATAGATAAGCCCTTATACCCTCTTCAAGCTCCAATACTACCCTATTAGGCTGGACAGATTTAACAACTCCTTCAACAACACTACCAACGGGATACTTTTCATCAACCTTCTCCCATGGATTCTCAACGACCTGCCTGAGACTAACTACCATCCTCCTCTTTGGAGGATTTATCTCTACCACAACCACTTCTACCATATCACCAACCTTAAGTACATCTCTCGCATCCTTCACCCTTCTCGTCCAGAACAACTCAGAAACAGGCAGAAAAGCCTCTATCCCCTCCTCTATCTCAACTATAGCTCCTTTACTGAAGACCTCAATTATTGTACCTTTAACTCTACTACCAACAGAAATTCTATTCGCTATCTGCTCCCAAGGATCAGGAGTCAACTGCTTAAGACCTACGGTGATTTTACCAAGCTTCTTATCAACAGAAAGCACCTTAACCCATACCCTCTGACCTTCCTTCAAGTAGTGGGATACATCCTGAACCTTTTTCCAACTGATATCCTTCTTGTGCAAGAGAGCATCTACAGGACCAAGGTTTATAAAGACACCGTATGACATAATCCTTTTAACAGTTCCTTCAAGAATTTTACCCTCTACTATCCTCTCCCAGAAGAACTCCTTCTCTTTCTCCTCTATCTCCCTAAGATAGTCTCTCCTAGAAACCACTATATTAACACCTTTCGCACTCCTCTTAACATCAAGAACCTTAAAGCCGGATTCAATACCTATAAGCGAATCAGGATTATCCACCCTTTTCACATCCGAAAGAGAAGCCGGTAAAAAAGCAGAATAACCGCCTATCTCCACTTTATAACCACCCTTTACCCTTTCCTTTATTACACCGAAAACATTATAACCAAGCTCTTTGGCATTCTCTATCTCTTCCAATTTCCTTCTGAGATCTACATCTTTCTTGGAAAGTAGAACAGTCCCGTCAGGCAAAAACTTCTTGACCATAACTTCAACTTCATCACCTATATTGGGAGTATCGTCAAACTCATCAATGGACACAATACCCTCTGCCTTGTAGCCGATATCGACAAAAATATCCCCCTCACCCACCGCTACAACTCTACCCCTAACTATTTCACCTCTTCTCACCGTTCCAAAATCTTCAGACCCCAAGTACTCGTCCATTGTTTCATCTTTATACTCTTCCATCTATAATACCTCCAGTCATCGATTTTATTCTATCAACAACAACCCCTATAAGCCAATCCGGAGTAGAAGCACCAGCAGTTACAGCTATAACCTCTTTATCAGAAAACCATGAAAAATCAATATCTTCATCAGTCTCTATATGATAAGCATCAACACCCATACTTTTAGCTATATCAAAGAGTCTCCTCGTATTCGCACTGTTCTTACCTCCAACTACTATCACAACATCAGAAATTCTGGAAAGTTCTATTACCTCCCTTTGTCTTTCCTCCGTTGACTTACATATGGTATTGAAGATCCTAAGCTCACTTATAGAACCCAGTTTTTCCTTTAGATCCTCAACCACCCTCTTAAAATTCTCAAGGGTTTGTGTAGTTTGAACCACTACACCAACCTTTTCCACATTCTCTGGTAGATCGGGATAAACTGTTCCATTCTCTCCTGCATAGGAGAGGAGGGCCTTCACCTCAGGATGTTCCCTATCACCAACTATCAGTATCCCATAGTTCTTCTTTCTGAGTTTGTACACTATATCCTGAGCTCTCTTAACAAAAGGGCAAGTAGCGTCGATATAATCGAGATTCCTCTCTTTTATCTTAGATAGCTCTTCAAAAGTCACACCGTGGGACCTTATAACAACCGTGTAACCATCGGGAACATCATCTACAGAATCCACAATTAACACACCTCTTTCTGCAAGATTTCTAACAACCTGAGGATTGTGAATAAGCGATCCAAGTGTGCACATTTTTTTGTTCCTCTCTATTCCATCTATGACAAGTCTTACCGCCCTTCTTACGCCAAAACAGAAACCGGCTTTAGTAGCTACAATTATACGAGGTACCTTTTTATTTCCTGCCATATTTTTATACCCTCTTCCTTCTGTTTATGCCAGTAACCAGAAACTTTACCACTTTTTGCTATCTCGGCAATAGCTGAGGTAACCCAATTAGGTAGTTTCTTTGGACTACTTTTGGCATAGGGTGTAAGTGGTAGTGGTATAAAGTAGTGAATTCTGATTTCGGTATTATACCTTTCAACAACCCATTCTATAAACCTAACAGTTTCCTTCAGGTCATTTTCAGTCTCCTCAGGTAAACCAAAAAGAAAATCCATCACCACGTTAAATCCATAATGGTTGAGTATATCCGTAGCCCGAACCACATCATCTACGCTATGAGCTCTGTTCAACTTAGTTAGAAGTTCATTAGAAGCACTTTGAACCCCCACAATGATCTTGTTGTTACTCAGGAACTCCCTCAGAACTTTTACCACTTCTTCATCAACATAATCAGGCCTTATCTCTGACGGAAAACTTCCAAAGTAGATTTTATCAATTCCAACATCTCTAAGCCTCTTAAAAAGATCCCTCAAAATATCAACGTTCGGCTTTTTACCGAAGGAATAGTAGGAAAGGGCATTGGGAGCTATAAATCTTGCAAAGTTTCTCCCCCTCTCTACGGATATCTTTGCCTCCTCTACTACACTTTCAAGTTTCCTATACCTCTCTACCCTCCCAAAGAGATAACTCACCTCGCAAAATTTACACCCGTAGGGACAACCCCTAACAATCTCAATAGGAGCCAAATAAGGAGAATACTTTTGCGAGTATTCGATATAATCAACCCTTGTACCATAATAAACCCTCTTAAGATCACCCATTAATAAGTCAGTTATAATATCGGCAAAAACAGTCTCTCCTTCTCCAATAACAACGGAATCAAATCCCACATTAAAAGCCCACCTTGGAATGGCACTTACATGGGGACCACCTGATACCAAAATAGCGTCAGGGAATCTATTCTTTATGAAACTCACCTCTTTGGAAACTTCAAAAATATCAACAGTGGTAAAGGAGTAAAAAATTACAACTTTACCCTCTACTACAAGATCCTCTATCCTTCCACCATAGACATCAAATTTTACATCAGGAAAGCTACAACTAAAAACATGGAATAACGGTATAAAACTGTACCTATTTGTATCGGTTAGCCTAAAAATAAACCTCAATCTACGAGACCCAACCTCCTCAACGCTTTCCTTCCGATATCCCTTCTATAGTGGACTTTCTCCCACCATATCTTAGAAACTGCTTCATAAGCCCTATCTATAGCTTCTTTTATAGTGCTCCCAAGAGCGGTAACTCCCAAAACCCTACCACCACTCGTGTAGAAACCGTCCTCCCTCTTAACAGTGCCAGCATGGAAAACTTTCACCTTCTCCATTTTGGCAACTTCTTCAAGTCCATGAATTTTCTTACCCTTTTCGTAACTACCAGGATAGCCACCAGATGCCATCACGACACAACAAGCGGCGTCGTCAAAATACTCGATATTACAGGTATCAAGCTTACCATCTATAGAAGCCATTATGGCATCAACCAGATCACTCCTCATCCTCATGAGAATAGGTTGAGCTTCAGGATCACCAAACCTAACGTTAAACTCCAGTACCTTGGGATACTTATCCTCGACTATCATCAAACCTGCATACAGAATCCCTTTAAAGGGAGTACCTCTTTTCCTCATACCCTCTATAGCAGGATAAATTATATCCTTCATGGTTCTTTCCCAGACCTCTTCGGTAACAACAAAGGCAGGTGAATAAGCTCCCATACCTCCTGTATTTGGTCCTTCATCGTTATCAAAAACAGGTTTGTGATCCTGACTCGATGCAAGGGGAATAACGTTAGTGCCATCTGAAATAACAAGGAAGGATGCCTCTTCACCCTCCAAAAATTCCTCTATAACAACTCTATCACCAGCTCTACCGAACGCCTTCTCCACCATTATATAATCTACAGCCCTTTTTGCATCCTCAACCGTCTTACAAACTATAGCACCCTTACCTGCAGCGAGACCATCAGCCTTTACCACAATAGGTGCACCTTTAGCCTCTATATATTTTTTTGCCTCCTCAGGATCACTAAAAACTTCAAAATCCGCAGTGGGAATATTCATTTCTCTCATAAACTCCTTCGCAAAAACTTTGCTACCCTCAAGAAGGGCGCTCTCCTTTCTGGGACCAAAGATCCTGAGATTATTATCTTCAAAGACATCCACTATCCCGTTCACAAGGGGTTCTTCCGGACCAACTACTGTCAAATCCACCTCGTTTTTGATGGCAAAATCACACAATCTTTCTAAGTCTTTAACATCTATATCAACACAAACCACCTTAGGTTCATCCATCATTCCGCCATTACCGGGAACAGCATAAATTTTCTCCACCTTTGGACTCTGAGAAAGTTTCCAACATATGGCGTGCTCTCTACCACCACTACCCACAACCATAACCCTCATACTTTCACCCCCATATGGGAAAGGAACTCTTTTATCAAATCTTCAACCCTTTCCACATTCCTTCCACCAGCTTGAGCCATATCGGCTCTACCACCGCCTCCTCCACCGATTATCGGAGCTAATTTCTCCACTATACCTCTTGCATCGAACCTATCTGTAAGATCCTGAGTTACACCAACAACCATAGAAACACCTCTATCTCCCGTAGACAGCAATAACACGACTCCACTCTTTATACGCTTTTTAACCTTATCAACCATGTCTCTAAGAGTGCCCATATCCAAGTTCTCAAAAACTCCATAGGTAACCTTAAACTCTCCTACATCCATCGCTTTATCTACCAATCCATCCACCTCGTCCACAACAGAAAATTCCTTTTTCTTTTCCAGCTCCTTTTCGAGTTCCCTCACCCTCTTTACCAGTTTCTCTATCTTCTCTAACTCCTCCCCTTCCCTGGCCTTTAAGAAACTGTCTATATCTTTTAGAACCCTGAGCCTATCACTGATATATCTATAAAGTGCATCCCTTGCTAAAGCCTCGATTCTTCTAACTCCAGCCGAAACACTGGTCTCGTTTATTATCTTAAACATCCCTATATCGCCCGTTCTAGATACATGGGTACCACCACAGAGCTCTATGGAAAAATCACCAACCTTAACTACCCTCACTCTATCGCCGTATTTTTCATCAAAAAGAGCCACCGCTCCCATACTTATTGCTGTATCCAAATCGGTCTCAAACTTTTCAACTTCAATATTTTCCCATATCTTGGAATTAACGATCTCCTCAACCCTCGCTATCTCTTCCTCAGAAAGACCCTTAAAATGGGTAAAATCGAAGCGTAGTCTTTCAGGAGAAACTAGAGAACCCGCTTGTCTCACATGGACACCTAGAACTTCTCTCAGAGCTTTATGTAAAAGATGGGTAGCTGTGTGATGAGCTTCAGTATTCTTCCTCTTTTCAATATCAACCCTTCCTATAACATCTTCGCCTAACTTTATCTTACCATTCTTCACTACACAGGCATGAACTACAAGATCGTTGTATTTCTCAGTATCAACCACTTCAAGAACAGAATCCACTCCCTCGATAATACCCGTATCCCCCACCTGACCACCAGACTCACCATAAAAGGGAGTTGAATCAAGAACAATATTGACCCTATCCCCTGTTACCGCTTCTTCCACCTCTTGACCGTCTTTTATTATAGCTATAACCTTACCCTTTCCCTCATATGCCCAGTAACCTATGAAAGCGGTAGGACCGTGCCTATCCCTCAATTTAACGTAAACGTCGGTAATTTTAACATGACTAGCACCCACCCAACTAGCTCTTGCCCTTTCTCTCTGTTTTTGCATCTCCCTTTCGTAACCTTCCATATCGAGCAGCAACCCCTCTTCCTGAGCCACATCAAGCACAAGATCTAGAGGAAAACCATAGGTATCATGAAGTTTAAACAAATCCTCTCCACTTATACAGTCACTACCACTAGATTTCGCCTTTTCTATCATCTCATCAAGCAGCTTCAAACCATGTTCAAGGGTATAGGAAAATCTCTCCTCTTCCATCATAGCCACCTTAGATATGAAATCCCTTGCTTCAGCAAGTTCAGGATATATATCTCCCATAATATCGACCACACATAAAGCCACCTTATGAAGGAAAGGCTCCTTTATGCCCAAAATCCTACCGTATCTACAAGCCCTTCTTATAACCCTTCTCAAAACGTAACCTCTCCCTTCATTAGAAGGCATAAGTCCTTCAGCAAGGAGAAAAGCTGTAGCTCTAGAATGGTCAGCTATAGCCCTTATAGCCACATCCGTTCTCTGCGAATGACCATAGCTAACACCAGAAATGTCACATATCCTTTCAATTATCGGAACAAAAAGATCAGTATCATAGTTGCTTCTCTTACCCTGGAGTATAGCCGTTATCCTTTCTAATCCCATACCAGTATCTATACTAGGGGAAGGAAGAGGCTCCAAAGTTCCATCAGGATTCCTGTTATACTGCATAAAGACAAGATTCCAAACCTCCAAAAACCTATCACAACCACAGTATATGTCACAATTTGGTCCACAAGCCATATCCTCACCCTGATCGAATATAATTTCCGAACAAGGACCACATGGACCAGTGTCTCCCATACTCCAGAAATTATCCTTTTCCCCCATCCTCACTATTCTCTCGGAAGGTATCCCTATCTCTCTATTCCAAATATCAAAGGCTTCGTCATCATTTTCAAATATGGTTATCCAGATCCTCTCCTTAGGTAACTTGTAAACCTCCGTTATAAGTTCCCAGGCGTAATTTATAGCTTCCCTTTTGAAGTAATTACCGAAGGAAAAATTACCAAGCATTTCGAAGAAGGTATGATGTCTATGGGTCTTACCAACATTTTCAAGGTCATTATGTTTACCACCGGCCCTCATACACTTTTGACAGCTAGTAGCTCTCTTATAAGGTCTTATCTCTTTGCCTAGAAACACGTTCTTAAATTGAACCATACCTGCGTTTGTAAAGAGAAGGGTCGGATCGTCACGTGGTATGAGAGATGAACTCCTAACCCTTACATGATCCCTCCTCTCAAAAAAGGAAAGAAAGGTTTCTCTAACCTCCCTAGAATGCATAATATTCCTCCTATATCCCAAACCTATCTATCTTATGACCACTACTTGTAACATCACCACTTACCTGTGAAATACCTTTAATCTTTAGTAGAAGGTCATCGGGATTTGTAGCATTACCAAGGGTGTCTTCCAGTGATATCAGACCCCTGTTATAGAGGTCCAAAAGGGATTGATCGAATGTCTGCATGCCATAAACTTCCTTACCCTTCTCCATAAGCGCCTTAACTTCGAGCAACCTATTGGGATCTATTATGCATTCTCTCACAGCAGCTGTATTTATAAGTATCTCACAAGCAGGGACCCTACCCCCTCCGAGTTTGGGTATTAACCTCTGCGATATTATAGCCCTCAAGATACCGGCAAGCCTATAACGTACATCCTCCTGCTCATGACTTGGAAATACCGATATTATTCTATTTATGGTTTCAGGTGCATCAAGGGTATGGAGAGTCGAAAGCACAAGATGTCCCGTCTCTGCAGCTAGTATGGCAGTCCTTATAGTCTCAAGATCTCTCATTTCTCCAACCATTATGACATCCGGGTCCTGTCTAAGAGCAAATTTCAAGGCACTTGCAAAATCATCAAAATCATCTCCCAATTCCCTCTGCGAAATTATAGCTAGATCATCTTTCAATAGATACTCTATAGGATCTTCCAGAGTAATTATATTTACATTTCTGTTACTGGCAATGTACTTTAACATCGATGCAAGAGTCGTACTCTTACCACTACCAGTAATACCGGTTACAAGTATAAGTCCTCTCTTTTCTAAAGCTAATTTTAATATCACTTCGGGTAGGTTTAACTCCTCAAAAGGTGGAACTTCAAAAGGAATATACCTCATGGCGACTGCATAACTACCCCTTTGTCTAAAAACGTTAACCCTGAATCTACCCACGCCAGACAAACCAAGGGCAAAATCGACAGAACCTTTCTCCTCTAAAATAGGCCACTTCTTCTTCGGTACTATTTCACTCACAATGTCTTGAAGAAAATCTACTTTAAGTATATCAAAATCCATCTCTCTTTGTAATTCACCATCAACCCTTAATACAGGATAATTACCAGGCTTAAGATGTATATCGCTAGCTCTTTTACTTATCGCTCTTTTTGCTATCTCTGTCAGAAATTCCTTGGGCCCCATTATGAGTCTCTCCTCCATTTGTCTTCTTTAAAAAGCCAGCCCTTTCTAGGATTTTACCTTCGATTTCCCTTAGTATCTTGGGATTCTCCTCAAGAAAACTTATAGCAGCCTCTCTACCCTGACCCAACCTTATCTCACCATAGGAAAACCAGGAACCACTTCTAGATATTATTCCATGATCAACAGCCAAATCGAATATACAGCCACTACTCGAAATTCCCCTATCAAAAAGTATATCAAATTCGGCCTCCTTAAAGGGAGGAGCTAACTTGTTCTTAACGACTTTCACCCTTACCCTTATACCATAAGGTGTATCATCCTTACCTTTCATAGTGAGAATTTTCCTTATCTCCATTCTCACAGAGGCATAAAATTTTAAAGCCATACCACCAGTAGTAGTCTCATTCTGAGAAGTGTAAAAACCACCACCTATGGTCCTTCTTACCTGATTTATAAAGATAAGGGCCGTATTAGATTTATTAACAACTCCAGTTAACTTTCTCAAAGCCTGTGACATGAGCCTTGCCTGTAAACCAACGTGTACCTCACCCATCTCCCCCTCTAGTTCCGCCTTTGGAACGAGGGCAGCCACAGAATCTACAACTATAACATCGACAGCACCGCTTCTCACAAGGCTCTCAGCTATCTCAAGGGCTTGCTCACCTGTATCAGGCTGGGAGATAAGGAGTTCATCCACATTAACACCTATCTTCTGGGCATAAACTGGGTTAAGAGCATGCTCAGCATCTATAAATGCAGCTACACCACCCATCTTCTGGGCTTGCGATATTATAGAAAGAGCTAGCGTGGTCTTCCCACTCGCCTCGTATCCGAATATCTCCGTTATCCTACCCCTTGGCACACCTCCAGTTCCAAGAGCAATATCGAGAGAAAGAGCCCCAGTAGGAATAACCTGGACATCCGTAAGAGTTTTTTTCTCACCGAGTTTCATTATAGAACCCTTCCCAAACTGTTTTTCAATCTGGCTTATAGTAGCCTCTATTATCTTTTCCCTTTCCTTATCCAATGTAATACCTCCCCTCTCTTTTAGTTATAATACATTTTTAAAATCAGTGTAGATATATCCTGGTCAAACCCTCTGAAACAGCTATATCAAGGGCCTTAAGAATTTTATCTCTACTCATGGGTGGGTAGACAAAAAACCTGTTAGTAGGTTTAAAGGGATATATATGCCACACAAAATCGCTTCCAAGATTGAAGAGAATCCATCTCGCCACTGACCTTATTTCAAAAACACTATCATTCACACCACTTACAAGAATAGTAGCAATATCAAATCTACAATTCCTGTCTTTGAGCACTAGAATATTTTCAAATACTAAATCGGATCTCCAGGTGTTCCCTGTGTAGAGTTTAAAGGAATGACTAGTGAAAGCCTTTACATAAACGACATACCTATCGACGTAAGGGTTGACTAATTCAAAGGCATCCTTGGTAAAAAATCCGTTCGTAAGGATAGCAGTTTCAAATCCCTCCCTTTTAGCTATAGAAAGGGTATCTATAACATACTCGATCTGTATAAAGGGTTCATTAAAACCAAAGGCTACCTTCTTTATACCCTTGATCTTCATATCTTCTATGAGTTTATCGGGAAGCGTAATTTCTCTATTCCTATAGTCCAAGAGGTTTTCATAGGCAAAATCCCCATATCTACAACTGGGACATTTAAAGTTACAACCTACAGTACCAACTACACACCACATACCTTCGTCATCTGTTAAACCAATAGATACCCCCTTCTTAAGAGCAACCTTGGAAATTATGCCATAATAGTTCTGTATAAGGTCACCGCCTATGTTACTCCTCACACCACACTTACCAGTCTCACCAGGTCTTAACTCACACTTAAAGGAACAGGTAAAACAGTGAATAGCTCTATCCTCTCTACACCTAAAAAGAATCGCTCTCTTCATAAATAAGCCCTTTAAATTTTTGACTTTTAATTATCATAGATTGCAATGATAAACAACCTATGTTATTTTGTTAAACATGGAACTGAAAAAGATTAAAGATAAGGGAACTTGTTTCCCAGATGGCTTTCTGTCGGCAGGTATAAACTGTGGCATAAAGGAAGGAGCACTGGATCTCGGCATCCTTATATGTGAAAGGGAATGCATAACATCTGCCACATTCACCACAAACAGAGTAAAAGCAGCTCCTGTTAAAGTGTCTATAGAGAGTTTAAATCGAAATTTCATAAAAAGGGGGGTCATAGTAAATAGCGGGAACGCAAATTGTGCCACCGGGAAAAGGGGAATAGAGGATGCGATAAAGATGATCAGGGAAACTTCAAGAGTCTTTTCTATCCCAGAAGATCAGATACTTGTCTGTTCTACAGGTGTAATAGGTGTGCCACTTCCCATTGAAAGGATAACACAAGGAATCCAGATTTTAAAGGAAAAGTTGAATAGAGATGATGAGGATTTTTCAAAGGCGATAATGACTACGGATAGATTTCCAAAAAGGGTTGCAATCAACTGCAATGGGAAGTTCAAAATTGGCGGAAGCGCCAAGGGTGCAGGAATGATACATCCCAAAATGGCTACCATGCTAGCCTTTATCACGACCGATGTGGAAATAGAAAAAGAGGAACTTGATAGGATGTTAAGGGAAGCTGTAGATCTTAGCTTTAACAGGATAAGTGTGGATGGTGACACTTCAACGAATGACACAGTTATAATCTTTTCTAGAAAGGGCAAAAAGTTAGATAAAGCATACTACGGTTTGTTTAAAGAAGCCCTTATAGAGGTGTGCACAGAACTAGCCAAAATGATGGTCAGAGATGGCGAAGGCTCAACGAAAGTGGTTAAGTTAAATGTAAAAAAAGCCCTAAATAAAGACGATGCAGAAAAGATAGCAAGAAGTGTTGCAAATTCCCTGCTTGTTAAAACAGCTCTATTTGGAGAAGATCCAAATTGGGGTAGAATAATAGCAGCTATCGGCTATTCTGGGGCCCATATAGAGGAAAACCTTGTAGATATATATATAGGTGATGTAAAAGTCACTGAAAGAGGTATATCAACGGGCATGGAAAATAAAGCGAAAGAAATCATGAAAAATGGTTATTTTGAAATAACAATAGAGATAAACCTTGGAAGCGAAGAGTTCTTTATGTATATGAATGATCTAACATACGATTATGTAAGAATAAACGCAGACTACAGGAGTTAATGATAATAGAGCGGATCAGAGAAATCATTGAAAAAAATAGAGAAAAATGGAAATTGAAAGCTTTATTCTTGTTTGGATCAATAGCCTATGGCCTAGCAACGGATAATAGTGATATAGACATAGCTATTACCTTTGACAACCTAGAGATTGGTGAAGAGGAAAAAGAGAAGATAGTTAAAGACATAAAGAAAAAGATTACCCAAGAAACACAAAGAGAAGTTGACGTTGTAGAAATAGATGAAAATTTTTCACGGCCAATGCTATTTTACAATGCCATAATTAATGGTATCCCTATATTCGTAAAAGATGAAAATTGGTACAAAAGGATGATTTTAAGAGCCATATGTGAAATGGAAGACTTCAGCAATATGGGTGAAAAATGGAAAAGGAAAAGCTGTGAAATACTTCTAAAGGATATAGAAAGATGGGTGAAAGATTCCGATACGCAAAGGGAAGAATAGTGGACACGATTGAATTCATACTGAAGGAAATAGAAGACTATAAAACCTTCTTTGGTACAGTTTCCTACGAAGATTACGTAAAATGTGAAGACATACTAAAGATAAAAGCACTCGAAAAAACCATTGAAAATATCCTAACCGCCCTCATAGAACTATCCGGTACAATATCTATAGAAGAGAGGAAGAAAATAGAAAATTACTACAGTGCGCTAAAAACCGGGGCGACAATAGTAGGTCTAAGTGAAAAAGAAACCGAAGATTTTGCGGAACTTGCCTTCGAACGCAACAACCTTGTACATAGATACCTAGACTTAAAATGGAACGCAATAAAAGCCTTTCAGGAAAAACTCCCACTTATAGTAAAGTTTGTAAAGAAAACCTACGAGTACTATCGTAAAAAAAATATTGACAAGGGGAAGCATAAGTAATATACAACCATTAGCAATTTTTGTTAACAATGGAGAAACGATGGGAGATAAGAAAGTTCAAATGGATTCAGGTGCTAAGGTGAATTCAAGAGGTTCGCAAAGATCCTTCTACTATTACTATTGGTGGTTTTATTATTTTGTCATCCCCCATGGGGATTTTCTAACTTAAAAACAGGGCCATGGGGGATGACAAAATCCCCCATGGCCTTTAGTAAACTAATTCAAAAGGCCATGGGACCAAAAGGTTCCATGGCCTTTTTTATTTAACTAAAGGGAGGAGGTAGGGTCATGGTGAGGATAGGAAAACTCATAAGAATGGAAAGGATCATGAACAGAGAAAAAGGAACAACGATGATAGTTCCTATGGATCATGGAGTGACAGTAGGTCCCATACCAGGACTAAACAGGATAAAAGAAACTATAGCTAAGGTAGCAGAAGGTGGAGCAAATGCAATAGTGATCCACAAAGGGATTGTACCTGTAGGTCACAGAGGTAAAGGTAAGGATATAGGTCTAATAGTCCATCTATCAGCGAGCACAAACCTATCACCCACCCCAAATAATAAGATCCTGATCTGCACAGTTGAAGAGGCCATAAAACTCGGAGCGGATGCTGTTTCTATCCATGTAAATATCGGAGCCGAAGATGAGAGAAAGATGCTTGAAGACTTTGGTAAAATATCGGCATCTTGCAGCGAATGGGGTATGCCGCTTCTAGCTATGGTTTACGCAAGGGGTCCAAAAGTCAAAAGTCAGTACGATCCAGATGTAGTCGCCCATTGTGCAAGGGTTGCCGCAGAACTCGGAGCGGATATAGTCAAAGTTCCCTATACAGGATCCCCTGAATCCTTTAGAAAAGTGGTTGAAGGTTGTCCTATACCGGTAGTTATTGCAGGTGGAGAAAAGATGGACACAGTTGAAGATGTTCTAATAATGGTAAAAGGAGCAATGGAAGCAGGGGCAAGCGGAATATCTATCGGAAGGAACGTATTTCAACACGATGACCCAACCAAAATGGTCCAAGCCCTCTCACTTATAGTTCACGAGGGAGCGAGCGTGAAAGAAGCACTGGAGGTGTTAAAATGAAAGAATTCTGGATAAAGGTAGTTCCTTGGAACAAGAAGTTGGTAACATCAGGCATAGAGGCAGGTGCTGATGTTATACTCGTTGAAGAAGGTTTAAACGAAAAGGTTAAGGAGCTAGGCATCGTAAAAACGGCATCAAGGGATGGAGATCTAAAGGAGGGGATAGATTACGAATTCGTACTGATAAACTCAAAGGAAGATGAGCAAAAAGCAGTAGAACTTTCAAAACAAAAGATAGTTATAGTAGATACACCTGATTGGAAGGTTATTCCTTTAGAAAACTTGGTAGCTCAGTCCGATAATATAATAGCAGTAGTGAGGACACCAGAAGAAGCAGAACTCGCAATAGGGATACTCGAGAAAGGAACATTGGGAATCCTCCTTGAAACGGATGATCCTTCTATAGTTAAAGAAGTAGGTAAAATAGTGAAAAGGGGGAAAGTAAAATTGGAACTGATAGAAGCACAGGTAATATCCATAGAACCTGGGGGTATGGGATACAGAACCTGTATAGATACCACAGACATAATGGGCATAGGAGAAGGTATGCTGGTAGGTGATAGAAGCGATCTATTTCTGCTTGTTCATTCGGAAAGTATAGAAAATCCTTATGTTGCACCTAGACCCTTTAGAGTGAATGCAGGTGGGGTTCATGCTTATGTAATGATGGCAGATGGCAAAACGAAATACCTATACGAAATATCCACAGGGGATAAAGTACTTGTAGTCAACCACAGGGGAGAAGGAAGGGAAGCTCTGGTAGGAAGGGCAAAAATAGAACTTAGACCACTCCTGATAGTAAAGGTAAAAATAGGAGATGAGGAGGGAAGCCTAGTCTTACAGAACGCAGAAACTATAAGACTGACAAGACCAGATGGAAATCCTGTGTCCGTAGTAAAGCTGAAGAGAGATGATAAAATATTAGCTTACAAAACAGAAGGAGGAAGGCATTTCGGAATAAAGGTAAAAGAGAGCATAAAGGAGAAGTAAAACTACTAAAGGACAGTTACCCTATTCTTTCCCCTACGTTTTGAGTTGTACATCGCCTCGTCAACGCGAATTATGATGCTGTCAAGTGTATCCCCTTCTCTATAGGATGTTACACCTACACTCACCGTCAATCGCCCACAGGGAAAACCAGTGTGGTTTTCAATAGCCTTCCTTACATCTTCAGCCAATTTCATAGCACCTTCATTATCGGTTTCAGGTAGAACGATTAAAAACTCTTCACCGCCAAACCTCAAAAATACATCCGAGGATCTCAACCTTTTCTTTACAACCCTCACCAACTCTTTCAAAACCTCATCACCAACTTCATGTCCATAGAAATCGTTCACAGACTTGAAATTATCAAGATCGAGCATAACGAAGGAAAGGTTTCTATTGTACCTCTTTGCCAAATTCAAAAGCATAGATACCTCTTCATCAAGAACTCTTCTATTGTATATACCAGTTAAAGGATCCCTCTTAAGGAGATCTTCCAGCTTCTCCTGGAGTTTTTTAACCTCGGTAATATCCGTCAAAAGCACAATAAACCCTATAAAACTACCACTCCAAACTATAGGTGTAACGGTAACCATATAATGCATCACCTTACCTCTAAGGTTTAAACAGAAATAATCTCTAGCAAAACCATCTTTAATTGCTCTCTTTATAAGATCGCAGTTATCTATAGATTTGTAACCAAAGGGACATCTTTCACATAGGATCACTTCATCCTCTCTACAGAAATTAAAAGTCTCACAAGCTTTTCTGTTACACCAGATAACCTTACCATAAGGCGATATAACATAAAAGATTTCCTCTAGATTATCAGTAATAACATTGAAAACTTTAACATCAAAATCACATCTCCTCCAGAAGTAAAGCATAAAAAAAGAAAACCCCAAAATAACCAGAAAAATAATTACAATTAATATCAACTTGAACAAACTTAGAGGTTTAGTCACTAACAAAACAACTAAAACAATAAAAAGAGAGATACCTAGGGCTATGATAAGGGAAAAGATTTTAAATCCCCTCTTAAAACCCTCATTCAGTTTATCTACAATCATGACCCTTATTGAATAATATATACTATGAAAAAAAAATTACAATAACAAATTAATATAATAATATATAGTAGGGGCTACACACCTCAAATGTAGCCCCTATCAAAAGCTAACTATTCAACAACCTCTATCTTTATCTCTCTAGCCCTAGCTTCCTCCACCTTTGGCAACTCAACTTCTAAAACACCATTTCTAAAAGTAGCTTTTATCTCGTTCATCTTGACATCAACTGGCAGAGTAATAGCTCTTACAAATTTTCCATAAATCCTTTCGCTACAGTAGTAGTTTTCGTCTTTCTGCTCTTCCTCTTTTCTCTTCTCTCCCTTTATAACGAGCTCTCTACCCTTTACAGTAACCTCCACATCCTCTTTCTTAACACCAGGCAATTCAACCTTTACAACTATCCTATCACCTGTGTCATAAACATCCATCGGCGGTGCAAGTTCAAAGGTTTCCTTCTTGGTTCTACCTGTAGTTTCAGTCAAAAACTCATCAAAAGCATCTTCCATGATCCTTCTCAATCTTTCAATCTCCCTCCAAGGTGACCACCTTACCACCGCCATGACCAACCTCCTTGTTTATTTTTATTTTGCTTTCATTATTTTATATAAACCTTCTTATAAAACTTGCAAGAGTTATTTTTAAAAACATTTAGTCAACTATTATCAACTTTTGACCTATTCCCCTTCAAAATCTCTCCCACAAGTAATGGCAGAATCTCTCCTGCCCTTCCCTGTAGGAAAACATCCGTAATTGAAGAGGTAAGCTGGGTTAGCTCGAGGTTGATCTCTATAATTCTCGCTCCCCTTTCCTTAGCCATTATAGGTAATCCAGCAGCCGGATAAACCTGTGCAGAAGTTCCAACAACCATAAAAACATCAGCACATCTCGCAAGGTTCATAGATTCATCAAGTGCTTCAGGCGGTATCATTTCGCCAAAAAAAACTATGTCAGGTTTTAGAACACCTCCGCAGGAACATTTAGGAAGAGGAACGTTTATATCAACATCGTATATCTTATACTTTTTCCTACAATCCAGGCATGTAAGAGTTTCACCCGAACCGTGAAACTCGATAACTCTCTTGGATCCAGCCCTCTGATGAAGGCCGTCCACGTTCTGAGTTATTATAGCCTTTAAGAACCCCATCTCCTCAAGACGGCTAAGGGCATAATGAGCAGGATTAGGTTTAGCGTTGAGAGATATACGGTAGAGTTCTCTCAACATTGACCATACTTTCTTCGGATTGTTATAAAAGGAAGATATATGGGCATACTCAAAGGGATCGTACTTATCCCACAGCCCTTGAGAACCCCTAAATGCCGGTATACCACTTTCAACCGAAATTCCCGCACCGGTAAGGGCTACGAGGTACTTACTTTCCCTAATGATACTTGCAGCCTCTTTTATAGGATCCTTCATAACTTATCCTCCACAGCTTTTACCTTTGACTCCATGCTCTGAGGCTTATCCCTTCTCTCATCGATCCTGACAGTAGTCGAAACTCTGAGGACACCTTCCTCAAAGAGAGTGTTATGAACCTTTTTTACAAGCTCTAGAATCTCATCGAGTTCACCTTCAACGATCGTACTCATAGGTGTAAGCTGACTTTTTAAACCGGACTCTCTTATTATCCTTTCCACCTTAGCTACATATTTCGACAAAGAGGGAGAACCGGTACCAAGAGGAGTAACTATTATTTCAGCTATAGGCATGTCTTACCTCCTTAAAGCCGTTATTTTTCAATATCAAGAAGTCTCTGTAATCTATCTATCTTCCTTTTAACGGTATCTATATCCTTGCCATTGGGATACTTAACAACATAGAGCCTATAGTATCCAAGAGCATCCCTATAATTCCCCATCTCCTCATAACAGGTGGCCAACATTATTAGGGCCTTATCGGCAAGTGGGTTATCGGGATAATACTCAACAATATCCCTAAAACTCCTTATCGCCATATCGTAATTCCTAGCTATGTAGTAATCCATACCTTGATTGTAGAGATTCACAGTGGGATTAATTATGTCAATCCTTCCCTTTGAACCCTCATAGGCACATCCTAAAAAGGTAATTAAACAAAGGATAAAAACAAAAATCCTCATTACATCCTCCTATCTTTAAATTTAATTCCTAGAGAAAAAAGCAACAACACCAAAAAACCTGCCACAGTGATAACCGGACCGGTAGGTAAATCAAGATAGAAAGCTACAAGTATACCAACAGAAAAAGTGATAAAGGCATAGATAATGGACGAAAGAAACAAACCATAGATAGATCTAGATACCATAACAGCAAAAAGGCCGGGCATAACAGCAAAAGCCGAAACTAGTATAGCACCAAGTGTCTTCATGGCTAAAACGGTGTTCATCGTGGTAACAAGTAGAAGAGATAGATAGATAAGAGAGCTATTCACCCCGAGAGAGGTAGCCATTTCCTCATTCATAACCCAGAGAAAGATCTCTCTCCACTTAACAGCAACAAAAAGAATGGTTATCAAAAAAACGACAATTGACCATAATAAAAAACTCTCATCTATGAGGAATATGCTCCCGAATAGATAACTGAAGGCATCTATATAGCCAATCTTACCAATACTGAAAACTATAATACCAAGTGCCATAAAAAGGGGAAATAGGAAACCTATTATTACATCTTCCTCTCCCTTCAATTCCCTTTTCATAATTGAAACCGACAAAACCAGCAAAAATCCAGAAAGAACACCAAGTAAAAAAGGAGAAAAGTTAAGAAGGACACCACAGGTAACACCAAAGAAGGCCCCATGAGAAACTCCTACAGCCAAAAAACCCCATCTATTCAGAACCACAAATACTGATACTATGGATAGACTTATGGCACTTATAAAGGCAACAAGAAGTGGTATTACGAGAAATTCCGGTATATATGACATCCCTCACACTCCGGATGGTGTACGAAGAGATTCACCTTTTCACCGTAAAGTTCTTCTAACAATTTGCAATCAAGCGCCCCTCTTGGATCACCACTATACTTCAACTTTCTATTGAGACAGGCGATTTTATCCACAAAGGAGGAAACAACACCTACATCATGAGTTACCATAAGAATAGTACACTCTTCCTTCAGACCCTTCAAGGTGTTGTAAAAGTTATCCTGTCCCACAACATCAATACCTGTATTAGGCTCATCAAGTAAGAGTAACTTTGGTTTTTTAAGTAAAAGTAAAGCTATAAGGACCCTCTGCTTCTCCCCACCCGAAAGAGAACTGAAGGACCTTTCAAGTTTATCCTCTATGCCCATTAGAAGGGAAACTCGGGATATATTTTTATCATCCGCCTTTAGGAGCCTAAAAATATCAAGCACCTTGATACTGATATTAAAAACCGCATTTTGTGGTAGATAGCCAATGATGCCCTCACTTATAGCATCCTTCGGTTTTTTACCAAATATGGTGATCTCTCCCTTCGTAGGCTTTATAAATCCCATTATCACTCTCAACAACGTTGTTTTACCAGCGCCGTTTGGTCCCACTATCGCCCAGAACTCCCCAGGCTTAACACTAAAACTTACCTCCTCAAGTAGGACCCTACCACCTATTACCACCGTTAAAGATTTTACGTTTAAAGCATCCACAGGTAGACACCACCTTAAATTATTTACTACAGGTTCTAATAGTAATATAATTATGAACACCATGGAAGAGGTCATGACAAAATACAAGAGGGAACTGGAAGAACTGGAAAAATTACTGAAGAATGAGTTACATTCCACCATAATGGAAATTCCAGAAATAGGTAGTTACATACTTTCTGCAGGTGGCAAAAGATTAAGGCCCTTACTTCTTTTCATCATATCTAAAAGAGATGGAAACGTACCAGAGGAAGCAATTCATGCGGGATGTGCAGTAGAGTACATCCACACAGCGACACTTTTGCACGATGATGTAGTTGACGAATCCAAGATGAGAAGGGGGAAACCAACAGCTAATACCATATGGAATAACCAATTATGCATACTAGTAGGTGACTTTTTATTTGCCAAGTCCTTCAACATAATGACATTCAGCCTACCCCAAGAGGCTCTCAAAATAGTATCTAGAGCTTGTATATCGTTAGCTGAAGGAGAAATACTACAGCTCACTAAGAGTTTTGACATCGATACAACGATCGATGACTACTATAAAATCATATACGGTAAGACAGCAGCACTTTTTGAAGCAAGTTGTAGAACAGGTGCCATAATCTCAAAAAGAGAAAGAGAAAAACTATTTGGTGATTTCGGTAAAGAAATAGGCTTAGCTTTTCAAATAAGGGACGATATACTAGATCTAACTGGTGATCCAACTAAAACTGGAAAACCGATAGGAAACGATCTGAAAGAAGGGAAACTCACATTACCTGTAATATTACTTAAAGAAAGAGATAGAAAGTACAGGGAACTGATCAAAAGGACCATGCTGGCCGATGAAATAGCTCAAGAAAGAATATTAGAAATAGTGGAGCTATGCAAAAGGAAAGGCACTATAGAAGAAGCTTCAAAGGTAGTACAGGATCATCTAAAAAGAGCTTCGACGATACTCGAAGAAACTGAAATTGAAGAAGAAACTAAAATGGATATACTTACCATTATAGAATTTTTAGCAAAGAGGGACTACTGATGGCCCATCCACTCGTAGATTTAGCAAGAAAAGCGATAGAGGCATACTTAAAATACGGTAAAATAATAAAACCGAGCAAAGAGGACCTTAAAGAACCTATAATGAGAGAAAGGAAGGGGGTTTTCGTATCTCTAAAAAAGCATGGAGAACTAAGAGGATGTATTGGAACCTTCCTACCAACGGCAAATTCAGTTGCAGAAGAGGTAATAAGAAACGCTATAGCATCCGCAACAGAGGACCCAAGATTTCCACCGGTTACCCTTGAGGAACTCAAAGACATAACTATATCTGTAGATGTGCTTGATGAACCTGAACCCGTAAGTAGTCTGGACGAACTAGATCCGAAAAAATACGGTGTAATAGTAGAATCGGGATGGAAAAGGGGGCTTCTACTACCGGATCTCGAAGGTGTGGATACTATAGAACAACAGATCGCAATAGCTATGGCAAAGGCTGGTATTAGACCCGGTGAACCAATCAAAATCTACAGATTCAAAGTAAAAAGGTTCAAATGACAGAAACAAAACCTATAGCTAAATACTGGGAAGAAGCCGATAACGGAAAGGTAATATGTAAGCTTTGTCCAAGGGAGTGTATAATTGCACCTGGTAAGTACGGTGTTTGTGGGATTAGGAGAAATGTGAATGGAAAACTATACGCCAGTTATTATGGCGAAGTGGTTTCAATAGCTATAGACCCTATGGAAAAAAAGCCACTTTACCATTTCTACCCTTCCAGTCAGATAATTTCCCTTGCAACCTGTGGCTGTAACTTAAAGTGTAAACACTGTCAAAATTGGACTATCTCACAGGTAAAATGCGAAACAAAATACATAAACCCAAAAACACTAGTTGAACTTGCGTTAAAATATAAATCTGGAGGTATCTGCTTCACCTACACAGAGCCAATGATATGGTTTGAATACATAATCGATGTGGCAAAAATAGCAAAAAACCATAACCTTCCAATTGTGCTTGTAACAAACGGTGAAATAAACGAAGAACCTCTTGAGGACCTACTGGATTATGTTGATGCTATGAATATAGATTTGAAATCCATAAGAGAAAGTTTTTACCGAGAGATATGTGAAGGAAAGCTAGAACCGGTACTACATA
>JAGDVO010000001.1:147485-200658 GCA_023269715.1 Thermosulfidibacter sp.
CAATAAAAAGAAGCTATGAGAGAGGTGTACATATAGAGATAACAAACCTCGTCATTCCAACTCTAAATGACGAACCAAAAGACATAGAAGAACTGGTAGATTTTGTAGCTTCAGTAAACCCAGAAATTCCTCTACACATAACTAGATTTTTCCCAAACTACAGACTTACACATTTACCTCCCACGCCTATAGAAACACTTATAAAAGCAATGGAAATAGCTAAAAGGAAGTTAAATTTTGTATACGTGGGAAACGTTGTGAGTAAAGAACTCAATAGCACTTATTGCCCAGAATGTGGTACATTACTTATAGAGAGGGATTATCTTTATAACGTAAGAGTTTACCTTGAAAAGAATAGATGCTACAAATGCAAAAGGATAATACCTGGAATATTCTAACTATAGATGATAATTGGCACAATAGCAGGCTAGATGTATTCCTAGAAGTAAAACTTGAAATTTCAAGGAGTAAAGCAAAGAAACTGATAAAAAATGGTCTTGTTCTGATAAATGAGAGGATAGTAAAAAAGGCTGGTGAAAAACTAAAGAAAGGGGGGGTAGTTAAAGTTTTTATACCTGCCGAAGAAGAAAATCTTGAACTAACCCCACTAGAATTAGATATCCCCGTACTCTACGAAGACGAATACCTTGCAGTAATAGAAAAGCCAGCAGGACTTGTAGTGCATCCCGCAAGTGGACATAGAAGAGACACACTGGTCAATGCTCTCATAGGTAAGTTTGAAAAACTGAGTATCTATGGTGGTATGGAAAGGGCTGGTATTGTACATAGACTCGATAAGGATACCTCTGGAGTGATGGTAATAACGAAGGATGAAAGATGCCACGAACTCCTGAGTAGGATGTTCAAGGAGAAAAAGGTAACCAAAGTCTATATAGCGATAACCAGAGGAGAACCACAAAAACTCCTAGGTATAATAGATAAACCAATAGGTAGACATCCGGTTGACAGAAAAAAAATGACCATAAGAGGAGATGGTAGGGAAGCTATGACCATATACAAGTTAATAAAAAGAAACCCTCCATACAACCTTGTGCTAGCAAGGATCCTAACGGGAAGAACCCATCAGATAAGGGTACACTTTAAAAGTATAAATATGCCTGTTATTGGAGACGCCGCATACGGAAAGGACCTCTCACTTATAAAAAGGCAGGCTCTACACAGCTCTTTTATAGCCCTTGACCATCCCATCAAAGGACAAAAAATCGTTATTTTTTCACCACCTCCGATAGATATAGTAGAAGTTATGCTAAAACTAGATCTATACTTAAAAGAAGAAGAGCTTGAAAGGGAAATCATGAAGTTTATAGAAGAAACTAAAAACCTATATACTGAACCTTCCCAGGTCTCCTCCTAGGAGGTCTGGGAGACTCATCTGGATATCCCAGGGTTATAAGTGCAACTAGCCTTTTCCCCTCTATACCTAGTAATTTGTTAAATTCTTCCTCATGAGAAATTGGACCTGTCATCCAACATGTACCAAGTCCCTTTTCATAGGCTAAGAGGAGAAGATTCTGAATAGCAGCCGAAACACTCTGTATATCCGTCCTTTCACTCTCCGGCCCTGGCTCTGCATAAGCGAATATAACAACAGGTGCCCCACCGAGTGTGGCAAAGAAACTCTTAGTTTCCTCAACCACCTCTGGTTTATGCGCAAAAACCTTCTCTATCTTCTTACCTATATATTCGAAATAAGCCTTTTTACATATTTCCACCACCTTTTCCCTCATATCACCGGTTACAACGACAAAATACCAATTCTGACGGTTCATACCAGAAGGAGCCCATAGGGCATACTCGAATAGCTCCCTTACCACTTCCTTAGGTACAGGTTCAGGTTTATACTTTCTTATACTTCTCCTACCGAGAATAGCCTCCCTTAACTCCATAGCCAACCACTCCTATAAGAAGTTTGATCTTTCCATAACAGTAAAGCATATTTAGAAAGTACCAAAATAAAAGGAGTAATGTCAATTCTTTTAGTACAGATTAGCTAAAAATATCATATAACACTTGACTTTAAAGGGATTTACATTTAACTAACTTACCATGGACTGGAAATTGATAGCTACGGTTTTTTTAACATTACTATTAGCGGAAATGGGTGACAAAACTCAACTTGCCGTACTATCCTTCTCGGGATCATCGGGGAAATGGCTTGAAGTTTTTATCGGTAGCATACTAGCATTCCTTGTACTAACTCTTGTTGCAAGCCTTATAGGTAGTAAAATTCACAATCTTGTGGAACCTAAACTGGTAAAGAAAATAGCCGGCGTACTATTTTTGTTAATCGGGTTAAGTCTGATAATAAAATGAGAAAAACCGGAATCGCTGAACTGCCCCTTCATAACGGTAAGGCTCCACCTTGGCTATTTGAGAAAATGGTGGAACTAGCAGGTAGTATACTGGATGTTCTCGTCTTAGAATACAGTAAAGGAGAAGTAATAAGGAGATTTTCCGACCCTTGCTGGTTTCAGGCATTTGGATGTATAGTCGGATTCGACTGGCACTCAAGTGGGCTCACAACTACCCTACTCGGTGCCGTTAAAGAAGCCCTAAAGAAAAGGAATTTTGAGAGTGGAATATTCATAGCGGGAGGTAAGGGTAAAACTGCCCTTGATACTCCTTTTGAAATAGATAAAATAGCCCAAAAATTTGGCTTAAATAACGGGGCTGAACTCATAAGAACAAGTAGGCTAACAGCAAAAGTTGACAACAATGCCCTTCAAGATGGCTTTAAACTCTACCACCACAACATAATATTCACCGACGATGGAAAATGGGCTGTCATACAACAGGGTATGGATCCAGAAAAGAAAATGGCAAGGCGCTACCACTGGCTAAGTGAAAATCTTTTATCTTTTGTCGATGAACCTCATACCGCAGTTATTTGTAATGAGAGAAGAAGGGTACTAAATCTCGTAGCTCATGAAGCGAAAAACCTAAGAAGAGGAATAGTGGAGATAGTTAAAGAGGAAAGAACCGAAAAACTAATAGCAGAAGTAAAAATAGCTTTATCTATGCCAAGACACCATGAAATAAGCCTTAAAGACATAAACCTTAAGAAACTAGAAAACATAGTAAGAAGAGCAAAGGAGGAAATAAGTAGTTTTGAAGACCTTATACTTGTGAAAGGGATGGGAGAAAAAGCCTTAAAAGCCCTAGCACTTACTAGTAGCCTCATTTATGGAACTAGCATTTCCTACAGAGATCCAGCAGTATTCTCCTATGCCCACGGTGGTAAGGATGGATACCCCTACAGAGTAAACATAAGATTGCTAAAGAACACTATAGAGATACTGAAAGAAGCTATAAACAAAGCGAAAATTGGCAATAGGGAAAAACTGGATAAGATAAGGAAACTGGTGGAATGGGAGAAAAGTCTAGTAAAATAAAAGCTATTGCGCTTTTATCAGGTGGGCTCGATAGTGTACTTTCAATCCATGTAATGATGGAACAGGGCATAGATGTAATCCCTCTACACTTTTACACCTGGTTTACAGGCAGTAAAAGTAAAGAATTTGTAGAAAAAGCGACTAAGGATTGGCTACTACCGGAACCGATAATAATAGACGTAAAGGATGAGTTTCTAGAGGTATTACTTAACCCGAAATATGGATACGGGTGCAACATGAATCCCTGTATCGACTGTAAGATCTTGTTTTTTCAGAAAGGCAAAGGAGCTAATGGAAAAACTGGGAGCTAAATTTGTCATATCAGGAGAGGTATTAGGACAGAGACCAATGTCTCAGAGAATGGATACGATGAAAAGGATAGAGAAAGAATCACAACTCGAAGGCCTGATAGTGAGACCCCTATGTGGTAGAATTTTACCACCTACCATTCCGGAGAAAGAGGGGCTTATAAACAGAGAAAAGCTGCTAGACATAAAGGGGCGTAGTAGAAAAGTACAGTTTGAAATAGCAAAAAAGTACGGACTGAAAAACATACAAACTCCCGCTGGTGGATGCATACTCACAGATCCGGGTTTTTCCAGAAGACTGAAAAAACTGTTGGAAATAAAGAAAAAACCGAGCTGGAATGAAATAAAAATCTTAAGGCTGGGAAGAGTATTTGAAATTTCACAGGATTTGATATTGGTAATACCCAGGAACGAAAGGGAATCTGAAAGTATGATGAAAATAGTTGGTGAAGAACTGAAAGAAAAGGTGATAGAAGTATTGGAAGGAACCACTATTGGAGTAGCGATAGGAAACTTTAGCAGTGAACTGATTAATACCATAGGTGGAATAATGCTGAGATATGAAAGAAAGGAAAGGGGTACAATTAAAATAGGAGATAAAACTTTTCATGTGAAGAGCTTTAAGCCAGAGGAAGCTCATAAATTGCTAGTATGAGGTGGACTATGTTAGTGGCATTAATTTTAACCTCACTAATACTCGGAAGTGTACCTTTCGGTTTAATAATATCCCTAAGAAAAGGTATAGACCCAAGGTTAACAGGTAGCGGAAACATAGGAGCAACGAATGTAGCTCGAAGTGTTGGAAAATGGGAAGGTTTAGTAACGCTCCTACTTGATCTTTCAAAGGGACTACTACCAACCTATATAGCGCTAAAAACCACAAACAACGAGACCTTTTCCCTCATCTCTGGACTTTTAGCCATCTTGGGTCACTGCTTTTCACCTTTCCTCAATTTCAAGGGAGGTAAAGGAGTAGCAACTTCTTTAGGTGTGATCCTTGGGGTAAAACCGGAACTTGCCATACTAGCACTTATAGTATTCGCAATTGTATTCTACATAAAAAGGATCGTATCTCTATCATCGATAACAGCAACAGTTGTAACCACAATCTTTGGACTATTTATACTTGAACATACTAAATCCAAGTTGATTATGGCTATTATTGCTACTATAGTAGTTTTGAAACACAAAGACAACATAGAAAGACTAATAAGAGGAACTGAACCCACCCTTAAGCTCTAACATAAAAACGGAGGAAAAAATGCAGGAAAGTCATTACCAAGAACTGGAAAACAAAATACTGAAGGATCTAAGAGAAAAACTGCAGAAATTTAAAAGTATGGGTATAAATCCCTATCCTAATAGATACCGGATAACCCACCGTATAGGCGAAATAACTGAAAAATACAAAGATGAATTTAACGAGGAGAAACTGAAGGAAGCTGGTCACCTATCACTTGCAGGTAGAATAATGTCACTTAGGTTCCACGGTAAGATCTCCTTTGCGCATATAAAAGATCAAACTGGGAAGATTCAGATTTACGTATCTAAGGAAAAATTAGGGGAAAACTTCTACAACAACCTGTTTAAAAAGCTAGATGTGGGAGATATCGTGGGTGCAAAGGGAACATTATTCAGAACCAAAACGGGTGAACTGACATTGGATGTGGATGAATTAAATCTCCTATCCAAAATACTAAGACCACTACCAGAGAAGTGGCATGGTTTGAAAGATGTGGAAACACGCTACAGACAGAGATATCTAGACCTTATAATGAACAATCACGTAAAGGAAGTATTCATAACACGAAGTAGAATAATAGACTGTATAAGAAACTTCTTGAAGAATCGTGGTTTTATCGAAGTAGAGACACCCATGATGCAACCCATACCCGGAGGAGCAAATGCGAGACCTTTTATAACGCACCACAACGCTCTAGATATAGACCTATATCTAAGGATAGCACCCGAACTCTATCTAAAGAGACTAGTAGTAGGTGGATTCGATAGGGTCTTTGAAATTGGAAAGTGTTTTAGAAATGAGGGTATATCTAGTCAACACAACCCAGAATTCACTATGGTAGAATTTTATATGGCCTATGCAGACTACAGAGATCTGATGCAACTTACCGAAGAATTACTTAGCAACATGGTAAGAGAAATAAAGGGTAGTTACACAATAGAGTATCAAGGTAAAACTATCAATTTTACACCTCCCTTTAAAAAAATCTCATTCCATGAAGCACTAATCGAAATAGGTAAGATCCCAAAAGAAGTTGTAGAGGATAAGATAAAACTGAAGGAATTTGCAAGAAACTTGGAGATAGACGTGAGTAAAATCGAGAAAAAGGGGAAACTACTTGCCGAAATTTTCGAAAAAACCGTTGAAGATAAACTCATAGATCCCACAATAGTTTACGATTTCCCCAAGGATATCTCACCCCTTGCAAAAAGTAGAGAAGACAACCCGGAAATAGTAGAAAGGTTTGAACTGTTCATAGCTGGCAGAGAAATAGCAAACGCCTATACGGAGCTAAACGACCCTGATGATCAGAGAGATAGGTTTTTAAAGCAACTAGAGGAAAGAAGAAAGGGTGATGAAGAAGCTCACATGATGGATGAAGACTACATAGTAGCCTTGGAATACGGACTACCTCCAACAGCAGGAGAAGGAATAGGAATAGATAGGCTAACGATGATACTTACAGATTCTCCCTCAGTAAGGGACGTTATACTCTTTCCCACACTAAGACCGGAGCAAAAATGAACCTGGAACTCTTCTTAGCCCTCAAATATCTAAAGGCAAAAAAGGGTGGACTTATCTCTTTTGGTGCCATAATATCGATAATAGGGATAATGTTGAGTGTTGCGTCACTCATAATAGTTATATCTGTAATGACAGGCTTTACAAACAACCTGAAAAAGACACTTTTGGGAGCAAGTGCCCATATATACATAGTCGGATGGAATAAAGACTTAAGCGAAAGGGAAATAAACGAAATCACTAGAAAGCTTGAAAAATTCGAGTGGATAAGAGCAATAAACCCCTTTGTGTACACCCAGGCAATACTGAAATACAGCAACCTGGCAACGGGGCTCCATATAAAGGGAGTTATAGTAAACGAAGAAGCAAAGATAACATCACTACCATCCAAGGTCGTAACAGGTAATTGGAATTGCATATCCCAAAAAGGGAATATACTTGTAGGAAAGGCCCTCTCAGAAAATCTAGCACTAATCCCAGGAGATAAAATAGTTCTCATAACACCAAAAACGGTAGTCACACCCTTTGGTATGATGCCTGTAAGTAAAGAAGTTATAGTTTGTGGAGTCTTTGATACAGGTATGTACAACATAGATTCTAATCTAGCAGTCACATCTATAGATACTGCTAGAGAATTGGTTGGTTTAAAAAACAGCTACACAGGGTTACAGATCTCGGTTAATGATCCCATGAAAGCTGTACAATATAGAATTATGATAGAAAGAAAGCTCAAAGGAAACTACGTGGTGAAGGATTGGATAACCATGAATAGGTCTATCTTTTCAGCTCTCAAATTAGAGAAGCTCGCCATGTTTCTCATACTCACCCTTATGGTTCTTGTTGCTAGTTTTAGTATAGTAAGTACACTCTCTATGACAGTCGTGGAAAAAGAAAGAGACATAGCGATCCTAGCAACTATGGGAATGACACCACAAAGGATAAGAAGTATCTTTATGATAGAAGGATTGGTAATGGGATTAGTAGGTACGGTTTTAGGAGTCTTACTTGGAATAACAACCTGCTTTGTACTTGAAAGGTACCCGATAATCAGTCTTCCGAAGAATGTTTACTATATAGACCGACTGCCAGTTGAGGTTAATCCAGTTGATATAGCGATAATAGTAGTTGTTAGCATAATCATATCGCTAATATCCACATATCTACCGGCCAAAAAAGCAGATAGCATAAATCCTGTAGAAGTACTTAGATTAACCGGATAGGAGGTCTCAAAATGTTCAATCATCCATTAATAGATAGATACGCTTCAAAGGAAATGGTAGAGGTATTTAGCGAAGAGAGGAAATTCAAAACCTGGCGAGAACTATGGATAGCACTTGCAGAAGGTGAAAAGATGCTTGGACTCCCCATAACCGACGAACAGATAGAGGAAATGAAAAGAGCAAAGGACATCTTAAACCTAGATAGAGCTAGAGAACTGGAGAGGGAATTGAAACACGACGTTATGGCTCACATAAACGCATACGGAGAACTTTGTCCAAAGGCAAAACCAATAATCCATCTAGGTGCCACAAGTTGCTACGTTACAGATAATACAGACATAATTCTAATGAGAGATGCTTTAGGAATAATAAAGAAAAGGATGGTAAATCTGATGCAAACGATGAAAGAAAAAGCCCTTGAATACAAAGAACTACCATGCCTTGGACATACCCATCTACAACCGGCTCAACCTGTCACACTTGGTAAACGAATATGTCTATGGCTTAACGATCTTGTGATAGATTTTAAAAACGTCGAGTTTGTAGAAAGTAACATCAAATTCAGAGGCGTAAAAGGAACGACCGGGACACAGGACAGTTTCTTGAAGCTATTTAACGGAGATGAAGAAAAGGTCAAAAGATTAGACGAATTTGTAGCCAAGAAATTCGGTTTCGAGGAGAGTTTTATAATAACTGGTCAAACTTACACTAGAAAACAGGACTTCATGATAGCTCAAGCTTTAGTTGGCATAGCATCAACATGCCACAAGATAGGCCTTGATATAAGGGTACTCATGGCAAATAGAGAAGTTGAAGAGCCCTGGGGAGAAAAACAGGTAGGTTCAAGTGCCATGCCTTACAAGAAGAACCCAATGAAGTCCGAAAGGATGTGTTCCCTTGCAAGGTACGCTATGACACTTCTCGATAGCTTCTCCTATACTCATGCACTCCAATTCTTTGAAAGAACCCTAGATGATTCTGCTATAAGAAGAATAACGATACCTGAACTTTTCATGTGTATAGACGCCGTACTGATTTTAGCTGACAACATAATAGGCGGACTCAAGATTAACAAGAAGGTTATAGAAAAAAGATTAAATGAGGAACTCCCCTTTATAGCCATAGAGGAAATACTCATGAAGGCTGTCAAATTGGGTGGTGATAGACAAAAACTCCACGAGAAGTTGAGAAGATACGCCTACATGGCATACGAAAATGTAATAGAAGGCAAAAACAACAACCTACTGGAGTTAATAGCAGAAGATCCAGAATTTATGCTATCAAAAGAGGAGATCATTGAACTACTCAAGCATCATAGATTCATAGGCCGAAGTGCTTCGCAGGTCGAAGAATTCATAGAAAAAGAGGTTAACCCAATAATAGAAAAGCACAAAAGCCTCCTGGGCGAAAGGGAAATAGTAAGGGTATAAATTGGACATAGTAAAACTAAAGAATATCCAAGAAAAACTAGTACAAAGAGTAATAAGAGAGGGAAGACCCTACATAGAGTACATAGGAGGAGTAGATCTAGCTTTTTCGGGCGATAGAAGATTTGCCTTCGTAACTATAGTTGTGATCAAATTCCCAGATTTGGAAGTGGTAGAAGTGGTGAAAGAAAAGGACAATGTAAAATTCCCATATATCCCCGGATTCTTGGCCTTCAGGGAACTACCACCTATACTTAAGGCACTAAGAAGAGTAAGAACAAAAATAGATCTCATGATGGTAGATGGCCACGGGATAGCACATCCGAGGAGACTTGGCATCGCTTCACATCTTGGTGTAGTAAAAAATATCCCGACAATAGGCGTTGCAAAATCGATACTCGTTGGAAAATTTGAAACGCCTGATGACAGGAAGGGTAGCTATAGTTACATATACGATAGAGACGAAATAATCGGGGTTGTTTTGAGGACAAAAAAAGGAACGAAACCGATATTCCTATCAATAGGTCATATGATCTCTCTTGATTATGCTATAGAAATAACCTTAAAATGTGTGAAAGGCTACAGAATACCAGAGCCAACAAGGTTAGCACATATAGAAGTTGAAAATATGAGGAGAGGTCAAAATGCGCTATGGTGAGAAAGAGATAGAAGAAGCAAAGCTAGAAGTATGGCCAAATCCCTCAATTGATAGGGATTACGAAATAGAAATAACCTTCCCCGAATTCACATGTCTGTGCCCTAGATCAGGCTACCCTGACTTTGCAACGATAAGGATAAAATATATACCGGACAAGTACATAGTTGAACTAAAATCACTAAAACTCTACCTGAATAAGTACAGAAACCTGTATATATCACACGAAGAAGCCACCAACAGGATATTTGACGATCTTAAGAATCTACTCCAGCCTAGATATCTCGAAGTTATTGGCGACTTCAATCCAAGGGGAAATGTAAAAACGATAATAAAAGTAACGACCAAAAGAGATTAATATAAAACTAAAGGTCAAACTTGGCCACAATAGGAGCGTGATCAGAAGGTTTTTCCATTTTTCTGGCGCCAAGATCCACAAAGCACTCTTTAACCTTTTCAACAAGGGGACTAGTAACAAGAACGTGATCAACTCTCCAACCAAGTCCTCTACCAATAGCGTTTTTAACTCTGTAATCAAAAAAAGTATAAACACGATCGGGATTAAACATCCTGAAAACGTCCACAAAACCCCACTCTATAATTCTCCTATATGCATCCCACACTTCATCCCTGAAACAGACATGCCCATACAAACGCTTAGGATCATGTACATCTATATCGGTGGGCGCTATATTCAGATCTCCCACAAGTATAAGGGAATCATTCTTAGAATATTTAGACTCTATATAGCGGATGAGAGCATCCAAAAACTCTAACTTACGTTTAAATTCTTCGTCCTCTGGACTCCTACCTTGTGGTACATATAAATTCATAAGTTTCAGGTTATCAAACTCAACCTCTATCAATCTGGAAAGATCTTTACCAAATAAACCCATACCCAATAGCCTAACATCAAGTCCTCCTTTATATCCAATCGCTACTCCCGACTTCGCCTTCTCTCCCGAAAAGTAAACCAAATAACCTCTTCCCTCAAAATAACTCACAGGGAATTCACTATCCGCAACCTTCGTTTCCTGTAAACACAGGATGTGCGGATCGTACCTGGAAATCAAATAGTCAAGCACGTGAAAACGAGATCTTACAGAATTAACATTATAGGTTATTAAAGTGAAAAGGGGCATAAAAAGCCCCCATTAAGAACATGTGGAACAACTAGTAGTAGAGCAACAAGAACAACTGCTACTATCACTCGTTCCCTTTCCGTAATCAACAGAATGCCAACCGGTTCCCTTAAGTACAAAGGAGCTCCTAGAAATCAACCTTTTCACTTCACCACCACACTTAGGACAAACCTTGATAGGTTCATCACTGAAAGACTGGAGTTTCTCAAAAACATGGCCACAAGCATTACATTTGTACTCATAAATCGGCATCTTTCCACCTCCCATAGCTATATTGCTAATTACTAATATAATTCATCACTTAACATAGTCAAGCCAGTGCTCATACTTGTCTATTTCGCCTCTTACAACCTTAAAGTACAGATCCTGCAACTTTTTTGTTATTGGTCCTGGCATACCATCGCCTATAACTCTTCTATCAACTTCTCTCACAGGGGTAATCTCGGCTGCTGTACCTGTTAGGAAGATCTCATCGGCGATATAAACCTCATCTCTTGTGATTCTCTCTTCTTTAAACTCAAGGGAAAGGTCTTTTATCAATCTTATAACCGTATCTCTAGTTATACCCTCAAGAATACCTGTGGCCGGAGGGGTCTTAATAACACCCTTTCTGACAACAAATATATTCTCTCCACTACCTTCTGTCACATAACCATCAACATCCAACATAAGAGCCTCATCATAACCTTCCAGAAGAGCTTCTATCTTAGCAAGCTGAGAATTAACATAATTACCACAAACTTTCGCTTTCGTCATAGAAACGTTCACATGATGCCTATTAAATGAACTTACCTTACATCTTATGCCTTTATTTAACCCCTCTTCGCCTAGATAGGCTCCCCACTCCCAGCATATTATAGCCACATCAACCTTGTTATTCAGAGGGTTCAGTCCCATAGCTCCGCTTGAGTAGAAAGCAATTGGCCTTATATAACAATTTCTAAAACCATTTGCCTTTATAGTCTCGTGTATTGCCTTTCTTATCTCCTCCTTTGAGAAAGGTATCTTCATGTAACAGATATGAGCGGAGTGGAACAACCTTTCTATATGTTCATAATTCCTAAATATAGCTGGACCCTTCTTTGTCTCATAACACCTTATACCCTCAAACACACCCAAACCATAGTGCAAAGTATGCGTTAGCATATGGATCTTGGCCTCATCGAACTTTATTAACTCCCCGTTAAACCACACGTAATTCGCCTTTATCATCTTTCCTTCCTCCCAAATTTATTGAAGTGTGTAAATTCCTCTATTTCCCTTCTCTTCGGCGCAGGAAGTACAACCTCAGGATAACCAAGTGGAATTATCTCAACAACCTCATAACCTTCAGGAACATCTAGAATCTCTGCCGCCCTTTTGTGATCAAAAAGACCCACATGAACAGAACCTATACCCAGATCCCAGGCAGCCAAAACAGCGTGTTCAAGAGCAATGCCCATATCAAACATATACCAATCACCCTTATCCGTTGTAGCTTGACCCTTGTAGAAGCCAGAGATGTTCCTCTTGGCAACTCCAACTAGGAGAACAGGAGCAACGCCACAAGCCTCATAAGCAGGGTTCCTTGGTGGCAGCGTTTCCTGAAGTTTTTTCTTCACCTCCTCATCGGTAACGACTATTATTTCCCAGCATTGTGTGTTCGCCCAAGAAGGCGCCCATTTAACAGCCTCTAGTATCCTTCTCAAAGCTTCTTCAGGTATAGGATCGGGCTTCATCTTTCTAACGCTTCTTCTAGTTCTTATTACCTCAAAAAACTCCATCACTACACCCCCCGGCTTTTGATAAAATCAATTGCTTTTTTAATTCTTTTAACCAATTTTTCTTTCCCTGTCAAAAGGATAATCTCAACTAAACCAGGGCTTACCGTCCTACCCGTAATGGCAAGTCTGACAGTTTGAGCTATATCTTTTAACTTTATGTTGTGCCTCTTTATAACGTTGTTAAAAAGTTCTTCGATCTTTTCCGGGGTAAGTTCGTCTATTCTCTCAAGCTCATCAAGGACAGACTCAAGATAGGAAATCTTATCAGGGTTAAAGAACTTTTCCACGCCTGATTCATCGTAGCTTTCCACCTCTTTATAGAGGAACAGGGAATGTTCAACCATCTCTTTGACAGTACGAGCCCTTTCCTTGAATACAATCACTACATCCCTTATATATTCCTTAGGAGGCAACTCCTCCTCTTTCAAAATACCCTCTTTGACGAGAAATTCGGCGTATAAGTCAGAGAGCCTATCAATATCTGTATTTTTGATATAATAGTGGTTTAGCCACAGTAGTTTTTCGTAATTATAAACAGCTGGAGATTTCCCCACATCCTCCAATCTAAACAGCTCTATAAGCTCCTCCTTATTGAATATCTCCCTATCACCATAGGACCATCCAAGCCTTACTAGGAAATTGAACAAAGCTTCAGGTAAAATCCCCTCCTCTCTATAGGCTCTTACACTTACCGCACCGTGCCTCTTTGATAGCTTTTTTCTATCTGGTCCAAGTATCATTGGAACATGGGCAAACTGAGGGATAGGGTAACCCAGAGCCTTATATAGCTGTATCTGCTTGGGAGTGTTATTTATGTGGTCCTCACCTCTTATCACATGTGTAATACCCATTAGAGCATCGTCAACAACGACCACAAAATTATAGGTGGGGATCCCGTCACTCCTAACTATTATAAAGTCATCCAGCTGGTTGTTTGGATAAACTATCTCACCTCTTATTATGTCCTTAAAGACCGTATAGCCCTCATTATCAACCTTAAACCTTACAACCGGCTTAACACCACTCTTAGGAGCACATCTATTCCTACATCTACCATCATACTTGGGAATCCCGCATTTTTTTCTCATCTCTTCCTTTATCTCTTCCAATTCCTCCGGAGAACACCAACAATAATAAGCCTTCCCTTCCTTTATGAGTCTCTCCGCTTCCATGGTGTAGATGCTCAGTCTATCGGTCTGCCTATAAGGCCCTTCATCCCAGTCAAGACCAAGCCATCTCATAGAATCGAGGATCTCTTCTATATATTCTTCTGTAGATCTACTCCTATCCGTATCCTCTATTCTGAGGATAAACTTACCCTTCTTACCCCTTGCAAATAGCCAGTTGAATATAGCGGTTCTTGCTCCTCCGATATGTAGATGTCCCGTAGGACTAGGTGCAAATCTGACTCTTACCACCTTGCAACCTCCAAGGACAATTTCAATGTTGTCTTTCCATACTAAATGATGTAGCAATCATATATCAAGAGGTAAACCATGAAAGTTAAAATACCGGATGAATTACTTAACAGATGGAAGCTCATCTTTGGTGAAGAACTGGAAGAATTCCTAGAAGCGATCCATAGACCACTAAAACCGAGTATCAGGATAAACACCCTAAAGGCTGAAAAAGAGGAAGTATTACACATCCTAAAAAAGAGAGAGCTTGAAATCACCGAAATACCCTGGTTTGAGAAAGGTTACTTCATAGAAAACATAAGTGATGAGGAATCAATTGGAAACTGGTGGGAACACTTCGCAGGTATAATATACGTGCAATCCGCGGATTCTATGATACCACCTGTTGTACTTGAGATATCTGAGAATAACATAGTTTTAGATATGTGTGCATCCCCAGGTAGTAAAACAACACAGATGGCAGACATGATGAACAACCAGGGAGCGATAGTTGCAAACGATGTCAGTATTGATAGAATAAAAGCACTAACAAGCAACCTAGAAAGGATGGGTGTGGTAAACACAGTAGTAACTATGATGGATGGCATAAGATTCGGGAAATTAATGCCTGAAGCTTTTGATAGAATCCTAGTCGATGCCCCCTGTTCAGCTGAGGGAACTATTAGGAAATCATACAAAGCCATACATAACTGGAAACCATGGGCTTATAAAAAATTGGCCAACATACAAAAAAGTCTATTAATTTCAGCATACAAGGCTCTAAAGCCAGGCGGGATAATTGTCTATTCCACTTGTACCTTTAGCCCCGAAGAGAATGAAGAAGTGGTATCAAGCCTACTCGAAAGGTATCCCGCAACTCTAGAAGAGATGAAGATACCAGGGATAATTGTTGTACAGGGTTTTGTAGAATGGAATGATAAGAAATTCAACAAAGAACTAAAAAAATCAATAAGAATATATCCACACAAAAACGAAGTAGGAGGATTCTTCATTGCAAAAATTAGAAAACCTGAGAATCAGTGACAAAAACCTATTTAAAATTCTCGAAAAAGTAGAAGAAAATATACCACTTACGCTGGAAGAAGGAATATATCTATACAAAACTGAAGATTTTTACGGTCTAATAGGAATTGCAAACTATCTAACAGAAAAAAAACATGGGTATAAAAGGTTTTTCTCTGTAAACAAGCATATAAACCCCACAAATTACTGCATAAATAGATGTAAATTCTGTGCTTTTTCAAAAAAATGGGAAGATAAGGACGGTTACGCTTTAGAAATAAAGGAAATTGTTAAATTAGTGGAAGAAGCGGTAGAAAACGGGGTAAGGGAAATCCATATAGTAAGTGGTTTACATCCTGAATGGCCCTACGAGTATTATGTAGAAATTATAAAAACCATAAGGTGGAATTTTCCTTTCCTCACCATAAAAGCCTATACTGCAGTCGAGATAGACCATCTGGCAAAGATAGGAAAAAAGTCTGTAAGAGAAGTTCTAACAGATTTAAAAAATGCAGGACTAGATGCAATGCCGGGAGGGGGAGCTGAAGTATTCGGTAAAAGGATAAGGAGTAAAATTTGCCCTGAGAAGATAAGTGGAGAAAGGTGGCTTGAGATCCACAAAGTAGCACATGAACTTGGCATAAAAACAAACTGTACTTTGCTCTACGGCCATATAGAGGAAATAGAAGATAGGATAGACCATCTGATTAGAATAAGGGAACTACAATCAGAAACCGGTGGATTTCAATCTTTCATCCCACTCAGGTACCAAAAAACAGAAAAAATAAAGGTTACCAGAGAAACCTATGGCATCGACGATATAAGAACCATTGCGGTATCAAGACTTATGCTTCACAATGTACCCCATATTAAGGCTTACTGGGTAATGCTTGGAGAGAACATAGCTCAATTCGCTCTTATCGCAGGTGCTAGTGAGATCGAGGGAACGGTTTACGGTGAGAGAATAGCTCACTCTGCAGGTACGAGTTCTCCGGATTATCTCACAAAGGACAGGATAATAAAACTAATAAAGGACATAGGTAAGATCCCTGTTGAAAGGGATGGACTTTACAGGGAGTTGGAGGTCTACAGGTGACGATAGTCAAGGTTGGAGTTATAAACTATCTTAATACCTACCCTATTTATTACGGCATTGAAAAAGGACTCCTTAAAATACCAAGAAACACGGTAATAGTAAAGGGTGTTCCAACCGTTCTCAATAAACTCTTAGAAAACGGTGAAATAGACATATCTGTTATTTCCTCCTTTGAATACGCAAAAAACTACAAAAACTTGCTTATCCTACCAAATCTGTCAGTAGGAGCAAATAAGAAGGTTATGAGTGTCTTATTCTTAACCAGGAAACCCATAGAAAAATTAGGAGGGAGCAAAATCTACCTTACAAACGCATCTCTCACATCAAAGATGCTTCTCCTTATATATTTAAAGAAACTCGGTGTAAAACCAAAAATAGAGGAATTCGAATACTCCAAAGAGCTACCAAAGGAAGAACACGACGGAGTTCTAGTCATAGGGGATGATGCACTGATTTTAAGCCATAAAAATAGCTATAGCCATGCCTATGATCTTGCAGAGATATGGTACAGTATGACGAAACTACCCTTCGTTTTTGCCCTGTGGTGCGTAAATGAAAAATCCCTGATAGAAAAAAGGGATGACACGGCGAATGTTATAGAGCTAATATACAAGAGTAAAGAGATTGGTAAGAAGAATTACAGAAAAATAGCTAGTGAAAAATCCAAAGAACTGGGCATTCCTTATAAGAAATGTATGGAATACTTGAAAACACTTCATTTTGATTTAGACAACAAATACCTAGAAGGATTAAAACTATTTTTAAAACTTGCAAAGGAAGAGGGAATTATAAATGAAGAACCAAGCCTTAGATTCTATAATAGCGAAAATAGAAGATAAGATTGAAAGGAACGAAAGAATAACTGAAGAAGAAGCATTATGGCTTTTTATAGAATGTGACCTATCCATACTAGGATACCTGGCAAATAGGGCAAGATTTCACAAACATCCAGAAAAGATCGTTACTTTCCTTGTCGACAGGAATATAAACTACACAAATGAGTGCGTATCACGCTGCAAGTTCTGTGCTTTCTGGAAGGAAAGAGGTTATATAATAAGTAAAGAGGAAATTTTCTCGAAGATAGAAGAAGCTCTATCCCTTGGAGCAACCAGCATACTATTCCAAGGAGGGCTAAATCCAAAATTGGGTCTAGCATGGTTTGAGGACATATTTAAGAGCATAAAAAAGAAGTTCCCAAACATTCATATTCACGGTCTATCAGCTCCAGAGATAGTATTTTTATCTATGATGGAGAATCTTACAATAGAAGAAGTTTTAATAAGACTCAAAAATGCCGGACTAGATACTATTCCCGGTGGCGGAGCAGAAATCCTATCTCAAAGGGTACGAGAATTGCTATCACCAAAAAAATGTACAAAGGACGAATGGCTTCATGTTATGGAAGTAGCACATTCGCTTGGGATAAGAAGTAGTGCAACCATGATGGCTGGACATATAGAAAAACCAGAGGACGTAGTAGAACACCTCTCTAGCATAAGAAAACTCCAGGACAAAACTCGCGGATTTACAGCCTTTATCCCATGGATCTTCCAACCTAAGAATACCCAACTAGAACATATAGAAAAGGCAAGTGGCGCTTACTATTTAAGGATACTGGCACTATCTAGGATATTTTTGGACAACTTTGAAAACATTCAAGTCTCATGGGTAACGCAAGGAGGTAAATTTGCCCAAATAGGCCTATTTTTTGGGGCTAACGATTTTGGCTCACTTATGATAGAGGAAAATGTCGTAAAAGCAGCAGGTGTTAGTTATAGACTTAAACTTGAAGAGATTCTTAACCTTATAAGAGAAGCTGGTTTTAAACCGGCAAAGAGAAACATCCTATACGAAATCCTGGAGGTATACTGATGGTCCCTAAAAAGAAACTGTTCGAAAAACAACTAAAAATAGTAGAAAGCCGTTGGCCCTATGTAGCAAGGCTTATCAAAAAAGCAAAGGTCCCAAATGTAAAAGTTATAAACGATCCCGTAACAGGTAATATAAACGCGGTTCTAGAGATAGATGGGAAGAGAATCATGGTCCACAGTGAAGATCCTAATTTTGAAGCAAGTAGCATAGTCAATAAACCCGAAAACCGATACCCCATATTTCTGGTATTCTTAGGACTAGGGCTTGGGTATTATCCATTAGCCTTTCTCAAAAAAAAGGGGCAGTTCATAAAATACATGCTCATAGTGGAAAAGGACCCTGGTTGGCTAAAATTTGTCCTACAGAACATAGACATTTCACTACTACTGTTACATCCGGGATGCGACCTGATGGTGGGTATAGGGGAAGAAGAGGCGTATCCATTCCTCAGAAGTTACATGGATAATCCATGGGACAAAATCTGCTATGCGAAGGTTGTAAAGATAATTTTCCACGAACCCTCAATAGCTATGTACAAAGAGTATTACACTCACATAATAAGGGCTCTGAGGGATGCCATAAAAGAAACCCTACTATTTTACGGTAATGATCCAAACGACTCCCTTATAGGTCTTGATAACGTCATAAAGAATATACCAAACATAATTTCAAACCCTGGGGTAAAGGATCTCAAGGAGGCTTTTAAGAACAAGCCTGCAATATGCGTTGCTACGGGACCCTCACTAAACAAAAACATAGACTTACTAAAAGAGGTACAGGATAGAGCAATCATAATATGCTGTGATGCTTCGCTTAAACCACTCCTATCAAGAGGTATCAGGCCACATATAGTCACATCACTCGAAAGAGTGCCCCAGGTAGTACCCTTTTTCGAAGGTATACCCCATGAAGAACTAAAAAATACATGGCTAGCATCCTGTCCCGTTGTGGTCCCTGAAGTGTACGAAACCTATAAAGGTCCACATATAATAACCTACAGAAAATTCGCCCATTTTGAATGGTTAGGGATCGACAAAGGGATGTTACCAATAGGTCCATCCTCTGCGAATATGAACTTCAAAATAGCAGAATACATGGGTTGCAACCCTATAGTCCTTGTGGGTCAGGATCTAGCCTTTGCGGAAACTGGAGAAAGTCACGCAGAAGGTAGCGTCTACGGATCGAGAGCTGTAAAACCGCAAGAGGGAGCTTTTTTCGTACCAGGTAACTATACCGAAAAGGTACTAACAACACCTGTATGGTACATGTTTCTCAAGCATTTCGAGTACGATATAGCGAACTACAAAGGTCTATGTATAAACGCAACCGAAGGAGGTGCAAGAATAGCGGGTACCAGAATAATGACTCTGAAAGAGGTAATAGATAACTTTCTCGGAGGGCAAATGGAAATAGTAGAAACCATTAGAAACAGACTGAAGACTCCTTCGCTAGAAGAAGCTAAAAAAGATCTTGAAAGGTTTAGAAAAACAATTGAAGAAACAGAAGAATTCGTAAATAATCTACTTAACGACTTTGGTTTATTGAAGAAAAAAATAGAAGAATACAACACAGAAATTGTTAGACCAATACTTGAGAGAGATTTAAATATGCTTAAAAACAAGGAAATTGAAGTCACAAAGAGTCTACTAAGAGAAATCGAAGAAGTTAAAATGAAGTATATTACACATAGGATTTTTTACCTATTTCTGATGCATGTTGTACAACCATACTTTATCTCATCAACTGTAGAATTCAATGCCATATACGAAAAATACGACAATATAAACTTCGCCTATATCGAAATTGTATCAAAACATGCAGAATGGTTCAACGTCATGATAAAACTGGTAGAAATAACGGGTAAACGACTAGAAATGGCTAGGGATATCATAAACCGAATAACTTTTTAAAATATTCAACCATCTTGTGATACCGCTTAACTACCTCCTCTGGTGGTATTTGGTCTATGATTTTATTTTCCTTCATGTCTATAAATTTAACTACGACCTCTTTCATAACCTTATCCATATGATATCTTCTCTCGATTTCAAATAGTTTCATCATATCGTTTATTTTATTTAAAATACTCTTTAACTCTTCATTTTTTCTCTCCTGTAAAATAGACTTTACCTTATCATTCTCTTTATTTTCTTTATTATCGCGATTAACTGGTCCATTTAAACTCTTCACAGAAATATCCCTTTGAATTTCACCGATATTTATCTCACCACTTTTACCTGTTAATGCTACCCTTTCCATCACGGTCTACCCCTTTCGGAAGTTCAAAAGGGAGAGGGAGGGGATAATCCCCTCCCCATTATATTACCTCAAAAGCTGTAGTACCATCTGGGGGATAGCATTAGCCTGAGCAAGCATAGCGATAGCAGTCTGGCTAAGTATCTGGCTTCTTGTGAAGCGTGTTGTTTCGCTTGCCATGTCGAGATCTCTTATTCTTGATTCGCTAGCAGTCATGTTTTCCTTCTGGATATTAAGGTTATCGATCGTTTTCTGTAGCCTGTTGATTACAGCACCCATCTTACCACGCTCAGAGGAAACAATAGCAATAGCACTATCGAGTTTCTTTATAGACTCTTCAGCTGCTGATTTATCAACAACAAGGAGATTGTCGATACCCAGAGCTATAGTGTCCAACCTACCTATAGAGGTATTCATAACCTGATTCTTGTTAGCTCCGATGTGGAAAGTGAGTGAGTGATCAACAATATGTAGAGTAAACTGTTGTGGAGCGCTAGTAATAGTAGCACTAACAGTTCCACCAACAGAAGCTTTTATAGAAACTGCAACATCCACACCAACATTCTTCTGTGTAAACTTGATGTCTATGCCCTGTAGGACGTTTCTAGCAGTGTCAGTAGCAATAGTAGCACTAGATATGGGAGTCGAACCTCCAGGGGCATACACTTTAACAGTAAGAGTTGGATCTACCGCCTGTTGCTGTACGGTGAAACCAAATGCCTTCATAACATCCTCATCACCACTAAAGAAGACCTCTCCAGCCTTCCCAACTACACCACTTGCAACTATGATTGTACCTCTTGCGGTTACATAACTAACCTGGCTACCAGTAAGACCAAGGGACACCATAGCATTTTTTATCTTTGTTGCCACATCACTTAAAGTATCGGTTGCTTCCAACTGAATATCCACACTTTTTGAACCATTCCAAACTGTGAGTTTCTTAGGAGTAGCAAGTATGAAGCTTCCATCAGGATCGTAGAAATTAACCAATTGTTGAAGCTGAGTAGTACTAGGAGCTGCTGCTGTTGCGTTAGAAGTTCTAAATATGTTACTTTCCTGTACCTGGATAGCTCCGCCAGTTCCGCTAACGCTCACATTAAAGGTACCGAAATTAACGGCCACGTCCCTAGCGATTAATTCGATACCAACTCTATTACTTGTCCAGACAATGGTAGCATCACCGTTTAGGAGTTTTTTGGTGTTAAATTCAGTGGTTCTTGAAATTCTGTCAATCTCACCCTTTAGCTGTTCGATTTCCTTTTGGATCTCAACCCTATCAGTAGCAGTTAGAGTTTCGTTAGACGCCTGGACTGCAAGCTCTCTCATCCTTTGGAGAATGCCATGTACCGTATCGAGAGCTCCTTCAGCTGTCTGCAGTAGGGATATGGCATCCTGCGAGTTAAGGGTAGCCCTGTCAAGACCCTTAATCTGAGTTCTCAACTTCTCACTGATAGCCAATCCACTAGCATCATCAGCCGCACCTGTGATCCTAAGACCGCTCGAAAGCCTTTTGAGTGATAACTGCAAGCTATCCTGTGCCTGACTCAACCTAATGTGAGTATCAAGGGCTGGTACGTTGGTGTTGACATAAATCCCTGCCATGGCTAACCTCCTTGTTAGTTTTTTAAGGCATCCTGCCTCATTTATATTAATCGGATGAAAGCAAAAAAAGTTTATAGGTTCCTACGAAAAACTTTTAACCAAAGACCGTAGCTATATGGCTGATAGTAAAAGGCATTGAATTTTTCAATCTCACCTTCTCTATCTCTAGATGACAACTAGGACAATCTACAAGAATAACATTAGACCCCGTTACCATAGCACTTTTAAGTATGTTGATAGACGCCCTATCAGCGAGATTGTCTATGTTGGAAGAACCAAAACCACAACAAATCTCCTCTTTCATAGGGATAAATTTATCTCTGAAAACAACTTTTAAAATCCTATCAACTCTGCCTCTATCCATAACACCCCTTATAAGATGACAGGGATAGTGAAAGGTCACCTTATCTTTTATACTTACCCTCTTTTCGAAATAATCCCTATGTCTATCGATAAGTTCTAGAAAATCCAATACCCTATCAAAACCGATTTTCCTTTTTAGCTCATGAGAACAGGTAGCACATACCGTCAGTATAAGATTATACCTATCTAGTATACCCGCATCAAACTCATAACTCTTACCATAGATTCTAAAGGGAAAACCACAACAGATACCTTCTATTAGATCGATACCACCAAAAATGAACTTCATAGAGGCTATAGCACTTTCCAGAACATATTTACCCATATTTGAATAGATACATCCTGGAAAAAAGGCTACCCCAGAGTTAAGACCGAAGGAAGTTACCCTGGTACCACTTATCAATAACTTTAGCACGGAAAGTTTCACAGGGTAAGACAATCTACTTCTCAAAAGAAGTATATGATCCAAAATTTTAACCCTCTGGGGACAGACCTCTTCACAGGCACTACATAAAAAACAGGTACTAGCACTATATTCAAAATCTACATCTATCCCATCTCTAACTAGAGTGGCAAGGTGGACCCTACCTCTTGGAGATAGGTCTTCCCTTTTTAAGATCCCATAGGTAGGACATACACCTTTACATTTTCCGCATTTTACACATATTCCCTCATAGGCCATAGGATGATATATAACTGGTAGAGGAATAAAAATGAAGATAGAGAAAAATAACAGTATAAAAGCTGTTTACTCTTATGATGCAACAGGACTTGAGGGAAGTCCCGAAGGTGTAATATTCGCCGAAAAAGTGGAAGATATTGTAGAAGCCATAAAACACGCCACTAAGGACAAAAAGATAATAGTTCCAAGAGGAGGAGGTACTGGTTTTGTGGGAGCTACTGTACCTCCTAAAAACTCTATAGTTCTAAGCTTAGAAAAAATGGACAAAATCATAGATATAGATGAGAAAAATCTATTTGTAGAGGTTGAAGCTGGAGTGGTAACGGGAAAACTACAGAGAGTTCTCGAAAGTATAGGTTATTTTTATCCACCCGATCCAAGTAGCTTAGATAGCTGTACTATTGGTGGTAACATCTCTACAAATGCGGGCGGTCCAAGAGCTGTTAAATACGGTGTAACAAAAAACTACGTTTGTGGAATAGAAGCAGTAACAGGAAAAGGCGAGCTCTACATAGATAAGAGGAAAGTTAGAAAAAAATCCGTGGGGTACAACATAAACGATCTATTTGTAGGTTCAGAAGGTACATTAGGGATAGTTTATAGGTGTTTACTTAGGATACTGAAAAAGCCTGAAAGTAGAACTCTGGTTTTAGCATTATTAAAAAGTCTATATGAGGCAGGAAAGAAGATAGAAGAGATACTAAAAGGTATACAAGGAACAAGTGCATTAGAGATAATGGATATAACGAGTATATCAGCTGTCAGAAAGTACAGATCCCTAGACATACCCCAGGAGGTAGAGGCAATACTTTTGATAGAAATAGATGGGTATGAAAAAACTGTTAAAATGGAACTGGAAAGACTGAAAAAACTCCTGGGAGATACAGAGATAAGGATAGCCGAAAGCGAAGAAGAGGAGGATAAAATCTGGACGATAAGAAGGGCTATTTCACCTTCGCTCATGGAAATAGCCCCTAAAAAGATCAATGAAGATGTAACGGTACCAATATCAAAACTTGCAGAGGCACTGGTAACTTACAAAAAACTAGGGGAAAAGTATGGTATACCTGTAGTATCCTTCGGACACGCTGGCGATGGGAATATCCATGTAAACGTCATGCTGGATGATATGAAGGAGAAACAAGTATATAGAGCGGAAAAACTCGTATTTGAGATATTCTCCGAAACCATAAGGCTTGGTGGTGTATTATCCGGTGAACATGGGATAGGAATAACCAAGAAAAAGTACCTTCCCCTTCAAGTAGATAAGAACACAGTAAACCTCTGGAAAGAGGTAAAGAAAATATTCGACCCAGAAAACATACTGAATCCACATGTAATATTCTAAAGATTATTCTAAAGATTCAAAGACTTTCAAAAACTTCAAAAACCTTGCTTATAACAAAATCGGCATCCCTATCGGTCATACCCGGATATATGGGAATACTTATAACCCTCTCATAAAAATCTTCAGAGGCAGGACACAAACCTCTCCGATATCCCATTTTAGCAAGATAACTATGCCAATAAGCTGGGATGTAATGTACCTGTACTCCAAGCCCTTTTTCTCTCAAGGCGATAAATACTTTTTTTCTCCTTTTTTTATCCTTCAACCTTATTGGATAGAGGTGGTAGGAGTTAAAGGCGTAATCCCTCTCAATAGGTATATCGAAATAGAGATTACCCCTGAAAGCCTTGTTATACCTTTCTGCAATCTCTCTTCTCCTACTTACGAACCAGGATAATTTCCTAAGCTGACTCATACCAAGAGCACACTGGATATCGGTTATCCTAAAGTTAAATGAAGGGAACTCAACATCGTAATACCAATGATTACCCCTTTTTATCCCATGGTTTCTACACTTTAAGAGCTCTTTATATATGGCTTCATCATTAGTAGCGATAGCTCCGCCTTCACCTGTAGTTATATGTTTTACAGGATGAAAACTGAAAACAGCCATATGGGAAAATCGACAAGAACCGATTCTTTCACCTCTATAGAGGGAGCCAAGTGCGTGACAAGCATCCTCTATAACGTAAAGATTATGCCTAACAGCAATTTCCCAAAGTCTAGCCATATCAACAGGATGCCCACCGTAGTGTACAGGTGTGATAACCTTCGTTTTCTCGGTTATAAGACTCTCAAGAAGGTCAACCCTAAGATTACCAGTATCCTCCTCAACATCACAAAAGATAGGCTTTAATCCGACAAGAACTCCACTCGAGATAGTAGCCACAAACGTTATGGGTGTAGTTATAAACTCACTACCCTCCAATAACCCCAAAACTCTATAAGCACAGTAAAGAGCACTAGTACCACTATTAAAGGCCACCACATATTTCGCACCGACAACCTGAGATAGAAGATCTTCAAATTCTTCTACTTTTGGTCCTTGGGTAATAAAATCAGACCTTAGTACCTCAACTACAGCTTTTATATCCTCTTCGTCTATAAGCTGTTTTCCATAGGGAATCATCACAAGACAACCTCTATTTTGCCCACCAACTCCCTCAACTCCTCAACGGTAAGCCACCTATCATTACTATCCGAAGAGTATCTGAACCCTTCAGGAACCCTTTTACCACCCTCTTTAAAATGTTTCCTATAATCCCACCAATCAAAAACAGGGTATATTATAAAGTGGTCATCGTACTCATATGTATTCCTGGAATCTTCCTCAGTTATCATAACCTCGTGTAACTTCTCGCCCTCTCTTATTCCAACCTCTCTCAACTCACAATGAGGAGCTATAGCCTTTGCAAGATCAACAACCCTAAAGGAAGGTATCTTAGAAACGTATATCTCCCCACCTTTCGCCTCTTCCACAACCTTGATTATAAGTCTTACAGCTTCATTCAAGGTTATCCAGAATCTTGTCATCCTCATATCGGTTATCGGTAATTCTCTAGCCCCTTCTTTAACAAGTTTCAAAAAGTACGGAACAACTGATCCTCTACTACCAGCCACGTTACCATATCTTACAACGGAAAATCTGGTATCCTTTCTACCCACGTAGGCATTGGCAGATACAAACAGTTTATCAGAAACAAGTTTTGTAGCACCATAGAGGTTAACAGGATTCACAGCCTTATCAGTAGATAGGGCAACAACTTTTTTCACACCCCTATCAAGAGCAGCATCTATAATATTTATAGCTCCGTTTATATTCGTTTTTATAGCCTCAATAGGATTATACTCCATAAGAGGAACTTGCTTTAGCGCTGCTGTATGAATAACAACATCCACATCCACAAAGGCTCTATACAACCTCTTTCTGTCTCTTACGTCACCTATAAAAAACCTAAGCTTACTCTTATGATCCTTAAAATCCTGCATCATAAGATAATGCTTATACTCGTCCCTTGAATATATGATGATCCTTCTAGGATTATAGTTCTCTAGAAGGTATCTGGTAAGCCGCCTACCAACTGAACCAGTACCACCGGTTATCAGGATACTCGCACCATCTATCATGGGATTCCCCCTAGCAAATCCCCTTTTAGATCGTTATTAGCAAAAAAAATACCACTAGTTTTCTATGAAATCCTCTAAAATTTCAAAACGAGGAGTACCACCATCGAATGTGACAGATATAAAGAGTGTCTTAAAGGGAAAGTTAAAATGCAAAACCCTTGAAAGGTAAAGTGATATAGCCTTTTTGAGGTTCTTCCTCTTCCTAAAGTTCAAACTTTCCACAGGATCGATAACACCACTAGAACCCCTAACTTCGACAAAGTAGAGAAAGCCTTCTTTCTTTGCAACTATATCTATCTCCCCAAATCGTGTATAAAAATTCCTATCTATTACTTCAAAACCATTTTCCCTTAAAAAATCACAAACCATTTCCTCATAGTAGGAACCTCTCTCCCTTTTACTTTTTTGCTTTACATAAACGGGAAAAAAACTTTTCCTATGAATCGGGGTTATACCTAGTTCCTCTATAGCCTCTAGATGCTCATTTGTCCCGTAACCCTTATTCTTGGAAAAGGAGTAACCTGGAAAAACCTTCTCGTACCTTGCCATTATTCTATCCCTCACAACCTTAGCAACTATAGAGGCACTCGCTATTACAAAGCTTTTCGCATCGCCGTCGACGATGTTGTAGGTTATAGAAGACAAAAAGGGCTTGAAATCTCCATCCACAAGTGTAACTACTGGCTTAACCTTAAGTAGAGAAAAAGCCCTCTCCATGGAAAGGGCAGTAGCCCTCCTTACGTTTAACTCATCTATTTTAGATGGACCTATGGGATACACGGAAACATCTATAGCCTTTTCTATTATGATGTTATAGAGTCTTTCCCTTTCTAAAGGATTCAGCTTCTTAGAATCATCAACATCTATTTCAGGGATTCTTTCAATATCAAATACAACAACCGCACTGACAACTGGCCCAGCAAGTGCTCCTCTACCAGCTTCATCTACACCTGCAATAAGTCCCTTCTTTAGGTACCTCCTATCAAAGAGGATCTTCCTATAGACTTCATTCTTCTCCATCTGCACCACTTACCGAATAGAGAGAAACACTAACAACCTCAGAACCTGTGGACAACAACTTAACCCCCACTGTATTTCTGTGGTAGATCGGAATCTCACCAACCGATATCCTTATAGCCATACCTTCTTTTGTCACAACCAGTAACTCATCCTCCTCACTAACAGGAATTAGAGTAACCACCTCACCCGTCTTTTCAGTTACATTCTGAATGACAACCCCGATACCACCCCTACCGGTAACCCTAAGCTCCTCTGTGGGAACCCTTTTACCATAACCATTCTTTGTAACGACGACAACATACATATTAGAACTGACCACACCCACAGAAACTACCTCATCATCATTCCTAAGCTTCATACCCGCGACACCCTTTGCCGTCCTACCCATACTCCTCACTTCATCAGCGCTAAATACTATAGCTTTGCCCAGTTTTGTCCCTATTATCACCAGGTCCTCTCCATCCACAAGGGTGACTCCAACCAACTCATCACCTTCGGATAACCCCATAGCCTGGATACCGCCTCTCTTCGCATTCATAAATTGGAACACAGGTGTTTTCTTCACCATACCTTTCTTGCTCACCATGAGGAAGTTCTGTTCTTTTATCTCCCTCAAGTGGATTATAGAGGAGATCCTTTCGTTCTCCTGGAGCTTTATGAGGTGTTCTATAGGTATACCTCTTTCCGCCTTGTCCTTTTCTGGTATCTCGTAAACCTTTATGCCAAAAACCCTACCCGTGTTCGTGAATATGAAAAGGGTATCCAAAGAATTAGCTATATAGATATGTTCAAGGAAATCTCCGCCTTTCAATGTAACCGACTTTCTACCCTTACCACCCTTCTTTTGGAGAGCATATTGAGAAAACTTCGCTCTTTTAACATACCCACGGTGAGTAATGGTAACAACCATATCCTCTTCTTTTATAAGATCTATATCCCTTATCTCCTCATCGGCATCCGCAATTTGAGTCCTTCTAGCATCACCATATTTGGTCTTCATCTCTATTAATTCCTTCTTTATCTCCTCCGCTAGCCTTTCTTCCTTAGTAAGTATGTCTTCAAGATCCTCTATAAGTTTTCTGACTTCGATCAGTTCCTCCTCGATCTTCTTTCTTTCAAGTGCCGTTAACCTCTGTAACCTCATATCAAGAATCGCCTGGGCCTGCCTATCACTAAGGGAAAATCTCCTCATCAAACGTTCCCTGGCTTCCTGGGGAGTCCCAGAACCTCTTATTATGGTTATCACCTCGTCAAGGAAATCTACAGCTATCTTCAACCCTTCAAGTATATGCTCCCTCTCGCGAGCCTTCCTTAAATCAAACTCTGTTCTTTTAGTTACAACTTCCTTTCTGTGGTTTATAAAAACCTCCAGCAGACCTTTAAGATTAAAGAGTACGGGCTCATTGTTGTAAACAGCTATAAATATAAGGGCTATTCTAGTTTCCAACTGGGTGTACTTGAATAGCTTACGTTTAACAAATTCTTCATCTTCACCCGGTTTGAGTTCCATAACTATTCTTACACCTTCTCTGTTTGACTCATCCCTCACAGACTTAACCTCGCTCAACTTGCCCTGCTCTATAAGGGAGGCTATCCTCTCAACAAGTGAAGCTTTATTGACACCATAGGGAATCTCTACTATAACAAGATTTGCTCCCCTTTTCGTATCTTCCCTAATAACCTTCCCTCTTAACGTTATACTTCCCCTTCCAGTCTCATAGGCTTTTTTCACTTCCTCAATTCCCATTATGACCCCACCAGTGGGGAAATCGGGGCCCCTTATAAAACTCATTATGTCATCAAGAGTTGAATCTGGATTATCAAGGATGTAGAGTATAGCATCTATAATTTCCACAAGATTGTGCGGAGGAATGGAAGTAGCCATTCCCACAGCTATACCCTGAGTCCCATTGATTAGTAGATTTGGTATCTTCGTGGGAAGCACAACGGGTTCCATGAAGGAACCATCAAAATTGGCTACAAAATCAACAGTTTCCTTTTCTATATCCTTTAAAAATTCCTCCGCAATCTTTGCCATCCTTACCTCGGTGTATCTCATCGCTGCTGGAGGATCCCCATCCATGGAACCGAAATTACCCTGGCCATCAACAAGAGGATATCTCATATTGAAATCCTGAACCATTCTCACAAGTGCCTCATAAACAGAAGTATCACCATGGGGATGGTACTTACCGAGAACTTCTCCAACAACACGGGCACTCTTTTTGTAAGGTCTGTTAGAGAGTAATCCCAGTTCCCACATAGCATAGAGTATCCTTCTCTGGACAGGCTTCAAACCATCTCTCGCATCAGGGATGGCTCTACCAATTATTACACTCATTGCATAATCTAGATAGGCACCCTTCAACTCCTCCTCTATTCTAACAGGTACTATACTCTCATCTCCATCCGAAAAGGTTAACTGTTTCTTCATCTCCTATCTCCTTCCTCTTAATTCTTTCTATGTTTCTATTATCTTCGGAACTCTGAAGAAACCATCCTTTCTATCGGGAGCGTTCAACAAGGCCTCCTCATTACTCAGCCAATTTTTAACCACATCTTCCCTCAACCTCTGCTCTATAGTAAAGGGATGGTACATAGGCTCCACACCATCAACATCCACTTCCTTCAGTTTCTCTACATACTCTATTATCCTCACAAGATCCTTTATTAATTTCTCACCTTCTTCCCGGGTAAAATCTATCTTCGCTATCTGAGCAATGTATTCAAGCTCCTTTCTATCCACCATACATACACCCTTCCAGATATCTATTTAACAAGTTTACTACAACTTCCTTAGATTTGCAAAGGAAAGGGCGATCAGCTTAACTCCAACTTTTTCGAATCTTATCAAAGCCTTGGCACTATCACCACTACCATATATATCTATCACACTACCTAGACCAAAAATAGGATGCTCCACAATATCTCCTCTCCTTATCGTACCAGAATCGTCAGAATCTCTCTTAGAGGTGCTCTTAGAATTCACTTTACTTGGGACTTCAAGCTTTATAAACTCTAGGTACTTATCAGGAATATCCTTTATGAACCTAGAGGGTTTTGAATCCTTAAGCTTTCCGTATACACTCCTTCTCTTGCAGTAAGAAATAAACAGTTCGTCCTTTGCCCTCGTTATACCAACATAAAACAACCTCCTCTCCTCTTCGATTTCGTAGGAATCTTCAGATAGAGAATGGGGTATGAGTCCTTCTTCAACCCCTGCTATAAAAACAACCGGGAATTCCAAGCCCTTGGCAGAGTGTAAGGTCATAAGGGTAACACAATCACTTTCCCTGTAGTTATCAACACTCGTAGCTATAGTAATCCTATCGATCATATACCGTAAACCATCCTCAAGCTCATCATACTCACTAGCCACGTTAAGAAGTTCCTTTATATTCTCAAGCCTTGAATAAGCCTCTCCTGTACCATCTTCTTCAAGCATTTTCTTATAACCACTCCTTTCTAAAAGCTCTGCAATAAACTCACTCGGAGCAAAGACATTCACCCTCTCCCTCATATATTCTATAAGTTCTATGAAACTCTTGATACCCTGCTTACGTGTAACTGTAAGTAAGGGAGAAGACAAAAGTGACTTCAGGGCAGACATTACATCCATGCCCTGTTCTATCCTTTCCATGATCAGCCTGAAGGTAGCCTCTCCAATCCCTCTATTCGGTACGTTTATTATCCTCTTCAACGAAAAGAGATCATCGAGATTAAGTATGAATCGCACATAGGATATAACATCCTTAACTTCCTTCCTCTCGTAAAACCTAAAGGCACCAACCAAAACATAGGGTATCCTTTCCCTTATAAGTTCTTCCTCAAAGACACGGGACTGGTAGTTAGTTCTGTAAAATATAGCATAATCTCTATAAGGCCTTTTTAATTCCTTTATCTTTGAAACGACAAACCTTGCCTCATCCCTTTCATCTATCGCTTCGTAAAGTTTAACTTTTGAACCACCAGTTTTCACAGATTCTATGACCTTCCACCTTCTCATAGAATTTTTCGATATAACAGCATTAGCAACGCTTATTATAAAGGGGGTTGACCTGAAGTTTTCCTTCAGGAAGATAACCTTCGCATCAGGAAAATCCTTCTCAAAGTCCATTATATTTCTGATATCCGCATTTCTCCAAGAGTATATTGACTGATCTTCATCACCAACGACACATATATTCCTGTGTTCTTCTGCTATGTTCTTAACTATGTAGTACTGAACCCTATTCGTATCTTGATACTCATCAACCATGACATACTTAAACCGATTCCTCACCCAGTTCAGGATAGAGGGATGATCCCTAAAAAGCATAAGAGTGTTCAACAACAGATCGTCAAAATCCATAAGAGAATGCTTAAAAAGATAAGATCTATAACTCTCAAATATCTCATAGAGTTCTTCATCACAGGGTAAGTTCGAATACTCTATCTCATAGTAATCATTTATGTTGCATCTTATAGCGGAAAATATCTCAACTAACCTTTTAACTGAAAATTTAGAGTCTATACCCGTTCCTTTGAGTATTTCGTTTATTATGGCTTTCTGGTCATTCTCATCCACTATCGAAAAATCGTTTCTGTAACCTATTCTATCAGCAAACCTCCTCAAAAGCCAAAGAGAAAAAGAGTGAAAAGTAGAAAAGAGTATCTCACTTCTATCAAAGGTAAAACCACATCTATCAAGAATATCACAGACCCTTTCCTTCATCTCATTAGCCGCCCTGTTTGTAAAGGTAAGAGCCAATATAGACCTGAGAGGTATACCCTTTGTAGCTATATAAGCACCCCGTACAGTAACGACCCTGGTCTTACCAGAACCAGGACCAGCAATAACCGCCACTGGACCGTCTATGGATTCCACAGCTTCCCTTTGACTCGGTGTAAGTGTGGAAAGAAGACTATCGATCACTTCTACATTCATCGATACTCCTACCCATAGCCTTTAAAATTTCAGATACAACCCTTCTTGCCCCTTTCCCATCAACTATGTTTCTACCAATGGCACCCATTCTCGATCTTACCTCTGGATCCCTAAGCTCCTCTATAGCTATAGCGATATTTTCAAATAAATTATCATCCATAGAGCTTCCAACATATCTAGCAAATCCAACTCTCTGCCAACCTTCACAGTTTAACAACTGATTCTCAACAATAGCAAAAAGAATAGCCGGAACTCCTATTCTCGCAAGCTCATAACTTGTCTGACCACCTGCACTTATAGCAATGTCGGATTCTAGCATAATTTCCCTCATAATTCCACCATCAGGAGAATTGACCAAAATGGTAGCCCTATCAGCCTCCCTTATAACACACTCGATACCTTCCATAGCCTTACTTACAACCACAAACTTTGTAATATCAGGATAAGCTTTCAGTACAGCCAAAATCTTGGAAATTATGCTAGCAGTATCACCACCACCTGCTGTAACCAGTATACTTTTTATCTCCCTGTTTATCTTTTTCTCCTCAACATCCCAGAATTCTCTTCTCAAAGGTAAAAACTTAGTACCGAGAAGATATCTCACATTTTCTCTTTTCGGATAGCATAACGATTCGGCGTACAGGGTCCCATTAACAACTATTCCAAAGGGGTATTCCAGCCTCCTATAGTCATCGAAAAATACTGGTAAACAGACATTTTTTACCACATCCATACAAAAATCGTAATCTATGCTATAACTATCCAAGACTACAACATCATAGGACTCCAATATACCCAAAATACTAGAACTAAGCCAATCGAAAAATCGGTAATTCACACCCTTTAGTATAGAGCTTACAGACTCATCACCCCTTACGAAAAAGTCAGGCACAATACCCACCTCTAAAAAGGCCTGATAAATAGAGAGCATCCTCGTTACATGACCATAACCAGTATCTTTACCCCCTTCTGTAAGCATCAAAACTCTCATAACTTCAGATTCTCCAGTATCCTAAGGACATTGAAAAGTTCCTGTAGTCTAAGTAGCTTCTTTGCCTCTTCGAGTTCCTCCTCTAAACAACTAAACACCCTTTTCTGTAAGACCCTTTCATTTATAAACTTCAACCAGGGTTTTTTTATAAATAGAGCAACGAGCTCAGATGAGTCGAAATAAGGCTTATCCGGATAAAGGTAGTCAAATACCGCACACAAAAGAGTGTAGTCCTCTTTAGTATCAAGGGTTACTCTTATGTCTGGATAGTTAAGTTCAGGTGGTGCTGTTAAGAGAGAGATCTTAAAACTTTCCGCTTTGGTCTTATATATGTAGGGGCAAACATGTTCCCTATCGTACTTCTCCCTCGCTTCAAAATAAGCTTTCTCCAAAGCTTCGAAAGAAACGACTTCAACATCAAGACCGTAAGGAAAGGTCCTCCTAAGGGTATTTGAAGTATAATCGGCCTTTTCCTTTAAATGCAGATTTATGGCATTATCAACTATGTTCCAGTCTATGCAGGGGCAATCCCCTGTTATCCTAACCACTATATCCAATCCGTTTTCCTTCGAAGCAAAGTAGTACCTTTCAAGAACATCCTCAACACTACCCCTATAGCACTTAACGTCCTCCCTTCCTGCTATCTCCGCTATAGCATCGTCTTCAGATAGACGTGTGGTAGCAACAACTATATCGTCGATAAGCTTAGACCTTCTTACCCTACTTATCACATGTTGAAGTACTGATATTCCACTACCATAGGGAAGATCCTTCAAAACCTTAGCTGGTAGTCTCGTCGATCCCGTTCTAGCCTGGATAATCGCACCTATCTTCATAAGTGGAATAATAGCATCAAAGGTAGTAGACTTCCAGAGTAGCTCAAAATATAGTAATATCAAAACGATAACTTATAAGGAGTTGGTAATGAAAGTGGACACTATAATACTCGCAGCTGGAAAAGGTACGAGAATGAAAAGTGAAATACCGAAGGTGTTACACAAAATAGGAACGAAAAGCATGCTAGAAATAATCATAGAAAAACTAAAAAACATATCCGACAAAATAATCATAGTAATTGGCTTCAAAGGGAATATGGTAAAGGAAAAGTTTGAGAAAATTTATAGTGACATCCATTTTGTCGAACAGAGGGAACAACTGGGTACAGCACACGCGGTAAGAGTAGCACTGAATAGTATAGAGGGAGACGTAAGTCTTATAATCCCCGGAGATGCACCTTTTGTAAAAAGAGAAACACTTAGTAAAATGGTGGAAATGCTAAAGGAAGCCGATATGATAGCACTACTCATGGAAGTAAGAAATCCAAAAGGTTACGGTAGAGCTATACTAGAAAGAGATAGACTGGTAAGGATAGTTGAAGAAAGTGATCTAAACAACGAAGAAAAAAACATAAATATTGTAAACACAGGAATCTACGCTATAAAAACAGCTTTACTCAGGGAATTCATAGAAAGTGTAAAATTAAATCCCAAGAAATCAGAATTCTATTTTACAGATATAGTAGAAATTTTAGATAGAAACGGCAAAATTGTAAAATACATAATAGTGGAGGAGGAAGAAGGAATGGGAATAAACGATAGAAAACAGCTTATAAAGGCCTATAAAGAGAGAAACCTGAAGAAAGTAGAAGAACTGTTAGAAAGAGGTGTAACTATCCTATCTCCTGAAAATACCTATATAGACGAAGAGGTTGAAATAGGAATAGACACAGTGATATGGCCGTACGTATTTATAACGGGTAATACAAGAATCGGCAAAAACTGCGAAATAAAACCCTTTACAGTTATAATCAACTCGACGATCCAGGATGGATGTAATATAAGGGAATATTCACACATAGAGGGAGCAGTTGTAGAAGAAGAGGTCATCATAGGTCCTTTTGCTAGGATAAGACCTAACACTCTTATAAAGAAGGGGGCAAGAATAGGAAACTTTGTAGAGCTAAAGAACACAATCATGGGGGAAAAGAGCCAGGCAAATCATCTTGCCTACCTAGGTGATGCAACTATAGGTAATGGTGTAAACATAGGCGCTGGTGTGATAACATGCAACTACGATGGTGTAAGGAAAAATCCGACATTTATAGATGATGGTGCTTTCATAGGAAGTGATTGTCAACTTGTAGCTCCTGTGAGAATAGGTAAAAATGTACTTGTCGGAGCTGGAACTACTGTAACCAAGGATGTTCCAGATGAATCACTAGCGGTATCCAGAGCACCGCTTAAAATAATAGAGGGCAAGGGTATGACATACTACAGAAACAAGAGGAGCAGATAGATATGTGCGGAATAATAGGCTACCTGGGTCCGAGAAAGGCGGTGGATGTTATAATAGATTCTCTTAAGAGATTGGAATATAGAGGGTATGACTCTGCAGGAATAGCAATCCACAACGGGAAGAAGATAAGCATCATAAAAAGGAAAGGTAAAATAAGTGACTTGGAAGAAAAGATAAAAGAAAACCCCTTGCCGGGAAATCTCGGTATAGGGCATACAAGATGGGCAACTCATGGAAAACCCAACGATATAAATGCACATCCACATAAAGTTGGTAGAATAGTCCTTGTTCACAATGGAATAATAGAAAACTACAAAAGATTGAAGGAAAAACTGACGAAAGAGGGTATAGAATTCTACTCAGAAACGGACACAGAGGTTATCACAGCCCTCATAAACTATTACTACAAAGGAAACATTATAGAAACGCTTATGAAAGCTATAGGAGAACTGGAAGGATCCCTTGCAATAGCATTAATAACAGAAGAGAGTGACAACCTCCTCGTAGGGTACAGAAAGGATAGTCCCCTTATACTGGGAGTCGGTGATGGGGAAATGTTCCTTGCAAGCGACATGCCCGCTCTGTTACCATACACAAGAAGGTTCATACCCTTGGACGATGAAGAACTAGTAGTAATAGAGGGAAAGGATTACAGGATAATGAGAGAAGGGAAAGTGATAAACAAAAAGATAACAGTTGTTAACTGGGATCCCATATCCGCTGAAAAGGGAGGTTTCAAACATTTCATGCTAAAAGAAATATTTGAACAACCCAGAGCTATAGGAGATACAATAAGGGGAATGTACTCCTTTGAAGACAGAGATTTCTACGTCTTTAAAGATAATAATAATTTTGATCTCACAAAACTAAGTAATATCAGGAAGATAATGCTTGTGGCCTGTGGAACCAGTTATCATGCATGTCTCACATCCAAATATTGGTTTGAAAGTCTAGCAAGAATTGAAGTAGAGACCGAGATAGCAAGTGAATTTAGATATAGAGATCTTCTGAATCTTGATGGGACACTTGCAATTTTCGTATCCCAATCAGGAGAAACTATAGATACATTACAGGCGATGAGAATGGCAAAGAAAAAGAGAGCAATAACACTTGGAATAGTAAATGTCATAGGTAGTACCATAGCAAGAGAAGCGGATATAGTAACCTACACCCATGCAGGACCGGAAATAGGAGTAGCCTCAACAAAAGCCTTCACGTCACAACTTGCTGTACTATTCATTTTAACCCTGTATCTCTCAAAAATTAGAAACACTCTGACTGTAAACGAGGTAGAGACTTACTATCAAGAACTTTTGAAGATTCCAAGGATAATAGAGAATTATATTAAGCAGGCAAATAGAGAAATGGAAAAACTGAGTAACAACTTTTTAGACTACCAATCTTTCCTATACCTTGGTAGAAACCTGATGTACCCGATTGCACTTGAAGGAGCTCTAAAACTGAAAGAGATTTCCTACATACATGCCGAGGGATATCCAGCTGGAGAGATGAAACACGGACCAATAGCACTCATAGATAATAGGATGCCAGTTGTTATACTCGCACCAACAGGTAAAGTCTATGAAAAAACAAAATCGAACATAGAAGAAGTTAACTCTAGAGATGGCATTTCCATAATCTTTACCGATGACACCAACAACGAGCTAGACGATAAAGGAGTTTATGTATTTAAGGTGCCAACAATAGTAGAACCACTAAAACCATTCATATATGTAATTCCTCTACAGTTACTCGCCTATCACATAGCAAACAAGAAGGGACTCGATGTTGATCAGCCCAGGAATTTAGCAAAATCTGTAACTGTAGAATAGCGAGGGGAAAATGACAAATAGCGATTACATGGTGCTAGGTTTACCAGAAAAAGAACTTATCAGGCTATACGTAGTTAAAGCTACAGACACAACAAGAATAATAGATGAACTACACAAACCTCCCATCATGGTAAAACCTATCATAGGAAGGCTTATAGTGGGAACCCTCCTATTAACTTCACTTATAAAACACAACACAAACCAAAAAATCCTTGTAAAACTGGAAACGGACGGTCCTATAAAAGTGGCGGCGGTAGAGGCTGACGGCTACGGAAGGGTAAGAGCGCTAGTTGATGCTGATGAAGATATAGAAATCCACACGAAGGACATAGGGGGAATAAAAAAATTCGATCTTGCGAAACTCCTGATACCTGGTCATCTGATAGTAACTAAAGATATAGGTATAGGTGAACCTTATACAACTATTTTACCACTCGTATCGGGTGAAATAGGAGAAGATCTAGCGTATTATCTATACAAATCCGAACAGATAAGGTCCGCTATTGGAGTAGGTGTACTTGTAAATGAAGATGGGACCATCTCAAATAGTGGTGGATTTCTGTTACAGCCAGTGGGTAATGTAAAGGAAAAAATCATAGAAGAATTTGAAGAAAGATTGAAAAACTTACCTCCTATCTCATCTCTTATGAAAGAAGGTAAAACTCCCGAAGATATAGCAAACATAATTCTAGAAGGCTACAACCCGAGGATAATAAGACTCAAAGACATAAAATTCTTCTGTCCCTGTAACCACGAAATCATAAAAGAATTCTTGAGATCAGTACCAGAAAAAGAACTAAAAGCACTTGAATCTGATGAAAAAATAAAGGTGACTTGCAACTATTGCAAAAGCAAATATATTCTATCACTATCCGATCTCATACAAAATTAAACCACAGGTGAAATGATAACTATAAAGACCGACATAATAGAGAAAGTTGAAAAAAGTCCTAGTTTACCTGGCTGTTACCTGTGGAAAGACCGTAACGGTAACGTCCTATACGTAGGAAAAGCCAAAAACTTAAAGAATCGCCTTAGATCTTACCTTAGAGATGAACTACCCTACAAGATTAAGATAATGCTGAAGAAGGTGGATGATCTTGAAATAATCGTTACCGATACAGAACTAAATGCCTATATTCTTGAGCAAAACCTCATAAAAACCTACAAACCCCCTTTTAACACTCTACTTAAAGACGATAAGAGCTATCCCTATCTTAGAATTGCCTTAAAGGATCCCTATCCCTTTATAGAGATAACAAGGAGACCCGTTAAAGACGATTCAATATATCTTGGACCTTATCCACACGCACAAGCTCTCAGAGAAACACTAAAGATACTAACGAAAGCTTTTCTTATAAGGCAATGCAAAAAAGATCTAAAAAAACTGAAGCAGACAAGACCATGTCTAAAATACCAAATCGGTATGTGCTTAGGACCCTGTAGTAACTTGGTATCGAGAGAGGAGTACGGAAGAATTATAGAGGAACTGATAAATTTCTTAAAGGGAAAGAAGAGGGAATTTATAAAGAAGCTTGAAGAGGAAATGTACAAGGCAAGTGAAAATCTAGAGTTTGAAAAGGCTCTAGTAATAAGGGATAGGATATCCGCACTGAGACAGCTTTTAGAAAGACAGAAGGTAATGCTACCAGAAAAGGTGGATCTAGATGTAATAACAGGAATAGAAAAAGAAGGGATAAGTATAGTTAATGTGCTATTTGTGAGAAAAGGACTGGTAATAGGAGAAAAAAACCATATAGACTTCTCTCCACTAAACGAGAATCTATTTAATAGCTTTTTTGAAATATATGGAAAAGAATACAGAGCTGATAAAATATTAACCCACAAGGAGATATATGAACTACTAGCGGATATATCAAACAGAAATCTTGGCATCAAAATTACCCTACCCGAGGAAGAGGATGAAAAACTCCTTCTAGACTTTGCTATAAGTAAGACTGAGAAACTATTTGAAGAACACCTAAAAGAAGCAGGTAGATGGTTTATCCTTTCAAGAGATTTAAAAGAAAAACTGGGTCTAGCAAAAGTACCATCGAGAATAGAGGCTTACGATATGTCCAATCTATCGGGAACGGATCCAGTAGGTTCTATGGTTGTCTTTATTGAGGGAAAGGAAGTAAAATCGGAGTACAGAAGATTCGCCATAAAAGACATCTCTAGAAAAGCAGATATATACATGCACAAGGAAGTTATAGAAAGAAGGCTAGCACACAGAGAATGGGAATATCCGGAACTGATGATAATCGATGGAACCATAGCTCATGCAAGGATAGTGAAAAACGTTCTTAAAGATATGGATCTGGATATAGACGTAATAGCCATAAGTGAAGGAACAGATCACGACAGGATCTGGAATGAGATCGGAGAAATACTAATACCCACCGATGATCCTGTTTTTTTCTTCATACAAAGAGTGAGAGATGAAGCTCATAGATTCGCTATAAGTTATCAGAAGAAAAAGAGAGAAATGAAATTCTTTGAATAGAAAAGCCGGCGGGGAGGTTCGAACTCCCGACCTGCTGATTACGAATCAGCTGCTCTACCACTGAGCTACGCCGGCATCATTAATATTATACCAGAAACTTCTTGCTAGCCCTTATTATATATATAGCGAATGCTATTATCAATATTTCCAGGACATGTAAACCAGGTTTTAGTATAACTTCGAACAGATTTAGCTTCTCCCCTGTCACCTCGATCGTTTTAGTCCCATGTAAAACCAGTGCTCTCACTGAAGAAATTATGCCCACATAAAGGAAAGGTTCAAGAGGAATAGATTCCATCCTTATGTAGGTCACAACAGTCCAAAGTAACTCTAGTACTATTATAACGAGAAGAATATCCTGGATAGCCATTATAAAAACATGTATCGGCTCGTGTCCGGAAATCAGCAAAAACACTGTATTAAAGGCAGTATAACAAAGAATGCAGATAGATATACACAGAAGAGAGATAGCAACGAGTGCATGTAGAAATTTTTCCCACCGCGATATAAGCTCAATCCCTTTCATACTCATGATAAAACCTCTAAAAGTGTTTAAAACAAAAGAAAAGTTCCTGTTACAAAGGGATTATAACGCCTTTCGTATCCTATCGTAGATTTAGGACCATGACCTGGAAGAACAACCGTATCATCAGGTAAAATCATGAGTTTTTCCTTTATAGAAGGAATCAATTTTTCGGGTTGTGACATTGGTAGATCAACTCTACCTATACTACCAGCAAATAGAGTATCACCCGTGAACACAATACCTTCCGTCAAAAGACAGATACTACCAGGAGTGTGCCCAGGAGTATGAATCACCTTGAGAGTACATTCACCGAATTCTATAATATCACCTTCCTTAAGTAGCAGATCGGGTTCAGGCGATTCCTTAGCTCCGACCATCATGGCTATGTACGAATTCATAGCGTTCCTTAACAAGGGAAGATCGAACTCCCCAATAGCAAGAAGAGCATCAGGAAAAGCATTCTTCACATCCCTATTAGCACCTATATGATCAACGTGGCCATGGGTGTTTATTATATATTTGAGATTTATACTTTCACCTTCTATTATACGAACTATCCTCCTACCCTCAGCACCTGGATCTATCACAATTCCTTCCTTAGATTTTTCGTCGAGTACAATGTAACAGTTAACCTCTAAAGCACCAACCACTACCCTTTCTACCCTCAAGGGTCACCCCTTATCTTTTGAATTTATTTCTACTATCCAGTATAAAGGTAACCGGACCATCATTCTCTATATAAACTAACATGTCCGCACCAAATATCCCTGTTTCTACTTTTATTTTATAAACATTTTTTACATAATTTGTAAAGTATTCGTATAACTTTTTTGCCCCCTCAGGTGGAGCGCTATTCGTAAATGATGGACGCCTACCTTTAACGCAATCAGCAAGGAGGGTAAATTGGGATACCACCAACAATTCGCCACTTATATCGAGAAGGGAGAGATTCATCTTATTTTGATCATCAGGAAATATCCTTAAGTTAACAACCTTATCGGCAAGCCATCTAGCTTCCTCTTCTGTATCACCCACCGCAATCCCTAAAAGACAGTTTATACCACGTGAAATTTCACCCACCACTTTTCCGTTAACAAAAACTTTAGAAGATCTCACTCTCTGAACAAGGGCAATCATAGTTTGCACCTATTCCTTAAGGTTTCATACACCCATAATTTCATAATCCGGTATATCATGTCAACAAAAAACGCGGTTATTCTCAAAAACCCTGGGGTCTTACCCCAATCTTTGAGAATAACCGCCTATTTGCTGATATCTCTCGTTTTTTTTACGAATTTAGTATCTCTCTTGCGATATCATCCTCAGCTTCGGTAATAAATGGTATACCCGTTACCTCCGCTGTCTCACGGTTAGCAGAGAATAAATCCTCACGAGAAATAGCACTTAAAGAGAACTTTCTTGCACCAGCCATGAGTTGCTGTAAACCAGCAGCCAGCTTATCACAAAGTGTATAAAGAGCTATAGCTCCAAGGGGAATGTTTTTCATCTCCTCTTTACCAACTTTCCTTTCGACCTCATAATAACATTCAAAAATTTCCTCAGGAGTACTACCAAACTGTAATACTGTAGGAGGTAGTTTATCCCAATTACCCTTTACCTGTTCCCTTCTCTCCGGTCTCAACACACCTTCAATGTTTGCGCCTAGGAAACCAGGAATCATAAGTGCCCTTCCCATACACACAATTTTAACATATGGTGAACCCAGTGCTAATGCTTTAAATATGTGATCTTCCCTAGCAAAACCACCCGCGAATGCCATATCCACAACTTTCTTATTCTCATTTGATCTCCTATACTTTTCTTCAAGAATCGTAGCGTACTCATATGCCTTCGAATGTAGATAAATCGAAGGAACACCCCAAGTTTCCATCATATTCCAAGGACTCATCCCTGTACCACCACCCGCACCATCTATCGTCAATAAATCAAGTCCTGCATCAGAAGCGAATTTTATAGCCATCGCAAGCGCTTCCATACCATAAGCGCCCGTTTTCAGTGTAATTCTCTTGAATCCGAGTTTCCTTAATCTTTCGACTTCTTTCATAAAGGCATCTCTCACCTGCTCCCAAGTCGAAAGCGACGTATATCCCAAGCGACTATGCCTTGCAATACTTCTCAATGCACCAGATCTCATTGCTTCTTCAACTCCAGGTTTATCAGGATCAGGATCAACAACATAACCACGTTTTTTCAAAAATCTTGCATATTCTATATCGGTAACCTGTATCTCTCCACCGATATCTTTCGCACCTTGACCCCACTTCAACTCGATTATAACCTTGTCACCATATTTGTCAATTACAAACTCTGCAACACCATTTCTTGTATCCTCTACATTCATCTGAACAATTATTGCACCATAACCGTCAAAATACCTAAGATACGTTCCTATCCTTCTATCAAGTTCTGGCGACTTTACAACTTTACCATTCTTAAACTCTGATTCTCTATCAACACCAACAACATTTTCACCAACAACTATTGGAAACCCCACTAACGCAGCACCTATTGCGAAACTTTCCCAATACTTCGCTGCGATAAAAGTTGAACCTAAAGCACCCGTCATTATGGGGATTCTTGATCTGGTTTTAACCTCATTTCCAAATTCCGTCTCAATACTCACATTCGGGAATACACAATCATCCTCAGAACTTGAAAATCCCTGTGGCAAACCATAGGCTCCATACAACCTTCCCCTAATTCTCAACGAGTTATAGCTTACGCCTACATGAATAGTATTGGCACTACCTGCTGTTACAAAACTATAGTCTCTTGGATAAAGCATCTGCCTACCACGTAAGCTTGAAAGCCATGTCTCACATTTACCAGTACAATCACACCTACACAATGTACAGAGACCCGATTCTGTAGGGTTACCCCTGTTTACCGTACCTAGAGCGTCATTCGTCTTCCTAAACTCTATCATTGCCACCCTCCTTCAACTATAGTGTATAACATCTCTTGATAACACCCTTAACAAGGAATATAGTTTAAAAGTTATCACTAGCAGGTAAACTCTACTCTTATCACCCTATTTATCTACTTGTCAAGTAGGTAAGAAACTTCTTTATAGATCGATCAAATAACAGTATTGAATCGATGGTAAAAGAGGTATAGAAACTTTTTTGATAACAGAAAAAGGGATAGATATGTATGGATGTTAGGATCATAGATATATATGTAGACGGAGAGGGCAACTGGTACTATAGAGGTATACCTTCAACAAGAGAAGACATCATAAGAATCTTTATAGAAAATCTAGTGGAACTCCCCGATGGCTCCTATGGAATAAAGGAAGGAGGAAAAGTACACAGGATAAAGGTTGAAGATACACCCATGTTCGCTACAAGTGTAGACTTCATAAAAGATGATAAAGGCATAAAAGAGATTCTAGTCAATATAAAATACCTTGACTGTTGTAAAAGTATAGACCCTAAAAGCATAGTGGTAACTCGCAAGGGAGCATATGTTAAATTGAGGGATAGCGGTTTAAAAGCAAAACTATCTAGATCAGCTTATATGCAACTCGCAAACATAATAGAAGAAGAATCTGGTAAATTCTACATAACGGTAAGTGGGAAAAGATATTATATTTCTTCTAGTGAATCTACCTAATCATACCAAAAAGGTAAATTTCTGAACTGGATTTCCGAGTAGCAGCGGGTCTAAATAGTTTTGTAGTAGAAAAGGTTTTTGCAAAGGAAACCAATTCCCTGGAATTTTCACCTTCAAAAAATTTTATTAAAAAAAACCCACCTTTTCTTACCAATTCTTTAGCTATCTCAAGGGCCTTCTTGGCTAGATTAAAAGAAATCTCCTGATCAACAACTGGCACTCCAGTTGTATTGGGCGCCATATCGCTTAGTAGAACATCAAACTTTCCTCCACTTGCATTAAACAATTCTTTCAAATCGATCTCAAATACATCATTTTCCAAAAATACCAACCTCCTATCAGGAGGGATACTAAGAGGTTTTAGATCGATAGCAACAACAAGACCTTCCTCACCTATACATTCAAGTACATACTTTGTCCACGATCCCGGAGAAGCACCGAGCTCCAGAACTTTAAATCCTCTCCTTATAAATCTAAACTTCTCATTCGCTTCCTTCAGCTTGTAAACAGAACGAGCCGGATAACCTTCTTTCCTTGCTCTTTCAGTCCACTTATCTGACCACATAAAAATAAAAGAGGGAGGGACTAACCCTCCCTACTAAGCCTAGCGATAAAACTTTACTTTGTCTGGTTAGCAGCTGGAGCTGTCTGGTTAGCAGCTGGAGCTGTCTGGTTAGCAGCTGGAGCCTGCTGCTCCGCCTTGGGCTGTTCTGCAGGTGGCTGCTGGGCTTCTTCCTTCTTCTTACAACCAGCGCTCAAACCAATTACACCGGCCACAGCTACACAAAGAGCTAGCATTAATAACTTCCTCATCCCAACACCTCCTCCTCTGTATTTAATTTAGTATATTGCTCTTTAATCCACCAAATGTCAATAAGTACCAACAGAATTAATGTTCATTTTTATCATATCTTTTATCAAGTCTATTACTTTTAATTGTAGTATGCATACCCTTTGCTTTAACTGTAGTATGTGTACTCTTTGCTCTACCTATACCTTTCGAACTCGTGTCAAGTTCTGACTTAGGATCTCCCTCTAAACCACGCCTCGTTAACTTGAACCTCCCAAGTTCATCTATTTCCATAATTTTAGCTTCAATCTCATCACCTATACTAAACTCATCCTTTATATTCCTTATTCTTCTGTCAGATATCTGCGATATATGTAACAATCCTTCCTTGCCGGGTGCAAATTCCACAAAAATACCATAATCCTCTATCCTCTTTATTCTACCTTTCACAACATCCCCAACATTATACTCCCTCGCTATCTTACTTATTATCTCAACAGCCTCTAATGCGGCATCCTTAGAAGGACCAGAAACAGTTACAAGACCACTCTCATCTATATAAACTCTAGTACCAGTCTTATCTATTATAGCTCTTATGGTTCTCCCACCAGGACCTATTACGTCCCTTATAAACTCAGGTTTTATCTGGAGAGAAACTATTACAGGAGCCTTTGGAGAAATTTCCGGTCTTGGACTAGGTAAAACCTCCAGCATTTTACTCAAAATATACAAACGCCCCTCACGTGCCTGCTCAAGGGCCTCTCTCATTATATCCCATGTAATACCTTTTACCTTTATGTCCATCTGCAAAGCAGTAACACCTTTATCAGTACCAGCAACCTTAAAATCCATATCTCCAAGATGGTCTTCCATACCTATAATATCCGAAAGAATAGCATACCTACCACTATCCTCATCCATAACAAGCCCCATAGCTATACCAGCAACGGGTCGCCTTATAGGAACACCTGCATCCATCAGAGCAAGTGAACCACCACAGACGGTCGCCATTGACGAAGAACCATTCGATTCAAGTATATCTGACACAACCCTTACGATGTATGGGAAATCCTCAGTCTTAGCAGGTACAACCCACTTTAAAGCCTTCTCAGCAAGGGCTCCATGTCCTATCTCCCTTCTTGATGGACCCCTAAGAGGCTTAACTTCACCGGTAGAAAAGGGTGGAAAATTATAATGAACCATAAAACTCTTAGAAACCTCACCGTATATATCGTCAAGCATCTGCTCATCTTCTCCGGGCATACCAAGAGTAGCAGCCACGAGCGCCTGTGTTTCACCTCTTGCAAAAAGTGCAGATCCATGAGCACCAGGTAACAACCCAACCTCACAATAAATAGGCCTTATGTCCTTACAGCCCCTACCGTCAGCTCTTATACCCTTCTGTAAGACCATCTTCCTCAATTCTTCTCTCTCAACCTCGGTAAAGGCAAGTTCAACAAGTGGTTGTTCAGCTGGGTCAAAGTTAGAAATTATAGCCTGTTTGAGCTCAGCAAGCGCCCTTTCCCTGTCCTTTTTCCTAGGTACAAAAATAGCAGCAAGTAGGGAATCAAGACAATTTGACCTTATGTAGTCTTTATAGGCAGATATATCAGGAAGCGTTGGCAACTCTATCTTCGGTCTACCACATTCTTCTATAAGTCTTTGCTGTACCTCAACAAGTTTCACTATTTCCGTGTGGCCTAATTTTAAAGCTTCTATAAGCTCTTCTTCGAGCACCTCATTTGCACTTGCCTCTACCATAACAACAGCATGACGAGTCCCCGCAACAACCATATCAAGATCACTTTCATCCAACTGACTCATAGTAGGATTTATAACAAATTCACCCCCTATCCTCCCGACCCTAACAGCTCCTATTGGACCGTCAAAGGGAATTTCAGAAAGACCAAGAGCACAGCTAGCTCCAATTATACCTAGTACATCAGGTAAATTCTCATCGTCAACAGAAACAACCAACGCCATAACCTGTACTTCCCTATTAAGATTCTTAGGCAGAAGCGGCCTTATAGGCCTATCTATAAGCCTCGAACATAGAATCTCATGGTCTGTAGGTTTACCTTCCCTTTTTATAAAACCGCCGGGGATCTTACCTGCTGCATAAGCCCTCTCTCTATACTCAACAGTAAGAGGAACAAAGTCTAGCGGCTCTTCCTCTTTATCAGAGATACACGCTGTAACTAAAACACAGGTACCACCACATCTCACAAGTACAGAGCCATGGGCCTGTCTTGCCAATTTCCCTGTTTCTATAACTACCTCTCGGCCGCCAACTTCAACAGAAACTACCTTTGCATCCATATTTCAACCTTATTTCCTAAGGCCGAGCTTCTGGATTACCCTTTTGTAACTCTCTGGATTGTTCTCCGCAAGATACGCTAGTAGACGCTTTCTTTTTCCTATCAGTGAAAAAAGTCCCCTCTTTGAGTTATTATCATGTTTATGCTTCTCAAAGTGCTTAACAAGCCTATTTATCCTCTCTGTAAGAAGAGCTATTTGAACCTCAATACTACCAGTATCATTCTCATGAAGTTGAAATTCCTTTACTATAGCCTGTTTTCTAGCCTTTGTTATTGACACCTTTTTCCCCTCCTCATTTAGTTCAATACTTTAAATGGATGAACTTTATATCCGCTTTTGTCACTTTTTACAATACCAAGAGCTATAACCTTTCCCTCTTCATCCCCAATAACTATATAATCACCTTCCCTTACATTCCTACCAACCTCATCAGGAGAAATCACCACGTCATTCCCACTTAAAACCCACCATTTAAGTTTACCAAAAACCTTTATAGATGGCAACATCTTCAGCACATCCTCTAATGGTATAATTAGTTTCTCTCTTTCTTCAATGTCAAGTGCTTTTATATCTTCTAAACTCACCGCAGAAGACTTATCGAAGCCGCAAACTCTTATTCTCTCAAGATCCCACACTACACCAATTGTACCAAGCCTCTCTGCAACGTCCTTAGCAAGACTCCTTATATAAACACCTTTACCACATACCACCCTCAACAGGATAAAGGGATGGTCATATCGCAGAAGTTCTATCTCCCCTATATAAACTTTCTTTGGTTCCCTCTCTATCTCCATACCCTCCCTTGCAAGTTCGTATAGTCTTTTTCCTTTGTACCTCTTAGCTGAATACATGGGGGGAACCTGTAGTATCTCCCCGGTAAATTCCTTTAAAACTTCCCTTATTCTATCTTCGCCCAATAAAGGTGGAACCTCTTCTTTCAATACTTTTCCCTCTATATCGTAGGTATCCGTAAGAATACCGAGTTTAACAGTAACGATATATTCCTTTTCCATACCCATAAGGACATCAGCCAACTTTGTAGCTTTCCCAATAGCTATAGGAAGTACACCAGTTGCCATGGGATCAAGGGTACCAAGGTGACCCGCTTTCTTAACACGAAAGAGCTTCCTAACCATCTCAACAACTCTGGTAGATGTGATTCCTTTTTCTTTACTTATAACTATTATTCCCCTTTTATCTTCCATAATCTCTTCCATTAATGTATATGTTACCCTATCAGATCAGAAGTAAATAGCAGAACAAAAGGAGTTTTACAATGGTTGACTTACATATACATACACTTTTTAGTGATGGTGAACTACTACCGGTAGAATTGGTCAGAAGAGCAAAGGTGAATAACCTCAGGTACATAGCCTTAACCGACCACATAGATCACAGTAATTACAAAGATGTAGTGCCAAGAATAGTGGAATTCACCGAAACAATAAGAGAGGTAGAAAGGGAAATAATTGTTATACCTGGAGTAGAAATAACCCATGTGCCGCCTAGACTGATAGAGGACTTAACGATTAAAGTAAGGGAACTAGGAGCAAAGCTAGTCCTGTTACATGGTGAAACTATTGCAGAACCTGTAGAGAAAGGTACGAACATCGCGGGAATAAAGGCAAAAGTAGACATTATAGCTCATCCAGGACTGATAAGCGAAGAGGAGGTAGAACTGGCAAAAGAAATGGGAGTCTACCTTGAAATATCAGGCAGAAAGGGGCATTCCCTTACAAACGGTCATGTTGCAAAGCTTGCATTAAAACACGGCGCAAAACTCTCATTTGGTAGCGATACACACTCTCCACAGGATATACCGACACCGGAATTCATAGAAAGAATATTACTAGGAGCAGGGATAGAAGTAGAAAAGATTAAAGAGATACTAGACGATTGCGTAAAAACAATAGAGGGGAGGATAATATGAAAATAGACCTTGAAAGAATCGATACCAAGACGGTAATAGGGGTACTATTGGTACTGGTTCTTATTGTTATGGCAATAGGATTCTTAATTAACGAGAGGAACAAAAGGATAGAAGAAGCAAACTATCTATACAGGAAAGCAGTCCATGAAATGGCCGTTGGTTTGGAAACTGGTAATCCTGTGAAACTGAAAAGCGCTATGGATCTGTTCGATATGGTAAGTAACAAAGGTAGTGAAGATCTCGCGGTAATATCTAGGCTTATGAAAGCTAGAATACTGTACGAAATAGGCAAAAAAGAAGAAGCTGTAAAACTAGCAAGGGAATGGATAGGAAAACTCGACGATTCCAACCCGCTAAAGGCGATTTTTCTACCTCTTGCAAAAGATGAATCTATATTTGAAAAATTTCTTTCAAACAAAAAAGCTTTCCTTACCGATTATGCTCTGTATGAATACGGATTGATACTACTAGAGAAGGGCAAGAAAGATAAGGCAAGGGAAATACTAAACCAATTACAAAAGAAATATCCCAATTCGCCATTTTCTAAGGATCTAGAAAAGCTTATGGAGGTAGAGAATTGAAGAGACTATTGTCCGGTAATGAGGCATTTGCAATAGGTGCATGGGAGGCAGGAATAAAATTCGCCTCAAGTTACCCTGGGACACCTGCAACAGAAATTCTTGAAAACATTGCTAAATTCAAAGAAGTAAAAGTGGAATGGGCTCCAAACGAAAAGGTAGCTCTTGAAGCGGTAATAGGTGCATCCTTTAGCGGTGTCAGAGCTATAGCCTCTATGAAGCATGTAGGTCTCAATGTTGCAAGTGATCCTTTCATGACTCTATCCTACACAGGTGTGAATGGAGGAATAGCAATAGTGGTAAGTGATGATCCTGGACTTTACAGCTCCCAAAATGAACAGGACACAAGAAATTATGTAAGAAGCGCAAAGATACCGGCTCTTGAACCCTCAGACTCACAGGAAGCCTACGAATACATAAAACTAGCTTTTAAAATATCGGAAGAATACGATACACCTACGCTGGTGAGATCAACCACAAGGATAAGTCACACTAAAACGGTAGTTGAAGTAAAAGGAATAAGAGAAGAGATACAAAAGGAGCTTTCCAGGGATCCAGCCAAATGGGTTATGTTACCCGCCTTTGCCTATGAAAGACACATTTTTGTCCTTGAAAGGTTCAAAAAACTCCAAGCCCTGTCTGAAGAAATTGACCTAAACAGAATCGAGATAAGGGATAGAAAACTGGGATTTATAACAAGTGGTGTTTGTTATCAGTATGTAAAGGAGGCGTTTCCTGAAGCAAGTGTACTGAAGCTGGGTATGATATATCCCCTTCCCAAGAAGAAGATACTGGAATTTTCAAATATGGTTGATGAGATATTCGTTGTGGAGGAATTGGATCCCTTTTTAGAGACGGAAATAAAAGCAATGGGTATAGAGGTAAAGGGTAAGGGTTTTATTCCAGAGTTTGGTGAATTGAATGTAGACGTACTAAAAAAAGCTCTAGATAAAAACTACAAACCAAAGTATATAAGTTTCACCGATATACCAAAAAGACCGCCCACACTCTGTCCTGGTTGTCCACATAGAGGTGTATTTGTGGCACTAAAAAGGGCAAAGGTCTTTGTATTCGGAGATATAGGATGCTATACCCTTGGTGCCTTAAAACCACTCTCATCCATGGATTCTTGCATATGTATGGGTGCAGGAGTATCAATGGTTCATGGTGCTACATCTAGCGGTATGAAAAAAGTAGTAGCGGTAATAGGAGATTCAACCTTCCTACATACAGGAATAAATAGCCTACTAGACATAGCCTACAATAGATCCTCATCAACAGTGATAATATTGGATAATGGAACCACAGCGATGACAGGTAGACAACCCCATCCAGGCACAGGCGAAAAGGCTGATGGTACTCCCACTACGAAGGTACTACCAGAGGAAATTGCAAAGGCCTTCGGAATAGAAAGGATTAAGATTGTAGACCCCTATGAAATAAAAAAACTGGTAGAAGTCATAAAGGAAGAGGTAGAAGCAGAAGAACCTTCAGTCATAATAACGAGAGCACCCTGCACACTGATCTCAAGGGAATCGAAAAGGCCCCTTAAAATAAACGAAGAAAAATGTATACTTTGTAAATCCTGTTTAAATGTGGGATGTATGGCTATATTCTACGATGGAAAAAAGGTCAGCATAGACGAAGTTCTCTGCAAGGGATGTACCATATGTGCACAAGTTTGCCCTAAGGAGGCCATAGAAACACCCTAACGCTTATAGGCTTTATAGCAGTAGCATATACCCATAGTATAGGGATGGTAAATCACCCTTTTAAAACCAGCAGACCTTAGTTCCCCAATAAATTCTATAGGCGTGGGGAATTTTTCTACAGAATCGGGAAGATAACGGTAGGCTTCCCTATCCCCAGATACAACCCAACCCACTAAAGGTAAAATTCCATGGAAGTAAAAGTCATAAAGAACACCTAGTAAACCTCTTGGCTTCGAGAACTCTAGAATGACAACAACACCATTATCCTTTAAAACCCTGTAAAATTCCTTCAATACCCGATGCCTATTTTCAACGTTCCTAATACCAAAAGCTATGGTGATTCCATCAAAGGACTCATCTTTAAAAGGAAGATTTTCACCTTCACCTAGTACGATAGAAACAACAACATTTTTCTTTAAAGCCTTTTCCTTCGCCAAAAATAACATGTTTATGGCCGGATCAAGAAGGATAACCTTGGATGTCGGTTTCTGTCTGATTATCTCAAAGGCCACATCTCCGGTACCAGAGGCTACATCTAGAAAAAAACTACCACCCTCCTCTAAAAGAGAAGCTACAGCTTTTCTACGCCAAGAAATATCCTGTCTAGCACTTAGGAGATGGTTAAGGAAATCGTACCAGCGGGATATACGGTTAAACATATGTCTAGTTCTGAACCTAACCTCACCCATCGATATACCTAGATACCGATCCCCAGAACTTTCCTAGCAACAGATCCCACAACGAATGAAACAAAGGCTACACCAAAACTTATAAACAACATCTCAGCAAAGTTCCTCTTAAAATCACTCTCCTTTATAACCGAGATAAAGAAGGTAAAAACGTAAATAACACCCAAGGCACACACCAGGCTTACAAAAAAGGCTAAAACATGCCACGAAAAAACAAAGAAAGGCCATACCAGGGCAGCAACTGTTAAAATATAGGCCACACCGGTATAAAAGGAAGCCCCAAAGGGACTTCTATCCCCACCCTCAGACTTCTGAGAAAGATACTCAGAAGCACACATAGATAGAGAAGCTGCTATCCCCATTATAAGCCCAGCTAAACCTATCACCTTGCTATTCTGCATTGCAAATGTAAAACCGGCAAGGGAACCCGTAAGTTCAACTAGAGCATCGTTTAACCCTAGAACTATGGATCCCAAATACTTTAAACGTTTTTCCTCTATCAAACTAACTAGCATATTCTCATGATTAAATTCATCCTTCAGTATATCACCAGCGATAGGATAGGTCCTTGCTACCTCTCTGTATGCCTTTTCTGCTTCCTCCTCTCCCCTTTCCATCAACTTGATAGCGAAAGTCAAACCGAATAGGATAGAAAGAAGGACATAGAGGAATATCCTCTTTTTATCTGGCTTTACATCAACTCCTGTTATTTTTCGCCATATAAGATAATGTTTAAATTCATCCTCCGCTATTTTTTCAAGAAGTTCCTTGTTCCTACTCTTAGACCTTCTAGCTAGAAATTTGTATATATGATACTCCGTTATCTCATTTCTCTGAAAATCCTCTATTATACTTTTTGCCTCACCCATCCTACAATTTAAAATTCAATCCATAGAGGTATGGTATGGAACTTCGTATTCCTTAAGCTCTTCAGTTTTATACTCCAATAGCGGAGAAGGTT
>JAGDVO010000003.1:0-16431 GCA_023269715.1 Thermosulfidibacter sp.
GGAAGGTGGTAAGACTGTAGGTGCAGGTGTAGTAACAGAAGTTATAGAGGATTGACCATGGGTAGGAGAATAAGGATAAAATTAAAATCCTTTGATCACAGGATACTTGACAAGTCTGTACAGGAAATAGTAAAAGCCGTTATCCCTACTGGTGCTAAGGTTGTAGGTCCAATTCCTCTACCGACTAAGATAAGTAGATGGACAGTGCTTAGATCACCCCATATTGATAAGAAGTCTAGGGAACAGTTTGAAATAAGGACTCATAAAAGACTTATTGAACTTGTTGATCCTACTCCTGATACTATAGATGCTTTGAGTAACATTGAGTTAGCTGCTGGAGTTGAAGTAGAGGTAAAGCTGATAGATGAATAACGGTGGGAGAGGTTAGGATGGTTACCGGTTTATTAGGTAAGAAGATAGGTATGACACAGGTCTTTAAAGAAGACGGGACTGTAGTTCCCGTTACGGTTATTAAAGCGGGTCCTTGTTATGTTGTTATGAAGAGGACTGTTGAGAGAGATGGTTACTCAGCCATACAACTTGGTTTTGAAGAGGTAAAAGAAAAGGCCCTAAATAAGCCTCTTATAGGTCACTTTAAAAAGCGTAATGTTCCTTTACTTAGGTATTTGAGAGAGATAAGGGTTGACGATCCCAGTATTTTAGAAGGTGTAGAAGAGGGACAGGTAGTTACATGTGAGATATTCCAGGTTGGTGAGAAGGTAAATGTTACTGGTTGGACAAAGGGGAGAGGTTTTCAGGGAGTAATGAAAAGGCATGGTATGAGTGGTCAGAGGGATTCCCATGGTTCACGTTATCATAGAGTGATTGGATCAATAGGTATGAGAAAGTTTCCTGGGAGAGTCCACAAGGGTAAGAGAATGCCCGGTCATATGGGTACAAATAGAGTTACCATAAGGAATCTTGAAGTGGTGGCTGTATATCCCGAGAGGAATCTTCTTCTAGTTAAAGGTGCTGTGCCTGGACATAGAGGTTCTTTGGTTATAATTAGAAAGGCGGGGTGATAGTCATGGAAGTGGTTCTTTACAGTGCTGATGGGACTGTTTTAGGAAATATAGATGTTAGTGATGAGATATTTAACGGCAAAATAAATAGGCATCTAATGTGGGAAGCTGTTAGGATGAGGTTATTTAACGAGAGAACAGGTACTGCTTGTACTAAAACGAGGGGTGAGGTAAGGGGTGGTGGTAGAAAACCCTGGCCTCAAAAAGGTACAGGTAGAGCCAGACAGGGATCTATAAGGGCTCCTCATTGGGTTGGTGGAGGTGTTGTTTTTGGTCCAAAGCCTAGGGACTGGAGCTATGAGATTCCAAAAAAGGCGAGAAAAAGAGCTGTGATTAGTGCTTTATCTGCTAGAATGAAAGATGGTGATATAATATTTGTTGAGAGTATAGAGTTTGAAAGTCATAAAACCAAAAATGCCGTAAAGTTCCTAAAAAATCTTGGTATTGAAGGTAAGAAGGTTCTAATGATCGTTGATGATCTGGATTACAATGTTGATCTTGCAACAAGAAACCTGCCTAACGTAAAAGTCCTTGTAGCCAAGGCTATAAATACTTACGATGTGCTCGATGCGGAAAAGATAGTAATAGAGAAAAGTGTACTTCCAATAATTGAGGAGAGGTTGGTATCATGAAGTTTTTGAGAGATCCTTACCAGGTTATAATCAGGCCTATAGTGACTGAGAAGAGTGTGAGGTTGAAGGAGATTGAAAATAAATATACCTTTGAGGTGCATATAAAAAGTACGAAAAAGGATATTAAGGATGCGATAGAGAAGCTTTTTAACGTTAAAGTGGAAGGTGTGAACACTATGATAGTGAAAGGTAAAAGGAGAAGGATTGGTAGAAAAGTTGTGAAAGGAAAGGATTGGAAAAAGGCTATAGTGAAGCTCAGGGAAGGTGATAAAATCGATTTCTTTGAAAGTATTTGAGGAGGTTTTTGATGGGTATAAAGAGATTTAAGCCCACTTCTCCAGGGATAAGGCATATGACGGTATCAACCTTCGAGGAAATAACTAAGGATGAGCCTGAAAAATCTTTGATAGTTCCACTCAAGCGTAGTGCGGGGAGAAATAATCAGGGTAGAATAACTGTCAGGTTTAAGGGTGGAGGTCACAAGAGACGTTACAGAATAATCGATTTTAGAAGGGATAAGTGGGGTGTCCCTGGTAAGGTTGCAGCTATCGAGTATGATCCTAATAGAAGCGCTAGGATAGCTCTTATCCATTATGCCGATGGTGAGAAGAGATACATACTGTGGCCAGAAGGGTTGAAGGTTGGTGATACCGTTATGGCGGGTCCTGATGCGGAGATAAAAGTGGGAAATGCCCTTCCTATAAAGTACATACCTGTTGGTACTTTTGTGCATAATGTAGAGCTTATTCCCGGTAAAGGTGGACAAATAGCTAGAAGTGCTGGTACCTATGCTCAGATAATGGCAAAAGAGGGTGATTATGCCCATGTTAGGCTTCCTTCTGGTGAAATAAGGTTGATCCATGTAAATTGTATGGCTACAATCGGTCAGGTTGGTAATATAGATCATGAGAATATAGTTATAGGTAAGGCTGGTAGAAATAGATGGTTAGGATGGAGGCCGCATGTACGTGGTACAGCCATGAATCCTGTTGATCATCCTCATGGTGGTGGTGAAGGTAGGACAAAAGGTAGACATCCTAAGAGTCCTTGGGGTTGGTGTACTAAGGGCATGAAGACAAGGAAGCCTAGAAAGATATCGGATGCTTTTATTATTCAAAGGAGAAAATGAGGGGGTAGCTTGTTATGGGACGTTCTAAGAAGAAGGGGCCTTACGTAGATCCTAAGCTTCTGAAAAAGGTGCTTGAGTTAAATGAAAAGGGAGAAAAGAGAGTTATTAAAACTTGGAGTAGAAGATCAACTATAATTCCTGAATTTGTAGGACATACCTTTGCTGTTTATAACGGTAGAAAGTTTATACCTGTTTATGTGACTGAACTTATGATAGGTCATAAATTGGGAGAATTTGCGCCTACAAGAACTTTCCATGGGCATGGTGATGAAAAGAAGAAAGCCAAGGTGAAAAAGTAGGGGGAGTGAAGGGATGCCGGAGAGAGCTATTTTGAGGTATGCTAGGATATCACCTAGAAAAGCAAGAGTGGTTGCTGATTTAATAAGGGGTAAGAATGTGGATGAAGCCTTTACCATTCTTAAGTTTACACCGAAGAAGGGAGCTCGTATCATAGAGAAGCTCTTAAAGAGTGCTGTGAGTAATGCGGAGAGATCTCCCCACATAGTGGATGTCGATTCCCTTTATATTAAAACGATATACGTTAATGAGGGACCTATGCTTAAGAGAATAAGGCCTAGAGCTATGGGAAGAGCTTATCTTATAAGAAAGAGAACTAGTCATATTTACATAGAACTAGATGAGAGAAGGTAAAAAGGAGGATGCTGTGGGGCAGAAAGTTCATCCCATAGGGTTTAGACTTGGAATAACGAAGGATTGGCTGTCCAAATGGTATGCTGATAAAGACTATGCTAAAAAACTGCATGAGGATTTGAGGATCAGGAGTATCATTAAGAAGAAGTTTTACCACGCTGGTATTTCCAAGGTCATAATAGAAAGACAAGGTATAAAGGGTATGGAGAGTGATAAAGTAAGAGTTACAATATATACAGCAAGACCGGGACTTGTGATTGGTAGAAAGGGAGCTGAAATAGAGAAACTTAAAGGGGAATTATCCGCGTTTGTCAGTGGGCAGCTCGTTATAGATGTGAAGGAAGTTCCCATTCCTGAGTTAGATGCTCAGCTAGTTGCAGAAAATATAGCTATGCAGATTGAAAGGAGAGTATCCCATAGACGTGCCATGAAAAGAGCTATAAATGCTGCCTTTAGATACGGTGCTAAAGGCATAAGGGTTGAATGTTCTGGTAGACTTGCTGGGGTGGATATGGCTAGGACCGAGTGGTATAGAGAGGGTAAGTTACCTTTACAAACCATTCGTGCTGATATAGATTACGGTTTTGCTGAAGCTATTACAAAATACGGTGTGATTGGTGTTAAAGTTTGGATATTCAAGGGTGAAGTGATAGAGGATAAGAGAAAAAAGACGGAGGAAGGAAGTAATGTTGTCGCCTAAGAAGGTTAAGTGGAGAAAACAACAAAGAGGAAGAATGAGTGGTATTGCTTCAAGAGGTTGTGATGTGGAGTTTGGTGATTACGGTTTGAAAGCTCTTGAGCCCGCTTGGATCACTGCAGCCCAGATTGAAGCTGCAAGAGTGGCGATATCTAGGTACATAAAGAGAACTGGAAAGGTATGGATAAGAATATTCCCTGATAAACCCTATACGAAGAAGCCTGCTGAAACGAGGATGGGGAAGGGTAAGGGTTCTCCTGAGTATTGGGTTGCTGTTGTAAAGCCGGGTAAAATACTTTTTGAAATAGGCGGTGTTCCTAGGGATGTTGCAGAAGAAGCTTTCAGGCTTGCTTCTCATAAGCTTCCTATAAAGACAAAAGTAGTTGTAAGAGGAGAATAAAGGAGTGTGGCTATGCTGAAGCTGGATGATTTGAGGAAGATGACGATTGAAGAATTACGAAAAAAGGAGCGTGAGCTCAGGAAGGAACTTATGGAAATGAGATTCTTTAAGTCCATAGGGAGGCTGGACAATCCTGCGCGTTATAGGCAGATTAAGAGAGATATCGCTAGGATTTTGACAATAATAAGAGAAAAAGAGCTGGGTATAAGGTAGGGGTGAGTTATGGAAGGTAGAAGAAAAGTGTTTGTAGGTGAGGTTGTAAGTGATAAAATGGATAAGACTGTTGTTATAAAGGTCGAAAGAACCTTGAGGCATCCACTTTATGGGAAGGTTGTAAAGAAGAGAAAGAAGTTCTACGCCCATGATGAACGTAATGCCTGTAAAGTTGGAGATATTGTTAAGATAGTTGAAACTAGACCTATAAGTAAACTTAAAAGATGGATCGTTGTAGAAATCCTTGAGAAAAAGGGGAGTGAAGAATCATGATACAGCCAACTACTATAGTTGAGGTAGCTGATAATTCCGGTGCAAAAAAGGCTATGTGCATAAGGGTGTTGGGTGGTTCTAACAAACGTTATGCCCGCCTTGGCGATGTTATAGTAGTGGCTATAAAGGAGGCTCTACCTGATGGTCGTGTTAAGAAGGGAGAAGTTCATAGGGCTGTTGTTGTGAGGACTGTTAAGGAACAAAGAAGACCTGATGGCACCTATATTAAGTTTGACAGGAACTCGGTGGTACTTATAAAGCCTAACGGTGATCCGATCGGTACTAGAATATTCGGTCCCATAGCGAGAGAGGTTAGGAAAGCTGGATTCACTAGGATTATTTCTCTAGCACCAGAAGTGGTGTGAGGTGAAGGGATGGCAGCTAAGATAAAAAGAGATGATTTTGTTTTAGTTATAGCTGGTAAGGATAGAGGTAGAAGGGGTAAAGTTATAAGGGTTATACCAAAGGAATCAAGGGTTGTAGTGGAAGGGGTTAATATAGTTAAGAAACACCAGAGACCTGCACCTACGAAGCCCGGTGGTATTGTAGAGATGCCGGCACCTATCCATGTTTCCAATGTGATGTTAGTTTGTCCAAGGTGTAATAGACCGACAAGAGTTGGTTTTGGTTTTCTAGAGGATGGCAAGAAGGTTAGGGTGTGTAAGAAGTGTGGAGAAAACATAGATAAATAAAGGAGAAAGGAGAGACGGGCATGGTACCTCGTCTAAAAGAAAAGTATTTTAAAGAGGTCGTTCCTCAGTTGATGAAAGAGTTTGGTTATAAGAACATCATGGAAGTCCCTAGGATTGAGAAGATAGTTCTGAATATGGGTCTTGGTGAAGCTACACAGAATCTGAAAGTTATAGATCATGCTATAGAACAGCTGGCTGCTATAAGTGGCCAGAGACCTTCTATAAGAAGGGCTAAGAAGTCTATAGCTCAGTTTAAGCTGAGGAAAGGGATGCCTATAGGAGTTTCAGTTACCCTTAGAAAGGACAGAATGTGGGAGTTTTTAGATAGACTAATTTCAATAGCTCTACCAAGAGTTAGGGATTTTAGGGGTATATCTACCAAGTCCTTTGATGGAAGAGGCAACTACACTTTAGGACTTACAGAACAGATAATATTTCCCGAGATAAACTACGATACTGTTGATAAGGTAAGAGGATTGTCAGTTGCGATAGTTACTACTGCAGAAACTGATGAAGAAGCTTTTGCATTGCTATCAAAGCTAGGTATGCCATTTAGAAGGAGGGGTTAGTCGTGGCAAGAAAGTGTAAAATGGAAAAGATGAAAAAACTACCTAAGTTTAAGGTAAGATGGAGAAACCGTTGTCCTTTGTGTGGAAGAGCTAGAGGTTTCCTGAGGAAGTTCAACATGTGTAGGATATGTTTCAGAAAACTAGCTCTATCTGGACAGATTCCAGGTGTCAGAAAGGCTAGTTGGTAAGAGGTGTGGTCATGGGTATGACGGATCCTATAGCAGATGCCTTAACGAGAATAAGAAATGCCCTTATGGCTAGGAAAAGTGAAGTTTCCTTTCCTGCAAATCGTCTACTTAAGGAGATCGTTAGAATATTGAAAGAAGAGGGTTACATAGAAGACTATATTATAGATTCTAGTGGTGTTCAGGACGTCATTACGGTGAAGCTGAGGTATTATAAAGGTGAGAGTGTTATCAGAAGCATCAGGAGAGTTAGTAAGCCAGGTAGGAGAATATACGTAGGAAAAAGGAATCTGTCCAAGGTTATCGGTGGTTTAGGTATAGCCATATTAAGTACATCTCAGGGCGTGATGACCGACAAGGAAGCAAGGGCTAGAGGAATAGGTGGTGAATACATTTGTGAAGTGTGGTGAGAGGGGGAGAGGGATGTCTCGGATAGGAAGGTTACCTATAAACATACCACAGGGAGTTGAAGTGATCGTTGATGGGCATAGGGTTACGGTTAAAGGTCCTCTTGGTACTCTTACTAGAGAGTTTCACCCAAGGGTGAGGATTATTAAAGAGGATAATGTTATAAGGGTGGAAAGGCTCTCAGATGATAGGTTTGATAAAGCTTTGCATGGTTTAACTAGGACTTTGATAAACAATATGATAATAGGAGTTACTCAGGGATACTCAAAAATCTTGGATATAATCGGGGTTGGTTATAGAGCAGAAGTGAAAGGTGACAAATTGATACTTAATGTAGGTTTCAGTCATCCTGTAGAGTACAAAATACCTGAAGGTATAAAAATAGAGTGCCCGATTGCAACGAGAATAGTGGTGGGAGGTATAGACAAGGAAAAGGTGGGTCAGGTTGCAGCTGAGATAAGGGCAGTCAGACCGCCTGAGCCTTATAAGGGTAAGGGTATCAGATATGTTGGTGAAGAGGTAAGAAGGAAAGCCGGTAAAGCTGGAAAGGCTGGCAAGAAGAAATAAGGGAGGTTACCGTGGCTAAGATAGATAAGGTTGGAAGAAGGAAAAGGAGACATCTTAGGATAAGAAAAAAGATATTCGGGACACCGGAAAGACCTAGACTAGTGGTGTACAGGAGTTTGAAGCATATCTATGCCCAGATTATAGACGATACTATTGGACATACGCTTGTTTCTGCAAGTAGCCTCGATAAAGAGTTTCCAAAAGATAAAAGGGGTAGTAATAAGGAGGGTGCAAGGATAGTAGGTGAAATGATAGCGAAAAGGGCGTTAGAGAAGGGAATAAAGAAAGTTGTATTTGATAGAGGTGGTTACAAGTATCACGGAAGGGTAAAAGAATTGGCCGAAGCTGCAAGAAAAGTAGGTCTAGAATTCTAAGGAGGGGGTTATGAATATAAAGTTGAGGAGGTTGGAAAGGGTTTCACCTAAGGGATTGGATCTGATCGATAGGGTGGTTTTCATAAATAGGGTTACGAAAGTTGTGAAGGGTGGTAGGATATTCAAATTTTCTGCTCTCGTTGTAGTTGGTAATGGTAATGGAGTGGTAGGCTATGGAATGGGTAAGGCTAAAGAGGTTCCCGATGCTATAAGGAAGGCTATAGAACAGGCTAAAAAGAATCTTGTAAGGATACCTATTTCTAAAAATACAATACCTCATGAGGTGGAGGCTAAGTTTTGTTCTTCAAGGGTTCTACTGAAACCCGCCGCTCCTGGTACAGGAGTTATAGCTAGTGGACCTGTGCGTGCTATAATGGACTGTGCAGGCATAAAGGATGTGCTCTCAAAGAACCTTGGTTCCAGTAATCCTATAAACGTTATCAAAGCGACCTTCAAAGCTTTGAGTATGTTAAGGACGATAGAAGAGATTGCTGAAAGTAGAGGTAAGACGGTTAAGGAACTCGTTAGGTAGGGAGGATGAGAATGAAAAAGGTTGAGATAACCCTGAAAAGGGGACTGGCAGGTTGGTCTGAGAGGGATAAGGCTACGGTGAGAAGTTTGGGATTAAAGAAGCCTGGAGATAGAGTTATCAGGGTTCTTGACAATGTTACACTTGGGATGGTAAGGAAGGTAGCTCATTTGGTGGAAGTTAAGGAAATAGGGGAGGTGGAAAAGCAATGAGGCTAAATGAACTTTCTCCTAACCCTGGAGCTAAGAAGAGAAGAAAGAGAGTAGGGAGAGGTCCTGGTTCTGGTCATGGAAAAACATCATGTAGAGGGCATAAAGGTCAGAATGCAAGAAGCGGTGGTGGCGTTCCTGCCTGGTTTGAGGGTGGGCAGACTCCTTTACATAGAAGAGTCCCTAAAAGAGGCTTTAAAAATCCTAATGCCAAAGTTTTTACTGAAGTTAATGTAGGGGTTTTGGAATTATGCTTTGAAAATGGTGAAAAGGTTACTCCTGAGACTTTGCTGGAAAGGAGAGTTATAAGTAAAATTGAAAAGGACGGGGTAAAAATACTTGGAGATGGTGAGCTTACCAAATCTTTAGAGGTTTATGCCCACGCCTTCAGCAAAAGTGCGAGAGAGAAGATAGAAAAGGCTGGTGGTAGAGTGGAGGTTATAGATTGAATCCAGCCGAGAATATACTGAAATTACCTGAATTAAGAAGGCGTATTTTATTCACTTTTTTTATGCTTGCTATTTTTAGATTAGGTGCCCATATCCCTGTTCCTGGTATTAACGCTGTTGCACTTGAGGAGTTTTTCGAAAGAGCAAGTGGCACAATCTTTGGTTTTTTTGATCTCTTTTCTGGTGGGGCTTTTAGTAGGCTTACCATTTTTGCTCTAGGTGTTATGCCTTATATTTCTGCTTCTATAATAATGGATCTTTTATCCGTGGTTATTCCTAAACTTGCTCAGCTTAAAAAGGAAGGTGAGAGGGGAAGAGCAGAGATCATAAGCTATGCTAGGTACGGAACTGTCTTCATATCTGCTATTCAGTCGTTGGGACTTGCCCTGAGTATAGAGGCTTTAAGGAGTCCTTCGGGTATGAGTATAGTTATAAATCCGGGGCCGATGTTTGTGTTTACCACTGTAGTTACCATGGTTGCTGGTACTATGCTCCTTATGTGGATAGGTGAACAGATAAACGAGAGGGGTATAGGAAACGGCATAAGTCTGATAATATTTGCAGGTATCGTTGCAAGGATCCCAAGTGGATTTACAACTATGTTAAATTTAATACGTACAGGCGATATTAGTCTTTTACAGACTCTTGTTATAGTTTTTACTATGATTTCAGTTATTGCCTTTATCGTTTACATGGAGTTAGCTCATAGAAAGATAACCATAAACTATCCCAAACGTATGATTAGAGGAAAATTGTATGGGGGTCAGAGTAGCTTCCTTCCTATAAAATTGAATATCTCTGGTGTTATCCCACCTATATTTGCATCTTCTTTGCTTGCTTTTCCGGTAACTGTAGCGAGGTTTGCTGATACTCCCTTTTCAAAGACGATACTTCATTATTTTTCCTTTGAGAGTCCATTATATTTGACTATTTATGCAATTCTGATAATTTTCTTTGCCTTTTTCTACACTTCTATAATATTCAATCCTCAGGATATAGCCGAAAACTTGAGGAAATATGGCGGTTTTGTACCAGGTATAAGACCTGGGCAGAAGACTGCTGAGTATATAGATAGAATAGTAGCTCGTCTTACACTGGTTGGTTCTCTTTATCTTGCTTTTATATGTGTAATGCCTTCCATATTTATAAATTATTTCCGTGTGCCTATCTATTTTGGAGGTACTTCCCTTCTCATAGTTGTTGGTGTAGCAATGGATATGATGAGACAGTTAGAGTCCTTTATCATTATGAGTCAGTATGAGGGATTACTTAAAAAACACAGATTTTAGGGAGGTAGCCATGAGGATAATTATGCTTGGAGCACCTGGAGCAGGTAAGGGTACTCAGGCTTCGATGATATCGGAAAAATATGGTATTCTGCAGATATCTACAGGTGATATACTGAGAGCTGCTGTAAGGGAGGGGACTCAGCTTGGTATAGAGGCGAAAAAGTACATGGATAGAGGGGAACTTGTTCCTGATGAAATAGTTATAGGTATAGTAAGGGAAAGGATAGTTCAGGATGATTGTAAGAAAGGTTTTATACTTGATGGTTTCCCACGTACCGTGGTACAGGCTGAGGCGCTTGATAGGATGTTGGAAGAGCTTGGAATATCGATAGATTATGTGATTAACATAGATGTGCCTGAAGAGGAGATAATAAAAAGGTTGTCGGGTAGGAGGACTTGCAGGAATTGTCAGGCTATGTATCATGTGATTTTCAACCCACCTAAAAAAGAAGGTGTGTGTGATAAGTGCGGTGGAGAGTTATACCAAAGGGATGACGACAAAGAGGAAACTATAAGGGCAAGGTTAGAGGTTTATAAGAAGCAAACTGCTCCTCTTATAGAGTACTACTCCAAGAGAGGGAAGCTGGTTAATATAGATGGTAGGAAAGGTATAAACGAGATATTTACGGAAATAGTGAATGTTTTGGAGAAAAGGTGATAATAATAAAGAGTAAAGAGGAAATAGAACTGATCAGGGAAGGTGGGTTTATATTGGCTTATGTTTTGAAGAAACTAGCCGAATTCATAAGGCCAGGGATAACTACCTGGGCTATCGACAAGAAGGTTGAGGAGATGATAAGGGAAAAAGGGGCAAGACCTGCTTTTAAAGGTTATAAGCCAAGATTTGCCAGTGAACCGTATAGGTTTGCAACTTGTGTTTCTGTTAATGAAGAGGTTGTTCATGGTTTGCCATCGAAGAAGAGGGTTTTGAAGGAAGGGGATATAGTTAGTGTTGACGTTGGGGTTCTTTATAAGGGATACTATAGTGATGCTGCTTATACCTATAGTGTTGGAGAGGTTGAGGAGAGAATAAAACTCTTACTTGAAGTTACAAAGAGTGCGTTATATAAGGGTATAGAGAAAGCGGTAATTGGTAACAGAGTAGGTGATATTTCCTACGCTATAGGGAGTTATGTGAAAAGTTATGGGTTTAATCCTATAAAGGACTACTGTGGACATGGGGTGGGTAAGCACTTACATGAAGATCCTTCGATTCCTAACGACGGGGAACCTGGAAAGGGTGAACCGTTGAAGGAAGGTATGGTGATAGCTATTGAGCCGATGGTTGCTATTGGTAGTGGTAATATTATGCTTAAAAATGATGGTTGGACTGCAGTTACTTCTGATGGTTCTTATTCTGCACACTTTGAACATACTGTAGCTATTTTCAGAGATGGTCCTAAGATTTTAACGCCCTGGGATATCTAGCTATGGCTAAGAAGCCTAAAACGATAGAAATGGCAGGCACTATAATAGAGGCACTTCCTAATGCTATGTTTAGGGTTGAGCTTGAAAATGGGATGAAGATACTTGCACATGTTTCTGGAAAGATTAGGATGAACTTTATAAGGATACTACCTGGCGATAAGGTGAAGGTTGAGATTTCGCCTTATGATCCTACAAGGGGTAGGATCATATACAGGTTGTGATAGATTATGGAGGAGAGAAATGAAGGTGAGAGCGTCTGTGAAGAAGAGGTGTGCCCATTGTAAAATTGTAAGGAGGAAGGGAGTTGTTAGGGTTATATGTAAAGATCCTAAGCACAAACAGAGACAGGGATAGGAGGTATAACGGATGGCACGTATTGCCGGTGTAGACTTACCCAAGGACAAGAGAGTAGAGATAGCTCTGACTTACATATTCGGCATAGGTAAATCATCTTCCAAGAAGATACTGGAAAAGGCTGGAGTTGATCCCAATAAGAGAGTGAAGGATCTAACTCCTGAAGAGGTGGGTAGGATAAGGGATATTATAGATAAGGAGTACAAGGTAGAGGGTGAGCTGAGGAAAGAGATAGCGATGAACATAAAGAGACTTATAGATATAGGTTGTTACAGAGGTTTAAGGCACCTTGCTGGGCTGCCTGTTAGAGGGCAGCGTACAAGGACGAATGCGAGAACAAGAAAGGGTCCGAGGAAGACCGTTCCCGGTAGAGGTAAAAAGAGAGGAGCTAAAAAGTGATTTAGGGGGTGTTGAAGTATGGCTAAGAGAAGAAGAACTCAGACTAAGAAGAAAGAGAAAAGAATCGTTCCTAGTGGTATTGCTCATATACAGGCTACTTTCAATAATACCATTATTACGATTACTGATCCTAACGGAAATACCTTATGTTGGGGTAGTGCTGGTACTGTTGGCTTTAAGGGTACTAGAAAGAGTACGCCCTATGCTGCTCAGGTTGCAGCTCAGTCTGTAGCTAAGAAGGCTATAGAGCAGTATGGTATGAGAAATGTAGAAGTTTATGTAAAAGGACCAGGTCCTGGTAGAGAGGCAGCTATAAGATCCCTTGCAACCAGTGGATTGAATGTGACATTAATAAAAGATGTGACCCCTATTCCTCACGATGGTTGTAGACCACCAAGAAGAAGAAGGGTCTAAGGAGGTGTTAAGTTGAGGTACACAGGTCCTGCTTGTAGACTTTGTAGAAGAGAGGGTATGAAGCTTTTTCTTAAAGGTGAAAGGTGTTTTTCCGACAAGTGTGCCTTTGAAAGGAGGAGTTATCCTCCTGGTCAGCATGGTCGTAGGAGGACGAAGCTTTCAGAATATGGTTTACGTCTAAGGGAAAAGCAGAAGTGTAAAAGAATTTATGGAATTTCTGAAAAGCAGTTTGTAAGATACTTCGAAATGGCTACTAGGATGAAGGGTCTTACAGGAGATAATCTGATCAAGTTACTGGAGAGAAGACTGGATAATGTTGTTTATAGGATGGGCTTTGCGGTTTCAAGAAGAGATGCAAGACAGCTCGTGTCTCATGGTCATGTGATGGTAAATGGTAAAGTTGTTGATGTACCAAGTTATTTATTGAGACCTGGGGAGGTGGTTGAAATAAAGGAATCCAGTAAAAATCTTGATAGAGTGAACTATGCTATTCAACTAGCCCAGGGTAGGGATATTCCAAGTTGGTTGGAAGTCGATTTCGAGAATAAAAGAGGTGTGTTTAGGTATATACCTGAGAGATCAGAAGTACAAATACCCGTTAATGAAACGTTGATCATTGAGCTCTATTCTAGAGGATAAAGGTAGGCTCTTATTGGAGGGTGTGAATGTTTGATACATGGGCTTATATAATTAGACCTAATAAGCTGTTTGTTGAAAAAGAAAGTTACAGGGATGACTATTGTAAAGTTATAATAGAACCATTGGATAAGGGTTATGGAATCACGGTGGGTAATGCTTTAAGGAGGATTCTTCTTTCTTCCATACCAGGACATGCTGTTACTGCTGTCAGAATAGAGGGTGTTTACCATGAATTTACGTCGATTCCTGGAGTAAGAGAGGATGTTACTGATATAATTTTGAATCTTAAGATGTTGAGGATCAGAGGCTATACAGACGAGCCTGTGATCGCAGTTATTGATGTTGCAGGACCCAAGAAGGTGTATGCTTCTGATATAAAGGCTCCATCGCAGATAGAGATATTGAATCCTGATCTTTACATTGCTACTTTAGATGATTTCAACACGAGACTTTATATGGAATTGGTGATAGAGGAAGGTAAGGGTTACCTTCCCAGTGAGGAAAGGGATTTGAAAAGCTATCCTGTTGGAACTATATTAGTCGATGCTGTTTTTAGTCCCATATTGAAGGTTAACTTTGGTGTTGAGCAGGCGAGAGTAGGTAGAGCTACAGACTATGATAGGTTGATACTGGAAGTTTGGACTAATGGCGCCATTAATGCTCTTGATGCTATAAAGATTGCTTCTCAAATAATGAAGGATCACATGGAACTTTTCTCTGGTATATCGATCCAGGTAGAAGAGGCAAAGAAAGAGGAAGTAGTTCTTGGTCTATTACCGGAAGTAGAAGAGAAGTTGAAAATGAAACTAGAAGAACTTCCTTTATCAGTAAGAGCTTATAACACGTTGAAGAGGAAAGGTATAAATACCGTTGGTGATTTGGTTAAGTTAACAAGGGATGAGTTATCTTCTATGAAAAATATAGGAAGGAAGTCTGTTGAGGAAGTTGAGAAGGTTCTCTCTTCCCTTGGTCTATCTTTAGGTATGAATTTAGAGGAGGTGGCTAGTAATGAGGCACAGAAAGAAGACAGTGAAACTGAGTAGGACACACTCGCATAGAAATATGCTTATAAGAAACATGGTAACAGCTTTACTTAAACATGAGAGGATAGAGACTACAGAACAGAAAGCAAAAGTTATAAGGGGTTGGGTGGATAAAATTATCAATCTTGCTAAAAAGGGTGATTTATCTTCAAAAAGAAGAATATTCCACTTTTTAACGGAAAAAGAGGTGGCCTATAAGATAATAAAGGAGGCACCTCAGAGGTATAGTGATAGGAGCAGTGGCTTTACAAGGATAATAAAGATAGGAACAAGAAGGGGTGATAACGCCTCTATGGCCATAATTGAACTTGTGGATGCCAAGATAAAAGGGGAAGCTTGAAGGTAATAGTTGTAGGGGCAGGATTAGCGGGAGTAGAGATTGTAAATGTCCTTAATAAAGCGGGGGTCAAAGTTCTCTTATACGAGATGAGACCTGTTAGAATGACTCCTGCTCATAAAACTCCTTATTTTGGAGAGCTGGTCTGTAGTAATTCACTGAAATCAACGGAAATCACCGATGCGTCTGGGCTTTTAAAGGAAGAGATGAAAAGGCTGGGTTCCATTATTATACACGTTGCGATAAAAACTTCAGTTCCTGCTGGTAAGGCGTTAGCTGTCAATAGAAATGAGTTTGCCATAGGTATCACTAGGATTATAGAAAGCATGAAGAATGTTGAGATCGTAAGATCCGAGATAAGAGAAATACCGGATGAAAGACCCTGTGTTATTGCAAGTGGTCCTCTCACATCGGATGACCTTGCTGAGTCGATAAGGAGATTTTTGGGCGAGGATAATCTCTATTTTTTTGATGCCATAAGTCCAATAATTGATGGAGAGACTATAGATTACAGCAAAGGTTTTTGGGCAAGTAGATATGATCCGAATTCCAAGGATTATTTTAATATACCACTTAACGAAGAGGAGTACAATAGGTTTTACAATGAACTTATGAAAGCCGAAGTTGTTGAGTATAAAGAGTTCGAAAAGGGTGTGAAGTATTTTGAGGGCTGTATGCCTATTGAAGAACTTGCGAGAAGAGGTAGAGATACTCTTCTATTTGGGCCGATGAAACCAGTTGGTTTGATAGATCCTAGGACAGGTAAAGAGCCCTTTGCCGTTGTTCAGTTAAGAAGGGAAGACAGAGAGGGTAGGATGTTCAATATCGTTGGGTTTCAAACCAAAATGAAGTGGCCTGAGCAAGAGAGAGTTTTTAGGCTTATACCCGGCCTAGAAAATGCAGAATTTTTAAGGTATGGAGGTATTCATAGAAACACATATATAAATAGTCCGAAGGTCTTGAATGCTACTTTGTCGACCAAAAAGGATCCATTACTATTTTTTGCGGGTCAGATAACCGGTGTTGAGGGGTATCTGGAATCTGGTGCTACAGGTATAATCGCTGGTGTGAACGCGGCAAGGATTGTGAAGGGGTTGGATCCAGTAGTTCCTCCAGCTGAGACAATGATTGGTTCTCTTATAAATTACATTGTGAATGCCAATCCCAGAGATTTTCAACCTATGAATGCCAACTTTGGTCTGCTTCCGCCTCTTGAAGTTAAAGTTAGAGGGAAAATGGAAAGGAGAAAATTACTTGCGGAGAGAGCCCTTAAAGTTTTAGAGGAATGGATGATGGAAAATAATTTGGAGTTTTTAAGATGAGGGAGTGGATAAGGGATACTTTAGCTAAGGTTAGAAAAGCTGTAAGTAAATCGGACCAGGATCTATGGCAGGTTTGTCCTGGATGTAATGAGGTGGTTTATAAGAGAGAGATAGTTAGGAATTTTAAGGTTTGTCCTAAGTGTAATTACCACTTCAGGATTTCGGCTCGTGAAAGAATAGAGCTTTTGTTAGATGGCAACATAATGG
>JAGDVO010000003.1:16441-34485 GCA_023269715.1 Thermosulfidibacter sp.
GTGTATAAGAGACAGATGATAGAGAAATGACTTCACTTGATCCTTTGGAGTTTGTTGATACTAAAAGCTACAAGGATAGGTTGAAGGAGGCTATTAAATCTACAGGTTTGAAGGAAGCTGTTGTTAGTGTTGAGGGAGATATGGGATCTCATAGAGTTCAGCTTGTTGTATTTGAGTTTGCCTTTCTAGGTGGAAGTATGGGGAGTGTGGTGGGAGAGAAGATAGCGAGGGCTGTGGAAAGGAGTATAGAGAAAAGACAACCACTTATTGTAGTATCCTGTTCTGGTGGAGCAAGGATGCAAGAAAGCATGCTATCTCTCATGCAGATGGCAAAGACCTGTGCAATGGTGAGAAAACTTTCTGAACATAGGATACCTTTTATATCTGTTCTTACCGATCCTACAACTGGTGGTGTATCTGCGAGTTACGCCTTAATAGGGGATGTAGTTATTGCAGAGCCAGGAGCCCTAATAGGTTTTGCAGGTCCTAGAGTTATAGAACAAACCATCGGTCAGAAGTTGCCAGAGGGCTTCCAGAGGGCTGAGTATCTACTTGAGCACGGTTTCGTGGATATGGTTGTAGAGAGAAAAAAACTGAAGGAGGCTATAATAAAGATTCTAGATGTGTTGTGTGGAGATAAGTATGTCAGTTAGACCTGATGGTAGAAATCCCGATTCCCTCAGAAAAGTTAGAGTTATAAGGGGCTATATAAAACATGCGGAAGGTTCTGTACTTATCGAAAGTGGTGAGACTAGAGTTATATGTACCGCTAGTGTTGAGGACAAGGTGCCACCATTTTTAAAGGGTACGGGTAGCGGATGGATTACAGCTGAGTATGGGATGCTACCCAGAGCCACACATACCAGAAACGTAAGGGATGTTGTAAAGGGTCATGTAAATGGAAGAACTCAGGAAATACAGAGGTTAATTGGCCGTTCATTGAGAGCTGTTGTTGATCTAGAAAAGCTTGGTGAGAGGACAATATGGATAGATTGTGATGTTATTCAGGCTGATGGAGGTACAAGAACAACCGCTATAACAGGTGCTTTCATAGCGCTTTATGATGCGGCAAATTACCTTATAAAGACAGGTGTTCTAAAGGAAAACCCGATAAAGGAGTTTCTTGCCGCGGTGAGTGTTGGGATTTACAAGGGGGTCCCTATACTCGATCTAAATTTTCAGGAAGACTCTGAGGCTGAAGTCGATATGAATGTGGTTATGACGGAGTCAGGTAAGATAGTGGAGATACAGGGGACCGCTGAAAAAAAGCCTTTTGACAGGAATATGTTGAATAGTCTGCTTGATCTTGCATGGAAAGGTATAAGGGAGTTGATAACTTTTCAAAAAAGAATAATTTTGAGTAAAAAAGGTGAGGGACAATAACATAACGCTCGTAAAAGATTTTGAATTTAGAAGTGAGAAGGAGTGGTTACTTTTCTTCGGGAATAATGAGGAGAATCTACGTATTCTTGAGAATATCTTAGGTGTAAGGATAACGGCAAGGGGTGGTAGGATCAATATTACCGGAAGGGAAGAGGATGTTAAACTAGTTGAAAAGTTGTTAGATAGGGTTTATAGTTTAATAGATAAAGGTTATATAGTTAAAAGAAGGGATATTGAGTATACTCTGAGGATGTTGATGGAGGGTGTAGAGGTTAGCGATAGTATATTTGAGGATGCTATATATATAGGTCTGAAGAAGAAAGCTATCTTTCCAAAAAGTCAAAATCAACGTATCTACATAGAAGCCATTAGAAAGAATGACATGGTCTTTGGAATAGGTCCTGCTGGAACTGGTAAAACTTACCTTGCGGTGGCGATGGCAATAAGTGCTCTTTTATCAAAGTCTGTTGAGAGGATTATAATTACAAGACCTGCAGTCGAGGCTGGTGAAAAACTCGGCTTCTTACCGGGTGACCTTGTCGAGAAGGTTAGTCCCTATTTGAGACCTATTTATGATGCTCTTTTCGATTTGATAGGTTATGATCGATTTGAAAAATATATGGAAAAAGGTGTTATAGAGATTGCTCCTTTGGCTTTCATGCGTGGTAGGACTTTAAGTGATGCCTTTATAATACTCGATGAAGCGCAGAATACAACAAGTGAGCAGATGAAGATGTTCCTAACTAGAATGGGATATGGATCAAAGGCTGTTATTACAGGTGACATTACTCAGATAGATTTACCAAAGAACGTTAAGTCTGGCTTGGTTGAAGCTATAGAGGTCCTAAAAGATATAGAGGGTATAGAGTTTGTTTTCTTCAATGAGTCGGATGTTGTAAGACACCCGCTAATTCAGAAAATAGTGGTTGCTTATGATAAATATCAAAACAACAATAGTAAGTAGGTTTAAAGTAAACAAAGTTTTCGTTATCTATCTAATTTCATTTTCAGTAGCTACAAGTATAGTAGTTTCCCTATGGTTAAGGGATCTAGAAACTATAGTTGGTGTCTTTTTCTTTATAGTTTCTACAACCTTCTTGTTCTCCTATATATGGAGTACACTTTATAGTGGCAGGATTGAGTACAAAAGGGCTATTGGTCTTTATTATTTCCTTGTTTTCGTTTCCATTCTTCTCATAATGTTGTTTACGCTTCTATACGACAGGACCTTTTCTAGGTACTTTGATTATGGCACTTTTTTATACTCATTAGCTTCACCTGTTTTCCTTTCTGGTGTTGTCTCCGGTTTGGTACTTGGGGATAGGAGTTATGTTTTTGTAGTTCTTAACACTGCCATAGTATCCTTCCTCTTTTCCTACGACATGCCCTTTTTAAGCGAAGTGGTGATGTTAACTTCGATAGTAGCTGGTGAAACTGTCCTTTTGAGAAAGGGTGCCCAAAGTTTATTTAACTCTATTATTGCTGGTAGCGGTGCTTTACTATTTTTTGTAATTTCTCTGATGTTGATAGAAAGGATAGATACTTATATAGCTCTCTTTGCTCCTTTTTCTTCCGCTATAACTGTTCTTTTTTCTACTTATGCAATGCTTCCATTAATTGAGAGTCTTTTTGGTGTAGTAACCCAGATTAAATTGTTGGAGTATGCTAACATCAGCCATCCTCTTCTTAAGGAGCTGATAGATAAGGCTCCTGGTACTTACAATCACTCTATGATCGTATCCTTTTTAGCAGAGGCTGCTTCCTATGAAGTGGGAGCTGATCCTGTACTTGCCAAAGTTGGGGCTCTCTTTCACGATATAGGGAAGCTTAAAAATCCAAAGTATTTCATCGAGAACTCAGGTTCTGTTAGTACCCATGAGAAACTGTCACCAGCTATGAGTAGACTGATAATTATGTCCCATGTAAGAGATGGTGTGGAACTTGCCAAGAAATACGCTTTACCTAAATGTATTATAGATATTGTAGAACAGCACCACGGTACTACACTGATAAGGTACTTTTATGAGAAAGCAAAGAGGATTTCGAAGGAGGAGGTTCCGGAGGAGATATACAGATATCCTGGACCAAAACCTAGAACGAAGGAAGCGGCAATTGTCATGATGGCTGATTCAATTGAGGCAGCAGTTAGGAGCCTTAATGATCCTACTCCTGCTAAGATTAAAGAGGTCATAAGAGCAATCGTTAATTATCTATTTTCCGATGGTCAGTTTGATGAATGTCCCCTTAATTTGCGTGAATTAAAAACCATATCGGATGTGTTTTTGAAGATGTTGATCAGCTTCTATCATAGGAGAGTGTCTTATCCGGGTGTTTCTGATGGCGGTAACGGTGGTAGCTCTTCGGGGTCTAAAAATTAAAAAGAGGAATATCAAGAATTTTGTCAGAAAAGTCTTAAAGAGCCTAGAAATGAAAAAAATGGATTTGTCTATAGTCTTTGTGGATAAAAATGAAATACAGGAGATCAACAGAAAGTTTAGGGGAGTTGATGCTGTAACTGATGTTATGTCCTTTTATGGTTATGAGGAAGATTACCTAGGGGACGTGATTATCTGTTTGGATATGGTGAAGGAAAACGCGGTTAACTATAAGGAGGATCCAAATATAGAACTTGGAAGGGTTATAGTGCACGGTATCCTGCATCTACTAGGCTATAAGGATTATACCGATGAAGAAAGGGAGGTTATGTTTAAAAAACAGGAGGAAATTTTAATTTCAATTGATCTTTACGATTTCGGTCTCAAATAGCTCTCCTTGATTTTCCAATTTCACCAGATGGTGAATATTGAAGGCGTAGGTGTCACCCACTTCCATTTCACTAGGTGAATATATAATTGCTAAGTTTCCGCTTGTAGCTTTTCTACCAGGGTAGTGGTAGTGCATTAGGAAGGATCTTGCCCAAGAGACGATGGCCTTAGCTAATTCCTCGTTTTTTGAAACAGCTTCAAGGATCAGCACCTTTTCTCTCTCACCAAAGGTCCTTATTAGAAAGTGGAATCTTTCTCCTCCGAAATATTTATTAACCTCTTCCTCTAGTACACTTTTCCAAATATCCTCCGCTTTTATCATTAAAGGGTCCGTTATAAGAGCTATACACGCATACCTTTTACCGAGATACTTTGCTCCTTCAAGTTTTATCCAAGTTTCATTGCTCTTTTCGAATATTTGATTTCTAACCATCACCTGTCTTTCGTTTAGTTCTTCAAATATTGCGTATTTCAAGTTTAGAGTCCCTTCAGGTCCTCTTAGAAGGTAGGGATGTTCCTTTTCGTAGAGTGAGTGGGCTGAAACGGATAGGATATTACAAACCCTCTTAGGATTTGAAGGTTCTACAATCAATCTATCCTTATAAAGCCACGCTAACATTCCGTCAGATGCCGTTCCTGGAACTGAAGCTATGGCTCCGCACTCTAGTATTTTACCAGCGTGAAAGGCGATCTCGTAAGGGATTCCTTTATATACTGCGAAGGAAGCGAAAATAGCAGGATCGTTAGATCTACCTGCTATTACTATATCCACATTCTTTGATAGGGCTTCAATATAAGGTGCTATACCCATAACGCCGACGATGTTCCTAGCTACATCTATTTCATCTTCCGTCAGTTCTCCCACTGGTCCTAAGGGTTTTACAAGCCCTTTTCTGAGTTTATTCTTCAGCCAATCTTTATTGACGTCACTGTATATAATGGCACATTTCAGGTTAATATGATTCTCTTTAGCTATTTCCCATACGATGTTCAGAACCCAATTAACATGTTCTCTTGTACCTGCACCACCTGCTGATCCTATGATTAGAGGTACCCCTTCTCTTTTCGTGTAATTTATCATAGGTATGAGATCCTTCTTTACCGCATACCTACTTACCGTTGGTTTTCCAGATCCCAGCCTGTAAGGCCCTGCATCCGTCGATCCTGCATCTACCCCTATCATTGCCGGTTTAAATGAGATAGCTCGCTCGAAACTTTCTGATGGATATCCATAACCTAACATTCCCTGAGGTGAGAATATCAAAAGCCCTTCCATACCTGTCTTCCATCTAAGAGCGAATCTCTTATGACAGGGACGTATTTTCTATATCTATCCACTTCTTCCAGGTCTATCTTTACTTTATAAAGTCCACTTACCTTAGAAATTTCTATGAAGGGATTTCCATAAGGGCCTACAACTGCAGAATATCCGTTGAATTTGTAGTTTTTATTTTCCCCTACTACGTTTACACCAATCATGAATGTCTGGCTTTCTACGGCTCTTGCTCTTAATAGTAGTTTCCAGTGATCTTCTCTATCCTGTGGCCACTGTGCTGTACATACTACAATATTACACCCGTTGATTGAGAGTAACTTTGTTAACTCAGGGAATCTAAGTTCATAACAAATTATAACTCCCAAAGTTAATCTTCCATCGATCTTTATAGCTTGTGGCATTTCACCTTTTTCATAGAGCTCCTTCTCACCCATTGGTTCAAAAAGGAAGTATTTCCTTCTTTTTGCAATGATCAATCCATTTTTGATGATGAAACTGGTATTGTATACTTTTCTCCCTTTTCTTTCAGGTAGTGTACCAAGAACTATCGTGGTTTCCATACCTTTAGATAGTTCAATGACTTCATTAAGAAAATTCTCGGCGAATCGGATAGTAACATCATCTACTTTAAAACCGGTAAGCCACATCTCTGGAAAACAGAGTAGATCGAGGCCTTTTGATTCTTCTATGGCTTGGAGAGAATCTTCTCTACGCCTTTCAATGTTATGACCTATCTCTGCTTGAAAGATCCCCACTTTTAACACTTCCATCAACAACATTTTACTTTATAGTTTCCCATCTTACAACTGTATCATTTTTGATACATAGATTGATATAAAATTCACATTGATACTTAGTCTCAGTGTGCATATAAAGAATTTGGAGGATGGTGATGTTTACTAGGAAGACTCTAAAAAGGGAAGTTGAAATAGAGGGATTCGGTATTCATACTGGTAAGTTTTCTAAGGTGAAGATAAATTCCGCTTTGAATGATGGTGGAAAAATAGTTTTTCTGACTAAGGGTGAAAGGATAGAAGCTAGTTATAGGAATGTTGTTGATCTAAAGAGAGCAACTACTATTGGTGTTAACGATAAAAAGATAAAAACTGTCGAACATATGCTTTCTGCCCTTTATGGCCTGGGTGTTACCGATGCTGTTATAGAGGTGGTAGGTGAGGAGATTCCGGTTCTCGATGGAAGTTCAAAGGAATTCGTCGAAGAGGTCATGAAAGCTGGTTTTGAGGATTTTGGTAAGGAGGCCAAAGTTGTAAAGGTGGTAAAGCCCTTTAGGTATGAAAATAGCGATGGTGCCTTTATCGAGGTGAGACCGATAGATACTGAAGAGTTGGTATTGAAGTGTAGTATAAGTTACGATTATCCATCTCTTAGATGGCAAGATCTGGAGATAGTTTTTGGTAGGGATACCTATATAAATGAGATAGCTCCAGCTAGGACTTTCTGCTTTTATGAGGAGATTGCGCATTTACTGAGATCTGGGCTTGGAAGGGGTGGTAACTACAGAAATGTAGTGGTTATAGGGCCAAAAGGTATTATAAATGGACCACCAAGGTTCCCGGATGAACCTGTAAGACACAAAATCCTGGATCTTATAGGCGATCTTTCGCTATTAGGGGCCTTTTTGATAGGTGAGCTTTTAGCTCATAAAAACAACCATAGACTACATGTGGAATTCATAAAATCCTTCATGGAATCCGATTGTTATAAATACCTATAAATCCCTTACTTTAAGTACCTTTGCTCCCTTTATTCTTCTATTCTTTATGTCAAGTAAAGCCTTGTTTGCCGTTTCGAATGGGTATATTTGGTACTCTGGCTTTATTGGGATCTCGCCTGCTATTTCAAGGAATTCTTCTATATCCTTTCTTGTTACGTTTGCTACAGATTTTATCTTCTTTTCAAGCCATAGATCGCGCGGATAGTCTATGTTTAGGAGATAATCTTTATCTATGTCTTCCTTTCTTATAGCGTTTATTACCAGTATACCACCTGGTTTTAGGTGTCTCAAATTGTGAAATGGTGGCTTCCAAACAGGGGTTGTATCTATTATCGCGTTTAGTTTGAGAGGCGGTTCATCTTCTATTTCTCCTGCCCAGTATGCTCCAAGTTTTATTGCAAGTTCTCTTTCTTCTTTCGTTCTAGAAAAAACTAGTACCTTAGTATCCGGGTAAAGGTATTTCACCGTTTTTAATACCAAATGACCACTTGCGCCAAAACCAACTAATCCAAGTGTTTCACCTTTTGATATGTTGGTTAATTTTAGACTCCTGTAGCCTATCGCTCCCGCACAGAGTAGGGGAGCTGCTTCAAAGGGGGTTAGATTTGAAGGAATTTTGAATGCGAATTTTTCCTTTATCTTGAAATATTCTGCGTATCCTCCATTTACGTCCTTTCCGGTTGCCATGAATTGGGGACATAGGTTTTCTAGACCTTTCTTACAGAATTCACAATTACCGCAGGAACTATAGATCCATCCGGCTCCAACTATGTCTCCTTCTTTAAAGTTGGTTACCTTAGATCCCCTTTTGATCACGGCACCTACCACCTGATGTCCAGGTACAACAGGGAAGTTTAGCTTTATTCGCCCTTCTATTTCGTCAATTTCGGTATGACAGACACCACAGGCTATAACACTTACGAGTATTTCGTCTTCTTTTATTTCCGGTTCTTCAAGTTCTGTTAGTTTCAGAGGTTTTTCCTCTTTCCTCAGATCACTGTACTTATTGATCACCCATGCCTTCATAAGAGGCCTCCTATCTAGCTTTTTCTATCGTTACCCATACGTCCATTATTTTGTTGTTCCTTATTATTTTAACCTTAACCCTTTTGCCAGGGGGAGTTTCTCCTACTAGTATGGGTAATTTTGCTGTATCTTCTATAGTTTTTCCATCGTATTCGATAATTACATCGTTTGGTCTTATTCCTGCTTTATAAGCTGGTGAGTTTGGTATAACCGACGTTATGAGAGCTCCCCTATTTACTGGTAATTTCTTCTGGGTTGCTATCTGGGGGTTTAGATTAACCGCTTCTACTCCAAACCACCCTCTTTCGACTCTATTTTTTGTTATCAGCTGGTTGACTATAAATTTAACTGTGTTTATGGGGATAGCAAAGCCTATGCCCTGTGCGTTTGATAGAATTGCCGTGTTTATACCAACTACCTCTCCGCGGGTATTTACGAGTGGACCTCCGCTGTTTCCAGGATTTATGGATGCATCTGTCTGTATAAATTGATCAAAGAAGTCTTCGCCTAATATTCTACCCTTTGCTGATACTATTCCAGCTGTGACTGTACAGCTCAGACCAAAAGGATTCCCTATGGCAAGTACTATGTCTCCCACATCTAGTTTATCGGAGTCACCAAGCTTTGCTGGGATAAAATTCCTATTTGCCAGTATCTTTAGCAAGGCTACATCGCTTCTTTTGTCACTACCGATTATTTTTGCGTTGTAAATACTACCATCGTACAAAACTACCCTTATGTTCACGGCTTTTTCTACTACATGATAGTTTGTGACTACAAGTCCATCTTTGCTTACTATCACACCTGAACCGAGACTTGTCTTTTTCATAAGCCTTTCCGGTGGGATTTTGAAGATTTGAGAGTAGAACTCTGCTAGTCCTCTGGAAATGTATACCTTCTGCTCCGTGAATATGTTGACTACACTAGGAGCTACCTTTTTAACGATGGGGGCAAAACTACTGCTGGGAATTAATGAATAACTGTTAGTGGTTGTCGAAAGTAACAATACTAGAATTACGAAAAGAACTCGCATAACCTTATCCTCCTTACAACATATATATTCCTGATTTCACCAACTACAAATTCTTCTAATTTTCTATAGGGTCCGGTGTTCCCTATCCATTCTACTATAACAAAGTTTTTTCTCTTAGTCACTCTTATGTCTTCCGGTGGTTTGTTGATTTTATAGTAGTTTAGATCCAATACTGCCTTGTAGCATTTTTCATGTTTGATTTTACTCAGTTTTGGAATACTATCATCCTTTATTTTTATCAGCCTTCTTATAATTAGGCCTCTTGGTAATGACTTGTTCAGATTTTCGATGTTCTCTATTTCTCTATAAGTCCACATTTCAAAAGGCTCTTCTATCCCTATAACTCCAAGGGGTAGAGCGTCTATAAAGTATATATAAGGTGTTGGATGGAAACCTTGTGAATAGCTCAGGGGTATTTCGAGTTTACGTAGAATTCTGTGAAAGGTGTTTTCGAAATCATTTTGTCCGATTAGTGAAAAGGAACCGAATCTTGTCAGAAAACCTATGTATCTTACCTTTCTCTCCGTTGAAAAAGTTGGTATCCTTATGGTGGGTGTATTGTTTTTTTTGCTAGTTTTTAACTCTAGATCTTTCCTACACAGTCCACATTTTCTACACCCTTCAAAACATACTCCCGTTTTTATTCCTTTTTCTGCCCTTTTGGCTTCTTCCCTTAGGTAGGAAAGAGAAATTCCTGTATCTACAAAAGACCAGGGTGGATCCTCATCAATGTTGAACTTTGGTACATTATAGTCTTCTAGGGCTTTCTGCCAGGCGTCCCATTTAAAAAACTCATCCCACTCATCAAAAATTGCTCCATTTATGTAGGCTTTTTCGATGATTCTACCAGTTTCTGGGATACCTCTGGAAATTATACCTTCTATCATACTTTTCCTTGGATCATGATTCTTTATCTCTACATTTTTTGGAACGTTTCTTTTTATATAACCTATAACCTCATAGAGATAATTGAGATCCTTCTGTTCTTCCCATTGGAACGGTGTGTGTGGCTTAGGAACGAAGGGAGATATTGTTACGTTAATTTTCACCCTTTTATTAGCCATTTTTGTTATTTTGTTTATCTCTCTTATCAGTGTTAGGATCCCTTTGATATCCTTTTCTTCCTCGTGAGGTAGTCCTATCATGAAGTATAGTTTTATCGCTAACCAGTTCGCTTCTATTATCTTTTCAACAGTTTCTAGTATCTCATCGTTACTTATATTCTTGTTTATTATGTTTCTCAGTCTTTCCGTTCCTGCCTCGGGAGCTATCGTAAAGCCAGTTTTTCTAAGGTCTCTTACAGCTTCTATGATATCCTTCGTTAAACTATCCGCTCTAAGCGATGGTAAGGATATAGCCGTAAAAGATCCCTTAAGCGCTCTACTCAGTTCGACTACTATTTTTTCTATATTGCTGTGGTCAGTTGCGGAAAGGGATAGAAGTGATATATTCTCGAAACCAGTACTTTTTATCGATTTTTCAACTATTTTGAAAATCTCTTCAGGTGTTCTTTCTCTTAGAGGTCTATATATGAATCCAGCTTGACAAAATCTACAGCCCCTTTTACAACCTCTAGATATTTCAACGGTTATCCTGTTATGCGGTATTTCAATTAAGGGAACTAAGGGAGGATCCGGGAATACACTTAGATCTTCTATCCTTCTTTTTACCTTTTCATTTTTACTAAAACCGGGTACATACACGTAATCTTTCTCAGCTAGAAGTAAAAGGACGTCTTTTCTTGAAAGCCCCTTTTTCTTGAGTTTAGCTATTTCTTCCAATGTTACTCTGAGTCCTGTGTCCCATTCGCCAATGAAGAAGGCATCTACAAAGTCTGATAGTGGCAATGGATTTGTTACAGTACAACCACCAGCTATTATTATCGGTTTATCTTTTCTATTTTCCCTTTTCAGTGGGGTTCCAGTAAGATCGAGATAAGCAAGTATATTTGTGTAGCAGAGTTCGTAGTGTAATGAGAGTGCTATTATGTCGTAGTTTTTAGCCTCTATGCCACCTTCTAGACTGAATATCGGGATGTTTCTGAGTTTCATATAATCTATAACTTCTGGATGGGGTAGAAAACTCCTGTGGACTACAATGTTCTCTGACTGATTTAGACTGCTGAATAGCAGTTGGTAACCGTAACTAGACATTCCTATTTCATAGTCATCAGGATATACTAGAAGGACGTTCAGTTTATAACTACTGAACTCTTTTACCTTAAGGTTGAGTTCTTTACCTATTAGTTTTATAGGTTTTTTGAAACTCAGAATGTTTCTGTATAGTTCCTTTATTCCACCCAATTCTTACCTTGCGATCAGTTTCGTTATGTCATTATATAGAGCTATGATCATTATCATTAGAATTATAAAAAGTCCAAAGTAGCTAATTGTTTCCTTTACCTTCTCATCTAAAGGTTTTCTTATTATGGCTTCAACAGTAAATATAAAGGCATGACCACCATCTAACACCGGAATCGGTAGTAGATTCAAGATAGCGAGATTTATACTTATAAGAGACATGAAGAATAGTAGATAACTACCGCCTTGAGTTGCCTGTTCTTTTGCCATTTGTACTATCATTATTGGACCGCCTATACTCTCTATGGGCACAACCCTTTCGATCAGTTTTACGATTCCTTTAACTGTTATGTAAACTATGTCGTAAAATTTTTTAGTTGCTTCTACTAATGCTATGGTAAGAGGATACCTTTTTATTGCAAAGTTTCCCGATGGTTTTATTCCTATTATCCCTATCCTTTTCTTTTCACCAAATATGGTTTGAACTGTCTCTTCCTTGGGTTGTAGCGAAAAGGTTAGCTTCTCTTTGCCTCTTAATACAACTATATTTATGGTTTTATTTGGGTTTTTCTGGATGTATTTAGCTACCTTTTCCCAGCTATCGACTTCGCTGTTGTCGATACTGACTATTATGTCACCACCTTTCAATCCAGCCTTTTCTGCAGGAGTATCCTTAAGTACCTCACCTATAGTTGGGGTAAGCATTGGAAAACCTAAAATATGCACAAGTACCAGGACGATCCATGCAAAAATAAGATTTGCCAGTGGTCCGGCAAGTACTACAAACATCTTTTCAAAATAGCTTCTGTTCTTAAATGCAAGTTTCTTAAGTTTTGTGTCTACATTTTCTGGTACTTCTTCTTCCCCAAAAAGTTTGACATAGCCACCAAGGGGTATAAGACTGATTCTGTATTTTGTAAAGGCACTATTAAACTCTGCTATAGGGGGACCGAAACCAATTGAGAATACTTCAACTGGTATTTTGAGGATTCTTGCTGCTATAAAATGGCCAATTTCATGAACTAGTACCAATAGAGCTAGGACAAGTATTCCCCATATAATCACTATCTTTCCTCACTTTTCCTTTGACTGGAAGATTTAGGGGAAAGGAGCAATTGCCCCGGCGCTGGTTAGGGATTAAATTAGCGTGGTGTTACATTAGCTGCCTGGGGACCTTTTGCCCCTTCTACTATTTCGAACTCTACCTTTTGTCCTTCCGAAAGGGTTTTGAAACCCTTCTGATTTATGGCTGTATAATGGACAAACACATCTTGCCCATTATCATCTCTTGTTATAAAACCGTAACCTTTCTTCTCATTGAACCATTTTACTTTACCTGTGTACTTCATGGTGCAAAAACCTCCTTGCATTTTAATAGAGTTTTGAGAACCTGCTTTTCGCAGGCACTAACTGACGTTGTGCTGCCGGGTGTTTCCAATATTTCTCCTTTCCCCTGGTTCTTGTTAAAAATAGGAATAAGCATTTTTACAAGTATTGTCAAGTGTAAAAAATTTATGTTATTTTTGGGGTATGGAAAGAGAGAGAATAACAGTTATTATACCCACTTACAACGAAGAAGAGAATATTGAGGATTGTCTACGGAGTGTTCTCTGGGCGGACGAGATAATCGTAGTTGATTCCTTTAGTAAAGATAGAACCGTTGAGATAGCTTCAAAATACACCCATAGGATCTTGCAGCATGAGTATATAAACTCTGCTACCCAGAAAAACTGGGCTATACCTCAGGCCAGTAATGAGTGGGTTATGATAGTTGATGCTGATGAGAGAGTTACGCCTGAGTTGAGAGACGAAATATTAGAAGAATTGAGGAATCCTAGGTACGACGGTTATTACATAGGGAGGAGGAATTTTTTTCTGGGTTTCCCACTTGATCATGGTGGTTGGAGTCCTAAAGAGGATAGGAATATAAGGCTGTTTAGGAAGAGTGTTTCTAGGTATGAGGATAAAGAGGTTCATGCGGATGTTGTGGTAAACGGTAAAGTTGGCTCCTTGAGGAATTACCTTATCCACTATACCTATAGATCCCTTCAGGATTACTTTAGGAAATTTGACAGATATACCACATGGGCTGCAAAAGATATAGTAAAGGCTGGGAAAAAGCCGAATTTCTTTAATCTTGTTCTTAGGCCTATGGGTGATTTTATAAAGTTTTACATACTTAAACTTGGATTTTTGGATGGTTTACCTGGCCTGATAATAGCTTTACTTTCGAGCTACTATGTCGTCGTTAAGTATGTGAAGGCTTGGGAACTATACCTAAAGGAGGGAAAGGAATAATGGGGACATTTTTGCTTACTGGTTCTTGTGGCTTCATAGGGTGGAAAGTTGCCGAGCTCCTGTTGAGGGATGGTCATATGGTGGTTGGTGTTGACAACATGAACAGTTATTATGATGTGAGATTGAAAAGATGGAGGTTGGAGAAGTTAAAGTCTTTCGAGAATTTTACCTTCTTTAAGATAGATATTGAAAACAAAGAGGCCCTGGAGGTTTTGTTTAGCCTCTACGAATTTGACGGGATACTCAACTTAGCCGCAAGAGCAGGGGTTAGTTATTCTATTAAAAACCCTAGCGTCTATTACACAACCAACGTTATTGGGACTTTAAATTTACTTGAATTGGCTGTGTCAAAAGGTGTTAAAAGATTCCTTCTTGCCTCTACATCCTCCATCTACGCCGGTTGTGAAATCCCTTTTAGGGAGGATAGTGTAGTTGATAAACCTATTTCTCCCTATGCGGCAAGTAAAAGAGCTGCCGAGCTTCTCTGTTACACCTATCATTCTATCTATGATATGGATACTATTATTTTGAGATACTTTACCGTTTATGGACCATGTGGAAGACCGGATATGTCTATTTTTAGGTTTATAAAATGGGTGGATGAAGGGAAAAAAGTTAAGATCTACGGTAGTGGTGAGCAATCCCGCGATTTTACTTATGTGGATGATGTGGCAGAGGGTACTATAAAGGCTCTGTTTAGGGTGAATGGTTTTGAGATCATAAATATTGGTGGGGGTAAGACTTCTACTTCTTTGAACCAAGTTCTGGATATGATAGGGAAGATGCTGGGTAAAAAAGTAGAGGTTGTTAATCTACCATCTCTTGGATGGGATATAAAAGAGACAATGGCGGATATCACAAAGGCTAAAAGACTTCTCGACTGGCAGCCAAGAGTACCATTTGAAGAGGGATTAAAGAGGACAGTAAGTTGGTATGTGGAAAATAGGGATTGGTTAAGAGAAATTTCGTTCACGGTGGAGGGGGAAGAGGATGAAGTTTGACCTTGTTATAGTGGGGGTAGGTGGACAAGGGGTTTTACTAGCGTCTGAGATTCTATCTGAAGTTGCCTTGTCCAAGGGTTATGATGTTAAGAAAAGTGAAATACACGGTATGGCGCAAAGAGGTGGTAGCGTGTTCTCCTTTGTCAGAATAGGTGAGAAGGTGTACTCACCTATTATTCCACTTGGTAGTGCTGATTTGATGTTAGCCTTTGAGGAACTAGAAGCCCTAAGGTACGTGCAGTATCTTAAGCCATCTGCAAGAGTAATACTCAATAGACAGAGAATAATGCCGATTACGGTTTTAAGTGGTGAAGCAAAGTATCCCAATGATGTTTTTGAGAGGCTTATAGAGCATTTTGAGGTTTACAGTATAGAGGGCTTAGCTTTGGCGAAGGAGCTTAAGGATGCAAGATTGACTAATGTGATTTTGTTGGGATATTTGGCAAGTAGGTTTCTTCCTTGGGAAAAGAATATTTGGTTGAAGGTTTTGTTGGAAAGGGTTCCTGAGAGGTTTAGAGAGCAGAATCTAAGAGCTTTTGAAGTGGGGTGGAATTATGGAGAAGGTTAGGTTTGATTTTGAAAGGGTTTTTAATGATGTTGTAGGTCAATACGGTATAGGTAGAGATGAACTGGAAAGTACTTTGGATAAGCTTGTCGATTGCTATAGAGATCTAGTAAGGCGGCATGAAGAGAATGAATTGGGATTTATGAAACTTCCCTATGAGAATTTTTCCCATCTGGAAAGAATAGCTAGCATAATGAGAGAGCGTTATTCCCAACTTATACTTGTAGGTATAGGTGGCTCATCTCTTGGAGTAGAAGCTGTATTGAATGCGATTTTCTACCGTCAAAACAGTAATTTTGTAGTCTTTGATAATGTAGATCCGATCAAATTTGATAGACTTATAAGACACATAGATTTTGTGAATGCCTGTATTGTTGTAGTTTCTAAGTCTGGTACTACTCTTGAGACTATAGCCAATTTCAATCTTATATACCGCATTTTTGAAAACGTTTTTAAGGAAGACTTTTCCGATAGGATAGTTGTCATAACTGATCCTGTAAAGGGTCCTCTTAGGAAGTTTGCTTTGAGTAAGGGTCTTAAGTGCTTTGACGTTCCACCTAATGTAGGTGGTAGGTTTAGTGTACTTTCCGCTGTCGGTATATTCCCCTTTTATTTTATGGGATTGGACGTCGATTCTATGCTGAAGGGTGCAAAAAGTGCGATTACTGAATTAGAAGGGGTGAACAAAAAACATCCTTCTTTTATGCTTGCTGCTATCTATTATCTTCTCTACAAGAAGGGTATGAATATAAACGTCTACATGACCTATATTGAGTCTATGGAAAAGTTTGTTGATTGGTTTAGACAGTTGTGGGCTGAATCTCTGGGTAAGGATGGTAAAGGGCAGACTCCGGTTAAGGCTATAGGTACTGTTGATCAACATTCTCAGATACAGCTCTACAATGATGGTCCAAGGGATAAGGTTGTAACGTTCATAGTCCCAGAGAGATCTCTTGTTGATTTTACGATAAGAGATCCACTTCTTGAAGACTTTAAATATCTCAATGGTAAAAGTCTAGGTAATATCCTTGTAGCTTCCTACGAGGGGACAAGAGATGCTATGACGGAAAGGGGGATTCCCAATGCAACCCTCTATCTATCCAACATAGATGAAGAGGTTTTCGGTTATCTCTTTATGGTTTATGAAATAGCTGTTGCCCTTTCTGGTTACCTTTATGGTGTTAATCCCTTCGATCAACCTGGTGTAGAAAGAGGTAAGGAGATAACAAGGAGTAGGTTGAGTATATAGATACTCGACTCTTATTCTTGCTGGTATTGGATTAGGTCAAATTTCCCAACCTACTCCTTAAATGTCCTTAAATGTCAAAGTATAGTTCGAATTCTTTAGGATGTACTATATCCGCTACCTGTGAAATTTCCTCTTCTTTCTTGCTGATCCAGATTTCTATCATCTCTAGAGGGAATACATCTCCCTTTGTGAGAAATTCGTAGTCGTTTTTTAGAGCCTCTATTGCCTCACCCAGGGATGCCGGTAGCTTTGGTATGCCCTTCTTTATTTCTGGGGGTAGATTGTAAATGTCTTTATCTATAGGTTCTCCTGGATAGATTTTGTTTTCTATCCCATCAAGAGCTGCCATTAGGATAGCTGAGAAGGCAAGATAGGGGTTACAGGAGGGATCGGGGAATCTCACTTCAATCCTTTTTGCCCTTTGGTCACTGGAATACATAGGAATTCTTATAGCTGCGCTTCTATTTCTTGCAGAATATGCTAAATTAACTGGGGCTTCGAATCCTGGGACTAGTCTGTGGTATGATGTTAGAGTTGGGTTAGTGAATGCTGCAATTGCTGGTGCATGTTTCAATATTCCTCCTATTGCGTATAAACATAATTCTGAGACACCAGCATACTCGGCACCTGCGAATAGATTTCTATCACCGTTCCATATTGAAAAATGTGTATGCATTCCTGAACCATTATCTCCTGGGAATATCTTTGGCATAAAAGTAACGAACTTTCCATGTTTAAAACCCGCCATTTTGAAGATATATTTGCAGGTCATAATCTTATCTGCCTGTGATAGGAGGGTATCAAATCTTATATTGACTTCGGCTTGTCCTCCACTTGCCACTTCATGGTGGTGAAGTTCCACGTTTATCCCTATATCCCTTAGAATTTTGGCCATTTCGTTTCTTATGTTCATTGTTTTGTCAATGGGCGGTGTGGGGAAATAACCCCTCTTAGGTGGTATTTTGTGACCTTCTGAGGCTTCTGTTCTTCTCCACCAGCCCTCTTCTGAGTCCACCTTCCAAAAGGCAAAGTTCATACCTACACCAAACTCCACCGAGTCAAGAATGAAGAATTCAATTTCGGGGCCAAAATAGGCTACATTTTTCTCTGGATTTCCAATTCCTAGTATGCTCTCTTTCAGGTATTCCTGAGCCTTTTCAGCCGTATATCTGGGATCTCTTTTGGAGCGTTCCTTATTTATAGGATCATAGACATCGCATATCATAACAGCAGTTTTCGGTTCCAGAAAGGGATCTATGAAGAATGTATTGGGATCTGGTATTAGTAGCATATCGGATTCGTGTATAAGTGAGAAGCCACGTATCGAGGAGCCATCGAATCCTATACCGCTTTTGAAGGTGTCTAAATTTATCTTGCTTACATGGTAGGTAATATGTTGCCACTTACCAAAAA
>JAGDVO010000018.1 GCA_023269715.1 Thermosulfidibacter sp.
GACCTTGAAGCCTTTGGCCCCTTTCTTGGGGTTATAAAGTTTGACGATATTAGAGATGCTATAAATTATGCGCTTTCTACAAGGTTTAGACACATAATATACTTATTTGGTCATATTCCTAGAGAGGAACTTTTGAAAATAAGAGAGGCGTACGGTATGGTTTACTACAACGAGTATGTTAGATTCCTTCCTGTTAGGATGCCCTATGGAGGTAAAATGGATGCTGGTTGGGTTATAGAAAGAACCGGTAATGGTTTTGTTAAGAGAGATGGACCGATAATCTATAGTAGCGAATTCTGTAGGTAACTTTACCTAACTATAAATAGAATAGTAGGGTTCCGAAAAGAATCGAAAAGGAGGCTATAAGTGTAATAGGTATGGAATTCTTAGATAGATAAACGGTAAAAGGTATAACATATCTTTTACAGACCTTTTCGAGTAAAGTTTTAGATGGGGTTGTTTTTACTTCGATAATTTCAACATTACATTTATCACCTATTATGGTTACCTTTAGATAGTGGTAGAAGTAATTTTCTCCTACCCCACCTAGATCTCCTCCACCTCCCCCGGATACATAGAACTTCAACGAGTCCCAGTATCCGGAAAAGAAACCGTGGATGTGTCCACAAAATATTGTATCTACATTATACTTTTTGAGCAGTTCCAAAAGTAGATTGGCTAACTTAAAGTCCTGTATGCTATGTCCTTTCTCCTTCTCCCCTTTAGCTGGATCGAATAGAGGAATATGGGAGAATACAAATTTTAAATTACAATCATAGGAACTTTTTAAAACATCCTCTAGCCACTTTAGCTCAAAGGACGGAAAATACCTCTTTTCAGATGTATCTAACATTACAAAACAGGAATTTCCGACTTTAAAATAAAAATAAAAATAACCGAAAAACTTGTAAAACCAGTCTCTCCCGTTTTTATGAATATCATGGTTTCCTATTAATACAACAGTCGGTTTTTTGAGTTTTTTTAATTTATCTATGGCTATTAAATACTCTTCAAGACTACCCCTTTGTGTTATGTCACCAAGTATGATGACAAATTTTATACTTTCATCATCGTTTATATCTCGAATTATGTCACCAAAAATACAACAAGAGTTATGAGGATCTCCTACAATAGCGAAGGAAAAGGAAGATTTACAGGTTTTAGTTATTTCTTCAATTGCTCTATGGTTCCACTCTCCATATATACCTTTTTTTAAGCCAGGTGGTATTTTTGACTTGAAAACTGACTTTACAGCTAACACAACCAAAATAACCAGAAGTCCAATAGATACTAGAAGGGATCCCAGAATATTCACCTATTCTGCCTCTATATGTATATTCCCCCATTGGGTTGGAATATAACTATAAACCAACCACATGTCCTTTTCATCTAATAATATATAAACCTTCTTATCTTCACTTCTTGCAAGTAAAATACCCTTTACAGGTAAGAACAAAGCGTACTGAGAGACTCTTATTTCCTTATCACCCTTTTTGATAGTACTTGTACCGTAATAATCCACTTCAGGCCTTATGTCTTTTTTACAGTCTGATACGTAAAAATTTGACGCTTCGCCATAATCCCTCCATTTTCTCATACCCAAAACGAAGGCAAAATGGGCCGAGACCATATCAAATATCCTCTTATTGCCCACATCTCTCTCGATTACCTTCTCTCCACTTCTACAAGCAAGCTTTCCATCTTTTAGTTCCATAAACTCGTCTCTACTGTAACTTCCCTCTCTTATTGATATACTAGCTTTTAAAAAAGAAGTTAAATCCTTTTTGAAAAAGGTTAGAAATTTATCCCGCACTGGATACACAACATCCGCGATCCCTGTGGTGTTAGCTTTAACACTTACAGCATACAAATCTCTATCTTCGTAAAGTGTTACTGTAATATAGCCAACAGGAACCATGCCAAATCTGACTTTGTAATTCTGCTTAAATACCACAGTTTTGTTACTCAGGTCTTTATCCTCTACATCCTTACCATCTTCCGTATAGGACAAAACGGGTAATAGAAGGATAAACAGAATTGTTAGTAATCCAAGGCATTTCTTCAACATATTCCTAATACCCCTTTTGCATTGTAATAAAGGATAGCCTCTTTTGCGGATTGCGATAGATCTAGCGCTAGAAATTCCTCTATTGTGTTTTTAAAGGAAACAGCAGGCCAATCCGTCCCAAACAGGAACTTATCTTTTAATCTTTCGATATCTGGGAAGTAGTCCTTTAATCTTCTAACGGGTAAGCCGGATATGTCTATATATACGTTTTTCCTTAAGCGCACTATAAACTGAGCTTCGCTGTACCAGAACCCTCTTCCACCGTGAGCCATTATTATCTTCAGCTCTGGAAAGTCTCCAGCTATTTCGTCAATATACATGGGATTCCCAAATTTATTAGCTGCTCCAGGGAATACACTTGAACCTGTATGGAACATGACAGGTAAATTTCTCTTCATGCAGAGGTAATAAATGGGGTAAAGTCTACTATCCCTAGGATCAAAGTTGCCATGTACAGGATGGATTTTTAGACCCTTTACACCCATATCAACAAATCTTTCGAAATCCTCATAGAGATAGGTTACTATATTGGGATTTGTATCCGTAAAAGGGATGAATCTTTCGGAATGTTTACAGAACTCTATTACATCCTCTGGCATTGTAATTCCTGTAACCTTCGGGCACCTCTCTGGCAGGATCACTATATATTCTACATTTGCCCTATCCATAAGCTCTAGCAGATTGCTGGGATTATATTCGAATTCCCCTACTTTAAATTCGGGATTACCCATTTTCTTCCACCACTCGACAACATGAGGGCTCCAAACTTTCACATCCGCATAGTGTGTATGAACATCTATAACCTTTAGTTTCATCGTTAACTCCAACTTCTATGGTGTATGCTAAATTATATTATTATTATTGACCGATTGAAAAGTAAAGCTTGCCCACTTATACTTTACAATCGAATATAAGAGGTGGTGCAAGAGAAATATGAAGGTAGCTATCTTAACCATAGGGTGTAAACTAAATCAGTATGAGAGTGAGTATATCGTAGAGTCTTTTAGTAAAGCGGGATATGGTATAGTTGATTTTAAGGAGGAAGCAGATATCTACATAATCAACACCTGTACCGTCACTTCTCAGGCTGATTCAAAGAGTAGACAGGCTATAAGGCAAGCAAAAAGGAGAAACCCTAAATCAATAGTCGTAGCGGTAGGTTGCTATGCTGAACTGAAAAAGGACGAACTGAAGAATATAGGAGCTGATATAGTTGTTGGAAATGTTGAAAAAGTATTTCTTGTAGATATAGTAAAAGATTACCTGATCAAGGGAGATTTAGAGGACACCCGAAATATCTCACGCGAGGTTTTCTATCCTATGCCTGTAGAAGATTTTAAAGATTATGCAAGAGCCTTTGTAAAAGTACAGGATGGATGTGATTCAGAATGTAGCTATTGTATAGTTTGGAAAGCGAGAGGTAAGCCTAGAAGCGCAGAAATTGATTTTGTCGTTGAAGAAGTAAAAAGGCTTGTAGATAGAGGTTTTGAGGAAATTGTTTTAACGGGTGTTAATCTTGGTAGTTACGGCAAGGACCTTGGTGTTAGTCTAGTGGATCTTTTAAAAAGACTTGTGAAGATAGATTCCCTTAAGAAGATAAGACTGTCATCTATTGAACCTACAGAGTGGAGTGATGAATTGATAGACTTTGTAATCCATGAAAAAATAGCAAAACACTTTCACATACCTCTTCAAAGTGGGAGTGATAGGATACTGGAAATTATGAACAGAAAATACAAGAGAAAATTCTTTGAAAATATTGTACTCAAGTTGAAGGAAAAAATTCCTATTGTTGGAATAGGTGTGGACGTTATAGTTGGTTTTCCTACGGAAACCGAGAGAGACTTTTTAGAAACTTACGAGACGATAGACCAATTGCCCATATATTACATGCATATATTCACCTATTCAGATAGACCAGGTACTTTAGCAAGTATACTCAATCCAAAAGTACCACCATCGGTAAAGAGGGAAAGATATGAAGCTTTAAGAAAACTGAGGAATGAAAAGATGGATAGGTTTATTAGTAGCTTCCTGGGGAAAAAGATCTATGGCGTTGTTGAAGGTAGGACGATAGATGGAAATAGGTATACTAGGGCTCTTTCCGAGAACTATATTCCTATACTCGTTGAAGGAGATTACAGTTTTCTAAGATGCAAAGTGAAAATATTCCAGGCAACCGGTAAAAATGGTTTAAACCTTGTAGGTAAACTGGATCAAGTTTAACTAAGCTATGGTAAATCTTATTTAAAGAACTCTTCGTTATGTTCACCCATTTCCGGCGGTGGACTTTTAACTATCGGTTGAATATTACCAAACTTTATAGGAGGGGCTATGGTTTTTACCTTACCCTCTTCTTCAATCTCTATTTCCCATATGAGTTCTCTCATTTTAACATGTGGATCTTCCAATACCTGTGATATATCTTTAACAGGCATCATACATAGCCCCTTTTCACGAGCTAACCTCTCGATCTCTTCTATAGTAAACTGTTTAAGGGTTTTTTCTATCTCCTCTTTTACCCATTTTTCCCTACTATTCTGGTATGGTATTAGGTCTTCCCTACCTATTGCTTTCATTATATCTATCCAGAATTTTTCCTCAAGTCCCGCAATAGTTACAAATCCATCCTTCACCTCATAAACATCATAACAGCTCGTAGCTCCTGTGCTCCAAGTATTTCTCCTTTTTGGGACAATTCCTGTAGCTATGTACTCTGCAAGGGGTATTCCAAGCCACGAAATTACCGTATCAAACATAGAAACATCTATAAAATCACCTTTTCCCGTTTTGTCCCTTTCTCTAAGAGCGAGAAGTATACCTATCACAGCCCATAAAGCTGAACCAATATCTGCAAGCTGTGTTCCAAGAACAGCTGGTCTTTCGTAACCTGTAAGGTCCAATATACCCCCAAGCCCAACGTAGTTTATATCATGACCAGGCATATGTTTGTAAGGACTCTCCTTTCCAAAGCCAGAGATAGAACACCATATTATTCTCGGGTTTATCTCTGATATTCTATCATACCCTAGACCTAGTCTATCCATGACACCTGGTCTAAAACCTTCTATTATAACATCGCTTGTTTTTGCAAGTTCAATGAATTTGTTTTTATCCTCTCCCTTCTTTAGGTCCAACGTGATACTTTTTTTGTTTCTGTTAAACATATAAAATATAGCACTTTCCTTTTTCATCTTTGGTTCGAATTCTCTTGCATAGTCACCTATCCCAGGTTGTTCTATCTTTATTACTTCAGCTCCAAAGTCGGCAAGGATCATAGTAGCATAAGGACCTGGTACTAGCCTTGTCAAGTCAAGCACCCTTATACCTTCAAGTGGCAACATCCCTACCCTCCTTTTTATTCATTATACTAGCAATTATGCTAAATAATATTATAATTGAAATCAACGATACAGATAAAAGCGGTTTTATATTAATATATTTCGAGACAAGAATCTTTACACCGACAAAAACTAGGATGACTGAAATACCATGTTTTAAATAGCAAAACCTCGCCTTAAGGTCACTTAAAAGGAAGTAGAGTGCCCTCAATCCGAGTATAGCAAAGATGTTCGATGTGTAAACTATGAACTGATCAAGAGTTATTGCAAATATAGCGGGAACGCTATCTATCGCAAATATTATATCACTTATCTCAATAAGGATCAGTACAACCATTAGAGGAGTTAAATAGAGTTTACCATTAATCCTAACAATCAAGCTATTACCGTAGAACCTATCGGTTATAGGTAGATGGTTCGATAGAAACTTTATAATACGGATCTGCGATAATTCCCTCTCCTTTTCTTTCATAAAAAATAGTTTTATACCAGAATAAATAAGTATAACACCAAAAACGTAAAGAATAAAATAGAATTTTTTTACAAGGTAAATACCACCAAATATAAAAATAGCCCTTGCCAATACAGCACTTAGTATTCCTACAATTAAAACCTTCCTCTGGTATCTTTCGGGAACCTGAAAGTATTCGAATATAGTAGCAAAAACAAATATGTTATCTAGACTTAAACTCTTCTCTATAAGATAACCTGCAAGAAACTCCATAGCTTTATCTAGATCGCTAGTCTTTAAATAGATGATAAAATTAAAGATAAGAGCTAAAAGTACCCAAGCTACCGACCAAACTAGAGATTCTTTAAAAGGAATTTTATCAATGTCCGATTTATCACCCCTTATGTAAAATAAATCTACCAAGAGTGCTATTAAAATAATAACTGAAAATAGTACTGATAGAAAAGTGTAGTTACTCATCTGTCCTCCTCTCTTAGTATCTTAAAGAATCTTCTAAGCAGTTCTCCACACTCTTCTTCCAAGATGCCCCCTTCCCATTCTACAGAATGATTAAACTTAACCTCTAGTAGATTCAATTTACTCACTATTGCCCCCTTTTTTGGATCCCTTGCTCCAAAGTAGACCTTCTTTATCCTCGATAGGATAAGAGCACCGGCACACATAGGACATGGCTCAAGGGTAACGTATATTTCACAACCTTCCAATCTCCAGGACTTTAGTTTTTTGGAAGCTTCCATTATGGCGACTATCTCTGCGTGTAAAACTGGATTTTGTTTACTCTCCCTTTTATTGTGTCCCTTACCTATTATAACACCATCCTTGACCACAATTGCTCCAACGGGCACTTCCCCAATTTCAAATGCCTTCTTCGCTTCTTCAATCGCTATCAACATAAGTTTCTCTTTATCCTTCATTCCTTGTTGCTCCTATAGATTATCAAGGTAGCTATAATGCCAGATAATATTGTGATAGAGCCTATTAGTATCAAAGTCTTAATTATTCCCACATGTTCAGCTAGCAAACCTATTATTAGACTTCCTATAGGAGCTATACCTATAAACAGTGATGTGTAAATACCCATTATTCTACCCCTAAGTGAATCGGGAACCAATATTTGTATAAAGGAGTTGGTGAGAATGATAGATGAGGTCAAGCTCAAACCGATAATGGCTGACGTAATAAGAGCTATTGTAAATCCCGGTGAAATAGCTGTAGTTATGTAGGCTATACCAGTTATAATCGCAGGGATAGGGACAAGTCTTCCGATAAAAGATGTGTTTTTTAAGGACGCCACAATAAAACCCGCTATTATCGCACCTATACCTAAAGCACTTAGTATGATTCCTAAGGCTTTAGCCGAAAGACCGAGAACATCCCTTGCAAATATGGTCATCGAAATGACATAGGGCATGGCCAGAAGGTTTGTTATAGTAAATAGAGAGAGGGTGATGAGAATAGTCCTTTTCTGTTTAACATACCCTAAAATTTCCCTTAAACTGGAAATTAATGACCCTGTCATTACGTTATCTTTTTCTTCTCTTATCCTAACAAAGAAAAGTGTTAGTATAACGAAGGCAAAGCTTATAGCGTTCAGTATGAAACAAAAGTATTCTCCAAAATGTTCTATTACAAATCCACCTATTGATGATCCAATAATACGAGCCATATTAACCATCATACCAACCATGGCTATGGCATTTGAGATATCCTCTTTGTTTTCTATCATGAGAGGAATAAGAGCATTTCTGGCGGGCATATCAAAGGAATTTATAACACCGAGGAAAAAGCCAAGGATTATTATCAGTGGGATGAAGGGTTTATCCGTATTCGTAAATAAAGCTAGTAATAGAGCTTGTATGAGAGCCAAAGTTTGTGTAGTTATAAATAGGTTTTTCTTACTAGTCCTATCTGCTACAATTCCGCCTACCATCCCTAGAAAGAGTGCGGGTATTTGACTCAAAAAGTCCGTTAATCCAAGTAGAAAAGGAGATCCAGTTGTTCTGTATATATAGTAGGAAAGGGCTATCCTCTGCATCCACGTACCGATCAGCGATGTTGTCTGACCTATAAAAAACAGCCTAAAATTCCTGGATCTAAGTGATCTAAAAACTTCTACCACAATTACCTAATATTAAATGTAATCCTTTACTTAGTCAACTTTTAATACTATTAATTAACACTGTGAAAGAGAAAAAACTGTTCATAGTGGATGGTTCCAACTATATCTATAGGGCTTTTTACGCTTTACCCTTTTTATCAACCACTAAAGGACTACCTACGAATAGTGTTTACGGTTTCACAAGAATGATAACCAAACTACTGAAAGAAAAAAGACCTGAGTATATGGCTGTTGTGTTCGATGAAGGGAAGTCAAAGGTAAGAACCGAAATTTACAGAGAATATAAATCAACGAGACTCCCTATGCCTCCAGACCTACAAGTCCAGATCCCATATGTTCATGCTATCTTGAAGGCTCTAGAAGTACCGATAGTCCAAGTTAGAGGCGTTGAAGCCGATGATATAATAGGTACATTGACTAAAAGGGCTTTGGATAAAGGATACGATGTCTTTATAGTGTCTCCAGATAAGGACCTTTTACAGCTTGTATCCTCTTCAAAGGCAGTAGTGTTCGATCCTATGAAAGAGGTTCTGTACGATGAGAACAAGGTTATAGAAAAATACGGATTACCGCCCGATAGGCTACCTATCTATTTCGCTCTAGTTGGAGATAAGTCTGACAATATACCCGGAGTAAAGGGGATAGGAGAAAAAACCGCAAAAGAAATAGCATCGAAATTCACCAGTCTAGATGAGATCTATAAAAGGATTACCAGTTTTCCGCCAGCTCTCAGGAAAAGACTGGTAGAGGGTAAAGAAGATGCATATTTAAGTGAGTCTCTATTTAGGATAAATACTGATTTGGATCTGAAAATAGATATTGATTCGCTGAAAATAGGTAGTCCAAACTTAGATGAGTTAGTGAAGATATATTCCGAACTAGAGTTTCGTTCACTTCTTAAGGAATTATCAAGAGAAGCTGGTATACTCAAAGAAGTAAGAGAAAAGAGAGAAAATATGGAGGTAACAGAGTCAAAAAGGGCTAATATGCCTATCGCCTTCATTATCCCTGGTATAGACGGTTTAAGTGTTTTCACAGAAGGAAGGGTATTTTCAGTTAAAAAGGCTAGAGAACTCTTTGAACTATTGGATAATGTATATGAGGTAGTGGCCTATGACTCCAAAAGGGTGTTTTATGAACTTTTAAAGGAAGGAATAGAAACGAATAAGACTATCTACGATATTCTTATAGCACTACACCTCATAAATCCGCTTATGAAACCGGATGGAATTGATGAGGTCATAGCTACTTATGTCGGAGGAAATGGGATAAGCTTCAACCTTTTGACTAGGCTTTGGAGATACATAAATGAGAAAATGTCGGAAAAAGGGCTGATTAACGTTTATAGAAATATAGAATTACCTCTGACTAAAGTCCTAGCCGAAATGGAATTAAGAGGTATCAAAATTGACAGGGTCAAACTCAAAGAGATAGGTAGAATTATAGACTCCAAAATGAAAGAACTTACCGAAAGGATCTACAGTTCTGCTGGTACAAGGTTTAACATAAATTCCCCAAAGCAACTTGCATTCATACTATTCGAAAAACTTAGGTTGCCACCTGTTAAAAAGACCAAAACTGGTTACTCTACGGATGTTGAGGTTCTTGAAGAACTTACTAAATATCACGAACTTCCATCGCTATTACTCGAGTACAGGCAACTAGCTAAGCTCAAATCTACATACATAAATGGGTTACTATCAATGGTAAATCCCGAAACAGGTAGGATCCATACGACCTACAATCAGATAGTCACAATTACAGGCAGGTTGTCATCGAGTGAACCAAACTTACAAAATATACCTATAAAGGGAGATTATGGTAAGCTTATAAGGACTGTTTTTACTACCGATAGTGGTTATCTTCTCGTTTCCTTTGACTACTCGCAGATAGAGCTCAGGGTTTTAGCTGAACTTTCTAAGGATGAAATGTTGATAGGTGCATTTGAAAGAGGAGAAGACATACATCTACTTACTGCGATGGAAGTTTTTCAGGTTAAGAAGGAAGAAGTTACACCAGAACTTAGGAGGAAAGCGAAAGTCGTCAATTTTGGCATAATCTATGGAATGAGTCCCTACGGTCTTTCTAAGGAGCTTGGTATTACAGTAGAAGAAGCTAAAAACTTCATAGATATCTATTTCAAGAAGTATCCTGGTGTCAGAAGATTCATAGATGAGGTGGTGGAGGAAGCTAGAAAAAAGGGACTTGTCAGAACATATTTTGGTAGGATAAGACCCATACCGGAATTCTACAGTCTAAGAAAGGATGAAAGAGAACTTGCAAAGAGAATAGCTATAAACACTCCTATTCAGGGAACAAGCGCCGAGATAATAAAACTCGCTATGATAAAAGTTTACAGATACATAAAGGAAAATAAGCTACCCGCCTATATGGTACTTCAAGTGCATGATGAGCTTGTTTTTGAGGTGAAGGAGGAAATTGTGGAAGAGTTTACAAGGGATGTTAAAGAAATAATGGAAAAGGTTGTACCAGAATTCAGTGTACCTCTTGTTGTGGATATCCATGTAGGTGATAGTTGGAGTAAGGAGTGATGAAAAAGATTGGGCTCACAGGTGGAATAGCCACGGGTAAAAGTACTGTTTTAAGGATAATAAGGGAGATGGGTTACAGGGTTTTAAGTAGTGATGAAATAGCTAGAAGTATCACAAAAAAAGGAGAAAAAGGTTACGAAAAGGTAGTCGAAGTATTTGGTAGTGGGATTCTGGATGATAGTGGAGAAATAGATAGGAAAAAACTAGCTAAAATGATCTTTAGCGATCCTGAAAAGAAAAAACTATTGGAGGGTATATTACATCCACTCATAAGAGAAGAGGTAGACAAGAAAATAGCCGAAATAGAGAGCAAATCACCTTGTAGTCTAGTTTTTGTTGAGGTACCTCTACTTTTTGAAGTAAAGGCCGAAGATAGGTTTGACTTCATAGTAGTGGTATATATCCCTAGACAACTACAGATAAAGAGATTGATGGAGAGAGATAATCTAACAAGAGGAGAAGCAGAACTCAGGATAAAAAACCAAATCGATATAGAGGTTAAAAGGAAGAAAGCACACTTTGTCATAGACAACTCTGGAACCATTGAAGACACAAGAAAACTGGTAGTTGAGTTAGTTGAAAAGATTTCCTCTATACTGTAAAGCTTCCAATATATGCTGCCTTTCTATAAAATTGGAATGATCTAAATCTGCTATTGTTCTTGCCACTTTTAGAGTCCTATGAACTCCTCTCATTGATAGAGACAGACTTTTAACGGCTCTATCGAAGACTTCTTCTGCTTCATGAGACAGTTTGCAGAAGTGTTTTACGTCTTTAGGCGGTATGCGTGAATTATATTTGTATTCTCTATCTGAAAATCGCCTTCTCTGGATTTCTCTGGCTTCAATGACCCTACTTCTCATATCTTTAGATGTAAATCTATCACCTTGAATTATGCTAGTTTTATAAACTGGCTTCTTTTCCTGTGCAACCTCTACTGTCATATCTATCCTATCGAGAATAGGTCCAGAAACCTTGTTAGTGTATTTCTTTATTTCAAGAGGTGTACATTTACACTCCTTCGTTGGATGGCCAAGGTAACCACAGGGACAAGGATTCATCGCAGTAACGAGCATAAACTTTGCAGGTAATGTTACCCTATATCCAACCCTGCCTATCGATATATAACCCGTCTCCAAAGGTTGCCTAAGAGCCTCTATAACATTCCTTCTGAATTCTGGTAGCTCGTCCAAAAAGAGTACACCATTATTCGCAAGACTTACCTCTCCCGGTCTAAAGTGGGTGCCTCCACCAAGTAGTGCAACATCAGAGATAGTGTGATGAGGATTTCTGAAAGGTCTTTTGGCTATTATTTCACCTTCTTTCAGTTCTCCTGCCACACTGTATATAGCCGTTGTTTCAACAATCTCATTAAGTTCCATCTCCGGCATGATCGTGGGTATCCTCATTGCTATCATGGTCTTTCCGGTACCAGGTGGTCCAAATAGTAGTATGTTATGACCACCACTTACAGCTATCTCCACGGCTCTCTTTGCCGCAAGTTGTCCTTCAACGTCTACAAAGTCGATTTCAAATCTCTGATCAATACTAATAACATCCAAACTCGTCTTTGTTGGTTCCTCCCAACCCTTTATCGCATTTATGGCCTCTACAAGTGACGTTACTGGATATATCTCTAGATCTTCAAAATTCTTCTTCACAAGTAAGACTTCGTATAGGTTTTCAAGGGGGATTATAAGTCTTTTTAGGTTCCATTCCCTCATCTTCCACGCAACAGGTAAAACTCCCCTTACCCTTCTCACACTTCCATCTAAAGCTAGTTCTCCAAGTACAAGAACATCTTCTACATCCTTAAAATCTACAATACCTCTATGAACAAGTATCCCTATAGCTATCGGTAGATCAAAGAGAGAGCCTTCTTTCTTGACTTCGGCGGGTGCGAGATTCACGGTTATCCTGCCGTTTGGAAAATCAAAACCAGAATTCTTTATCGCGACCCTGATCCTTTCCTTTGCCTCTTTTACAGTAGTATCGGGTAAACCTACGATGTTAAACGCAGGCAATCCTCGTGATATATCGATTTCAACATCAACTCCAATTGCCTCTATGCCTATTACAGTAGCACTAGGGATCTTTACAGCCAACTTTTTAACTTCTCCCTGTAATTCTCTCTCAAGCGGTTTAAAAACCCTATCACAAGCTCATCTCTATAATCCCTATAGGTCCAATCAAAGGGTCTAAAGGAACCCTCACGATAGTATAGAGTCACCTCTGCATAGATACCCTTACCCAAGTATATCCTGTGATAATAGCCCTTGGTGCTAAAAAGCACTAGTTGTGACTCTGTAAGGTATCCTGTGTCAAGATTAACTCTTCTTTTACCGTCAAGGGAAAGTACCAACTCTATTTCATTGGATTTAAGCTTTATAATCTCCGGGTCTTCTAAAATGATAAGTTTTTCAAAACTCACAATGTACTTATAAAGGGGTGAACCCATCTCCTTTTCATAGTAATTTGTATAGTTCGAAAATCTATAAATCTTACTTCTTAAATCTATCTCACCATAAGCCTCCTCTAACAACTCTTCAGCTTTTAATCTAATATCTTCATCCTTATAGGTAATAGCGCATATCAGGTTTACCGGTTTTGGAGTTTTTACTACACCCATTACTTTAGAACCTTTATTCTTATGAAGCTTTTCTTCCCCACCTTTATAACTCTTTCCCTGCCATCAGAGGGGATCACGAAATCGACATCCACTATTTTCTCGCCATCTATTTTTACACCTCCCTGCTCTATTAATCTCTTTGCTTCCGAATTTGACTTAGCGAGCCCACTTTCAGTAAGTATCCTTACGAGTTTCATCCCCCCTTCCACTTTAAATTCGAAATAAGCCATTTCTGCTGGGACTTCCCTTTTGCTAAATACTCTCTCAAATTCCTCTTCTGCCCTCCTCGCAGACTCTATGCCATGGAATCTCGCAACGATCTCAAAGGCAAGGTCCATCTTTGCCCTTTTAGGATGGTACTCGCCACTTTCCACGAGACTTCTCTTTTTCTCCAGCTCTTCAGGAGATATATCAGATAATAGCTCATAGTATCTCCACATCAGATCATCGCTTATGGACATGAGTTTCCCATACATCTCCCGTGGATCCTCGTTTATACCAACATAATTGCCCAGTGATTTGCTCATCTTATTCACACCATCTAACCCTTCTAGTATGGGTAACATCATGATTACTTCGGGCTCCTGGCCGTACTCCCTTTGGATATCTCTCGCCACAAGTAGATTAAATTTTTGATCAGTTCCACCTAACTCAACGTCAGCCTCAATAACCACAGAGTCATACCCCTGAAGCAAAGGGTAAACAAACTCATGTATAAATATGGGTATTCCTTCTTTGTATCTCTTCTTAAAATCATCCCTTTCCAACATCCTTGCAACAGTATACTTTGCAGTGAGTTTTACCATGTCGTAGGATGTAAACTTATCAAACCAGCTGGAATTAAAAACTATCTTCGTCTTTTGGGGATCTAGGATCTTAAAAACTTGTTCCTGATAGGTTTTTGCATTTTCCATAACTTCTTCTCTTGAAAGGGCCTTTCTAGTTTCACTTCTACCGGTGGGATCCCCTATCATGGCTGTAAAATCACCTATAAGAAAGTAGACTTTATGCCCGAGATCCTGAAATGTCTTAAGCTTTCTAAGTAAGACGGCGTGTCCAAGGTGTAGGTCAGGAGCTGTTGGATCAAAACCTGCCTTGATCCTAAGAGGTCTGTTCTCCTTTCTTGCCTTTAAAAGCTTTTCTCTCAGTTCTTCCTCAGATATGCATTCTACAACATTTCTCAGGATAAGTTTTAACTCTTCCTCTAATATAATCATCTTTCCGTAACCTCCTTTATACTCCACTTTATAACATCTATAAGCTTATCGAGATTCTCTAGGTCTATGACAAGAGGGGGCATAATGACTATAACATCACCAAGTGGTCTTATCAAAACTCCTCTTTCCCTAGCCTTATATATTACCTTAAAGCCAGTTCTCTCTCTGTAGGGGAATGGTTCTTTTGTCTTCCTATCCTTAACCAACTCTATACCTACTAAAAACCCTTTTTGTCTTATATCACCTACATGTTTCAGCTCCCAGAACTCTTCTAACCTTTTCGTTAGGTGTTCTATCTTAGATTGTAGAGCCTCTAATACCTTATCCCTCTCAAATAACTCTATATTCTTCAAAGCACAGGCACATCCTAAGGGATTACCGGTATAGGTATGCCCATGGTAAAAGGTTTTTGTGTAATCGCCTAAGAACGCGTTATATATCTCGTCTGTAACGAGTGTCGCTGCAACCGGAAGATAGCCACCTGTCAACCCTTTCGCAATCGCCATTATATCAGGCTCAACATTTTCATGCTCACATCCCCACATCCTTCCAGTCCTTCCAAAACCGACTGCTACTTCATCGAGTACTAGTAGCAAACCATATCTATCGGCTATCTCTCTCAACCCCTTCATATAACCCTGTGGCAGTACTATCATTCCACCTGCAGCCTGAACTGCACTTTCACACACTATTGCACACAACTCATCTTTATGTTTCTTTGCGATTTCATCGAGTTTTTCCAAACACAGGAGGCCACAAGTAGCTGGATTCGCGTTAAGTTCACACCTGTAACAGTACGGACTAGGGGCAAGGTAATTTTCAAATAGAAGTGGCTTATATATAGAGTGGAAGAGATCTATACCTCCTACACTCATAGCCCCAATAGTATCGCCATGGTAACCATTTCTAACAGATAGGAACTTCCTCTTCCCCTTTACACCAAGATTTTGCCAGTAATGGTAAGCTACCTTTATACCTATTTCCATCGCACAGGCACCTGTATCAGAGAAGAAAACTTTCCTCAGTCTTTTTGGAGTTATCTCAACTAGTTTTTTGGCAAGTAGGATTGCTGGAACGTTAGATATACCAAGGGTCGTAGAATGAGCTATTTTTGATAGCTGTTCACCTATAGCTTGATTTAACTCCTCTCTGTTGTGGCCATGAATGTTCACCCATAAGGATGAGATACCATCTATATACTTATTCCCTTTAACATCGTATAGAAATACACCATCACCTCTTTCTACTATAACTGGATCCCTTTCCATATATTCTTTCATCTGGGTAAAGGGATGCCAGAAGTACTCAAAATCCCACTTCTTTAGGTCCTCATAGCTAGGCATTTTCACCTCCCCATTTTTACTTTCTATCTAATTACTTAAAAAACAGCTCCTTGTAAACTGCAGAAACACGACAAAGCTATCTTGACAAATATAACTATTCTTGTATTTTTTATAAAATAGATTAAAAAATTAGGAAGGTGAAGGAAGTGATTACAAGACAGATCGACTATGCAATAAGGATGATAGCTTTCATGGCCACCGATAAAAGCAAAAAATACACGACCGATGAAATTTCCGAGATCCTTGATATTCCAAGATCTTTTTTACCAACGATAGTTTCTAGTCTTGCCGCCAAAAAGATAATCTTCACCTATCGCGGTAAAAGTGGTGGTATGAAGCTTGCCAAGGATCCATCCGAGATCAGTGTATTTGATGTTATCGAAGCCATCGATGGACAAATAGTTATAAATACATGCCTATTTGATGATGCTATATGTGGATTTACCCAAGTATGCAAAATAAGGAAGTTCTGGGAGAAACTACAGGAAGAACTGGTTGAAAGATTGAAAAACACGAAAATTTCTGATTTAATCTTAGACTATGGAAAGGTCAAGAACAACGAATTTTAAAGAACGCTTGAAAGAGCTACTAGTTGAAAAGTCCTTTCTCTACAGTAGGGAGCCCAAATTCAAATTAGTATCTGGAATGATAAGCAATTACTACATAAACTGTAAACCTGTAACAATGGATCCAGAAGGTCTCTATTTGATAGGAAATATCGTTTTTGAGATGATAAAGGATCTTAAAGTAGACGCTATAGGTGGATTAACGATGGGAGCAGATCCCATAGCTTATGCGGTAAGTTATACGAGTTATCTTAAGGGACATCCTATAAAGGTTTTCGTGGTAAGGAAAGAAGAAAAGGATCACGGAACCAGAAAACTGGTAGAGGGTGACCTAAAAGAAGGTGATAAAGTTGTAATAGTGGAAGATGTGATAACTACTGGTTCTTCAACTTTGAAAGCCTATAGAGCATTAAGTAATTTAGGTGTTGATATTATTGGTGTAGTTTCGATAGTTATAAGACCTGAAGAAAAAAGCGAAGAATTCATAAACCTTAGGCTACCAGTATGGTCTATCTTTGGAGTTGAGGAGCTGAAAGAAGCTTATCTGAGGAGGAAAGGTGGCTAATTTTAGGATATCATTCCATGGTGCTTCAGGTGGTGTTACTGGCTCCTGTTTTTTAATTGAATACAAAAATACAAGGGTACTTGTAGATTGTGGGCTTTTTCAGGGCTTGAAAGAGGATGAGATAAAAAATTATGAACCCTTTAGATTCGATTCATCAACCATAAACTATCTAATATTAACCCATGGTCATCTAGATCACTGCGGTAGGATTCCTGTTCTGGTGAAAAAGGGCTTCAGAGGACGTATAATCTGTACGGATGCTACATACGATATAGCTAGGGTTGTCCTTCTCGATGCTGGAAAGCTAAAATGCGAAGACTATAAGAGACAGAAAAAAGAAGCCTATAGAAAGGGCTCTCCTTTACCCCTACCACCACCTTACTGTACTATAGAGGTTTTGGATAGTTTTGACTATTTCTCACCTACACATGGATACGGTAGAATTATAAAAATTGGCGACTTTGATCTCGTACTACATAACGCTGGACATATAATTGGATCTGCCTTTGTAGAATTAAAAACTAACGATTTTAATATAGTGTTTTCCGGAGATCTGGGCAACAAAAACAAACCTTTGACACCAGATCCGCAGCCACCACCAAAGAGCGACTTCCTTGTGGTTGAATCCACCTATGGTGACAGGGATCATAAGAGTTTTGAGGAAACAGTTTCGGAATTCAGGAAAGTTATAGTGGAGACAATCAAGAGAAAAGGGAATGTTGTGATCCCGGCATTTGCGGTAGAACGGGCTCAGGAGATCATCTACATACTGAAAAACCTCATGGAAAAGAAGGAAATACCCTATACAAAGGTTTTTCTCGATTCTCCTATGGCCAGCGAAGTTATAAACATAATGAAGAGGCACTCGGTATACCTCAGAGAAGAAATAAAAAATGAAATTAAGACTGGAAAAGATCCTTTCGATTTTTCAGCACTGGAAATAATTGAGGATGTAGAAGAATCGAAGAGCATAAACAACATGAGTGGTGTTATAATAATTGCTGGATCTGGAATGTGTAACGGCGGTAGGATTTTACACCACTTGAAGCATAACATATGGAAGGAAGAATCCTCAATTGTCTTTGTTGGTTTTCAAGCCGTGGGAACACTCGGTAGAGAAATAGTTGATGGAAAAGAAGAAGTTGATATTATGGGTAATACTTACAAGGTTAGAGCAAGTATCTGTACCATAAATGGGTTTTCTTCACATATGAGTAGAAGTGAACTTGTTGAGTGGATTGAAAGGACAAGGGCAAGTAAGGTCTTTATAGTGCATGGCGAAGAAGATGCAAGAAATAAACTTATGGAACTTGTAAAAAAAGAAGGCAGAGAAATAATTCTACCTCAGCTATTCGAAGAATATACCTTCTGAGTCTGCCTAGATATTAGGTAGTTTCTAGTTATCAGTATAAAGAGCATAATCGCACCTATAAGTGCGAAAAAATAACTCCTTTTAAAAACTTCTTGAAAAGCCCAGCTCGACGCCATAATTTCTTGGGCCTTTTTAGTAAGAGCATAGGTCTTTAAATAAGCTGTTTTATTATCAAAGAATTTATCGGCAATGTTATAAGCCTTAGATAACGTCCATTTTGTATAAATCTGGTTCTGGAATATACCTATTTGCTCAAAGTAGAAGTTTTTAAGTTTCTCTAGATTATTAGTTGCAATGGCCGTTCCAAAGGAAGCTCCTATAAACCTCTGGTAGTGGAGCAAGACCACACCAAGCCCGGTTCTTGGACCAAGGTTACTAAGGGTTATCCTTGTAATTGGAGCGAAAAATGTCCCCATAGCTATACCCATAGGAACCGTATATAGGGCAGCGTGTAAACTAGGGGTATAGTATTCAAGTCTAGGTAGTAATAGTAGAGCGGTAATCGTGTACACTATAAAGGAGAAGACTAGTATCCTTTCAGGTCTTATCCTATCACTGAGATATCCTGAGATCAAAGAGAAGGTTCCTATAAAAGCTGCAAAAGCTAACATATGTATACCTGTTTGAAGAGTTGTAAGACCTTTTATATTTTCATAGTATAAAGGTAATAGATAAAAAACCTGATACATTGAAAATCCGAGTGTAAAAAAGTGAAATCCCATAGTAAGTCCAAATTCTGGAATGAGATAGATAGTAAGATCAAGCAAAGGGGTTCTAGATGTTAGCTCACTTATAAAATAAAGTAAGAAACTGATCACCAATATGAAAGCCAGATATCCTATCAAGTCGGACTGGAACCAACCTAGTTGCTGCCCTTTAGAAAGAAGTATCAAAAGCGAAACTGTAGCTATAGATAGAAAAGTATAACTTCTAAAATTGAATAGAAATTTTCCTGTTTTACCTATATCCTTAGGTAACATCAAAAGTACAGCCAAGAAATTTATTATTCCCGTGGGAACGTTTATATAGAAGATCCACCTCCATGAAAAATGTTCAGTTATAAAACCACCGAGAGTAGGTCCAAGTGCAGGAGCAAAACTGACACCAAGTCCAAAGATCCCCATCGCTAGTCCGCGTTTTTCTGGGGGGTATACAGCTATAAGTATGGTCTGGGCACTTGCCGTGATAAAAGATTCCCCAAATCCCTGTATGATCCTCCAAAGTATCATTTCACCAAGACTGTTGGCGTTAGCACAGAAGAAACTTGCTATAGTAAAAATAGCAAGTCCAATATTAAAGGTCCTACCATAACCTATCCAGGGAGCAAGAGAAACGACAAATATCAAGCCAACAGCAGCTGCTGTCATATAGCTCGTCACAACCCACTGTATCCCATAGAGATCTGTAGATAGAGGCCCCATCATCTTTGGTAGGACAACATCTACAATTGTTGTATCGAGAATGGCCATAAAGAATCCTACCATCACCATAGTAGTTATTAGAACCCTTTCCAGCTTAGAAACTGGATACCAGAAAAGGGGAGTAGAATCTTGGCCTTTCATTGGTCTTCTCTCTTAATCTCCACCTCTCCACCAAGACCAACCCTTAGTAATTTTATGTTCCCCTTTGTAACCTTTATCTTCACAGGAACTCTCTGTGCAAGTTTCGTAAACTCTCCTGCTGATATATCCCTTGGTACGAGTGCAAATTCTGCTGCAGTTGCTGGGAGAATCTCTTCAACCATGCCTTCAAATTTCTCATTCGGATATGCATCAAGTTTTATGTTGGCAATACAACCCCTCTTGACTCCTTTCATTTTATTTTCTTCAAGTAAGACAAGAATATAGATTTCCTTGGGATCAACAATTGCGTATATTGGATCTCCAGGCGAAACGACATCTCCCTCTGAATGGAACTTCTTGGCGATATGGCCATCTATGGGTGCCTTCAATTTACAGTAATTTTGGTAGATTTTAGCTTCTTCTAGCTGAGCTTCTATCGACTCTATTGTTGAAAGAGATTCACTTATCACCCTATCGAGTTGCGATACCTTCTTTTTTTCATTAAGAATGAGATCTATCTCCTTATCCAAAGCTTCTATTTTTTTGGAAATGCTATTTTCCTTGGAAACAAGGCTTGATTTTGTATTTCTCAAAATCTGAACCTGTGTCTCAGCGTTTTCCAAGTCTCTTTTAGACACAAGGTTTTCATCGAATAGTTTTTTAAACCTCTCTAGATCTTTCTCTGCTAACTTAAGTTGTGCTTCAACTGCGAATCTTTGATCTCTTAGGCTCTGCAGTTCAGCCTTTAATTGTTCCCTATCCTTTAGAGCCTTTTCATACCTGTACTTTATGTCTCCCACAAGCCAATCCTTTTCTATACCTATTCCTTCCGTCTTCTCTTTGGATGCCTTTAGAATATTCTCAAGCTGTTTGACCCTTGCATCATAGTCACGGCAATCTAACTCCGCAACAACCTCACCTGCTTTCACGTAATCTCCTTCATTTTTGTACAGGTTTTTTATCCTTCCAGAAATCTTTGGGAATGAAAGGTAGATCATTCTATCAGTTTTTACAAATACAGCATCAGTCACAGCATATCTCATTCTATGATAGATAAAACGGACAAGTAAAATGAGCAAAATAATAGTCAGGATAAAAAGTATGAGCACAGCCTTCTTCTTTTTACTGTTCATTCTCTGCTACTCCTCAATTAGTGGTTTCTTCAATCTTTCCCATATATCACTGAAACTATAATTTTTATTCTTCATTATCATTTCTAAAAGAAAAAAGGCTAAAACTCTGCTTATCAAATTTGCATTAACTATATTTTCGTCCAAACTTTTCTTGTTTATTTTACTTAAAAGATCCGCTATAAGATTGATCTGCCTTTCGTAGATCTCTACGAATTCTTTAAATGCCACTCCAACTATGCTCGATTCCCAAAATTCCCGGATGTGCAATCTGATGAAATCCCTGTACTCTAGTAACTTAAGGAATTTGACTTCAAGAAGCTTTCTCAGCTTTTCCTTAGGATCAGTTATTTCCTCCTCATAAACCTTCAACATCTCTTCAAGTACCGTTTCGGCCTTCTTGAGAAAAACCTGTTTATATAGTTCCCTTTTACTAGGAAAGTATTTGTAGATAGTTCCAACCGCTATCTTGGCTCTTTTCGCTATATTCCTCATATTTCCTCTTAGGTAACCCTTTTTACAGAACTCCTCTAAAGCTGCATCTAAAATGATTTCTCTCATACTCTTAGGTGTATCACCTGATGAACGCATGTTCATGATTATTAAAGATAAAACCGGTCTTGTCAATAGGAACTAAAATTCGACGATTATTGGAAGATCTTTAAAACACGCGGCGGGGAGGATTCGAACCCCCGACCAGCGGATTAGAAGTCCGCTGCTCTGTCCTGCTGAGCTACCGCCGCAATCCTTGGTATATCTATTAATTATACATCTCCCATCTGTTGTCAATATCTCTACCAGCAGCAATTTAATGAAGAATTTAATTTAGGTATATCTAATTTTATTAGACTATTGACAAATAGTAAGACATATATTAAAATGCTAAAAAGTAATAACAAAATAAACAGAAGGGGAGGAGGAAGATGGTTGGTAAATCTAGGCTTCTTATGGGTCTTATATTGAGTGTGATTTTCCTCGTTCCAGTAAGCCATGCCTATGAGCTGAGCGAGAAACTATCTATCGAGGGATCTCTTGGTCTAGTATACCAGTGGTTAGAGCATAAGACAGGCGATTTTGAAGATAGGGACCGTGGTGCAGGTGTATTTGAGTTAAATGTGGATTTCAAACCTACAGATGTTGACGAATTCTTCCTAAGGGGCTCAGTAGCATCTAGAAATGCGTTGAATAGAGTCAATCCTTTTGAGCTCACACCTTATGCTGATGATTTATCCGATGATCTACACCACATAAATAACCATGCTGGTAGTTGGAGAAACAACCTTATGGAAGCTTGGTATAAAAGAAGCTTCAAGTTTAGCAATAATTCTACAATTGGTGTAACCATTGGTCTAATAGATACAACCAGGTATATAGACGAGAATAGATTCGCAAATGATGAGCTGACACAGTTTATGAATGAAGTTTTTGTGAATGCACCGACGGCAAATCTTGTAAGTTACGATCTAGGAGGCACTCTCGAATTCGATAAAGATAATTTTTCTCTTAGAGTTTCCTTTATAAACTCAAAAACTGAAAGCGGTTATCACTATAATTACCTTGCAACTCAATTAGGTTTGAAGGTTGACACCATCTTGGGTGAAGGAAATTACAGAATTTACGGCTTTGTCTCTTCAGAGATAGCTAGCGAAAGGCTGTACGGTGTAGGTGTCTCATTCGATCAGGATTTGATAAAAGACAAACTAGGAGCGTTTTTGAGAGCTGGCTGGCAAAATGATCATAATGAGGTAACTTATAGAAGCTTTGTTTCCCTTGGCTTATCCTATTTCTTCTCGCTATTAGATAGAGAGATGAACTTTGGTATTGGATACTCCTATCTCGATGGGACTAAGAAAGCGGATATTTCCTATACGCATGCTTGCGAAGCATACCTAAAACTTCTATTAGCTAAGTATAAGGTGATAAGATCATACTTAACGTTTGATATCCAGTACATAAATGATAGAATTAGAGAAGAGGAACCTAGGAACAGAGAAGGTTGGATCTATGGAATAAGATGGGTTACATCATTCTAGTTTTCCCAGGGGTGATTAATCATGAATAATGTAGTAGAAGTTGTAGGAACACCGAACACAGGTAAAAAAACTCTAGTTAATACAATAGCGGAAACTCGCCTTAAAGGTGGTAATTGGCTGAGAGTAACGGTAGAAAAGAAAACAGCAATCATAAATATTAACGGGCTTAGAGTGTATCTAGGAGATCTGTCAGGAGTATCCAACTTACATCTTTATTCCATATATAGTATTTATGTCGCGGATGCTACTAATCGCGAAAAGAGCCTCTATTTTCTTATAGGGACTCTAGAAATCGGCCTACCAGTAATAGTGGCTCTTAACATGTATGATGAGGCAAAAAACTAGGTTACGGGATAGATTGGAAAAGACTTGAAAAAATCCTTGGTGTAAGAATAGTGCCTACTGTTGCTGCAAAGGGAGAAGGGATAGATGAATACTAAAACTAATTAAGAAATTTGCCGATAATCCAGAAATTATAAAGCCAAAAAAGATAACTTATAAAAGTGAAATGATATTAAATTGGCAATGAAAATCTTAACAAGGAGGGGTGTGGTGAAACTTAGTGAACTTAAAGTTGGACAAAAGGCAAGGGTCTTATCTATTAATATTAAAGGAGCACTAAAAAGAAGGCTTATGGATATGGGGGTTTTAGATGGGGAGCCTATAATTGTAGAAAAAGTTGCCCCCCTTGGTGATCCTATTGATATAGTAGTTAAAAATTATCATCTCTCTTTGAGAAAGTCAGAAGCAGAAGAAATAGAAGTGGAGGTGATAGAATGAAAAGAATAAAAGTTGCTGTAGCAGGAAATCCAAACTCCGGAAAGTCAACTCTTATAAATGCAATAGCAGGAACACATCTTCATGTAGGTAACTGGCCCGGAGTTACAGTAGAAAAGAAAACAGCTACATTTAAATTTGATGATTTAACTATTGATCTTGTTGATCTTCCAGGAACATATAGTCTTAGTCCTTATACTCAGGAAGAAATTATTGCAAGAGATTTTGTTGTAAAAGAAAAACCTGATGTTATAATTGATGTGGTTGATTCAACAAATCTTGAAAGAAACCTTTATCTTACAATTCAACTTCTTGAACTTGGTATTCCTGTAGTTGTTGCATTAAATATCTATGATGAGGCAAAGAAAAAGGGATACGAGATAAATACAAATGCAATGGAGCAACTACTTGATATAAAAGTAGTTCCAACTGTTGCTACAAGAAAAGAAGGAATAAAGGAATTACTTCAAGCTATAAAAGAAATTGCTAACTCTCCAGATAAATTTAGACCCAGAATACTTAATTATGGAGCAGATGTGGAAAATGCATTAAAGATAATTGAAAATGGAATAAGGCAATCTCGTAAGGAATTAATTGAGATTTATCCGATAAGATGGCTTTGTTTAAAGCTTCTTGAGGAAGATGAAAGGGTCCTCAAGGAAACAGGCTTTACAGGAGAGGAAGAGTTTCTTAAGAAAGCGAAATCACATATTCTTAAAGCCCAAGAGGAAGATATTGAATCAATGCTTGCTGAAATAAGATATGGAATAGCTCACGGTATAACACAAGAAGTTCTGAGAAAAAAAGATGGGGCAAGAATTGACTTAACACAAAAGATAGACAAAATCGTTTTGAATAGATATCTTGGGATTCCAATATTTCTCGCTATAATGTGGCTTGCCTTTAAACTTGCCTTTGATTTTTCACAGCCTTTTAGCGACTGGATTGATGGATTAATATCAGGACCAATTAAACGTTGGGCAACGGTGGGGCTTAATGCCTTAAATTCTCCAGAATGGCTTGTTTCTCTTGTTACTGATGGAATTATTGCAGGAGTTGGAGCTGTTTTAGTTTTTGTTCCTCTTATTGGAATTATTATGTTTCTTATGACTTTACTTGAAGGAAGCGGATATATGGCAAGAGCTGCCTTTGTAATGGATAGACTTATGCATTCCATAGGATTACACGGAAAATCTTTTATTCCTTTAATTCTTGGATTTGGATGCAATGTTCCATCTATTTATGCAACAAGAGTTCTTGAAACAGAAAGAGATAGAAAGCTTACTGCAATGATATGTCCACCTATCTCATGTAGTGCAAGGCTTCCAGTATATGTGCTTTTTATAGGTGCTTTTTTCCCTGCTAACGGAGCTACAGTGCTTTGGTCTCTTTACATATTAGGAATAATTATGGGGATTGTAGTTGGTTTTATCCTTAAAAATACTCTCTTTAAAGGACCTACTCCTCCATTTATTATGGAGCTTCCTCCATACAGAATTCCAACATTAAGAGATTTAAGAATTCATACATGGCAGAAACTTAAACATTTTCTGATTAAAGCTGGAACATTTATTTTTGCTTCCTCTATTGTATTTTGGTTTTTATTAAATACACCATATGGAGTTGAAAAAGAAAATTCATATCTTGGAAAAATTGGGCAAACACTAAGCCCTGTTTTTAAACCTCTTGGATTTGGTAATTGGCAGGCTACTTCTGCTTTAATAACAGGTGTGATAGCGAAAGAAGTGGTTGTAACTACATTGGCAGAGATTTATGTTCCAGAGAAAAAAGAGGAAAAAGAACAACCTGCTTTCAGTGAAGAAATAAAAAATATTTTTGCTGGATTTGTTTCTGCTGTGGGAGAGGCTTTTCATAATGTTTTTTCAGGATTTGGAATATCAGCCTGGGAAACAGAAGAACAACCAGGAGAGCTTCAAAATAAGCTTCAAACAGTATTTACTCCATTAAGTGCTTACGCTTTTTTAGTTTTTGTTTTACTTTATTTACCATGCCTTACTTTTGTCTTTACTCTGAGAGCTGAATTTGGATGGAAAACCTTGGGATGGGTATTAATTATCTATTTAATTTTGCCGTGGATAACTGCTTTTGTTGTTTATCAAGGCGGAAGATTATTGGGATTAGAATAAGTTTTAATTTTATTAAGGAGCTTGCAAAGGGCTTCCAAAAATTGGAAGCCTTTTTTTATTTAAAAAATTTTTTAAATTGCCGATAGAAAAATTTGACCAAAGAATCTCTAAATTCGCTTAAGAAACTAAATTTGTAATAGTAATTTTAATTTTTTAGTCCTACTGTTACTCCTAAAGTCAAGTCACATGTTATTACTAATTTGAAATGTCACATATCTTTTTTCTCCAGTGTCTTTTCCTTTGTATCTGGGTCTCCTTCTGTTATACTTCCACCTGATAATGAAGACCCCCTGCCTTTCCTCTTAAAATGAGAGGCTTTGTCTGTGTATAAAGCCATAAATATCTCTTTCTCAGAATGTATACCCTTAAAACTGCCATACTCACCCATACCGTCTCAGAGGAATGGAATTCTGCGTAGATATACCTTGATGCATCATCTACCATTGCAATAAGCCACCAGGGTTCCTTTATCTCTTCAATCAATCTGTGCTGAGATGAGTCCATCTCAGAAGCATCCCTTCCTTTGGCATCTTCCTCTGTTACCTTAAGATTTGAGGGCTTCTCAGGGTTTTGCCTAAGAAGACCCTCAACCCCCAGATATAGAAATCTCTTCTTAAGCCTTAATATCTGCCTGTAGCTTAATCCTAAACGAAAGCCTCATCTTCCCTTCAATAACCTCTTTCATTACAAAATGTCTCTTCAATTCTTCCTCCGTAACAATATACTCTCTTTCAATTTAGCCTCCTCCTTATAGCTTTATCCTCTATAAGAAGTAGGCTAACATATATGTGACATCTTAAATTAGTAATAAAGTGTGACATTTCAATATAGTAACCACAAAATTTTTAGTCTTACTTGACTAATTTAATTTTGAATATCTACAGGAAGTTTATATAGGTACAGCATTTATTGGAGGAATGGGACAGATCTCCCATGAATTCAAAGCAACACTAAAAAATGAACATGATTGGTCCAAAAAAAGAGGGGTTACAGTGATACCACTTGCGATGGTTTCAGAAGGAGAAAGAGTTGAGATTGTAGATTTTATTAGACCTGGAAGAAGTCTTTTCTGTCGTCTTAGGGATATAGGGATTTCTCCAGGATGGTTATGGAGCCTGAGGAGGATTCAGTGATAATTTATACTTTTAGAA
>JAGDVO010000011.1:0-89878 GCA_023269715.1 Thermosulfidibacter sp.
TACATCCATAGGTAAATACTATAGATGCGAGTCGACCGGGATAATCGGAAAATGTAAGGGGCTGGAAGCCCCCTATCATCAAATTCCCCTTGAGCACCTGGGAACGAGTTCTCTTTCTTTTACCCTAAATAGAGATGGATCAATCCTGAAAATATTTCTTTCCAAAAATTCCTGCTTTTTACCCTTATTCCAGTTCTGAACAGGTCTAAAGTAACCCACTACCCTGGAATAGACCTCGCATGGAATTACTAGATTTTCCTTATCAACCTTCATCATCGCCTCCTTAGGTAAATAGTCTTACATTATCAACTGAAACACCATACCTATTCAGGTCTTCCTCGCTATGTGGATATGGACACACGAAATGCTTACCAGGTATATAACCATGAACAGGGCAAATACTGAATGTGGGAGTAATACTAAAATAGGGAAGTCTAAAGTTTTCAACCACCACCTTTACAAATTCTCTCACCGTCTCCCAGTATGGTATTTCCTCACCTACAAAGAAATGGACAACTGTACCGCCTGTAAAGAGAACCTGTAAATCATCCTGGTGCATCAGTAGTTCAAAGGGATCATTAAAGGCATTAACAGGTGGATGCACACTATTAGTATAATAGGGAGCATCGCTAGTACCACTCGTTATTATACCCGGATATAACTCTTTATCTTTCTTCGCCAACCTATAAGATGTACCCTCCGCAGGTGTAGCTTCAAGATTATACAGGTTTCCCGTCTCCTCCTGGAAATTCGATATCTTCTCTCTCATAAACTTAAGAACCCTTATAGCAAAATCTCTAGCATCAGGATTGGTTATAGGAACACCAAGCAAATTAAGGCAAGCCTCATTCATCCCAACTATTCCTATCGTCGAGAAATGGTTACTCCAATATCTACCAGTTGTAACCTTGACAGGCTCTAGATAAACCCTAGCATAAGGAAAAAGCCCTTTCTCTGTAAAGTCTTCAATAACCTTCCTCTTTATCTCAAGGGATACCTTTGCAATCTCCATAAGATGGGACAACCTCTCGAAAAACTCATCTTCATCCTTCGAGAGATAACCGATCCTCGGTAGATTTACGGTAACGACACCTATCGATCCCGTCAGTGGATCAGATCCAAACAATCCACCTCCCCTCTTTTTAAGCTCCCTCTTATCCAACCTTAGTCTACAACACATACTTCTCGCATCATCAGGATCCATATCGGAATTAACAAAATTAGCAAAATAGGGAATACCGTACTTCCTTGTCATCTCCCATAGAGGAATATAGTCCACACTATCCCACTCGAAATCCTTGGTAATGTTGTAGGTAGGTATAGGAAAAGTAAAAATCCTACCCTTCGCATCACCCTCCATCATAAGCTCACAAAAAGCTCTATTTATCATCAACATTTCCTTTTCGAACTCTCCATAAACAGAATCCATCAACTTACCACCTATAACGACATTTAGATTGGCGTATATCTTAGAAGGTTTTAGATCGAAAGTTAAATTCGTAAATGGGGTCTGAAAACCAACTCTAGTGGGCACATTGAGATTGAATAGGAACTCCTGTAAGCACTGCTTTACCTCGCTGTAGGAAAGTTTATCATAGGCGATAAATGGAGCCAAAAGAGTATCAAAATTAGAAAAAGCCTGAGCTCCAGCAGCCTCTCCCTGTAATGTGTAGAAAAAGTTCACTATCTGACCAAGAGCAGTCCTGAAATGTTTAGGAGGAGCACTCTCCACCTTACCAGCAACCCCCCCAAACCCCTTCAAAAGCAGAGCATACAAATCCCAACCAACACAATAGGCTGAAAGACATCCAAGATCATGGATATGAAAATCCCCATTTTTGTGAGCTTCCGAAACTTGTGGTGGATAGATCTTTTCAAGCCAATATCGAGCAACTACGCTTGAAGACACATGAAAGTTAAGACCCTGCAGAGAATAACTCATATTCGAATTCTCTGAAACTCTCCAGTCAACCTCCGATAGATAGGCGTCTATAAGTTCCACACCATCGATAAAAGCCTTCGCTAACTCCCTAGTCTGCTTTCTTTTTTCCCTGTAGATAATGTAAGCCTTAGCCACTTTTGCATGTCCATTTTCGATAAGCACCTTTTCAACTATGTCCTGAATTTCCTCAACACTCGGGATACTACCCTTCTTGAAAAAGTTCTTGAACAGTATCAAAGTTACTTCATTGGCTAACTGAACTGCCCTATTTCTATCACTACCACCTACAGCTTTCGCAGCTTTAAATATCGCATCAACTATTTTTTCCCTATCAAAAGGAACTATCCTCCCATCCCTCTTCCTGACAAGTAATTCCATTTTCAACTCCCGATAAACACTAAATATAGCATTAAGGTAGTAAAAAGATACTATATATAGTATCCAAAGGCAAGAGGGTCAGGTGCTTCTTAAAAATTCTAAAATCTCCTCTATGTTTGGCACCTCTCTGATGGGATAGATCTTAACGAAAACTATCTTTCCTTCCTCATCTACTATAACGTTGGCCCTCTCTGAAAATCCATCCTTTTCTCTAAAGACCTTATAAATAGAGGCAACATGTCCATGTGGCCAAAAATCTGACAACAACCTCAATTTCTTAATCTTCAAATACTCAGCCCAAGCCTTCTTTGATGGAACAGGATCAACACTCAAACTAACGGGAATTGTGTTTAAACTTAAGAATTTTTCATAGTTCTCTTCCAACGATCTAACCTGTTTAGCACAAACAGGCGTCCAACTTAGAGGATGGAAGGACAAAAGGACTTTTTTACCCCTAAATTCGGAAAGGGTAAAAACCTCGTTATTTTGATCCTTCAACTTGAAATCAGGAACAACCTCTCCTATCCCTATACTCATCGTATACCCCCTAAAAGTAATATACTTTAAATTCTACAGGAAATCACCATACATATCAACTTTCATTGAATTCACAAGGTATTGACAAGGAAGGGAAGTTAGTATTAATAAATATTCATGATGAATTGTAGGGACGTAGCTCAGGGGGAGAGCACTTGCTTGACGCGCAAGGGGTCGGCGGTTCAAATCCGCCCGTCCCTACCATTATCCTTATTTCTAGAAGGTATCAGTAAGTGATAGGTTTTCTGGTAGTAGTTAACAATCTTAAAAAGGTTCCTATATCATTGGGGAAAAGAAAATGATAGAGGTGTGTCTGTCAACGGGGGAAAATGGTCTTTTTGAGGAGCACACAAAGGCTGAAGCGGTAATAGAAAAGTTAAAACCTGAACTTAAAAACAAGGTTATAGCGGTAAGGATAAATGGAAAAGTCTTTGACTTATCAACACCAATAACAGAATCCTGTACAATAGAACCGATAACCTTCGAAGATGAAGAAGGAAAAAGTATATTCTGGCATTCATCAAGCCATATAATGGCCTTAGCTGTAAAAAGAGTCTTTAAAGATGCGAAGGTAACAATAGGTCCTCCAATAGACAAAGGTTTTTACTATGATTTTGACGTCGAGAGAACCTTTACTCCTGAAGACCTTAAAAAGATAGAAGAAGAGATGAAAAAGATATGTGAAGAAGATTTACCTTTTGAGAGAATAGAGGTACCGAAAGAAGAAGCCATAAAATTGTTCAAGGAATTAAAGGAAGATTACAAAGTTGAAATCTTAGAAGAGATAGAAGATGATAAGGTATCTTTATACAAGACCGGAGAGTTTATAGATCTATGCAGAGGGCCTCATATTCCATCAACCGGCATGGTAAGGGCGGTAAAACTACTATCCACAAGTGGAGCGTACTGGCGTGGTGATGAAAAAAACAAAATGTTACAGAGAATTTATGGTATTTCTTTCCCAAACGAAAAGGACTTAAAAGATTTCTTAGAAAAATTAGAAGAAGCTAAAAGCAGGGATCACAGGAAACTGGGTAAAGAGCTAAAACTCTTCATGATAGAAGAAGATATAGGAGCAGGCCTTGTGATATGGTTACCAAAAGGAGCGAAGATAAGAAGGATAATAGAGGACTACTGGTTAAAGAGGCATGAAGATGCGGGTTATCAGTTAATATACACGCCACACATTGGAAAATCCATGCTCTGGGAAACGAGTGGACATCTATCTTTCTACAAGGAGAATATGTTCCCACCTATGGAACTTGAAAATGTAACCTACTACGTTAAGCCCATGAACTGCCCATTCCACATCTATGTATATAAATCCGAAAAGAGGAGTTATAGGGACCTTCCTATAAAATTGGCAGAACTTGGTACGGTCTATAGATACGAAAAATCCGGCGTGCTTCATGGCCTGATGAGAGTTAGAGGATTTACCCAAGATGACGCTCACATATTCGTGAGAGAGGATCAGGTAAAAGAGGAGATAGCAAATACAGTTGCCTTTGCAATAGATGTACTGCGTGATTTTGGATTCGATAACTTTAACGTTTATATATCAACAAAGCCAGAAAAGGCTATAGGTAGCAACGAAATGTGGGAAATTGCAACAGAATCCCTAATTGAAGCCGCAAAGCTAGTAGGCCTAAATTATAAAATTGAAGAAGGAGAGGGAGCCTTTTACGGACCAAAAATAGACATAACAATCACAGATGCTCTAGACAGAGAATGGCAATGTTCAACTGTACAATTTGATTTTAACCTTCCCGAAAGGTTTGATCTAACCTATACCGATAGAGATGGGAAGGAAAAAAGACCCTACATGATCCACAGGGCACTTATGGGTTCACTAGAAAGATTTCTTGGAGTTCTGATAGAATACTACAAAGGTAATTTTCCACTTTGGTTGAGTCCTATACAAGCTAGAGTGATGACAATTACAGACGAACAAAGGAAATACGCTGAAGAAGTTGTAGAGAAGTTTAAAGAAGCTGGAATAAGGGTAGATAGTGACCTAGGTGGCGAAAAGATAACTTACAAAATAAGATTAGCAGAAACGGAAAAAATTCCCTATATGGTCGTCATCGGAAAGAAAGAAGCGTTAGAGGGAGTTATCAACGTGAGAAAGAAAGGAAAAGGTGTTATAGGCAATATGAAGATCGAAGATTTAATAAGGATGATAAAAGAAGAAGAAGATAAAAAAGGGAGGGTTAGCAATTAGTAGCGAGGAGATCAAAATTATAGCTAACGAACAGATAAGGTTCCAAGAGGTAAGATTAATAGGACCGGACGGATCGCAGATAGGTATTATATCATCCAAAGAAGCCCTAGAGAAAGCGAGGGAAATGGGACTGGATCTTGTTCTTGTAGCTCCAAATGCAAATCCACCTGTATGTAAGATCATGGATCTTGGTAAATACAAGTACGAGCTAAAGAAAAAGGCAAAGGAGGCCAAGAAAAAACAGAAAATTATTCTAGTAAAGGAACTCAGGCTTAGACCGAAAATCGAGGAACATGACTATAAGGTAAAATTGAAACACGCTAGAGAGTTTATAGAAGAAGGAAATAAAGTCAGGGTAGTACTTAGGTTTAAGGGGAGAGAAATTGCCCATTCTGAGGCAGGTCTAGAACTACTTAAGAGATTCGCAAACGACCTTTCCGATATAGCTATAGTAGAAAAGGAACCAGAACCTGACGGCATGAATACCTTCATGGTACTTGCACCTAAACCTTCAAAGTAGACATTATGGTAATCCTTGTAACTGCCTCTCCCCGTAGAGGAAGTAACTCAAGAATACTAGCAGAAAGGTTACTGGAAGAGATCGGCCAAGAAGGTATAGTTTTCGATCTTTACAAGCAGAATATAAATTTCTGTATAGCCTGCAATAGATGCTTCGAAAATCTCAGGTGTTTTCAGGAAGATGATGCGAATAGGTTTTTTGAGTATTTGGAAAGAGCGAATCTTCTGATCGTCGCTTCGCCAGTATACTTCTATGGTCCACCCGCACCACTTAAAGCTCTTATAGATAGAAGTCAGGTTTACTGGTATAGAAAATTCATACTTAAAGAAAAACTAAGAAAGATAAAGGGAATCGTTGTAAACACCGCAAGTGGAGAAGATCCCAAGATATTCGAACCTATAGAAAAGATAACGAGAGTATGGTTGAATTCCCTAAATGTGAAAGTAGAAAAATACTTCAAGTTCGACAAACTAGAAGAAGAATGGGAAGTAAAGAGAAGGAAGGATTACCTTATGGAGGTAACACTTGAAGGGAAGAAAATTAGATCCCTACAAACTAGTAGAGATCGTTGATAGTTTTAATAAAGCAAGGATAGCGGTCATAGGCGATATAATAGCAGATAAGTACATTTTCTCCTTTGCACACAGAGTATCAAGGGAAGCTCCTGTACTTATACTCAAGTACGAAGGAGAGGAGATAAAACTTGGAGGAGCAGGTAACGCGATTAACAACGTAAAGGCACTAGGAGCAGAGGTAATCCCATTTGGTTTTGTTGGAAAAGATAGCGAAGGTAAAGCCATAAAAGAACTCATGAAAAAGTTAAACATAGATATTAGTGGAGTTTTAGAGTTAAGCTACAGAAAAACTATAACAAAGACACGGATATTAGCAGGAAGCCATCACACAGTAAAACAACAGGTATTGAGAATAGACTCGGAACCAGAGGAAGAGGTTAAAGACGAGGATATACTTAGACTTATTGAATGGTTAGATAGAAAAGTAGATTTATTCGATGCAGTTATAATCTCTGACTATGGATACGGTACAGTAAATGATACTGTAAGGAATTACCTTCAAAAGCTGAAGGAGAAGATAATCTGCGTTGACTCTAGATACGATCTTTTAAAGTATAAAAATGTCACCGCCTGTACTCCAAATGAACCAGAAACAATGGAAGCCCTGGGCCTAAAAAAACTTGATAACGGTAACATACTAGAAGCAGGTAAAAGATTACTAGAACTTACAGGGAACCAGGCAGTCCTCATAACAAGGGGAAAAAAGGGTATGGCTCTATTTACAAGAGAGGGGGAAATAGAATTTATAGACATATACGGAACCGATCAGGTCGCAGATGTAACAGGTGCTGGAGATACTGTAATAGCCATATTTACAACGGCACTCGCTGTGGGAGCAACATTTTTTGAAGCTGCCAAACTGGCAAACTATGGTGGTGGAATATCTGTAACCAAGATGGGAGCTGCTATAGTATCACCCATAGAACTAAAGGGAGCAATAGAAAATGATCTTCTCAAGAGAAAAGATAAAGACCTTTGAAGAGATAAAAAACATAGTCAGGAACTTAAAAGAAGAGGGAAAAGTAATAGTCATCGCAAATGGTTGTTTTGATATCCTGCATGTTGGACATATCAGGTACCTGGAAGAAGCTAAAACTTACGGCGACATTCTGATCGTAGCTATAAACTCTGATAGATCAGTAAAAATGCTCAAAGGACCCTCTAGACCTGTTATGAACGAAAAGGAAAGAGCAGAAATAGTAGCTGCCATTGGATGTGTAGACTATGTATTCATCTTTGACGAACTCAGGCTTGATAAGATACTACTTGAGCTAAAACCTCACTATCAGGCTAAAGGTAAAGATTACACGGCAGAAACTGTTCCCGAAAGAGAAACTGTTGAAAGCTACGGTGGTAAAGTCATAATATGTGGAGATCCTAAGGAGCATAACTCTTCGGAAATTATTAAAAGGATGAAAAATAATCTCTAATAGCCCTAACTAAACCCTCTACAGTATGAACCTTCGATTCAATCTGGACATGGAAGCCGTAATCCCTTATAGCCTTACTTGTAATCGGACCTATAGAAGCTACTATTTTGGAGGATAACAGTTTTCTTGCAGCCTCATCACCGACTATCTCGACAAAAGCTTTAAAAGTAGAAGGACTGGTGAAAGTTAGAACGTCTAAACTAAAAAAATCGGGTAACGAACTATACCTTTTCGTAACTGTGTCGTATATTGGAATCACATCCACTATAGCTTTCCTCTTTTTAAGTTCAACTGGCAAAACTTCCCTTGCTCTCAAAGCCCTAGGAATGAGTATCCTTTTATCCCCTACATCATCTAACAATTCCAGTATCCCTTCAGCTACATACTCCTCTGGTATATTAACGCCTTCCACTTTATACTCCTCAAGTTTCCTTTTAGTCGCAGGGCCTATGGCAAAAGTTACCTTACCTGGTGGATAGGTAAGTCCCAAGCTCTCAAGTATCCTAAAAAAGAAATCAACACCCCTTGCACTTGTAAATATTATGACATCATAACTATCAATAGATCTTATCTTCTTCAGGTCATCCTCTTTTAGCTCACATGGAACTGTCTCTATGGTCGGAAATATAACGGGAATCGCTTTTTCCTTCTCTAGCAATTTAACAAACTCATCAACACTATCCAGTGGCCTAGTTACAAGAATCTTCTTATTCATCAATGGATAACCTTTCCTATCCGATTCCACCTGACCCACCCCAACGGTGATTTTGCTTTTGTATCTATAGATAAGTATATTATCAGGGCTTTGCCAATCACATCTTTCTTTGGTACAAACCCCCAAAACCTACTATCAAAACTGTTGTCCCTATTATCACCCATAACAAAAAAGCTATTTTCTGGAACCTTAACAGGACCAAAAAAATCCCTTGGACTCAATTCCTTAGGTATTACATTTGGGTCGATATGGATAGTATAAGGTTCCTTCAAAGGTTTACCATTCAAATAAACAACTTTATTTCTAATCTCAACGATATCTCCTGGCAGTCCTATAACCCTTTTTATGTAATCCTTATCCTTGTCAAGAGGAAACTTAAATACTATCACTTCTCCCCTTCTAGGCTCCCTAAAGCGATAAGTTATCTTCTCGACTAGTAGATGATCCCCTGCCAGAAGTGTAGGAACCATAGATTCAGAAGGAATTCGAAAAGCCTGAATAAAAAAGGTCCTTACAACCATAGCTACAATGAAAGCTATAAAAAGATCTTTGATCCATTCTCTTACCTTTACCTTTATACCGCCTTTTGCCTTACCCTCCTTAGTTATGCTTGAGGACTGCAAGAAACGCCTCCTGTGGTATCTCAACCTTTCCTATCATCTTCATCCTCTTTTTACCTTCCTTTTGTTTTTCGAGTAGTTTTTTCTTCCTAGTCACATCGCCACCATAACACTTTGCAAGTACATCCTTCCTGAGCGGCTTTATGGTCTCCCTTGCAATTACCTTTTTCCCTATAGCAGCTTGAATCGCAATTTCAAACAGCTGTCGTGGAATCAGTTCTTTTAGTTTAGATACAAGTTCCCTGCCTCTCTCGTAAGCCTTACTTCTATGAACAATAACTGAAAGCGCATCAACAGGTTTACCGTTTATCAGTATGTCCAATTTTACAAGGTCAGATTCAAAATACCCTATAAATTCGTAATCTATAGAAGCATAACCTTTTGATAAAGACTTAATCTTGTCATGGAAATCAACTAGAATCTCTGCAAAGGGCACTTCATATTCCATTATAACCCTTGCGCCATCAATATAAGTAGTCTTTCTCTCCCTCCCCCTTCTCTCTATAAGGAGTCCTATAAGATTACCAACGTATTCGCTGGGTGTAATCACAGTAACAAGTACGTATGGCTCTTCTATCCGATCTATAGTACTTGGATCCGGTAGTTTCTCAGGATTATCAACCATAACACCTTCTCCACTTTTCTTAACAACCCTATAAACCACAGTAGGAGCAGTAATAATAAGCGATAGGTCAAACTCCCTCTCAAGCCTCTCCTTAACTATCTCCATATGAAGGGAACCCAAGAAACCACACCTAAATCCATAACCAAGTGCACCAGAAGACTCAGGCTCAAAAACCAAAGAAGCATCATTCAGTTGAAGCTTCTCAAGCGCTTCCCTGAGATTACCATAATCATCAGGATTAACAGGATACAACCCAGCAAATACCATGGGTTTAACTTTTTTAAACCCAGGGAAGGGCTCTTTGGTAGGATTATTAGCATCAGTTATAGTATCACCAACTCTAGTATCCCTTATATCTTTAATCCCTGTAATGATATAGCCAACCTCACCAGGACCAAGTATATCACAAGGTGTAGGATCAGGAGAAAAGACGCCCACCTCCTCAATACTGAAAACTCTACCAGTAGACATAAGTAGGATCTTCATCCCCTTTTTCACAAATCCATCTATAACCCTTATAGTCGTCACGACACCCCTATAGGAATCGTACCAGGAATCGAATATAAGAGCTTTAAGTGGCTTATTCAGATCACCCTTAGGTGGTGGAACCCTTTTAACTATAGCTTCAAGTAGTTCATCTATTCCTACTCCATACTTAGCGGAGACACAGATAGCTTCACTTGCATCTATCCCCAGTATGTCCTCTATATCTCTTTTAGTTCTTTCAATATCAGCACTTGGTAGATCTATTTTGTTTATAACCGGAATTATCTCTAAATTGTGTTCAACAGCTAGATAAGTATTAGCAATGGTCTGAGCCTCAACACCCTGAGTAGCATCGACCACAAGTATAGCCCCCTCACAAGCTGCAAGACTCCTTGAAACTTCATAGTTAAAGTCCACATGACCAGGTGTGTCTATGAGATTTAAAATATAACTTCTACTATCCCTTGCATTGTATCTCATTCTGACAGTTTGTGCCTTTATAGTAATACCCCTTTCCCTTTCTATGTCCATCTTATCCAAAAACTGTTCTACAAGCTTCTCAGGAGGAACCGTACCTGTCTTCTCAAGAAGTCTATCTGCAAGAGTGGATTTACCGTGATCTACATGAGCTATTATAGCGAAGTTTCTTATGAGTTCCCTATCCATAGATAAGATTATTAACCAAGCTTATAACTTTTTGCAAGTTCTACATAGTGAATCGCGGATTCCTTTATATTCTTCCTCTCTTCCAAGGTAATTTCTCTCACAATTTTAGCCGGTATCCCCATCAAAAGCACTCCTGGAGGAAACTTTTTACCAGGTGTCACAACACTACCAGCAGCCACTATAGTGTAATCCGAAACCTCCACACCATCCAGTATAATGGCACCCATTCCTATAAGACAATAGTTACCTATGGTACAGCCATGGATTATAGCTCTATGACCTATAGTAACATAATCCCCTATATGGGTAGGAAACTTCTTACTAGTTACATGAACTACAGAAAGATCCTGTATATTAGTAAACTTTCCTATCCTTATATAGTTTACGTCGCCTCTTATAACTGAATTAAACCAAACACTCGAATTTTCACCTATAACAACATCACCTATAACATAGGCACTACTTGCAATGAAAACACTTTCATCTACAATGGGTTCCTTACCTTCATGGGAAACTATCACACCCATCATGTCCTTCTATCCAACATATCAAGAAGTGCCCTAAATCCTTTCTGAGTTATAACATTATTTATCTGACTTCTATAGTTGGCTACCATACTGACACCCTCAATATATATGTCTGCAACAAGCCACTTATCTCCCACCTGTCTTACTACAGTGATAACGGGTATCCTCTTGCTATCATTGGTTATAACTTCGGCGTAGATTCTAGCACTCCCATCAAACTTCTCATCTTTCAGAAAGTTTATCTTTTCCCCATTATACTTTATGAACTTTTTCGCGTAAACATAGGAAATATAACCTCTAAATTTCTTCTTAAAAGTTTCAAAATCATGTTTGCTTATTCTTCTATAGTGTATACCAAGTACACTCTTAGAGACATAATCCCAATCTACTAAACCATCTATTATATTCTCTATCTTTCCCCTTTTGACAGATTCATTCAAACTTCTGTTAGACACTATGTTTATGATCTCCTCGGTTCTCTTTTTCGCAAATGAAAAGGGATCTTCTGCAGCAAAACTAACACCAACACAAAAAACCAATATTAAAAGCCCAATGGATGCAAGCTTTTTCATACCGCACTACCTCCTTATAAGTTCTCTTCTATAGTTTATATAGTAATTCCTAACCGCAATATAAGGATCAAAGGATTCCTTCTTTATCTCGTCGTACAGATCCACATCCAAACTGAACTTGTTAAATCTATAGAAAGCCTCATACCCGAAGAAAGTCCATAAACTCATGACATAATAAGCAGGATTTCCAAAGGTGTCCACCACCTCCCCGACTACATCCCTGATAGTAGAGGGACCATAAAAGGGAATATAAAGGTAAGCCACTTCACCTATACCATAGTAACCAAGGGTTTGTCCGAAATCTTCATTGGAATAATTTCTATCCATACCAAAACACTCACCTGCGGAATCGGCAAGACCTCCCAAACCAGTTACAACATTAACTAGGAATCTGACAAACTCATAGCCAGCTTTATCAAAGTTACCCTGCAGAATTGAATTTATAAACCTTACCGGAAAAAGACTATTATACATGAAGTTATCTAAACTCTTTCTTATAGCTTCGGGTATTACATAACCATAAGCTTTTGCAGCCGGTCTCAAAACCCAATAATACAGCTTATCGTTAAAAGTAAAAGAAGCCCTATTTACAGGCTCGAAAGGATCAGGAATATCCTGTTGGGCAACGATAAATTCTTCCATCATACCATTGATACCATTTTGAGTTTCATTCGTAGTTGAGAGATTAGCTGCTTTACTAGTACCATTATCCACACTGATCTTATCATCAGCTAACGCGTATTTCGCACCGATCGTCCCAAAGAATAGAAAAGCCACTAAAAGTAGGACACATAATCTCCTCATTTTAATCCTCCTTCTGATCCACTTGAAGAACTTTCACCTGTACCTCCAAATATATACTTACCTATAGCATCTTCAATACTAAAAGCAGGTTGGGTATTAACAATCTTCTCTCCAGGTTTTAGATAGTTTACAGAAGCGCCTGGCAAAATCTCGACAAATTTTTCACCTATCAAACCCTTCGTTTTTATAGCTGCAATCGAATCATCAGGGATCTTAACTTTGTCACTTATGGACATATCAACTATAGCGGTATAGTTTTTAGGATCTATATAAATTTTATTAACCCTTCCTATCTCAACACCACCAATTTCTACAGAAGCACCCACCTTCAGACCACCAACATTTGTGAACTCTGCTTTCAAGTCGTAATAACCACTGCCTGTAAGTAACTCCATTCTACCCAGTTTTATAGTTATCCAACCAAGCGCAATAATACCTATCAACATAAAAATTCCCACGCCTAACTCTATCCTTTCCCTATTCATTATTTACACCCCCTTAACGCTAATCCTGAGCCTAAAAACTCCTTAACAAAAGGATCTTCAGTCTTTTCCATATCCTCGGGTTTACCAAAAAAGACGATTCTCCCCTCATTCAAAACAGCCACCTTATCAACAAAAGCAAAAATACCCGGTATATCATGGGAAATTACTATCTCGGTAAATTTTTTCGCATTATACGTTTCCTCCATAAGATTATAAATTGAAATGGTAGTTATAGGATCTAAACCTGTAGTTGGCTCATCAAAAAGCATTATTTCAGGCTCAAGAACCATACACCTTGCAAGGGCAGCCCTTTTTCTCTGTCCTCCTGACAACTCTGCAGGATACTTCCATTCCATACCCTTTAACCCAACGAGTTCAAGATTCTTTAAAACTATCTCCTTTATTTCTTCCTCCTTTAATTTCTTTTTTTCTCTGAGCGGAAAAGCAACATTATCATAAACAGTATAGGAATCAAAGAGCGCACCACCCTGGAAAAGATAACCAAACTTTTCCCTTATACTCTCCAACCTCTTACCAACGGCACTTACTATGCTCTCTCCATCAACGAGGATATCGCCTTTATCAGGTTTCATTAGGCCGACTACATGCTTGAGTAGCACACTCTTACCAGTTCCGCTTTTCCCAACGATAGCGACTCTTTCCCCTTCAAGTATGGTCAAATTAATACCCCTTAGGACCTTTTGTCCTTTCAAAGTCTTATAAATGTCTCTAATTTCTATCTTTACCCTCCTTTCCATAAACACCCCTAAAAAAGGATACTTGTCAAAACGTAATCCATAACTAGAATAAGTATACTTGCTATCACCACCGCTCTAGTTGTCGCTCTACTTACACCCTCTGCTCCAAATTCAGTATGGTAACCCTCATAACAGCAAACCCAGAACATAAGAAGACCAAAAACGATGGACTTTACCAAACTCATATTTATATCTTCCGCTTTCACATAATGGGAAATATCCCCAAAGTATGTTCCAGGACTTAAACCGAGTAAATTCACAGAAACCACATAACCTCCAAATATTCCAACAACATTAAAAATGGAGCATAAAAGGGGAAAAGAAACGAGAGAAGCAATGAGATTAGGAACCATTATATACCTAAAAGGATTCAAAGCCATAACCTCAAGTGCGTCTATCTGTTCGGTTATCTTCATTATACCTATTTCCGCAGTAATGGCAGAACCTGCCCTCGCAACAACCATCAGGGCACTTATAACCGGACCAAGTTCTCTTAGCATAGAAAGGGCAACAGCTGGGCCTAGAAGAGACTCCGCACCAAATTTATTAAGAGCGTAATAAGATTCAAGAGCAAGGACCATCCCCGTGAAGATACCTGTAAGAGCAACTATAGATATAGATCTATAACCTATAAAATGAATTTGTCTTAAAACCCTTTTGAATTTAATAGGCTTAGCAAAAATCCAGAAGATGGTAACAAAAAGAAAAAGACCAAACCTACCAAGAGATATCACAAAATCCAAGCAAAAAGCTCCAAGTCTCCTAACAAAATCTACAAAAACCATCTAAAAACCACACCTCTATATGGTGAAAATTTTTCTCCATATTATCCCTAAGAAGGTTTATTATCAACATACAAATCTAATCAAGTTACATCAGTAGTTCATTAATTACTTATAAAGTTATAATCCTTTTTCCTCGAAGTCAAGACAAATTCTTTCCAATCCTATACCTTAAAGTATGTAGTATATCGGCTTTCCCTAACCTCTTTACTTACCGGACACTTAAAAATATCCTATAGATAAGTATTTTAGACCAAATCGCCTTAAAGAAAAGTATGGGCTCAAAGGTTTGTAGGGTATGTAAAGGAGAAAGAATCATCTCATCAATCATAGGGATATGCAGAAACTGTATAGGGTCAAATTTCAAAGACATAAAAGAGACTCTTAAAGAGATCCACAAAAATACAAGAAAGACCTTTTTTCTTCCAGATACAGACTCCTGCCAGAGAGAAGGTATAAAATGTAAAACATGTTTCAGATACTGTTTGATCCCGCAAGGTGGATATGGATACTGTGGCTTAAGAAAAAATCTAAATGGGAAGCTTATAGGACCCGGATCGAAGGAAGCGAGGGTAAGCTGGTATCTAGATCCTCTCCCAACAAATTGTGTAGCAGATTGGATCTGCCCAGGATGCTCAGGTATAGGTTACCCGAAATACGCCTACAGAAAAGGACCAGAGTATGGTTATTACAATCTCGCAGTTTTTTTTGAAGCCTGCAATCTGAACTGCCTATTCTGTCAAAACTGGCATTTCAAATACAGAACCTTCGATCAGCACTATAGGACTATAGAAGAATTCCTGGAATCTATAACTCCTCAGGTATCCTGTGTATGCTTCTTCGGGGGAGATCCCTCACCTCAAGCTCCGTTCGCCATAAAAGCCGGCACTGAAGCTATAAAAAACAAGAAAAATAAAATACTAAGGATATGCTGGGAAACAAATGGTCTTTTCAACCCTGGAGTCCTAAAAAAGGCAATAGAATTATCACTTAAGACAGGAGGTGTTATTAAGTTTGACATTAAGGCAATAACACCTGAAATATACTATGCTTTAACAGACGGTAATATTGAGTTGGTTCTCGAAAACCTCAAGATGGTAGCGAAACATATAAAGGAAAGACCTGAAGTTCCATTACTCGTTGTAAGCACCTTGCTTATACCAGGATATGTAGAAGAGGAAGAAGTTGAAAAAATAGCTAGATTTCTGGTAAATATCAATCCAGAAATCCCCTATAGAATTCTGGCATTTTCCCCTCAGTTTTATATGAGAGATCTTCCATTAGCCAAAAGAGAAGTTGCAGAAAGAGCTCTCGAAAGAGCAAAGAAAGAAGGACTTACCTATGTTTCGCTCGGAAACGAACACATTCTAAAATAGGAAAGAGACTACCCTCAAAAGGGTAGCTTCTTTCCTACGACAATTTAACCTACAATACTTTTCCCGTATTCGTATCCAACCTGAAACGCCTTAAGATTGACTTCTTCGGTACCAGCAGGAACGGTATCCAAAACTGATTTTTCCATAGCTTCCTTACTGACAACACCGGTAACCGCTGCAAGGAAACCACACATTACTATATTTAAAGTAAGTCTTCTTCCCACCTTTTCCTCTGCAAGACGGGTTGCGGGAATCTTGAACAACTTCTGGTTAGGCTTTAGATCCCCAAGTCTCACCAGCTCTTCCTCTACTATGAGGATTCCATCATCCTTTAGAGAAGGGTAATACCTAGTATAAGCTTCCTGCGACATAACTACCAGTATATCGGGTTTAGTAACATAGGGATAGAGTATCCTATTTTTAGAGAGTATAACCTGGGCAGAACAGGCACCACCTCTTGCCTCAGGACCAAAGGACTGTGTTAAAGTAGCCTCTCCTCCCTCAAATATAGAGTAAGCTTTTCCAAGCACATAACCCATCATTATTATACCTTGCCCACCAAAACCGGCCAATCTTACCTCAATTCTATCCCTATCCATTATTTACCCCCCAAGGAACATACTTATCTCCCAATCTCTTCTTCATGATTTCATTGTAATTATCAAGCCACGTTGGTCTTTCCGTATCTACAAACTCGCCAACAATTATAGGATCCTCATAATTTGTAATAGCTACTTCTTTCGTATCTATACCATGCTTTACGACACTTTTCTCCTTGAACAACTTCATCATGTCAACACTACTACCAAGCCTATTTCTCCTCATGTAGAGAGTTGGACAAGGAGCAAGGACCTCTATAAATGCAAAGCCTTTTTTCTTCAATGCTTTAACCATACTCCTCTGTAACTGAACAACATGATAAGTGGTCCACCTAGCAACAAAAACCGCTCCACAACTTGCAACAAGATGGGGAAGATTAAATGGTATCTCTGGACTTCCATAGGGCGTCGTTGTGGCAAGCCTACCAAAGTGTGTAGTTGGGGCAACCTGTCCACCGGTCATACCATAGTTAAAGTTATTAACACATATAACCTTTATATCCATGTTTCTCCTTGCAGCGTGTATAAGGTGATTACCTCCTATAGCTGCAAGATCTCCATCACCAGAATAGACAACCACCGAAAGTTCAGGATTCGCTAACTTCAATCCAGTAGCAAAAGGAATGGCTCTACCGTGAGTTGTATGGAAAGAATCCAACCTCAAATAACCCGCAACTCTTCCTGTACAGCCTATTCCTGAAACTATAGCCAACTTATCAAGAGGTATACCACATTCAAGAACCGCCCTTGCAAAACAGTTAACACTTGTACCTATACCACAACCTGGACACCATATATGAGGCATCCTGTCAGTTCTTAAGAACTGCTCAACTGGATTTTCTCTATAAGTTGTCACACTCATTTCAACGCCTCCATTATAGCATTATAGATATCGTTAGGATCATGAACTCCCGCACCAGCATGCCCCACAGGAATAACAGGGCACCTACCAGCCACAACTCTCTCTATTTCCCTTGCAACCTGAGCCCTAACGTTTAGCTCTGGAACAACTATAGCTTTAACTTTATCAGCAATCTCTCTTATCCTTGGCTCAGGTAAAGGCCAAACAACTATAAGTCTAAGCAAACCAACCTTTACACCCCTTTCTCTCGCCATCTCAATTCCCCTGAGGGCAACCCTTGCTGATATACCGTAGGACATTACAACAATTTCAGCACCATCCGTATCCATCTCTTCCCATTTCCAGATCTTATGGGCATTCTTGTATATCTTATCACAAAGTCTCCTTACCAGCTTATTGTGAACGGTTACATCAGTAGCTGCAGGATAACCCCTCTCATCGTGCGTAAGACCGGTAACATGAATCCTATAACCGTCACCCGCCTTGACCATATTAGGAACGAGATCATCATCGGGCTCAAAAGGTAGATATTCTCCAGGTTTCTTATCTGTCCATCTCCTTTCAACAACCTTTATCTTCTCAGGTTCAGGGATAATAACTTTTTCGGTCATATGTCCTACACACTCATCCATCATGAACATAACAGGAACCCTATAGATCTCAGCAAGATTAAAAGCATCTATAATAAAATCAAAACACTCCTGAGGAGAACTTGGGGAAACAGCTATTATTTCATAATCTCCATGTGATCCCCATCTTGCCTGCATCATATCAGCCTGAGCCGGTAAAGTAGGAGTACCAGTAGATGGACCTCCTCTTTGAACATTCACAAAGACACAAGGCGTTTCAGTCATAGCTGCAAGACCAATATGTTCCATCATAAGAGAAAAACCAGGACCACTCGTTACCGTCATAGCCTTAAGTCCTGCCCAAACAGCACCCTGTAAAGCTATTGATGAAGCTATCTCATCTTCCATCTGGATGAAAACACCACCAACCTCTGGAATTCTTGAAGCGAATCTTTCAACTACCTCTGTTGACGGTGTAATAGGATAACCAGCAGCAAAACGGCAACCAGCAGCTAAAGCACCTTCGCAGGCAGCATGATTACCATCCAAATAGTGAGCACCAGTCAAAACTCCCTTAGGATCTGCTGTAGTCCATTTAATATTGGCCATCTTATAACCTCCTTCTACTCTACCTTTTCTCTATAGCCATAAATAGCAAAATCAGGGCAATACAAACCACACAAGCCACATCCTGTACATTTTTCTGGATGTTTAAATTCAGGATAATGATAACCCTTTGAGTTGAAATCTCTAGACATCACTATCGCTCCAGTAGGACAAAAACTTACACAGATTTCGCAACCCTTACAACGTTCAGAATTAATAACCACCAACCCTATAAACTTCCTACCAGTAGAAGTAGACATCTCCCCCTCCCTATTTTTTACCTAATACTCTCGCGACTGTTTCACCTATCTCAGCAGGGCTCTCAACAACATGAACACCTGCTTCTTTCAAAGCTTTCATTTTCTCAGCTGCAGTACCCTTGCCACCTGCAATTATAGCACCAGCATGTCCCATCCTTCTCCCTGGAGGCGCAGTTCTACCTGCAATAAATGCAACTACAGGCTTCTTGAATTCCCTCTTGATGTACTCAGCAGCTTCTTCCTCAGCAGTACCACCGATCTCTCCTATCAGTACAACGAGCTCAGTTTCATCATCCTCGTTAAATAGCTTTAGTAAATCTACAAATGTAGAACCAACTATAGGATCGCCTCCTATTCCTATACATGTAGACTGACCTATTCCTCTAGTTGTACATTGCCATACCGCCTCATAGGTAAGAGTACCAGAACGTGAAATGACCCCAACAGGTCCTCTTGAAAAGATATAACCTGGCATTATACCCATCTTGCATTCACCGGGAGTTATCACACCAGGACAGTTAGGTCCTATTAATCTGACATTCTTCTCTCTTATAGCCCTCTTTACCTTCATCATGTCTATAACAGGAATACCTTCAGTTATCGCCACTATTACCTCACAACCTGCATCTGCCGCTTCAGCTATTGCGTCCGCTGCAAAAGCTGGAGGTACAAAAATAAGAGCAGCATTTACCCCTTCCTTCTCAACAGCTTCCTGAACGGTGTTATAAACGGGAATTTTACCTTCCCAAAGAGTTCCCCCTTTACCAGGTGTGACACCAGCAACTATATTTGTACCATATTCGATACACTGTTTAGCGTGAAAAGTTCCTTCCTTGCCAGTAATACCCTGAACAACAACCCTTGTATTTTTATTCACCAGTATACTCATCTTATTCCCTCCCCTTATATTTCTCCTCTAGCTGCTTTCACAGCCTTTTCAGCACCATCAGCCATAGAATCAGCAAGTATGAATTTCAATTCACTATTCTTCAGCATATCCATAGCTACATCCCTGTTAGTCCCTTCTAGCCTTATAACCATCGGTACTTTTACTTCCAACTCTTTGGCAGCATTTATTATACCTTCTGCGACTCTATCACAGCGGACTATTCCACCAAATATGTTAATAAAAACAGCTTTAACAGCGGGATCACTCATGAGAATCCTGAAGGCATTTTTAACACTTTCTGAACTTGCAGCCCCTCCGACATCGAGAAAGTTGGCAGGCTCTCCACCGTAAAGCTTAATTATGTCCATAGTAGCCATCGCGAGACCCGCACCGTTCACCATACAACCTATAGTACCATCAAGCTTTATATAGTTTAAATCGTATTTTGAAGCCTCAACTTCGAGTGGATCCTCCTCATATATATCTCTCAATTCAGCTATCTCCGGGTGTCTATAAAGGGCGTTGTCATCGAAATTCAACTTAGCATCAAGAGCTATAAGATTACCTTCCTTCGTTATAACCAAGGGATTGATCTCAGCAAGAGACGCATCTTTCTCAATGAACAGCCTATAAAGAGCCATCATAAACTCTATAGCCTTCTTAACTAGATCCCCAGTTAAACCAAGACCATAGGCTAACTTTCTCGCATAAAAAGGCACAATTCCTAAAGCTGGATCTATATACGCCTTCAGAATCTTCTCAGGGCTTCTAGCAGCAACTTCTTCAATCTCCACACCGCCCTCTGCAGAAACCATCAAAACCGGACGTTCAGTAGACCTATCAATAACCATTCCCATATAAAGTTCCTTTTCTATATTTAGTCCCTCTTCTACCAAAACCTTTCTTACTAATTTCCCTTCTGGACCAGTCTGATGAGTGACTAGTTTCATACCTATCATGTTCTTTGCAACTTCGTAAACCTCTTCCACACTCCTTGCCAGTTTAACACCACCCGCCTTTCCACGACCACCAGCATGAACCTGAGCTTTGACTACGAAAAGATTACCACCAAGTTCTTCAGCTATTCTCTTTGCCTCTTCTGGAGTTTCAGCAACACCGCCTCTTGGAACAGGTATTCCATACTGCTTAAAGAGTTCCTTTGCCTGATATTCATGAACCTTCATCCCCTCCTCCTTAACTAAGAAAGATTAGATCAACTAAGGGCTTAAATAAAAGAAAATGGGGAGGTAGTCAACCTCCCCAAAAAATTATAACTTTCCTCGTAAAATAAGTTTTCTCAAATCAACTATAGCTTGAGTAGGGTTAAGCTCTTTTGGACATGCTTCTACACAGTTAAATATGGTATGACATCTCCAAACTCCATGTTTATCATCGATAACAGAAACTCTCTCCTCATAACCCTCATCCCTAGAGTCAAAAAGGAATCTCGCAGCTTTTAGGAGTGCATTAGGACCAAGAAAGTTCTTATCTGCCCAATAGGTTGGACAGGAACTTGTACAACAACCACAGAGGATACATTCGTATTTACCATCGAGTTTAGCTCTATCCTCAGGAGACTGGAGTCTTTCCTTATCCGTTGGAGGTGGTGTCTTAGTAATAAGGTACGGTTTTATGGCATAGAGCTTATCATAAAGAGGTTCCATATCAACAATAAGGTCCTTTATCACGGGAAATCCTCTCAAAGGTTCAACAGTTATTACCGTCGTACCAAGATCCTTTATCTGAGTCTCACAGGCTAGACCATTTTTGCCATTTATGGTCATACCACATGAACCACATATACCATGTCTACAAGCTCTCCTATAGGAAAGGGTACCATCAACAAACCACTTTATATAATTAAGAGCATCAAGAACCGTCCAACCTGGCTGTACATCTATTCTATATTCCTGCACTCTACCAGTTTCATCCTTTTCAGGATCGTACCTAAAAATCTTAAAAACATACTCAGCCATTATCCACCTCCTTAGTATTTCCTTTCCTCAGGCTTGAACCTCGTAATCACAACGGGCTTGTAGTCAAATTTAACACCCTCCTCCGTTCTCCAGGCAAGGGTATGCTTTAACCAGTTCTCATCATCTCTATTCGGATAATCGCGCCTATAATGAGCCCCTCTTGACTCAGTTCTGTTAAGCGCACTGGCAACTATCACCTCAGCAGTCTCAAGGAGATTCCTCAACTCAAGAGCTTCCATGAGATCGGTATTAAATTTGGCACCTTTATCCTGAACCAATATATTCTTATATCTCCTCTGTAAATCCTTGATTATATTGTACATCTTCTCAAGGTCCTCTTTTCTCCTGAAAACCCCACAGAGGTTATACATGTTTTCCTGTAGTTCCTTTCTAATAGCTCCAGGTCTTTCCGTTCCAGGATTATTGAGCAACCACTCTATCTGCTTAATCGCATCAAGAGCACAGTCTTCAGGTAAAACCTCATAGGGTGGGTTAGTGGAAAGATAGGCAGCCATATCCTTACCAGCTCTCTTACCGTGAACAGAAGCATCAAGTAGAGAATTGGTACCAAGCCTATTAGCACCATGAACGGATACACATGCACATTCCCCTGCAGCCCATAATCCCTCTAACCATTTCTCTTTACCATCCGCAAGGACTCTACAACAAATATCAGTGGGAATACCACCCATAGAATAATGCGCGGTAGGCTGCACAGGAACAGGTTCCTTTATAGGATCTATACCCAGTAGTTTCATGGATATCTCTCTTATCTGTGGTAACCTTTCCATTATCTTCTGAGCTCCAAGATGTCTTAGATCCAGATACACATACTGCTGACCATTTATACCTCTACCAGCCTCAATCTCGGCCCACATAGCTCTCGAAACAACGTCTCTAGGAGCAAGTTCCATTTTCTCAGGAGCATACCTTTTCATAAAACGCTCACCCTCATTGTTTATAAGATAACCACCCTCTCCTCTTGCTCCCTCCGTAAGAAGGACTCCCAGGAAAGCTAATCCACTCGGATGAAATTGAACAAATTCCATATCTTCTAGGGGTAGTCCAGCCCTCATCACAACACCTAAACCGTCAGCGGTATTCGCGTGTGAATTACTGGTTATCGAGTAGCACCTACCATATCCACCTGTTGCAAGAAGGATAGCCTTGCCCTGGAATACATGAATACCACCGTTTATAAGATCCCATACGGTAACTCCTATACACTTACCACTCTTTATAATTAGTGACAAAAGGAAAAACTCAGAGTAAAATCTGACATTATACTTTACACATTGCTCCCAAAGGGTGTGGAGTAAAACATGACCTGTCCTATCCGCAGCCATACAGGCTCTTAGAACAGGTCCACCTCTACCAAAGTCCTTAACATGACCCCCGAAATACCTTTGCATAATTTTACCATCGGGTGTCCTCGAAAAGGGAACACCCATATGTTCATACTCGTATATAATCCTTGGTGCTTCTTTAACCATCATTTCAATTGCATCCTGATCACCAAGGTAATCCGATCCCTTTACCGTATCGAAGAAATGCCATTCGATATGATCCTCTTCCAGATTTGCCAAAGCAGCTGAAATACCACCCTGAGCAGCTCCAGAGTGACTCCTTGTCGGAAATACCTTTGTGAGTACTGCCACATCATAACCAGCTTTCTTAAGCTCCAAAGCGGCATACATTCCAGCAAGACCAGCTCCTACAATAACAGCATCATGCAAGTGAACATTCTTTATCTCTACTCCCTTTGGCTCTTCATGTATAACTTTAGCATCATCAGTACCGTAGTATTTTTTACATTCACCAACAACACACATACCTCTATATTCCTTGTACTCCGCCATCACTACCTCCTTTAACTAGGCTGCTTTAAAGGCAATAACCGTACTTGCACCAAGGAAGAACAAAATAGCACCAACAGTGACTAGAAGTAAAAAGATTATACCCTGCCATCTCTCGCTGTGAATGTAATCCTGAACAACCATCCATACACCGTTAAGCCCATGATATAAAGCACAGACTAAAAATACGAGATCTATAACCTTCCATGTAGGTGTAGCTAACCTTGGAGCTATCCTTTCATATGTAACACCTTCAGGTCTTGGTAACCCATGGGTAACCCAAAAGTGCAAAAGTAGAAGTGCAACCAACACAACGCCTGTTATTCTCTGGAAGAGCCAAGCATAAAAACCACCTGAACCACGCTTTTCCCTCATTTCATCCCTCCTCACTTATTAAGAACATGCAGGAAATGCATAAACATCGGAATACCACCTACCAAAAAGAGTATTCCAGCTATAGCCATCATTATACCAAAAAGAGTTTTGTGGGCACCCGCCCCGTTATCGGCAAATTCAACTATTATTATCCTCAAACCGTTAAAGGCATGGTAAAGCACAGTTACAAGTAACCCTATTTCGAGTAACAGGAATATAGGCTGTTGTACTACAGACATAACTTTATTAAATCCCTCTGGCCCTTCAGTTACATGATGGGTAACCCAAATGTGAAGGAGAAGATAAAACACAAGCAGCAACCCTGTTATCCTGTGTAGTATCCAGGCAATAGAACCTAGATGCCATCTATAAGGTTTTATTACCGGGGGCTTCTCCAACATCCTAAACCTCCTTAATTAATTGTATTAATAATCCCTTACACCTTACTCTCTATACTGCAATTTACCCATTTCTTCAAGATCTCCGCCATGAGTATCGTACACAACTATAGCTGGAAAATCCTCAACCACCAGCTTTCTAACAGCTTCGGGACCCAAATCTTCATAAGCTATAACCTCGGCGCTTTTTATTCTCTCTGCAAGAAGAGCACCAGCACCACCTACCGCACCAAAGTAAATAGCCTTATACTTCTGGCAATACTCCTTAACCTCATCGCTCATCTTACCCTTACCTATCATACCCTTTAATCCCAGAGCTATGAGCTTTGGAGCGTAGGGATTCATCCTGTAACTAGTTGTAGGACCAGCAGCACCTATAGATCTCCCAGGTCTCGCAGGAGAGGGACCAACGTAATAGATGATTTGACCTTTCACATCAAAGGGAAGAGGTTCTCCCTTTTCAAGAGCCTCTATCATTCTCTTGTGAGCAGCATCCCTAGCGGTATATATTACACCGCTTATGAGAACATTATCACCTACTTTTAACTTAACTATATCTTCATCTTTAAGTGGCGTCGTGAGTCTTATAATTTCACTCATTTTTACACCTCCACAAAACTTAATAAGGTAACTAGATTACTATCTCCTTATGTCTCGCAGCATGACAATTTATGTTAATAGCAACCGGTAAACTTGCTATATGTACAGGTTCCATCTCAAAATGAACGGCTAAAGCTGTAACAGTACCACCCCAACCCATAGGACCTATTCCCAATTTGTTTATCCTTTCAAGCATTATCTTCTCTATTTTAGCAAGCTCCATGTCAGGATTCGGCTTACCAACGTGTCTCAATAGAGCCTTTTTAGCCAAGAAAGCTGATCTCTCGAAGGTACCACCTACACCCACACCTACTATTATAGGAGGACATGGATTACCTCCTGCTTCATCTACCCTTTTCACAACGGTTTCTATCACACCCTGAAGCCCATCTGCAGGCTTTAGCATAGTAACCATACTCATATTTTCACTACCACCACCTTTTGGTGCTACAACTATCCTTATCTTATCACCAGGAACTATATCATAGTGAATCACAGGAGGAGTATTGTCTCCCACATTGGCTCTAGTAAAAGGATGACAGGTTGACTTCCTCAAATAACCTTCCCTATACCCCCTCCTTACACCTTCAAATATAGCCTCTTTCAGGCTCCCTCCAACTAAGTGCACATCCTGACCTATTTCGATAAAAACAACACCAAGTCCGCAATCCTGACAGATCGGAGCAACTCCTTCCCTTGCAAGATCAGCATTCTCAATTATCATTTTTAAAACACTCTTTCCCACAGGAGATTTCTCTTCATCAAGAGCCCTTTTTAGTGCTTCATAAACGTCTTCTGGAAGATTATAATTTGCATCAATACAGAGTTTTGCCACAGCCTCGGTTATCTCACTAACATCTACAACCCTCATTTCACAACCCTCCATAAAAAAAATTTAAAGGAGGTAACCTCCACCAAAGAAGGCTACCTCCTTTTTACATCATTCTCTCCTTTTTTATCTTATCACTTTATATAACCAAACTCCTTCAGCTGATCTACAAGACCTTTCACTCTACCAGCTGAAGCCTGCAAAGCTTCTACTTCCTCTTTAGTTAACTGGATTTCCACTATCTTCTCTACACCACCAGCACCCAAAATGCAAGGAACACCACAATAAACACCATTTATACCATACTCACCCTCACACAAAGCAGCACATGCCTGTAGACTCTTCTGATCCTTGAGGATAGCTTCAACCATCTTTACAGTTGCAAGAGCAGGAGCATAGTATGCAGAGTATCCAAGCAGCTTAACTATTTCACCACCGCCAAACCTGGTTCTCTCTATCAAAGCCTGAAGCCTATCTTGGGGTATAAGCTGATCAACAGTGACACCATTTACAACTGTGTATTTTGGTAGAGGAACCATATCATCACCATGACCACCCAAGACAAGCGCCTGAACATCTCTTACAGACACGTTGAGTTCCATTGAAATAAAGGCGCAGAACCTTGCCGAATCTAGATTACCAGCTTGTCCCATAACTCTATTCTTCGGGAATCCTGTAACATGCCAAGCAAGCTGGGTCATTGCATCAAGTGGATTAGTAACAACTATAACAAAACTATTGGGAGCGTATTTTGCTACATTTTCAGCAGCTGTTTTAACTATATCAGCATTTGCCTTCAGTAAGTCATCTCTACTCATGCCAGGTTTTCTTGGAAAACCGGCGGTAATTACGACTATGTCAGAATCGGCTATATCCGCATAATCGTTGGTACCATAAATTTTCGAGTCCCAACCACCAAGTGGCATCGTCTGGTATAAATCAAGAGCTTTACCCTGTGGCATGTTCTCTACAATATCGTACAGAACCACATCTCCCAGCTCTTTTATTGCACAAAAGAGAGCTACATGCTCACCAACTCTACCTGCACCAATAACACTTATCTTCGGCCTCTTACCCATAATCCACCCTCCTTACAAGATTTTAAAAAGAAAGGGGTAGGTTTAAAACCTACCCCTTCTACGCTTAGGAACCAGCAACTGGTAGAGACTCTGCAACCTCTTTGACCCATCTTGTAGTGATAGATTTGGGTCTTTCGATTGGTAGGGAATAGCCCCTCACGATTATACCCTGTGCTGTACAACCAAGGGCCCTGGAAACTCCAAATAGTACAGTGTAGAAGTCATACTCTCTTATGCCATAATGCCAGAGAAGAACACCAGAGTGAGCGTCAACATTAGGCCATGGATTCTTTGCCTTACCGTGTTTCTTAAGCACTTCAGGTACGACCTCGAAGCAGAGAGAAACGACCTTGAAAAGTTCGTCATCGGGCATATGTTTCAAAGCAAAATCTCTCTGGGCCGTATATCTTGGATCCACACATCTCAAAACAGCATGACCATACCCTGGTATAACCTGTCCAGAATTTAGAGTGTCCCAGCAGAACTGTTCAAGCTGTTCTCTTGTAGGAACACCGCCGAACCTCTTATAAAGGTCTTGGATCCATCTCAGAACTTCCTGATTAGCAAGTCCATGCAATGGACCGGCGAGACCATTCATCGCAGAAGAGAAGGACCTGTAAATATCGGAAAGAGCAGAGTTAACTAGCAGGTTAGTGTGAGCGGAAACATTTCCACCTTCGTGATCTGCATGGAGAAACATATAAAGCCTAAACAGTTCATAAACCTCAAAATCATCATATCCCATCATATGGGCAAGATTCGCTGCCCAGTCGAGGTTTGGATCTGGAGCTATGAAGTTGTCACCTCTATATTTTCTTCTATAGATATAAGCAGCTATAACAGGTAGAGCTGCAAGCATATTTAGAGAGTCTTCAAACATGGCTTCCCAATGTTCTTCTCTTCTCATACCCTCTTCGTATCTCTTGGCAAAAACGGATTCCCTCTGCATAGCAAGGATTCCAGCTGCAAACATCGTCATCGGGTGGGTATCAACAGGCATAGCCCTCAACACATCGAAAACATACTGAGGCACCTTTCCCATTCTCTTATTCAACTCAACAGTAATCTCTTTCACATCTTCTTTAGTAGGTAGTTCAGAAGTTAATAGTAGATACCACAAACCTTCAGGTAGTGGTTCGAAACCGCCATCTGCAGTTGGTAATTTATGGGGACCTTCTCTTAATTCGGGAATCGAGTAACCTCTGAATTTAACTCCCTCATCTGGGAAAACTTCTGAAGTATCACAAATCATACATCTCAAGCTCCTCATACCACCGTAAGCATGTTCGATAGTACAATCCATCGTTTTTCTGTTACCATACTTCTTACGGATCTCTGCTATCTCTGCTCTCCACTGGGGAATAAGCTGGGCTAACCTCTCCTTTAATTTCATGGCACACCTCCCAGGCATATTTTCTAGTAAAAAAAATAACATTTCCTCTGAGAGATGTCAATAGAGTAAGAAAAATTATTTTAAACAGTAGAGATCAAAAAACCCCTGTTTTTCATATGAATAGAAGGGGAGGATTACCTTACCTCCCCTCAGGAAATAATAGTGAACATAAATTACAATAACATCGAGCTATTATTCCTTAATTTCGATCTCCTTAAAGGACTTGGTACCAAAGGCTTTCGCAACGTTAAGCATACCACCTAATAGTATCACCTTTCTCTCTCTATCGGATAGATCCAATCTGAGTGGTATTGTTATCTCTTCGCCACTTGCTTTCGTGACTATTATATCAACCTGATCCCTGCCTTCAATAAGAGCTTTTCTTATATTGGGTATCTTTACCTTGTCACCCTGTTCTATTTTATCGTAATCTGATGGATTGACAAAGTACATAGGTACTATACCAAAGTTTATAAGGTTCGCCCTATGAATCCTCTCAATAGACACAGCTATAACAGCCTTGACACCAAGATACATTGGACATAGGGCTGCATGCTCTCTGGAAGAACCCTGACCATAGGATTCTCTACCAACTATAATGTTATGGATACCTTTATCCTTATTTTCCAAAGCACGTTTTGAAAATGTTGGATCAACAGGCTCAAAAACAAACTCAGCATATTTTGGAACATTGGATCTATACTTCAACCTCTGCCCAGCAGGCATTATGTGATCAGTAGTTATCTTATCACCTACCCTAAGTGTAACTTCACCCTCTATATTCTGTGGTAGAGGATCATTAGGTGGTGGAGGCACAATATTTGGACCACGATAAATCTCGATCCTCTCAGCTTCTTCAGGTGGTAGCGGTGGTACTATCATTGAGTCATCTATCAGGAATCTCTCTGGCATCTTTACTTCTGGATACTTAACACCATACTTCTCTTCAAGCTTCCTAGGATCTAAGAAAGCACCTTCTATTGCACAGGCCGCAGCGGTTTCAGGACTTACCAAATAAACTCCAGCAGTCTCCGTTCCGCTTCTTGCATAGAAGTTTCTATTATTTGTTCTCACGCTAACAGAGTTGTTCTTAGGAGCCTGTCCCATACCTATACAGAAACCACACGCAAGTTCCTGCAACCTTATACCGAATTCAAACATCGCATCCAAAAGACCATCTCTATCTATCATCCTAAGAACCTGTTTTGAACCAGGGGCAACCACAACATCGAGATGTGGCGGACAACGCCTACCAGAAGCCTTGAGTATCTTTGCAAAGGTGGCAAGATCCTTGTAAGAGGAGTTCGTACAACTACCCACGCAAACCTGATCAACAACTAAACCTTCCAAATCTTTAACAGGAACCACATTATCTGGACTATGGGGACATGCGACGAGTGGTTCAAGCTCTGAAAGATCTATTTCAATGACCTTCTGGTACTCAGCATCAGGATCAGCCTCAAGTGGTATCCAATCCTCCTCTCTACCTTGAGCTCTCAAAAACTCCCTTGTGACTTCATCTGAGGGGAATATGGAAAAAGTAACGCCTAACTCTGCACCCATATTCGTTATGGTGGCTCTCTCAGGAACACTTAATGTCTTAACACCGGGGCCAAAATACTCAACAACCCAACCAACATTACCCTTTGTAGTCAATATTTGTAACATCTTGAGGATAACATCTTTCGCAGAAACCCAGGGCCTTAGTTTACCGGTAAGCTTCACCCCTATAACCTTAGGGCAAACCATATAAAAAGGCCTACCAGCCATAGCAGCGGAAACGTCAAGACCACCTGCACCTATGGCTATAGCACCGATACCACCAGCGGTAGGAGTGTGAGAATCAGAACCTAGTATGGTCCTGCCAGGCTTTGCAAATCTCTCCAGGTGTACCTGATGACAGATACCGTTTCCGGGTTTTGAATAGTAACATCCAAACCTTGCTGCAAACGTTCTTAGATACTCATGGTCATCCTTATCCTCATAACCCATCTGGATAGTCTTGTGGTCGACGTAAATAACAGATGCTTCTGTTACAACCCTTGGAATACCCATCATCTCAAACTCAAGGGCAGCCATCGTGCCAGTAGCATCCTGATAAAGGGTCTGATCAATCCTGATTGCTATCTCTTTACCCGGTATAAGTTCCCCTTCAACTAAATGTTCTTTTAAAATCTTTTGTACAAGATTCAAACCCATTTTTAAACCTCCTTAGTTGATTATCTTCCCAACCCTTCTATATCACCAAAAAGGATTCTTGTAAATATCAAAAAGTGATTTTTTTACCTTAACCAGGTGGCTACTTCGTTTGCAAAATAGGTTATAATTATATCGGCCCCCGCCCTCTTAATCGATGTGAGGACTTCTAGCACCACTGATTTATAATCTATGACACCGGCTTCACCGGCTATCTTTATCATAGAATACTCACCACTAACGCTATAGGCAGCTATAGGAACTTCTAGATAGGAATCCCTAACCACCCTTATAATGTCAAGGTAACTTAGAGCCGGCTTCACCATAACTATATCTGCACCCTCTTCTATATCCAATCCCACCTCCCTTATAGCCTCTCTGGCATTTGCAGGATCCATCTGGTAAGACCGTCTATCACCAAAAGAGGGGGCACTTTCCGCAGCCTCCCTAAAGGGCCCATAGAAACTAGAAGCATACTTAGCGGAATAGGACATTATAGCCACATCCACAAACCCCTCTCTATCTAAAGCCTCCCTAATCGCCATAACTCTACCATCCATCATATCAGAGGGTGCAACTATATCTGCTCCTGCTCTTGCATGGCTAACAGCGGTCTTTGCAAGTAATTCCAGTGTAGCGTCGTTAACGATCTCCTTGCCCTTCACAAGTCCACAGTGACCATGGCTGGTATATTCACAAAGACAAACATCTGTTATTACAAGAATACCATCAACCTTTTCCTTTATAGCTCTTACAGCTCTTTGGATTATCCCATTATCATCATAGGCTCCTGTCGCAAGGGGATCTTTTTTCTCAGGGATACCAAAGAGGATAACCGCAGGAATACCTAAATCTCTAGTTTTTTTAACCTCTTCAATTAACGTATCAACGGAATATCTAAAAACACCAGGCATAGCTTTCACAGGTTCTACTACCTTCTCACCAGGCACAACAAAAAAGGGCTGGACCATATCCTTAACATCTAAACTCGTCTCTCTAACCATGGACCTTATCAACTCGTTTTTTCTCAGTCTTCTTGGCCTATGAATGGGAAATCCCATATCTTCAATCCTCCTTATTAATGATTTTTTAGATCTAATAGACCTGTATTTTAGTCATTATAACATTCAACATAGGATTAGTGACAACTCCACTACTACAGGGAACAGGTTTAACTAGACTAGGAAACTCTTTTGCTAGATTATTTAAAACAGTTTTATCAAATATAATGCCAAAGTTACCTCCAATATTTATGGTATTATTTAGTCTAGAATTGGAAACAATGGCTCCGCGTACATCATAATTACCAGCACCACTTACATTGAGATTATTATTTCTATCAGTAGCAAAAACTAGAGCGTATATGTCAACATTACCATTTTGAGAAATATTTATGTTATTGTCAGAAACTATAAGTACAGGGTTATCAATTGTTCCCATCTTAGTATTTCCATTAACATCTATATTGAGGTTTCCAACTCCATGTCCTCCGCTATAAATTATTCCACCAGAAATAACAAAATTTTGATTATCCAAGCTTATGTTCTGGGCAAAGATATTTACATTTTTAAGGGTATAACCACCAGTGACATCACTAACGCTATTTCTAGCGACAATATTCAAACTGCCACTAGGCGTGATACTACCAGCTATATTCACATTACTAGCTGAAATAGCACCACCCCCTGTAAAATCAGAAAAAGTTACCCTACCGTTTTGCCCCAACTCAAGAGCATTACAACTAACTATGGAATTACCTAAAGTTACCAAATAGGATCCGCCACTCCAAGTAGCATTAACATTTATACTTCCTTTACAGCTTAAAGTACTACCGCCTGCACTACAGGAAAGATTATAATTTGATAAATCGCAACGGGGATCATTAAGACTAGCAACTCCTACTGGCGTCCCATCACTAAATTTGACATTATAAAGTAGACTTAACTTTGTAAGTAAATCATCTCGATCTTTAGCACTAAAATAGTAAGGGGTAAGATCTGTATTTAAAAGCTCATTGATATATAAATAGGGACTAGCGCCGTTAGCAACTACACCTTTATTGTTGTTCTTACATGTAGTTGAGGTTGAAATGTACCTCCCTATATCATTCCCCGTGACAAGAGCACTCGTGGGACAACTAAGATCGCAAGACTCTATAGAACTACTACCACCCATACTTACACTATTCAAGTATCTAACCACCGCTGCACCATAAAAACTACTAGCCAGACTCTTGAAAATAAAAGCCACTTTAACGACCCTAGCATTGCCATAAACTCCTTTACTCCATATTAGGTAGGTATTGCCATATTCCTTACATAAACTATTGTAAGAAATAAGCCCACTAGTCGAATTTACTGAAACATTAGAGCAAGAATTACCCTCCAATAACTGTCTAACTATATCATTAAGAGCTGTTTCTGAAGTTTTTTCTGCATAGGCATATTTTATATAGGATAACTGAGCTAGATAATCGGTTCTTGAAAGGTATAAACCTGTTATACCAAGCACTAAAAGTGCAGAAAGAAGAACAATTACCGTGATAAGGACAAAACCATCCTTTCTATCGTAACTAAATCTCCCCATAGCTACCTCCCAAAAATTCTCTCGTACTTAAATTCTCTACCATTCCTAGAAACAAAGGTTATAGATACTTCAACAGCTCTGCCAATTGGCTTTATATCAAAACTGGTAACATTACCGAGACTAACAGTATACAAAGATCTGCTATACATATCTACCATTCCCACATTCAAAACACCTCCATCTACATACAAATCGATTCTATGGGGAACTCTGATAAGTACAGTACCATTAGGTATATTAGTAATATTATTACAATCAAGTCTAAGAGTTACCTGACTTTTATCAGGACCATCAAAGCAATCTTTATTATTTTCACTTATACTCTCTATTGAACAAGATATAGGTGTATTACTAGTACTATTCCAAAAAAAACTTCCTCCATATAACAGATAATAGGGCTCATCTAATTTAAGACGACAACTAACAGCAGTCATAGTAGAATTGTCAACAATAATACCAACACCATGTAAACTTCCGTAAAAAGAAATTTGGTTATTACCTATACTCATGCATATGGGAACAGTAGGAGGATAACTATCACAGGGTGGTATAGTGATAATACTACTAATATCACAGTAATTGTTTGCACAAGGTACACCCACTCCCCAGCGGGAAAATAGAAATTCAAGTGTAGTTACAGCATCTCTTACATCTTCAGTTAGCATACCAATATCCTTTATTCTAATGTAGGATCTACTTGATACTACATAAAGAACACCTATCGCTCCAAGGACAAGTAGAGCGACTAGCATCGCAATAAGTAGTTCAAGTAATGTAAAACCTTTATTTTTACCAGCGCCTACCATCTACATACCTTCCCGGTCTGATTAAAAACTTTCGAACCATATCTGGCAGTAATCGTAACATCCGTACAATTACTTATACTTCCACAATCCACGTTACTTGTTACTGTTATCGTGTAATTACCACAGGAAATAGAAACTGGATTTATTCCATTCCTACAAGCCGAAAAACCACTATCAACGGCATTCGTAAGGCAAAACTTAAGTAGTATATCTCTAGTACAGATACCAAAATAGGAGATAGATGCCGCTATAAAAAGAATCAAGATAAGACCTATAGCCATAGCTATCAGCGCTTCTATAAGTGTAAATCCTCTATTTTCAAAAGAAACCACCTAACACCCCTCCCTTCTAACCACACCGCGGAGAGATTGGGTAGTAAACTTAACACATGTACCCTCAATATTGTTCCTTATAACAACAGAACCACTATTTATAGCAAGACCTCTTGGATCGAAAGCTAAGCCATCAAAAAAACCTTTATTAATCTCTACACTTATAAAGGAATCCATAAAAGGTAAGGTATCTATAATACTTGTTCCACTGCAAAAGCTAGATCTTGAAGTACCAGCATTTTTAATCAAAAGAGTTCTACCATCGAGACAGATTGCCGTGTTATTCCCACTTTCCATGGCCAACATCTTTGCTCTCTTCATAAAGGCTTCTACTGAAGAAGCATAATGATCAAATTTATAACTCCTATAGATCCTAGCAAAACGAGGAACAGATATTAAGATAACAATCGCAACTATACCTAAAATCACAACTAGTTCTATCAATGTAAAACCCTTCCTCATAAATCACTCCCTTTAGCTCTAAAAATAAAACCAAAAGGATATAAATTCAACAACAAGAATGGTGGCTATCTTGACATCCTGAAATAAATGCCTATATATAGTTTATGTTCAAGGTGACGCGGGGTGGAGCAGTCCGGTAGCTCGTCGGGCTCATAACCCGAAGGTCCTGGGTTCAAATCCCAGCCCCGCTATTATTTTTGTTTTTTAGAGTCCAGGATGATCCAAGAGAAAGCTTATGGAAAGGTGAATTTACATTTACAGGTTGTTGGTAAAAGGAAGGATGGATACCATCTTCTCGAAACCCTATTCTCAAAAATTAACATCCACGACACAATCTATGTAGAGTTCATAAGAGGCGGAAATATAGAACTCATGGTAGAAGGAGAAAGGATAAGAAAGGAAAAGAACCTAGCCTACATAGCTGCAAAGTGGTATCTTGCAAGATATAAGATTAAAAACTGGGGAGCATCTATAGTTATAAAGAAAAACATACCACAAGGAAGTGGTTTAGGTGGCGGAAGTAGTAATGCTGCAAGTGTAATAAGAACCTTCATTAGATTCTTCAAAGAAAGCGACCCCAATTTAATAAGAGATAGTGCTGAAATAGGAGCGGATATCCCCTTTCTACTCAGTAACTATAACACTGCCATTGGTAGAGGTGTTGGAGAAATATTAGAAGGACTAGATATCAGAAAGAGTAGCGACTACAAACTAATAATAGTATACCCTAATATATCCACATCAACAAAAGAGGTCTTTGACAAGTTTGATGAACTCGATAGGACCATAAAAAAACGCACACCAATTAAAATAGAAATTATCAGAGAGACAGCAACAGAATTTGACATTGAAAAAATGAAAACAAACTTCTTCAATCATCTAGAGTCAGCTTGTTTCAACTTGTACCCAGAAATAGGTGAAATCAAAAAGAAACTGCTGAAACTCACAAAAGGTTATGTATTTTTGACAGGTAGTGGATCATCACTCTGTATACTTACACATAAAGACGAAGATGTTAAACTAGATGAATTTAGTGGTCTAAAAATCTACAACGCAGAATTCCTTCAAACACCTTGATATTTCACAAGAAAGAGTTTAATTAATAATTCCAAACACTGGGGCGTCGTCTAACAGGCAGGACACGGGACTTTGGATCCCGGTATCCAGGTTCGACTCCTGGCGCCCCAGTTAAAAAACATTATCAAGGAGAAGGAGATGAAAAAGCTGAAAAAAGCAATAAGTGGATTGGTATTATTTTTGTTTCTTACAAGCTGTGCTTCCTATGAATCTACAGTTCAGCCTGTAAAACTACCGGAATTTCAGAAAAATGCGATAAGTGTGGATGGTGTTAAAATGGCAATAGAGATACTCTCTGACCCACAAAAGGCAAAGGACAGATTTGGATTTGATATAAGAAGCTGTGGTATTTTGCCAGTAATAGTAACGATAGAAAATGGAGGTAAAGAGCCCGTAACTATAGAAAGTAGTCAAACATTCCTGATAGATGAAGATGGAAACGGTTGGCCAATACTAAACCTTGAAGAGGTGTATAGTAGAATAGAATCCAATACTGATGTAGCTGAAGCCCTTAAAGGGACAGCAAAACCAGCACTACTCGGAGCAATAGCTGGCAGCATTATAGGAGCGGGAATAGCCATACTTTCAGATAAAAACGTCGGCGAATATGCAGGTAAAGGAGCAGTGGCAGGAGCAGCAGTAGGAGCGGTAACGGGTGGTATGAGTAGTTACTCCTCCCTCGGAGAAAAGATAAGAGAAGACATAGCCAACAAAAATCTTACAAATAGATCAATACAACCAGGAGAGCTTGTTTATGGTATACTCTTCTTCCCAGGGAAAAGTAATGAGGCTAAGAATCCTAAAAAATTGAGACTCTCCATGATGATCGGTAAAACGAGGAAAATAGTAACATTAGATTAGAACAGTATTACAGAGGAGGAATTGATGATCTGGAATGAGGAGTTCGAAACCTTACCTAGAGAAGCATTAGAAGCCCTCCAGTTAAAAAGATTAAAGGCAACCATAGAGAGAGTCTATTATACAGTACCCTTTTATAGAAGGAAACTCGATGAAGTTGGTATCACACCTGATAGTATCAGAAGCCTGGAAGACTTAAAGAAAATACCTTTTACCACAAAGGATGATCTGAGAGAGAATTATCCCTTTGGACTCTTTACAGTACCACTAAAACAGATCGTTAGAATACATGCTTCAAGCGGAACAACTGGGAAACCAACGGTCGTAGGATACACAAGAAGAGATATAGAAACCTGGTCTGAATTAATGGCAAGATCTCTATCAGCAGCCGGTGTTACCAAGGAAGACATAATACAGAACGCATACGGATATGGACTATTCACAGGTGGATTGGGAGTACATTACGGAGCAGAAAAGATAGGAGCAACTGTAATCCCTGTATCCGGAGGACAGTCCAAAAGGCAGATAACTATTATGAAGGACTTTGGCTCTACAGTATTAACCTGTACACCGAGTTACGCCTTACACCTTGCAGAGGTAGCCCAGGAAGAAGGACTAAACCCAAGGGACACAAAGCTTAGAGTTGGCCTATTTGGTGCAGAACCATGGTCCGAAGAGATGAGGAAGCAAATAGAGGAGCTATGGAATATAAAGGCTATAGACATATACGGACTATCGGAAATAATAGGACCAGGGGTTGCTGTGGAATGCGAAGAGGCACAAAGTGGCCTACACATATTTGAGGACCACTTTATACCAGAAATTATAGACCCAGAAACAGGAGAGTCTCTGCCTTACGGCGAATACGGGGAACTCGTGATCACAACTATTACAAAGGAAGCACTGCCCCTTCTTAGGTACAGGACGAGGGACATCACTAGACTTATAAAGGAACCTTGTATATGTGGTAGAACCCATATGAGAATAGACAGGATCAGAGGTAGAACAGATGACATGCTGATAATAAGAGGAGTTAACGTATTTCCATCCCAGATTGAAGAAATACTCGTCGCCACAGAAGGAGTACTGCCCCACTATATGATAATAATAGATAGAGAAGGTTCACTTGATGTAGTTGAAGTGCAGGTTGAGGTAGATGAGAGCATCTTTTCAGATGAAGTTAAAAAATTACAAACACTAGCAAGAAAGATAGAAAACAACATTAAGGATATGATCGGTATCTCCGTAAAAGTCAAGCTAGTTGAACCTAAAACACTCCAGAGATTTGAAGGCAAGGCAAAGAGAGTTATAGATAAGAGAAAGCTATAGGGAGGTAAAGATGAAAGTTGAACAGCTATCCGTTTTTCTAGAAAATAAGGCAGGTAGATTAGCAGAAGTAGCCAAAATTCTAGGTGACAACGGGATAAACATAAGGGCACTTTCCCTTGCGGATACAACAGACTTCGGGATACTGAGATTGATAGTAAACGATAACGAAAAAGCAAAGGAAGTTCTTAAAGATGAAAGATTTACGGTAAAGATAACCGAAGTTATAGCAGTTGAAGTTGATGATAGGCCAGGTGGGTTAGCGAGTATTCTTTTGCCCTTATCAGAAGAGGGTATAAATGTGGAATATATGTATGCCTTTGTGGAAAAGAGCAAAAACAAGGCGGTTTTGGTATTTAAATTTGATGATCTAGACAAAGCGATAGAAGTACTCAGAAAGAACAATGTAAAAATACTAACAAACGAAGAAATAAAACAACTATAGGAAAAGAGAGATGCCCATATTTGAACCTGAATTCGAGTGTATGCCTGTAGATGAGCTAAAAATCCTACAACTATATAGATTAAAAAAGGTGTTAAGGATCGTTTATGAAAACGTAAAGCCTTACAGAAAGAAGATGGACGAAAGAGGTATAAAACCGGATGACATAAAATCCCTCGAAAATATAAAGTATTTACCATTTACAACCAAAGACGATTTCAGAGAAAACTATCCATACGGTTTATTTGCAGTCCCTATGGAAAAGATAGTCAGAATTCACTCATCAAGTGGAACAACAGGGAAACCAACGGTTGTAGGTTATACAAAGAGGGATCTCGAAACTTGGTCTACCCTTACAGCACGGGTACTCTCTGCAGGTGGAGTTACGAGTAGAGATGTGGTTCACATAGCCTTCGGATACGGACTTTTTACTGGTGGTTTTGGGCTACATTACGGAGCAGAAAAAATAGGTGCAAGCGTAATACCCGTTTCAAGCGGACAAACAAAGAGACAGATCATGATAATGAAAGATTACGGATCTACAGCACTTGTTTGTACTCCCAGCTATGCTCTTCATATAGCAGAAGTGATGAAAGAGATGGGCGTTGATAAAAGCGAACTGAAATTGAAATATGGTCTATTTGGAGCAGAACCCTGGACAGAAAGTATGCGAAGAGAAATTGAAACTAGACTGGGAATAGAAGCAACAGATAATTATGGTCTCTCGGAAGTTATGGGGCCGGGAGTATCTTACGAATGCTTAGAAGCAAAAAGCGGTCTACACATAGCGGAAGATCACTTCCTAGTTGAAGTAATAGATCCAGAAACAGAAGAACAACTACCCGAAGGAGAATGGGGTGAACTCGTTATAACAACATTAACTAAAGAAGCTCTTCCCCTTATAAGATACAGGACAAGGGACATAACAAAGATATACCGTGAAAAGTGCTCCTGTGGCAGGACCCTTATAAAAATGGCAAAACCATCGGGTAGAACCGATGATATGATAATAGTAAGGGGCGTGAATATCTTCCCATCCCAAGTTGAGGAAGCCTTACTTGAAATAAGTGGTGTTTCGCCACACTACGTTATAGTCGTGGATAGGAAAGACCATCTTGATGAATTGGAGGTTTGGGTAGAAGCCGAGGATGCTATATTCTTCGACTCCATGAGAAAGCAAAAAGAGATGATCGACAAAATTACAGAACATCTAACACAGGCCCTAGGAGTAAAGACCATCGTTAAACTTGTAGAGCCTAAGACATTGGAAAGAAGCATGGGAAAGGCAAAAAGAGTTGTAGATAGGAGGGACTTCCTGAAAAATTATGAAAAAAGTTAAATTTCTACTAGGCAACGAAGCTATAGCCTTAGGTGCAATAGAAGCTGGTATAAGGTTCGCGGTAAGTTATCCTGGAACTCCAGCTTCAGAGATCCAAAAAGCCTTTATGGAATTCTCGGAAAAATTGAGAATAAACTCCTTTGCAAAATGGATGGTCAACGAAAAGGTAGCCTTTGAAAGTGCACTTGGAGCCAGCTGGTGTAATATGGATGCTATGGTTTCAATGAAACAGGTAGGACTAAATGTAGCCTGTGATCCCCTCATGAGCTCTGCCTATACAGGGACAAAGGGTGCTTTGGTTATAGTTTCCGCAGATGATCCTGGACCACACTCATCCCAAACCGAACAAGATTCACGTTTCTTAGCTATGTTCGCAAAAATACCCGTATTTGACCCCTCAAGTCCTCAAGATGCAAAGAGATTGATGATAGAAGCGGTAAAACTATCGAAAAACCACAAAATTCCAGTAATGTTAAGACCGGTCCTCAGAGTGTCGCACTCAAGAGGTACAGTTGAAATCGGCGAGGTAAAAGAGGAAGATAGAGAAATCACTTTCAACAAGGAACCAGAAAGATTTGCTGCAACTCCAAAGTATAGATATTTGTTACATAAAGAACTTAACGCAAAAATAAGAGAAATAGGAATTATAAATGCAAGAAATCTAATAGCACTTCTTAAGGAACTTAACAGTGAAGAACCCCTTTACATAACAAGTGGTATATTTTACGCAATAGCAAAAGATCTCGGTATAAAAAATGTTCTTAAAGTGGATATGCCCTATCCAATCGATAGGAGCTTTTTTGATTATGTCCTAGAGAACTTCAAAGAAATATGGGTGCTTGAAGAAACCTACCCAGTAATAGAAATCCAGTTTTCCGCCAGAAGTAAAGTAAAAGGCAGACTTTCAGGACATATACCTCTAGAAGGAGAAATCGATATAAACCTGCTAAACGATATTATCTTTGGGAAGAAAAAAAAAGTTGAAATAAAAGAGGAAGAGAAAAAACCGAGGCTCTGTCCGGGTTGCGGACACCGTCCAGTGTTCTACCTTATGAGAAAAATATTCCCTAAAGGTATTTATCCTGGAGACATAGGTTGCTACACACTGGGTGTTAACCTAAATGCTGTTGATACATGTCTATGTATGGGAGCAAGTATAAGCCAAGCAATAGGTATTTCGAAAGCTATAAATAAGGAGAAGATTAAAACCCCCGTTTTATGTACCATAGGAGATTCGACATTTATCCACGCTGGAATCCCCGCACTAATCGAAGCAGCTAACAGTAAAGCTCCTATAATAGTTATAATCCTTAACAATAAAACAACCGCTATGACAGGTGGTCAGCCAGTTCATGACGTAAACTTCGAATCACTAGCGATAGCTTGTGGCATAAAAAAAGTAGAAAAAGCCTACGCCTATGATATTGAAGACATCTCAGCAAAACTCAAACTACTCTGGGAGTATACAGGCTCCTCATCGATGCCATCGGTACTAATCGTAAATTCACCCTGTGTAACTTATCAAAAAGCAGAAAGAGTAAAGAGGAGATCGGCTCCAAGGGTGATGGAAGAAGTATGCTCAAATTGTGGTATTTGTTACAAGATCTTTGAGTGTCCTGCCATAATAGAAAGAAAAAATAAAGCTGTTATATTGGATGAACTCTGTAGAGGTTGTAGGGTCTGTATAGAGATCTGTCCAACAAGAGCGATAAGAGACTAAGTTGATATCCTGCCTTGACTTTTAAAACCTCGATATGCTATTAGAAGTTCAGAAGTTAAATTTTTAACAAAATTCGGGAGGTGAATCATGGACAAAAAACCTGTAATTATCTGGACAAAAACGGACGAAGCCCCACTACTTGCTTCATATTCACTTTTTCCGATAGTAAAACAATATCTCAAATATGCGGATATCGATCTTGAGGTAAAGGATATATCAGTCGCAGGGAGAATACTTGCTAAGTTTCCCGACTACCTAAAGGAAGATCAAAGGGTACCTGACGATCTCGCCATACTTGGTGAACTAGTTAACAATCCTGGCACGAATGTGATTAAACTTCCAAATGTTAGTGCCACCGTCCCACAGTTGAAAGAGGCTATAGCTGAACTGAGGGAAAAAGGTTACATGGTACCGGAATATCCTGAAGATCCAAAAACCGAGGAAGAGAAGAAAATAAAGGAAAGATACTCAGAAGTACTCGGTAGTGCTGTAAATCCTGTTATAAGACAGGGAAACAATATCCGTATGGTTCCTAAACCTGTAAAAGATGTAGCCAAGAAATATCCGGATCTAATGGGATTACCTCTTAAAGAATGGCCAAAGGACTCGAAAACTCATGTCAGTTACATGAATAGTGGCGATTTCTTTGAGAACGAAGAATCCGTCACCATACCAAATTCACAAGTACTAAAGATAAGGTTTGTTGACGAAGCAGGAAACGTAACTGATCTTAAGGAAGTAAAGGTAGACGCAGGAGAGATCGTAGATGCGACATTTATGAGTGTCTCTAAACTATCAGAATTCATCGAAGAACAGATAAAAGATGCAAGAGAAAAGGGTGTACTTTTCTCTCTACATCTAAAGGCAACTATGATGAAAGTTTCTGACCCTGTAATATTCGGATACGCTGTAAAAGTTTTCATCAAGGATCTATACACCAAGTATGGTAATGTTTTAGAGGAAATAGGATTCAATCCAAATAACGGTTTAGTTGATCTCTATGAAAAATTAAACAAACTACCTGAAGAAAAGAGAAGAGAGATCGAAGAAGAGCTCAAAAAGATAATAGAAAAAACACCGATGTACATGGTAGATTCCGATAAAGGCATCACAAATCTACACGCACCAAACCTTGTCATAATAGATGCATCCGTACCTGTAGTCATAAGGGATGGTGGTAAATCCTGGGGTCCTGACGGTAAACTCCACGATACAAAGATTGTAATACCCGATAGAAGTTATGCTCCTATCTATGAAGTTATAGTTGAAGACTGCAAGAAAAATGGCGCCTTTGATAGGACAAAGATGGGTACACTGATAAATATAGGTCTTATGGCAATGAAAGCTGAAGAATACGGTTCTCACGATAAGACGTTCTTTGCACCGAGCAAAGGTAAATTCCAGGTGTTAGATGAAAATGGTAATATTCTTATGGAACACGAAGTCAATCCAGGCGACATATGGAGAGCCTGCCAGGTGAAAGATATAGCTGTGAAAGACTGGGTAAAGCTAGCAGTTCAAGTAGGAAAAGAAACAGGCTATCCCGTTGTGTTCTGGCTAGATGAAAACAGAGCTCACCACAGAGAGCAGATAAAGAAAGTTAAAGAGTACCTGAAGGAGCATGACACAACAGGACTAGAGATACACATCCTCAGTCCAAAGGATGCAATGGCCTTCTCATGCGAAAAGATAAGAAAGGGGGAGAGCGTAATCGCTGTCACAGGGAACGTATTAAGAGACTATCTAACAGACCTATTCCCCATCCTTGAGGTAGGAACTAGTGCAAAGGTTCTGTCTGTCATACCACTACTTGCGGGTGGAAGACTTATTGAAGCTGGAGCTGGTGGTAGCGCTCCAAAGCATGTACAACAATTCCTTGAAGAAGGTCATCTAAGATGGGACTCTATGGCTGAGTTTACAGCTATATCGAGCGCTTTGGAATTTGTAGCTACCACCTATAACCACAAGAAGGCAAAGGTCTTCCTGAATGCACTTGATAAAGCGATCCTTACTATGCTTGAAAACAAAGTTTGGCCTGGAAGGAAACCTGGACAACTGGATACGAGGGGACAGCACTTCTACCTCGCTCTCTATTGGGCAAAGGAACTTTCTGAACAGAATGAACTTCCAGAGGTTAAAGGTGTATTTAGCAAAGTATATAGCAGCTTAAAGGAGAACGAAGAAAAAATACTCAACGAGATAAAAGAAACCGCTGGTAAACCACAGGATGTAGGTGGCTACTGGTGGCCTTATGAAGAAAAGGCTAATAAAGCAATGAGACCTAGTAAAACTTTCAATGAAATAATCGATAACCTCTAAAAACCTAAGGTTAGTCACTGACCACAGGAAGGTCGGTGACTAACCTTAATAACTAAAACAATCTTTAAAAATTAGTCTTCAAAAATAAGATCAACCCAGACACCGTGCCTTGCAAGCTTTTCCTGTTCTACATTTATAGCTTCAAGTATGGAATTAAGGATATCAACATATTTAGAGAGTACCTTAACATGAATGTTATTAATATGAGAAAGACCTTCCTCACCACACTTAGGACACATGAATATAGGAGCTTCACTCTTCTTAACCCACTCCATTAATTTCTCAACATCCACAATTTCACTGTGTTCATCGCTACAGATATCACAGCTAAACTTAACAGCCTTAACTCTCTTAGGCATTTCAACACCTCCGCCAATAAAAGTCATAATCCTATTTTTATTGCCTTATACATACAAGCCCCTACACACAACTCGCAACCCACGCATTTCTCTTTATCAAAGATAACTTTGTAAGTTTCCCTATCTATATGCAACGCACCGCTTGGACAAACCGAAGCACAGGCACCACAGTGTACACATTCTTCCTCATCCTTCTCTATATCTGCAGCAAGAAAACGCACCCCAACACCAATCTCTCTTAAAAACTCTATTCCTTCCCGTACCTTCTCCTCTTCACCCACAAGCTCAAGAATCATCAACCCTTCTTCATTTGGAGTTATCTGAGCCTTTAGAATATTAAAAATAAGATTAAATTTAGAATGAAGCGTATAAACAACCGGTTTATCCCACGTATGCTTCGGAAAATTAAGTATCACTTTCTTCCCTACTGTCAACGCTCCCTCCTTCGCCATCTAGAATAGTTCCTATAACCCTCGGAATTATCCACGTAGCAAGTTCCCTCATAGACCCTCCAGCAAGCACAATTTGTAGCTTATCATCAAAATAGCTCCTCGTCAATTCTCTTATAATAGATGCAATCTCCACAATAGTCTCCTTATCGATCCCTAAACTTCCATAATCCCCTTTACATATGTCAAAACCCATATACCAAAAGAAAAAATCAGCCTTAAACTTGATAGCTATGTCTAGAGCATTCTCTACAAGACGAATATAAGCTTTATTAGGATCCCACTCATAACTAACCCAGGTAGCATCAAAATCATACCACAGATTATTATGAGAATGCCACTCTCTATCACAAAGGCAAAGGTGCAAAACGTCTCTCTCATTCATCCACATTAGTAGATCCCTTGTGCCATCACCGTGATGAGCATCGGTATCCAGTATTACAAACCTCAAATCTTTATCTATCGTCTCCTTGGCGTTAACTATAGCGAGAATCACATCGTTAAAACAACAGGCACCCCAAAAATGGTTTCTACCAGCATGATGTCCACCACAACCTATAAAACAGAAGGCTCTATCTATATCACCCTTTAATATCCTTGTAGTTGCCTCTACAACACCACCGGCGCTTTCATAAGCAGTGGTACAAAGAGGAAATGATTCAACCTCCCTAACCATCTCTTCTGAATGGATCTTTAAGACAAGATCCTTGTCTACTCTTTTACAGGTATAAAGGGTCACATCCTTTCTCTTTAATATCTCTCCTACTGCATCAGGAAAATCGCTCAACCTATTGCCACCCGTCAGGTAACTTCTCCTTGCAAAGGAGTTATGCCAGAATATACCGACCTTCCCCACCTTCTCTAACCCTCAGCTCTACACTAAGGCTAGAGGGTTAGTAACCTCCTGTAGCATTTCAACTTCTCTAAGTACCTTGATTGTTCTCTTTTCACGCTCCAATTCCCTTTCTCTGTTAAGACTCAACCACCTCTCAGTATATTTAGATAGATCAAAACCTCTATCATTCCTAAGAATATCCCCTATTATATCCCTATAGAAAGCTACTATTTCACCTATTATTCTGGGATTATACTCCCTACCCTGTATCTTGAAGCAATCTACTCCAGCTTTTACCCACATGGCCAATTCCTCAAAAACAAGAAACATATCGTTTCTCAGAGTCACAGCCTTCCCATCGTAACTCCACTTGGCCTTACATATTCTATGGCAATAACCACCCCTATTCGGACTACCTAGGAAAAGGTTCTTATTCCACTCATCGTAAACCCAATCATACCTGAAGTAACTTGAAAAGATACACTTTCCAAGATAGGTGAAGCAGGTATTGGAATGTAAGAATACCTCAACTTTCACTTTTGCCCTTTCCTTTATCTCTTTAACCTCTTCCGGCCTTAGGTTACAGGGCATAACTATCATATCAACTCCTATACTCCTATAAAACGTGGCATCTTCAAAATTGATCGCATTACTACCTGCCGAGAGATGGACCTCTAAATCAGGAACCTCTTCCTTTGCAACGACACAAGCACCTACTTCATTTAGAATCAAAGCAGAGACACCGATTTCTCTAAGCTTCCTAATAGCGGAAACAAAAATAGGATATTCAAGGGAAGAAAAATTAGTATTCATCGCTACCCTTACAGTCTTACCATATTTATCAGCTATTTCCACTATCTCCCTAATTTCATCAAAGGTTAGCTCGTACTCTCTAGTCCTCCTACTCCATCCAGCTAGACCAACATAAACACTATTAGCACCATTCATAAAGGCTAATCTTGCCATTTCAATATTGCCACCTGGCGCAAGTATTTCAATCCTTCTCATCTCTAAAACCTCCTTTCACTTCATCAGCATACACAGTTTGAGGTTCCTCCCCTCCAAAGAGCCTGCCCACATATCTCGATCCAGCCCTTCTAAAGAGGTAGCCATTACAAAAACCGTATCTAGTCGTTTCGAGAAGTTCCTTCGCTAGGTCCTCAAACTGCGAATCCCTACCACTAATCAAGTCACTACATACTTTTTTATAAATATATGCAACCTTGTTTATATACTCAATCCTTTCCCTTAAACCCTGAATATGAAAGTATTTAAAACCTTTAAGAAGGAAAGCTCCTGTATATTCAAAGATATTCCAGTCCTTGGCAGAAAATGTTGCAAAACCAAAGCTTGCGAGTTTCCACTTAGCTGATTCTATAACCAATGGTTCGCAGATATCCCTACATTCGCCAATTTTGACTTCCTTTATAAAACAGCTTTCAGAAATTCCAAGGGGAAGCTTCCCATGGGCGAATATTATGATATCAACAGGTGAATTTTCCTTTATAAACATGATTTCCTCTATGGAAAGCTCGGGATTCAAAAAGGACCTCACAATACCAAAATCCTTCAATACCTCAAGGGTCTTGTGAGTGTATATATTACCAAAAAAACCCATTATTAATCTACTAAAACCGAGTTCTTTTGAAAGAAACCTTAAAACTCCCATATTATGAACTTCTATAAAATCAACTTTATCAAAAACTCTCTCCAATAGAGTTAACTGCCATGATAGATCCTTATTCCTAGGTTCAGCAAAGGTACATAAAACCACCTCTATCCTTTCATCCTTAGATTTTACAAAATCAACGGCTTTTAAAATCCTCTCTTCACTTACCATTATGTTTTCAGGATAAAGAGAACATGTAGGATCACCTATAAAGACTGACCCAAATAGCTCCAAATTTAGGCCTTTCAATTTTTCCAACGTTTCAACATGTGTTGAAAGTACAAATTCTTCCACCCTTTCCTCCTTCTAAGAGAGCCTTCAACGTATAAACAACCTCCTTCAAATTACTAAAAGACAACCCCCTACCACCTATCTTGAAGTATTTCACACCAATAGATGCAAGCTGAGCCACATTATAGCACATATATGACAATGGTTCAATTTTTAACCTCTCATTGTTATATAACCATTCCTGAGCACAAGGTTTGAAGCATATACCACTCCTTTTAGAACTTCCCTCCCATATCATAAATCTTGTTAAAGTGGTTCTCATAACAAGATCGAAATAAGAACTCATCCTACATATACCCGTATAAGTAAAATTACACCTAACACCATATATCATAACTTCTATATTCTCGTTAACATTTAGAAGCTCCTCTATTTCCTCAATACCAAGATGAGGGGAAACAACGATCCTAGTAACACCAATATCACTCCAGAACTCAACGTCTTTAGAATTTATAATAACACCACCGAGACTTACATGAACCTCCCAACCCCTCTTAACCGAAAAGCTAACAAGAGAAACATCGTTTAAAATAAGTGCATCTGGTGAAATTCTTTCCATTATATTTAAAAGGAGTTTACATGCGGAATCATACTCAAAGGAACCAACTATGGTGTTAAAGGATAGGTACAACTTTTTATTATTGGAATATGTAATGTCCCTGAGCACCCTAAGTTCCTCGAAAGACAACTCGTGGGATCTTGCAGATCTTGACCATCCATGAATTCCGGCATAAAAGGCATCTATTGGAAGTTCAACCAGATTCTCTATATCCCTCAGAGATCGTGCTGGCACTATTATCTCATATCTCATAGTGTTTATAATAATTCAACAACTCAAAAGATACAACTATTGACAAAAAAAACTATTTCACATAAAAAAGATAACGGTAGTTCAAAAATACAAAAGGAGGTTTAAAATGGGTAGGATTCCAGAAAATTATCTTCCACCAAGAGAATTGTGGCCGAGCTATAATTACCCAGACGAACTAAAACCATTTTTGAAGGAACCGACAAATATCGCTGATATCCTCCTCGACCGCCACATAAGGGCTGGTTTAGAAAATTCACCAGCTATATACTTTGCAGGTAAAAAACTGACCTATGGAGAGGTCTATGAAGGAGCTAATAGAATAGCTAATGCTCTTAAAGAACTAGGAGTTGAACCACAGGACAGAATAGCCCTAAGAATGGTTAACTGCCCCGAAGCCATAATCGCAAATTTCGCAATAATGAAAGTGGGAGCAATCCCAGTTCCTACAAGTCCACTATGGTCCAAAGATGAAATAGGGTTTGTATTTAACAATGCTGAGGCTAAATATGCCTTTATAAGCTTCCCACTTCTTGAAGAAGCAGAGAAGGCAAAGGATGCTCTCAAGTACACGAAGGCTTTCATAGTTGTTGGCGGTAACCCTCAAGAAGTTGAAGCAAGAGGTCACATTCCCTTTAGCAAACTTCTTGAAAAAGGCTCAAGCGAAAGGGTTTGTGAGCCGATGTCACTCGATGATATAGGTGTGATCCTCTATACTTCAGGTACGACAGGTTTTCCCAAAGGAGTAGCTCACTTCGTAAGAGAGGTAATTTCTAGTGCTTACCTTGTCAACAAATATGTATGGAGACTCGTACCTGGTGATGTGCTAGGTGGTAGTGCTCCTGTTTCATTTGCCGCAGGATACGGAACCTTTGCAATTATTCCATGGTTTGGTGGTGCAGCTATATCTCTGATAGGAAAATTTGAACCAGACATCCTTATGGAAGATATACAGAAGAATCGTGTAACTGTTCTCACAGGACTACCGACAGCTTACAGAAGGCTACTCCAGATGCCCAACTTTGATCAGTACGATATAAGCTCACTAAGGATGTGCACAAGTGGTGGAGATGCTCTAGGAGTTGAAACATACAAGGCTTGGTTAGACAAGACTGGTCTCCCGATATACGAAGGTCTTGGAGCTACAGAAATGGTCCATCTAATCACATCTAACGCGGTTAACATGAAGGCCAAACCTGGTTCAATAGGTATAGCAATACCCGGATATGACATAAAAGTTCTAACAGACGACGGAAAAGAATGCGTTCCAGGAGAAATAGGTAAACTTACCGTTCTCGGACCTACAGGACCACTTTACTGGAAACCTTATGAGGATAATAATAGATTATTAGAAGAACAGAAGAAGGCTGTAGTTGATGGCAGAATAAGACTTGGTGATGCTGTCTACATGGACGAAGACGGTTACTACTTCTTCGTCTCAAGAGAATCAGATATGATAAAGAGCTCTGGTTACAGAATAGGTCCAGGAGAAGTGGAAGAAGCACTGAAGAAACATCCAGCAGTAAAAGATGCAGGTGTCATCGGTTCTCCAGATCCAATACGTGGCGAAATAGTAAAAGCCTTCATTGTTTTGAAAGAGGGGTATACTGGAAGTGAAAATTTGGCAAGAGAAATAGTCGAATCTTGTAAAGAGTACATAGCTATATATAAACTCCCGAGAGCTGTAGTATTCTGCCAGGAATTACCTGTGACACCAACCGGTAAGGTACTAAGAAGAACGCTCAAAGAATGGGACAAAGAGGAAAGATACCCAACGATAAGAATATCACAATAATTATAAGAGTGGGAAGTAGCCCCTACTTTAGGGTTACTTCCCACCACCAACCAAAACCCTTAAAAAAGGCGGTAAAACTTCACCACAGGTATTAAGCGAAGTGAGATAGTCGTCTTCAATCTTAAAGTAGTACACGAAACTAAAGTTTTTCTCAGCATAAAGATAGGAAACTATTCTTTTCGAACTTTCACCATGAAAAGTTTCCATCCTTTTTAAAACTATGTTATTTTCACGTACGAATTCTACTTCTTCAAACCTACCCTCTAAACTTATCAATGCTGGATCATAATGGGTACCATTAAAACCCCTATTAACAAAACGAAATAACTTGAAGCTTCTACCCAAAGAGGACCACTTCCTCGTGTACTTTGTTTTGACATCCAAAGACCAATCTAGCAAATAGAAGCAACTCGAACTGGTAAAAGCTCTTTCAATCTCCTTAGCGTACTCATCATGATCCGTCGCTATATAGACTTCACCACTAACCCTACTTGCAAGGATCCTAACGAACTCATCATTTATAAGTCTCCTAGAAGGAACTTTCGGCCAGGGATCGGGAAATAGAATGTAAAGCTTCTTTATAGTCCCTGGAGCATTCATGTACTTAACGAAAAAATAACCATCAACCTTGATAAGACTGACCTTCTTCTCTTTAAGACGTGATCTTGCTTTGTCGAAAGAAAAGTTAGATATATCTACGCCAAAAACCCTTATCGCTTCACTTTCAGCTAAAAAACTTAAGAACTCCCCATACCCAAAACCTATCTCTACCACCTTGGGCAAAAAGTCCAAGTTCCTTTCCATGTATTCCCTAGGAGTCAACAATTCCATACTGCCTAAGTAACCTCCTTGGCAAACTGACCTTACTGAAAACAACAAAATCCTTTATCCTTGAAGCCATATCAATGAGTATACCCTCAATGAGAGATCCGTCAACAAAATAACTGGAATTTATAAGACTTATAAGAATATCTCTTTTTCTATCCACCACTTTGATCAGTATATCAAAGGTATCCACCTTAAGCTCAATTATGTAACCACCCTTACCATCACTATACAGTGGACCGAGAGAAGACAAAATATCCAGTATGTCTTCACTTTTTCCAACTACTATGATATGAGACATGACGACTTCTAAGAATAACAGGAGGATTATCAATTGTCAATAGATAAAAAAACTTTAGAAAAAGAAATTGATAAACTTAAGAAAGGTTTAAAAAAGAGAGAGAAAAAGAGTATACTATGCTACAAAATATTAAAAGATAATTTCGAACATTTATACCCAGAAGTTTTTAGTGAAGTAATTGAAGCTAATATAGATGAGTATAATTTCATCAACAAAATAAAAGAACTACCATCAGATATAGCTAAACTAATACTTGCTAAAAAGATTGCTAAAAACTTAATAGAGTCCAACGAATACAAAAAAGCTTTAGATATAATGAGGCAAGTAGAAAAAATACAAGATAAAGAACTATACTTACTAATAGGAAAATGTTTCTATGAACTAAAGAACTTTAATGAAGCCAAAAAATACCTCGAAAAAATAAAAGATGATCGAGACAAAGAAACTTTAAAAATTTTAGCAGAAACATATTCAGAATTAGGTAAATCAAAAGAAGCTGGTAGTTTGTTCGTAAAAATTGGAGATATAGACAGAGCTATAAAAGAATTCCTAAAGGACAACAGTATAGATAAAATTATGGAATACGCAGAAAAAGCAAGTGATGAGTTAAAATTAGAAGTTATAGACTATCTTATAAAGAAAGGACTAATAGGTAAAGCAAAACATATAGAAGAAAACATCAAATCCGAGAGTCTAAGAACAATAGCTAAAGCAAAAATAGAGTATAATACAGAAGGAATAGTGCAAGATGTGAATAAACTGAGAGAAATATTAAAAGAGGCTAAATATAATAAAGATCTCATTAACATGATAATATCTACATATACAAAAACTAGGAGATACAAAGAAGCAATTGAATTAGCAGAAAAATATAAAGACATTTCATTTAGTGATAATTCGATAAAACTAAATATAGCTATTTCTTTAAAAGAAACAGGAAATGAATTACAAGCAACAAAAATTCTGGCAACCTTAATAAATTCAGAACTAAAAAGCAATGTAAAAGAACTGCTAACAGAAATAAAGAATACTACAAAATCGGATGAAGTAAAAGAACTATGCGAAATAGTATTAAAAGAAGATAGTTTCATAAAATCACTAAAAAATAAATTATTCAAAAGCAAGAACTTCATATCTGAGAAAATTTCGAGTATATTTGGTGAAAGAGCTGAAATTGACAGTGATACAATAGATCAGATAGAAGAGATGCTTATCTCATTTGATATAAGTTACAATGTAGTAAATAAGATAATAAATGAACTCAAGAAGGACATAAATTCAAAAAATGTAAAAACTAAAGAAGATATCAAAAAATTCATAAAAGATAAAATTTACGGAATTTTAAAACCGAGAGAGGGAAAACTAAATCTAAAAAACAAACCTTCAATAATACTAGTAGTAGGAGTGAATGGAACAGGAAAAACAACAACCATAGCAAAACTGGGATATCTCCTAAAAAAACAGAACTTAGAGGTCCTTTTTTCAGCTGGGGATACCTTTAGAGCTGCAGCAATTGAACAGCTAGAAGCATGGGGAAATAGAATAGGGATCACTACTATAAAACAAAAGCAGGGATCTGACCCAGGAGGAGTAGTATACGATAGTATAAACATAGCCATATCGAAAAACTATGACGTTGTAATAATCGATACAGCAGGACGTCTACACACAAAAGAAAATTTAATGGAAGAACTCAAAAAGATAAGAAGAGTTATAGAAAAATTAACGAACAGAGAACCCGACGAAATCCTACTTGTACTCGATGCTCTTACAGGTCATAACGCAATAAATCAGGCAAAGTACTTTAAAGAAGCAATAAACATAACTGGAATAATCTTAACAAAACTTGATAGCACGGCGAAAGGTGGTATAATAGTTAGCATAGCGGACAAATTTGATATACCTATAAAATTTATCGGTACCGGAGAGAAGATTGAAGATCTTGAACCTTTTGATGCTCATAAGTTTGTTGACGCTCTCTTTGACTGAAAAAATTCTGGCTAAAACTATCTGCTTCATGAGAGACGATACAATCGTATGTTACCAAAAAGAATCTCCAAACTACCAAAAGGGTTTTACAACCAGCAAAAAAGAGATTGAAAAGTTGATAAGGGAAAAGGCATTAAAAATAGGAGTAAACCCTGATCTAGCCGTGAAAATAGCCTATTACGAATCGAGGCTTAACCAAAGTGCAATAAGCTCAAAGGGAGCTATAGGTGTAATGCAGATCATGCCTCATACAGCAAGGGAACTAGGCATAAATCCCTACGATCTCCACGAAAATATAGAGGGTGGTCTCCGTTATTTCAAAATGTTACTTGAAAGATTCGGAAATGACATAAAACTTGCCCTTGCAGCTTATAATGCTGGACCTAATAGTGTGAAAAAATTTGGTGGTACCCCACCCTATAAAGAAACTATAAACTATGTAGCAAATATAAGTGGAAGTCCTACTAGTGAACTCACTACCCGAAAGGGAGTTAAAAAGAATAACGCCCTTAAAGAAACAAAGGTAAGAAAGGTGGCAATAAAGGTAAATGTAGCTGAAGAGGGGATAATAATAACGAACAGAGAATGAAAAAGGTGAAGGACATAGGAGAAAAGGGAGTAATAGAGTTTATATCCTCTAAAAGTACGGTAGAAAATACCCTCTTAAAAGTAGGAATAGGAGATGACTGTGCTGTATTCTCTATTTCCTGTGATTTCGATATGCTAGTTACAACTGATATGCTTGTAGAAGGGACACATTTTCTACTACCCCAGTTCGATCCCAAAGGAATAGGATCAAAAGCTATACTCTCGAATATAAGCGATATAGCTGCGAACGGTGGGATCCCCATCTTTGCAACCATATCGATTGGATTAAATCCCGAGCTACCGCTTGAAACCTTTGAAAGAATTGTAGAAGGCATCACAGAGTTTGCAAAGAAATACAAGGTATCAATAATAGGAGGAGATACAGTAAGAAGCGAAAAGATTGTGATATCCATAAGTCTAATCGGGACATCACCTAAGGATAAATTCGCACTGAGAAGTAGAGCAAAACCAGGTGAATATTTATTTGTCACAGGGGATATTGGCGCATCAGCGATAGGTCTTGAAGCTATCATCGAAGGTTATGATAAAGATCTTTTTGCAAATTTTATAAAGAGACATTACGAACCGGATATAAAGGTTGAGTTTGCCAACCTACTTGTGAAGGAAAACCTAGTAAGTAGTATGATAGACATAAGCGATGGCCTTGTGAAAGATGCAGGCAGAATAGCCGAAAGTAGTTGTGTAGCTATCATATTTGAAAAGGACTTTATCCCTGTTCCAGAATTGAGAAAAGAGGTAAGAGCAATCTTAAAAAGGGAACCTATTGAATACTCTCTTTTTGGTGGTGAAGATTACGAACTCCTATTTACGGCAAAGAAGGGAAAAGAGAGTGAAATAATCGAACTTGCAGAAAAGCTAAATATTAAAATAAGTAAAATAGGGTTCACAGAAACGGGAAAGGGATTATATATAGAAGAGGGAAATAAAAGAGTACCCATAGAGTTTATGGGATTTGAGCACTTTTGAGGTGGAGATGGAATTATTAGATCTTGTGAAAAAAATAGAAGAATCAAAAAACATAGTGGTCTTAACTGGAGCTGGAATTTCACATGAAAGTGGTATACCAACCTTCAGAGGCAAGGATGGTTTATGGGAAAAGTACAAGCCTGAAGAGCTTGCAACCCCCTGGGCATTTGAAAAAAATCCCAAGCTTGTATGGGAATGGTATAACTATAGGAGAGAAATTATAGCAAAGGCAAAACCTAATGAGTGCCACTATCTGATAGCAGAACTTGAAAAAGAAAAGGATCTAACCCTAATAACCCAAAACATAGATGGATTACACGAATTAGCGGGTAGTAGAGACATTATAGAACTACACGGAAATATATGGAGAGTAAAATGCACGAAATGTAGTTATAAAGAGATAAACAGGGATGTACCATTAAAGGAGATACCACCAAAATGTCCCAAGTGCGTAGGCCTATTAAGACCAGATGTAGTATGGTTCGGAGAACCACTCCCAACTGAGGAGTTAAATGACGCCATGGAACTATCGGCAAAATGCGATCTATTCATTGTTATAGGAACTTCACTGGTAGTTCAACCAGCGGGATCCTTGCCGTTTATAGCTTTGGAAAACAGGGCATTTGTGGTTGAGGTAAATCCAGAAGAGACTATACTATCGCAAAGGGCACACTTATTTTTTAAAATGAAGGCAGTTGAATTTGCGAGGAGATTTAAAGAAGTTTGGAAGGAATTATGTTAACCAAAACCAAAATAGAGGAAAAGATAGAGAGAATAAAGGAAATACTGGCTAATAACTATCCGAAAGAAGACCTTTCTATAATCGATAAGGCCTTTGAAATCGCGAGTAAAGCTCACGAAGGACAAAAAAGAGCTTCTGGTGAACCTTACATAACCCATCCAGTTGAAGTAGCCCTTACACTAGCAGAAATGAAAATGGATCCAGAAACGGTAGCTGCTGGTTTACTCCACGATGTCCTTGAAGATTCAGGAGTATCAAAGGAAACACTCGAAAACACCTTTGGTAAAGACATAACCTTCTTAGTGGAGAGCGTCACAAAACTAAGCAAAATAGAAGCGAAAAGTCCTTTACAAAGGGAGGTAGAGCCTCTTAGGAAAATGTTACTAGCGATGGCTCAGGATATAAGAGTGATCATAATAAAACTTGCAGATAGACTACACAATATGAGAACTCTGCATTACATCCAAAAGGAAGAAAAGAGAAAAAGAATAGCTCAAGAAACACTTGATATATACGCTCCAATAGCCCATAGATTCGGCCTTGCAAGGATAAAGTGGGAGCTAGAAGATCTGGCCTTTAAAGAACTCAACCCAAGTATGTACAGATATATAGAAACTCATGTAGCGAAAAGTAGAGAGGAAAGAGAGAGATTAGTAAATGAACTTATAGAGTTTGTTAAAAAGAGGCTGGAAGAAAAGGGCATAAAGGCCCATGTAGAAGGAAGACCTAAACACTTCTACAGTATATACAAAAAGATGGTTGAAAGCAACCTATCATTTGAAGAGCTTTATGATCTTATAGCCCTCAGAATAATAGTAAATACCGTAGATGAATGCTACATAGTGTTAGGTATAATCCATTCTCTGTGGCCACACATTCCAGGTAGATTCAAGGACTACATAGCTATGCCAAAACCGAACATGTATCAATCCTTACACACAACTGTAGTTGGGCCCAAAGGTGAAAAGATAGAATTCCAGATAAGAACTTGGGAGATGCATAGGGTAGCAGAAGAAGGAATAGCAGCACACTGGAAGTACAAAGAAAAGATCAAAGAGGTAAGAGAAGAAGATAAGGTCTACAGCTGGTTGAGAAGAGTTATTGAAATGGATAAAGATGTTGACAACTATAAGGAGTTTATAAAAAATCTAAAATTAGACCTCTTCCCAGAAAAGATATATGTCTTTACTCCAAAGGGTGATATTCTAACACTCCCAAAGGGGGCCACAGCCTTAGACTTTGCCTATGCAATTCACACAGAAGTAGGACACCACTGTGCAGGAGCAAAAGTCGACGGTAGACTTGTTCCTCTAGATTACGAACTCAAATCTGGAGAAAAGATTGAGATAATAACAAGTCCACATCAAAAGCCAAGTAAAGATTGGCTAAGAATTGTAAAAACATCGAGAGCAAGAATAAAGATACTTGCATGGATAAGAGCACAGGAAAAAGAACAAGCCATAGAAACTGGTAAAAATCTTCTCTCTAGAGAACTAAAAAAGAGAAAACTGGCTTTAGGTAATCTTATGGAAGAAGGTAAACTCCAGGAAATAGCAACTCAACTAGGGTATAATAATGTAAATGATCTCTTTATAGGGATGGGTTTAGGGAAGATCTCTATACAATCGGTATTAAATAAAATAATAGAACCCCAAGAAAAACCTAAGAAGGAAAAAACAAAAGAAAGGAGCAAACCAAGTTTACTTATCTCAATCGGAGGTATGGAGAATATATCGGCAAGATTTGCAAAGTGCTGTACACCTATACCAGGAGACCCAGTTATAGGTTACATAACCAAAGGTAAAGGTATAACTGTACATAGAAAGGACTGTCCAATGATAAACACATCAAAACTGGATCCTGAAAGGATAATAGACGTAGAATGGCATATCCCGACAAAACAAAGACCTTCATTACCTGTCAAGATAAAAGTGGAAACTATAGATCAACCAGGAATGTTAGCAAAAATTACCACAGTAATGTCACAGGAAAATGTGAACATAGAAAGTGCTATCGTAAAAACAACAAGTGACAAGAGAGCCTATCTAGAGTTCGTAATAGATGTCACAGGAAAAGACCATCTAACAAAGGTCCTTAACCAGATCCAAAAAATAGATGGCATTTTGTTAGTGGAAAGAATGTAGACTCAACATCATAAGCAATCAGCATTAATCATGACCACCGTATGACCCCTTATCCTAAAAGTAAGAACCTTCTTAAGATTACAGAACTTCAAAGCACTAAAAACTTCTTTTTCATCATCTATATCAATAAAAATTGTACCATGCTTAAAATCTTTCATAACATTCACAAGATCATTTAGATTTCCACTAACATAAGGAGTTTTATTCAGATAAAAACTAATAGAATAAAATTCATTCCCATAATACACCACATTTGAATCCACATTCTTCACTATAAGTAACAGCTTATCTTTCATATTATACTGATATTTAAAATAAATTGGAAAAACTATAATAAAGATAAAGTAAAGAAACAACAAATATGGTAATAAGAATTTCATAAATCTATTCAAATCAAAATCATATGCCATTATAGATGATACAAAAGGAAACACTGGAAACACATAATGGAGCATTTTAGACTTAGAAAAACTAAAAACAATAATAGGAACCAAAATAAAAATCAAAAACACGTAAAGGAAATCTTTGTTATTCATCTTAAAACTTATATAACTCATCACAATATCCTTTACGAAAAGAAGCCAAACTCCAAAAGAAAGCGGCACAAACACTATAAAGTAGCAAAAAGTCTTGTTTCTCCTAAAAACATCTGACGTATACCTTATTATATTTTCTTTGACAAAAAAGTTATATATATATCCACTATAATTCATCTCTTGAATATAGAATAACGGAAAAACTATAATAAAGAAAATAACAGGAAAGAGTAAAAACTTTTTATCAAATTTAAAGCCAAACACAAACTTGTAAGATAATATAAAAACCAAATAATAAAACAAACCAATAGGCCCCTTAACACAGAAAGACAAAGATACAAATATAAAAGACAAAACTAAGTAGATGAATTTTTTATACTTTTCATAAAGTAAAAAAAGTAAAATAGAGTAAAATGTTAAAAAGGTCAAAAACGGTTCCATAGAAGCAATTCTACCATATATTAAAATTGGGATGTTAGTTAAAAATATAACAGAAGGTATAAATTCATTTTCTGTACCAAGAATATACTTAGCTAGAATAAGAATGCCTATACCTATCAAAACACTGGACATAGCTGAAAGAACTCTGCCCGCATACTCGTTATGTCCGAAAACCTTGTAAAAAACTGAAAGGATGTAGTAGTAAAGTGGTGGTTTTTCGTATCTAACCCTGCCATGAACTGTGGGTGGGAAAGCCCTACCTTCCATAACAATTTCTCTTGCTATTTCCATGTTTCTAGCCTCATCTGGCTCCATAAGAGGGTAAGTTGAAAGGGAAACAAAATACAGGAAAGAGGTAAGTAAAAAAACTAACAAAGAAAGGTGAATCCTATTTTCCATCTTCACCATCCTTCTTGAGTAGATCTCTTCTGATCAAATGGGATTTTGACACTACCCTATCTATAAATAAAATCCCATCGAGATGGTCTATTTCATGCTGAATAATCACAGCTTCAAGATGATTAGCCTCAATAAAAATCTCCTTACCTTCCAAATCAAACCCTTTCACAACAATCCTTCTACTTCTCTCAACAAAACCAACATACTCGGGAACACTTAGACATCCCTCTCTCACTACTTTCTCGCTCTCCCTCTCTAATATGACCGGATTAATAAGGACAGTCAAACCGTTATTTTTCTTCTTATAATGGGGGCTTTTTGAAGCATCGAAGCATATGATCCTATAAGGTTCTCCTATCTGAATAGCTGATATTCCAACTGAATGATCGTAGTATGACATCGTATCCAACATATCCTTAACTACTTCCATTACCTTACCATCTATATTCTCAACATTCTTAGATACAACTCTCAATCTCTTATCGGGGAACTTAATTATATCCCTTACCGGCACATTCCACCTCTCATAACCTTATCACTGGCACTTCTTCAACAACTACATCCACATTCAACTCTTCACCTACCCTTTTCAACTCCTCTTCAATCTCCTCAACGGTAACTCCATAGGGAACCTCAGTTTCTATAATCATAGCATAAAGCTTTCTGTCCCCAGATGTTATCTTAGTTCTAAGGTCGCATATATTGACACCTTTTTCAGCAAGTACTTTCGAAATCCTATAAACTATCCCAGTTCTATCTTCGCCAAAAACCTTTATAATGCAATGTGTATAATACTTATCGGTATCGCCACCATCGCCATCGAGAGGTTTCATAACGTAAAAGAGGGATAACTCCCTGCAGGTTGAATTTACACTATTTTCTAGTTCAGAAACATCAGTAGACTCAGGAACATCAACAACGAGTATTATAGCGAACTGATCTCTAAGGATGGTCATCGAAGAATCCTCCAAATTACAGTCATAATTATAGAGAACACCAGTTATCGAAGCCACAATACCTGGTCTATCTTTACCAACTGCAAAAAGAACATATTTAGGCATGTTATACCTCCTAACTTGATTATCGGTACTCTAAATTATATCATTATGGAACAATTTTAAATACGTATCAAACCAAAAAGAGGGAAAAATGGAAAAATGGATACCAAAATGGATAGCTTGGGAAATAATAGGTACATGTAACCTCAACTGTATACACTGTAGGAGTGCAGCTAGTTTAAACAGCCCTCCAGGTATATTCGACCTACCAACATCAAAAAGACTCATAGATGAGATAGCCGAGATAAACAATGAAACAACGGTTGTTTTAACTGGTGGGGAACCATTACTTAAGGAAGATTGGGATAAAATAGCTCTATATGGAACCGATAAAGGTCTAAGAATGTGTATGGCTACAAACGGAATCCTTGTTACAGATGAAGTCTGTCTTAAGATGAAGGATGTGGGAATAAAAATAGTGTCCTTAAGCTTAGATGGACCAACCAGAAAAATACACGATGACTTTAGGGGACAAGTAGGAGCATTCGATGGAGTTATGAAAGCAATAGAACTTTTTAAAAAGCACAATATCCCATTTCTAATAAACTCCTCTTTTACAAAGAGAAACCAAATGTATATTAGAGATGTTTACAAGCTGGTAAAAGAGATAAAACCCGTTGCATGGTACCTTTTTATGATAGTACCTGTGGGAAGAGGTGAAGAACTTTTTGAAGAATTGATATCCCCTAAGGACTATGAAGATATCTTAAGGTGGCACTTCGAAATGGAACTAGAAGAAAAGGAAATATTCGTAAGACCAACATGTGCCCCTCAATACTATAGAATCTGCTATGAGATGTCAAAAGAAAAGAGCATAAAATACGAGAGGAGAAACCTCAAATTTTCAACAGGTGGAGCAAAGGGATGTGTTGCAGCCCAGCTGATAGCAATGATAGACGCCTACGGAAACGTAAAACCCTGTAGCTATTTCCCGCTAAGCGCAGGTAATATAAAGGAAAAGAGTTTTAGAAAAATCTGGTACCAATCCAAGTTGTTTAACGACCTAAGGGACTTCAAATCGTATAAGGATAGATGTGGAGTATGCGAATATCTAAACGTTTGTGGTGGCTGTAGAGCAAGAGCTTATACAGCAACAGGTGACTATATGGAAGTAGATCCATACTGCAACTATATTCCAAGAAGGTACAGGGAAAGGAAAAATGGATAATACCTTTATAAGAGCCTTAAACGGCAAACCTACAGAATACACACCCTGCTGGTTTATGAGACAGGCTGGTAGATTCCTACCAGAGTACAGAGCCATTAGAAGCAACTACAGTGATTTTTTTGAATTCTGCGCGGACGTTGAAAAGGCTATCGAGGTGACCTATCTACCCATAAGGGAACTGAAAGTAGATGCTGCAATTTTATTTTCAGACCTTCTCGTACCACTCATACCTTACAAAAACCTCAAAGTTTCCATAGTAGAAACAAAGGGGCCGATTATCGAACTAAAAGGTAAATTAGCTGAACTCGATAAACTATTAGAACCTTACGATGTTGAAAAAGAACTAAGCTATGTGGGCAAAATCGTAAAAGGATTCAAGAAAAAGTACAAAAATACACCCTTAATAGGATTCTGTGGAGCACCATTCACTGTTTTAAGCTATATCGTAGAGGGAGGTTCGTCTAAAAGCTTTCAAAAAACTAAAGAATTCATCTATAAAAACGAGAAAAACTATAGAAATGTAATGGAAAATCTGACCAATATCCTTATTAAGTTTGCAGTATTTCAACTCCAATGTGGAGCTGATGCATTTCAGATATTTGACTCATGGGTAGGAACTCTTTCCCCGGAAGATTACAGAGAGTTTGTATTTGAATACAATCAGAGGCTAATAGAGGAATTAAAGAAAAAAGTAGATAAACCAATCATATACTTTTCAACAGGAACAAGTGGTATGCTCAATACCATAAAAGAGCTAAATGCCGATTGTATCTCTATAGACTGGAGGATCTCATTAAAAGATGCTGTAAAAACAATAGGTAGTGAAAGGGTCATTCAGGGTAATCTTGATCCAGTAGCACTATTTATGGACAGAGAAAAATTAAAAAAGAGGGTAGACGAAATACTACTTGCAGGTTTAAGTGCAAAGGCACATATATTTAACCTTGGACATGGGATTCTACCTCCGACTGATCCTGAAACTGTAAAATGGTTGGTGAAATACATCCACGAAAAAAGCAGGGATTTAAGATCTTCTCTAATGGATTAGAACTAGCTGTAAAAATCCTAGAAATACTCGAAAAAAACAAAGATATGATTTTAGCAAGAGAACAGGTATTTAAGGGAGGCAACTACTACCAAAAATCAAAAGAAATCGCCACAATCATAACAAACGAAGTAGGTAGACGTCTGGGAGTTATAGATAGAATAATAGAGGAGGCACAGGGCGAAGAGTTAAAAAAATCAAGTTCCCTGTTAAGGAGTGCACTAAGAGTAGGTAGTTACCTTGTATACTTTGATAGAAAGGAACCAGCAGGGATTCTAGCCGCAATGAAACCCTTTCTGGAAAAGAAAGGAGGTATAGGTCTTATCAAAAGACTATCCTATGTATTGAGGAAAGTATCGAAATACAAACCGAAAGTCAAAGCGGATATAGAGGCAGTCTGTTTTTGGTATTACTTTTTTCCCGAGTGGATCACAAGGAAAATGATCGAGTCCTTTGGAGAAGAGAAGACTATAAAGATAATGGAAGAAATGAATAAAACACCTTATATGAGTGTAAGAGTGAACACAAGAAAGATAAGTAAAGAGGATCTTGCAAGGATTCTTGGGGAAAGATACCAGTATGAACTCGAAATTGTGAAGGATATGCCCTTTTTAAAGCTCGAAAAAAACTATCCTGTTATGAAAATAGAGGAGTATGAAAAAGGATTCTTCACGGTTCAGGATTTTGTCACCGCAGCTGGCATAAAGAAAATGATCTATAAGTTACCGGAAGGCGCAACGGTACTTGATTGCTGTAGTGCCCCAGGTAGAAAACTTTCATACCTTATGCAGGAAAGAAATGACTTAAAAGTATTCGCCATGGACATATCGCTAGAGAGACTAAAAAGGATGATAAGGGATTTTAAAAGATTAGGCATAGAACTCCCCTATATTATTAAGGGAACGGCTACAAAAGTTCCCTTAAAGATTGAATTTGACTTTGTTCATCTAGACGTACCCTGTAGCGGTTCTGGCACATGGGGTAAACATCCCGAAAGGAGATGGCTGACAGAGGAAGACCACTTCAAAGAATGTATCATCATCCAAAGAGAAATCCTAAAAGAAGCTAGCAGACTGACAAAAAAGGATGGATACATTCTGTACTCAACCTGTTCACTATGGAAGGAGGAAAATGAGGACAATATCAGCTGGTTCCTCTCGGAAAACAGAGATTTCGAATTAATAGAAGAGGAGAGAAGCTATCCAGTAAGGGCTTCCACAGGATTTTATCATGCAATTCTAAGGAAAACTTAGCTTTTTCTAAGCCTTCTAACCAAGTTTTTTATAAACTGGATTTTATCCCAATCTGGTTTTTTAAGAGCAGGAAAAATAGTGTTATTATGGAACAAGGGTTCATTAAGATCGTATCTTGATGTTACTTTAGCAAGTTCAAAAACGGGAGTACCTGGTACAGGAGAAAACTCGGCTAGATAAACCCCAACGCCCATACGGTCAAGTTCATGAATATCATAAACGAGATAATCGAAATCCTCATCAGGTAACCCAAAAATCATATAGACACCTATCTCTTCTTTAGTGAAACCAGCCTCTTTCAGGTAACAAATAGCTTCCACTATCTCTTCTCGACTAGTCTTATCATCAAACCTCCTAGAAAACCTCTCGACTCCCAGCTTCAAAGTTTTGAAACCTGCTCTTCTTAGAAGAAAGGCTACTTCCCTACTTATGTACCTTGTGTGTATACCGTTTGGAGTATGAAAATTAACGTCCAATCCCTTTGAGATTACTAGCTCTAAAAAAGGGCCCAGTCTATTTTCAAAGTTAAATAGTAGAGCATCGTCGTAGAAGGCAAAATTTCTGACCCCATAATTTTCATGCCAGTATAGCAACTCCTCAAACACCTCTCTGTAATCCTTCTCCACAAATTTTGGTTTAAGTAGCTTACTTGCACAGTAGGAACACCTAAATGGACACCCAGAACTTGTCTCAATCACAACATACTCCAGTCTTTCGTACTGATCAAAAAGGGGGTAACTGATATTGGAAGGAGGACCGCTGGGAGCTACTAAACTCCCTATAAGTTCCAAAAGCTCTTCAATCTCTCCTCTAAAGACAATAACATCGCCAAAATTTTCAATAGCATGCTGATAACACAGATTCACATATATACCACCGATTACGATCGGCACATCTTTAAAAAGCTTTTTTAAAACCTCTACGGTAGCATAAAGACCAACCCACCAATATGTCATACCACTATTAACGAGAATAACCTTCGGTTTTTCCATCCTCGATAGATCACGTATAACAACTTCATAAGGTAGTCCGTATCTATAGTACTTTCTAGGAACATCGAGGAGCCTAAAATCTTTAGGAATCGCTATCTTATAGAAATGACCTGTGCCGTATTTCTGTCTTTTCACTGATGTAGCAACGTCGGGATGATAGGGATTCAGAAAATCATAGAGCAAAACGCTATAGCCTTTACTCCTTAGTATACCGCCGATTTTTAGAAGGCCAAAAGGTTTCAACCAAAAATCGTAGCAGGCAAAGTCATAAACCCATGGATTCACCAATAAAATATCCGGCATCTTTACAAGATAAGACCCCAGATTTCCCTCAATTTTCTATAAAGTTCCTCATCGGAAAATATAGGCCTCCCATCTTCACCTATATACATGAAAGCACTGATTCTTTTGGGCTCTATCCAATTATTGGATAGTTCATACAAAAGTTGGTGCGTTGAAATTGTAGCATCCTCAGGAAAGATCTCTTCCTCTGTTATGACCAGCTTTTTTCCAGACGGAGAGGAGACCTCCTTTATCCTACAAACAGAACTTGGCATAAGTGATTTCTTCGTAAAAAAGGCCTCCTCTTCTCTGTAATTTACAACAATATTATCATTTTCCAAAAAGGATATTATTTTCCTAAAAAAATCACTCAACCATATATCCCTTTTCATCATCCTGGTAATATTGGCTTATAAACTCTTTAAGTGACAGGTAATCACCTATATGACCAACAACTTCAGGAGTTGGTTTCAATGTTTTCTTTCCTGGTTCCCAATCCGCAGGACAGACTTCATCGGGGTGTTCATAAACATATTTCCAAGCCATTAACTTCCTCAGTATCTCTTCGGTTCCTTTCCCTACAGGAGCTTCACTTGCCTCAACATCAACAACTATACCATCAGGGTTAATTATGTATATACCCCTCCTCGCATAGCCCTGTTCCTCAACATACATATCATAGGCTCTACACATGTTACCAGTTGGATCGGAAAGAAGTAAAAAGTTAACACCCCTCATTAATGGCTCATGCTCACAGAAAGCCTTATGTACGAATTTACTATCAGTGGAAACAGCAACAACATCAGCACCTAACTCTCTTATCTTACCATAGATGGTTGCAACAGCTGCCAATTCCGTAGGACACACAAAGGTAAAATCTCCTGGATAAAATAGGATTATCAAGAACTTACCTTTGAAATCTGAAATCCTGACCTTGACAAAATCTTTGATATTTGGGTCATACCCTTCGAGCTCAAAATCTGGAGCAGGCTTACCTAGTATCATGACCACCCTCCCTATGCTGAATACTATAATAAAAGATAATTAGTTTAAACCATACTTTCAACTACAACTAGTTGAAAATTTAAAAAGGATATAATTATTTAAGCATGATTGGGGTTCATCCCAGACTAGTCTGAGTAATATCGAAGACCTAAAAGCAAGATTGCTCATTGAAAAGCCGAAGGAAACAGAAAGAAGAGTTATAGCACGTGAGATGGCACACAAAATATCAGGGGAAAGATACGCTGGAAATGTCCAATATAGCTACACTAGGGAACCCGACAGCAAGATGTATATTACAGGTGGAAAAGTTTCAGTAGACACATCTGAGGAAAGCGACCCCTGAAAAGAAACCATAAAGAAGATGGAGATAGTAAGAAGGACAGCATTAGCACCAGCTGATCCATCTCCCCGGGACATAAGAGTCGCCCAGATAGCAAGTTTGAAGGAAATGAAAGCAAAAATGGAACTGATACGGAAAGAATTAGAAGAAAATACTAAAAGAATGGGAGATAAAAATTCAAACTTAAAAAGTTAGATCATATTTTTCTTTGCATATTCTATAAGACCGCCAGCCCTAATTATATCCATCATGAATCCCGGGATAGGAACAAAACTGTACTCCTCATCTTTTGTGATATTCCTTATCTTGCCACCTTCCAGATCGATCTCTATTTCATCGCCTTCATCGATTCTATCAACAGCATTAGGCGCCTCTATAACCGGTAAACCAATGTTAAAAGCATTTCTGTAAAAAATCCTCGCAAAACTTTTAGCCACAACTGCAGAAACCCCAGTGTATTTTATAGCAATAGGCGCATGTTCTCTAGAACTACCACAACCAAAGTTTTCTCCAGCCACAATTATATCGCCTTTAGAAACCTTTTTGACAAATTCCACATCAATATCTTCCATACAGTGTTTTGCAAGTTCATGGGGATCAGAGGTATTCATATACCTTGCTGGAATTATGACATCCGTATCCACATGGTTTCCAAACTTCCAAACTCTTCCTCTTATCTTCATAAAACCCTCCTAGATGGCTTCCTCAGGATGAGCTATTCTACCAAGAACAGCGCTTGCTGCAGCAACATAAGGATTAGCAAGATAAACCTCACTCTTTGGATGTCCCATCCTACCCACGAAATTCCTGTTGGTAGTAGCTACTGCCCTCTCACCCTCAGCAAGTATACCCATATGACCCCCGAGACAGGGACCACAAGTCGGTGGACTTATCACAGCACCAGCATCCAAGAATATCTCAATCAATCCTTCTTCAAGAGCCTGCCTATAAACATTAGGAGTAGCAGGTATAACTATTAATCTTACATCTTTCGCTGCTTTTTTACCCCTCAGTATTTCCGCAGCCTGTCTGAGATCAGTTATCCTACCATTGGTACAGGAACCTATCACAACCTGATCTATCTTTATGTCCTTAGCTTCACTCACAGGCTTTACATTTTCAGGTAAATAGGGGAAAGCTACAAGAGGCTCCATACCAGTAATATCAACCTCGATTATCTTCTTATATTCAGCGTCCTTATCGGAGCATAGATAATTGGGCTCTCTTTTCGCTCTACCCCCAACATAAGCCTTTGTAATTTCATCGGGCTCGATCAAACCAGCCTTACCACCAGCCTCTATAGCCATGTTACATATGGTAAATCTCTCGTCCATAGAAAGTCCCCTTATAACTTCACCGGCAAACTCCATAGCCTTATATCTAGCACCATCAACTCCTATCATACCTATAATCTTGAGGATTATATCTTTACCAGTAACGAATTCCCCCCTAATGCCCTTTACTTCGAACTTTATAGTCTCAGGCACCTTAAGCCATATCTTACCGGTTGCCATCACAAAACCAAGATCCGTCGAACCAACACCAGTAGCGAAGGCAGCAATAGCACCGTATGTACAGGTATGGGAATCAGCTCCTATAACAAGATCTGAGGGTACGACAAGGCCCAACTCAGGTAGTAGAGCATGTTCAATTCCAACATCCCCCCCTTCAAAATAGTTGACTATACCGTATTTTTTCGCAAACTCCCTCACAAACTTTACCTGCATCGCAGAAGATATATCCTTATTGGGGGTAAAATGATCCATAACAAGTACAATTCGTTCCCTATTAAAAACATCATTTTTGCCTATAGACTCAAAAGCTTTTATAGCAAGAGGGGCAGTAACATCATTTGCCAAAGCAATATCAACATCACATAACAGAATCTCTCCCGGTTTCACAAAATCCCTTTTAGCCTTGACAGCTAAAATTTTCTCAGCAAGAGTCATCCCCATAACTACATCTCCAAATCTGATTTATTTATAGCCCTTAGATAGGCATCTATACTAGATCTAACTATATCAACACCTATGGCTCTACCAGAAAACTCCTCACCTCTTAACCTTATCTTGAGAAAAACCTCTCCTAGAGCCTCTTTTCCACTTGTCACCGACATTATATTATAGGTAACAAGGAACACATTTATACCTAACGCTTCGTTTATAGCTTTGTAAACCGCATCTATTGGACCATCCCCCGTTGCTGATCCACTAAATCTTTTACCGTTATACTCTAATATAACCTTGGCATTCGGCTTGGAATCAGCCTTCATCTCAATATAATAATCCACCAGTTTTATCTTATCGTTTCTTTCGTAGAAAACTTCCTCAACTATAGCCTCTATATCATCCTCAACTATCTGCTGTTTAACCTCCGCTAGTTCTCTAAACTTAGAATAAGCCCTATCCATCTCCTCTTCAGTTAAGCTATAACCAAGTTCTACTAGTTTTTCCTTGAATATGGGTTTACCAGAAAATCTGGATAGGACTATTCTCCTCGGAGTTAATCCTATCATCTCGGGATCTATTATCTCGTAAGTAGTCCTCTCCCTAACAACAGCGATCCTCATATACTCAGCCTTATGGTAAAAGACACTATCGCCTACTATAGGTTTGTGAGGTGGTATAGGATACCCTGCTAGCTTAGAAAAAGATTTCACTACCCTAGCGAGTGATTTTAAGTTAACATCCAACTTCACACCGAGGTCACCTAGAGTAACTAAGGCTACAACCACCTCTTCAAGAGAAGCATTGCCTGCCCTTGTACCTATCCCAAGAAGAGTAACGTGTACCTGTCTTGCCCCCTCCCTTATAGCTTCAACAGAGTTAGCTACAGCCATACCAAGATCATTATGGCAGTGTATGCTTATGATAGATCGATCTCCTATACGCCCTTTTAGTTTTCTTACAACCTTTCCAACCATATACGGAGAACCTATGCCAACGGTATCCGCTATGTTTATAACGTCAACCCTGAAATCCAATGCTACATCCACAACCTTTTCCATAAAATCCTCATCGGCTCTCAACGCATCTTCCAAGGTAAGTTCAACCTCAAAACCACCTTCTTTAGCATACTCTATCATTCCTCCAAGAAGATCTATATTCCTAACCACTTCAAGAACTGTAAGATGTATTCTAGATACTGGTACAAATAGATGGATTCTGCCTGCCTTTGCATTAGCTATAGATTCCTTCGCAATATCTATCTCTCTCTTTTCTGGCTTGGAAAGAACCGTAACTTTACTCCTATCACCTACAGCCTTTACTATCTCCTTTACCACATTAGCCTCATCGACGCTTATAGCAGGATAACCTATATCTATAACATCCACAGAAAGTTCAGAAAGAAGCTCCGCAACTTGTATCCTTTCAGAAGTAGTAAGAGTCAAAACCGGAGACTGTAGACCATCCCTTAAGGTAGTATCAAGAATCCAAACCTTTTCCACAGAACTACTCCAGAGCTTTTATCGCTTCTTCTATTCTATCAAGACCCTTCTTTATATTTTCCATACTGGTCGCAAAGGACAGCCTAGCACACCTATCATCACCAAAAGCCTCTCCAGGTACAATAGCCACCTTAAACTCCTCTAGTAGATAGGCTGCAAAATCAAGAGAGTTATTTATCACTTTATCCTTGTATCTTTTACCATAACACTTGGAGAAATTGGGAAATACATAAAAGGCACCGTGAGGATTGAAACAGGTTACGCCAGGTATGGAATTCAATCTACCAACTATGTAATTCCTTCTCTCTTCAAAAGCTCTAACCATTTCAAAAACCTTATCCTGAGGACCTTTGAGAGCACTAACTGCAGCCCACTGAGCTATTGACGTTGGATTGGAAGTGGACTGGCTTTGAAGATCGGTCATAACCCTAACTATTTCCTTATTTCCACACACCCAACCTATCCTCCAACCGGTCATAGAATAAGTTTTGGAAACGGCATTTACATGAAGGGTCCTTTCCCTAAGTTCTGGACTGATGCTTGCTATGGATACATGTTTTCTACCATCAAAGAGTATCTTTTCATAAACCTCATCGGATATTACCCACATGTTTGGATTCTTCCTCAGTATAACTTCTCCGAGTTTTTCCAACTCCTCTTTGGAATAGGTCGCACCTGTAGGATTGGAAGGATAGTTAAGAATTATGGCCTTGGTCCTTTCATTTATAACCTCTTCGAGTTGTTCCGGCTTTACCTTGAACTCATCCTCCTCTCTAGTCTCTATTATCCTTGGTACAGCTCCCGTAAGATTTATCTGATCTATATAAGAAACCCAGTAGGGAGCAGGGATTATCACTTCATCACCCTCTTCAAACAGAGCCATAGCTATATTATAAAGAGAATGCTTAGCCCCGACAGAGACAATAACCTCGTTTCTATCATATTTCAGCCCAAAATCGTTTAACGTCTTTTCTATTATAGCATCCTTCAACTCATTTATACCACCAACAGGAGTATATTTGGTGTAACCCTTTTTCATAGCCTCAATTGCAGCCTCTTTTACATGTTCAGGTGTATCAAAATCAGGCTCACCGGCTCCAAAACCTATAATATCCACACCCTGCGCCTTGAGAGCATTAGCCTTTGCAGTTATGGCTAATGTTGGAGATGGCTTTAAAAGTTCCGTTCTCTTAGCAAACTTAATAACCATAACACACCTCCTAACAAAAAAGAGAAATTGTTAACATGCTTAGAAGGCATACTAATAATTTTTGTTTTCAATGTCAACCAACTCCTTCAGCAACCCTTCGAAACTATCCAAACCCTCCTCCAACCTTCTCACAGCTTCAGTACCAACCACATAGCCATCAGCAAGAGCAAGGGCAACTTTAGCATCATCCAGCTTTTTCACACCAAAACCTAGAACAACTGGAACTTTTGTCTTGCCTTTCAGATAGTTGAGTTTTTCCTTAGTCTCTTCATCAAGGTTCATCGAGCTACCGGTTATTCCTCTAATAGAGATGAAATATATAAATCCCCTTTCAACCCTTTTTAATTCATCCAACTCCCAAAACCTACTTTCTGGCGTAGCGAAATGAACTATAGGAACATCTAATCCCATTTTTCTAAGGAACCAGTGCATTCTGTTTGGAAGGTCGGCAACTATCACACCCTCTATACCGATATCCTTCAAAGTTCTATTCAAATTGAAAACATTTCGAGATAATATTATATTAGCGTAAGTCATTAGATAAACTCTAAGACTGAGCTTTAATGTACCTAAAGTCTTTATTATGCCCTCTAGTGTAACACCTCTTTCTATGGCTAACTGTGCCCTTTTCGCGAGGAAAGGGCCATCAGCAACGGGATCGGAAAAAGGGATACCAATTTCGACAAAATCGAAACCATACTTCTCTATTAATCTTAAAGCACCTATAAAACTATCCTTATCGGGATAGTTACCAATGAGATAAAAACCTCTCATGATAGCCTCCCTAGAATTATACTAAGGTCCTTATCACCCCTACCTGAAAGATTAACCAGTACCCTTTTACCCCTTAAATTTTCACTTTCTCTTATCACATAGGAAATGGCATGGGCAGATTCAAGTGCAGGGATTATTCCTTCAAGTCTTGCAAGTTCCCTTACAGCAAATAGAACCTCGTCATCATACACCCTAGTATATATAACCCTTCCTGCTTCTTTTAAGTAGGCATGCTCAGGTCCAACTCCTGGATAGTCAAGGCCAGCTGATATAGAATGTACATCAACAACCTGTCCGTTGTCATCATAGAGCAAATAGCTATAATTACCGTGTAGGACTCCCAACTTCCCAAAGGATAGTGTACTAGCATGCTCGCCTAATCTATCGCCAAAACCACCAGCTTCCACTCCAACTAGAACTACATCATCTTCTAAAAAGCCTCTAAATATGCCTATCGCATTACTCCCACCACCCACACAGGCAACTACCACATCGGGAAGGAATCCAATTTCAAGGCACTGTTTTCTAGCTTCAAATCCTATGACAGACTGGAAGTAAGCCACTATCTCTGGAAAAGGATAGGGTCCAACAACGGATCCTATGAGATAGTGTGTAGTTTTAACATTTGTAACCCAGTCTCTCAGAGCCGAATTTATGGCATCCTTGAGAGTCTGAGACCCTTCCTCCACCACCACAACCTCAGCACCAAGCAACTTCATCCTTTCAACGTTCATCCTTTGCCTTTGCGCATCCACAAGTCCCATGTATATGGTACACTCAAGCCCCATAAGAGCCGAGACTGTGGCAGTAGCGACACCATGTTGCCCTGCGCCTGTTTCAGCTATCACCCTCTTTTTACCCATGTACTTTGTAAGGTAAGCTTGTCCTAGAGTGTTATTTATCTTGTGTGCTCCTGTATGTAGAAGATCTTCCCTTTTTAGATAAAGTTTAACACCGTACTTTTCCGAAAAATTCCTACAATAGGTAATGGGAGTTGGTCTACCCGCATAGGTGCGTAAGAGTTCATCCAACTCCCTAAGGGCAACCAAATCCTTCTTGAATCTCTCAAATGCCTCTTCAAGTTCATCAAGTGCAGGGATCAACGTCTCTGGTACAAACTGCCCCCCAAATTCACCATAAAAGCCCTTCATTTTTCTATCCTCCTTATAGTTTCTACAAATCTCCTTATAAGCTCTCTATCCTTGATGCCAGGGGCGATCTCAACACCACTTGAAACATCGATACCAAAGGGTCTGTACCTTTCTATGACGGAGAGAACATTACCTTCGTTCAAACCACCTGAAACTATGACCCTATCCCTTCTGTAACCAAATAGATCTAGTGGTAACTCAACAAACCTATTACTACCCATACTGAAATCTATAAGGTAGTAATCGGCATCAAATTCGACTTTACCTTTAACTCCAAGTATAACTCTCTTACCCAGATTATTTTTTGGAATCTCATAAATTTGGATAAAATCAAGGTATTCGACTATTTTTGAATGCATTTGCAAATCTAAATTGTCCTTAAAAACGCCAACTATAGCTATCTTACCCGCCGCACTTTCTATGACTCTCCTTGCCATAGAGATACTCACGTACCTTGGGCTCTTAGGATGGAAAACAAGTCCTATAGCTGAAACCCCAAGGCTAGCAATATAAAGCGCAGTATCAGGATCCCTTATTCCGCAGATCTTTATAAACACTGGTAAACCTCTCTATAATAAGTGTGGGGTTTCCACTTTTCATTAAAACCTCGCCTATGAGAAATGCCCTCGCTCCAGCTAGGGTAAATTCCTTAATATCCTCTTCACTTTCTATTCCACTTTCAGCAACGACAAAGTATTTATCCCTGATCAAGGAAATAACCCTCTTTGCGTGTTTCTTATCAACATGTAGTATTTTTAGATCACGCGAATTGACCCCAACTATGAATGGGTTCAAAGAAGATATCCTTTCCAGTTCATCTTCACTATGAATCTCGACGAGAACCTCTAATCCAAGATCGATAGCAAAATTGTACAAATCAACTAGTTCAAGGGATGATAAGAGTTTTGAGATAAGTAAAATAGCATCAGCACCATAGTTGTAGGCTTTAACTATCTGTCTTTCTGAAATTATGAACTCCTTGCAAAGGATGGGTATATTAAACTTCTCCTTAACTATACTTATATACTCCCAGCTACCTCCAAAGAAATTAGAATCGACAAGGATACTTATCGCTCCAGCTCCTCCTTCAACGTACTTCCTAGCTTGAGTAACTGGATCAACCCTTATTATAAGACCCTTACTAGGAGAAGCCTGTTTGATTTCCGCAATAATTGGAGCTTCTATAAGGGAACTTTTAAAACTCAAAAGTGGAAAAGGTCTATTCCTAGTAATACGTCCTATCGCTTCAACTTCTCTCTCCTTTATCTCCCTAACTTTCTTTAGAAAATCCATAGCTATTCTCCCACTAAATTCCTGAATGTATCTCCCGCAAGACCACTCTTGATAGCCTCAATCGCCATAGAATAAGCCCTGTCTACATCTTCTACGCCCTTTGCGTATAGTGAAAAGGCACTATTTAAAGCTATTACTTTGGCATCGTCACCTGAATGATCAAAAAGGGAAGATCTAAACCTCTCAATGGCCTCATCCTCACTGGTCACTATGGGCGGAGTTAGCCTAGATCCGGTTATACTTAAGGGATTAAACCTGTAACTTTTAACACCCTCTTTCCTAACTTCGTAGACAAGTACCTCATCTGAACCTGTTATTTCATCAAAACCACCTTTATCATGCACAATCACCCTATCAAAATCGCCGAGTAGAAAAAGTGCTTCTGCCATAACTTTCATAATTCCAGGGCTGAAAACACCTATCAATTGGGAAGATGGATTAGCAGGATTAATAAGAGGCCCCAACACGTTGAATATAGTAGGAACTCCTATAAGCTGTCTTAACTCCGCAAATTTACTAAAGGCTGGATGGAAAGCTCTAGCGAAGAGAAGAACGTATCCCTTTTCTTTAAAGATCTCTTTTGCGGTATCTGGATCACTAGCTACAGGTAGTCCCAACCTTTCAGCAACATCTATCGAGCCAATGAAACCGGTAATTTTTCTGTTGCCGTGTTTAGCGACTTTCTGTCCCAGAGCTCTGAGAATAATAGAGGTAGCTGTAGATATGTTAAGAGTCCTCTTCCCATCACCACCGGTTCCACAGGTATCAATAACATCTTCATTTAGATCCACTCTTATCATCCTGTCCCTACTTGCAGATATCGCTCCTGCCAATTCTTCAGGTGTTATACCTTTGTAATTTAGCGCTACTAAAATAGCGCCCGTTAATTCAGTATTTATCGAACAGGCAAAAAAGTCCGTAAAGAGTTTGTAAGCTTCTTCATAACTAAGATTACTGCCTCTTAAAAGTTTCTGTACAACTTCCATAGCACACCTCCAAGAAGTTTTTTGCTATCAAATCTCCAAATTCACTCTCCACACTTTCAGGGTGAAACTGAACCCCGAAGAGCAACTTCTCTCTAAATTCAAAAGCCATTACTTCACCATCACTCCCACTTAAAGCCACAACACGCTTAGGATCTCTTATATCCACTACTAAAGAGTGATACCTTACCGCATAAAATTCATTCGGTAACCCCTTTAAAATAGTAGACTCGCTAACTACCCTTATGAGCTCCTTTTTTCCATGCATTATTCTCCCTGCCCTTCTTATCCCATAACCAAGAAAATATCCGATAAGCTGCATACCAAGACAAACTCCAAAAATCGGGATACTTCCACAAGCTCTTTTCAAGAGCCCAAGGGAATTAACCATGGTGGAAGGATGACTGGGTCCAGGTGAAAGTACTATTCCCTTGTATTTAGATAGATCCAAAGGAATCCTGTTTTCCCTCACCACTTCCATATCGACTCCCAGATTCTTAAAAAGTGCGTAAAGGTTGTAGGTAAAAGAATCATAATGATCCACAAGCATTATCATTTTAGAACCCTCCCTTGTTACTGAGTGTGGTCAGAGTAGCTAGAAGTGCTCCCAGTTTATTCTGTACTTCCATATACTCTCTTTCTGGAATACTATCGTAAACTATACCCGCACCAGCTCTTAAGGTTAGCTCACCCTTTTTCAACCTTGCCGATCTTATCGTTATTGCGGTATCAAGGTTACCGTTGTAGCTAACATAACCTACACAACCCGCATAGAAATCACGTGCTGAAGCTTCAACCTCATCTATAATCTCCATAGCCCTAACCTTAGGAGCACCTGAAACAGTCCCAGCTGGGAAGGTCATCTTAAGTAAATAGGCAGGATGAACATTTTCAGGTAGTTTTCCGATTACCGTAGATACAAGATGAACCACATGGGAATAAACCTCCGGTTTCATATAACGAGTAACTTTAACTGTTTCGGGGTAACAGTAGGTGTAAAGGTCATTCCTGGTTAAATCTACAAGCATGAGATGCTCCGCCCTTTCCTTCTCATCATTAAGCAGTCTTTCAAAAATCTCCTTCAGATCTCCCCTATTGGGGTAGGTACCTGCTATAGGTTTCATAAGGGCTATTTTATCTTTCACCTTTAGATGCACCTCAGGTGAAGAACCCAAATAGTAAGTATCCCCTACCTTAAGGAAAAACATATAGGGAGAGGGATTTAGCTTCCTCAAAACCCTGTAGAAACTTAAAGGATCTATATCTCCCAATACAGTCACCTTTTCACTAAATACAACCTGGATAGCCTCACCCTCCTCTATAAGGGCCTTTATATATCCTACCTTCTCCTCAAACTCATCCTTACTGAACTCCAATAAAACATCACGGATGTTAAAAGAATTAAGACTATTAAGAGTTAACGCCTTAAGTCCAGAAACTACCCTCTCTTTTAGACTTTTTATATTTTTTCTAGCTTTCTTCTCTCCTTCAGAAACACTGACTAAAAATATCCTATGCCTATAGTTATCGATCACGATAAAAGTATCTACCATAAAGCCTACAAAGAGATCCTCTCCCTCTCTTATAGGGCTTCTCAAAATACCGGTATAGTTACTTGCCCCATAGCCTATCAGAAAAACCACACCTCCTAAGAAATCTCCGATAAAATCGGGATAACTAACACTGCACCTGGGGATAGTTGCAAGAAACTCAAAGGGATTCCCAATGCCTCTTACCACCTCTTTTGGAATCCCAAGATAGGTGTATCTAGAAAAGGCCTTCTTTAAAGTCGTACTCTCAAGCAAGAAAAGGTTCTCTTCTTCCATCAGTGAAATGAGAAGAGAAATAGTAGTAACGGTATCCACCATTAACTCTTCGCAAACAACCACCATCTTGCACCTCCGTAGAAATACTCAAAATAAAAAGGCCGCGAGAGACCCATTTTTGGTGTCTCCCGCGGCCTTTAAAAATAACCCCGGGGAGAACCCCCACATAAAGAAGGGCCTACCCCGGGTCTCTCTTTCAAGCTAGGGGCAGGCCCTTACAGGGCCTGCCACCACCAGCCTAAATTGAAAGTTACCCCTATATTCAACCTCACTTTCTTGCTATCTTTTAGAAACATTCCTCACCATCAAAGTTTCTATAAATGGCGGAGAGGGCGGGATTCGAACCCGCGGGCCGGGTTTTTGCCCGGCCATCCGCTTAGCAGGCGGACGCCTTCGACCTCTCGGCCACCTCTCCGTCTCAAAGAGGCATCCGCAATCCACAACGGAGGGGGAGGGATTCGAACCCCCGGTGGGGCTTCTAACCCCACAGGTGATTTCAAGTCACCCGCCTTCGTCCACTCGGCCACCCCTCCGGGTAGCTTAGTTTAAATTTATACCTTTATCCATCCCTTGTCAACCTAACAACTGAAACCTTTGACAAAAAGGGAACAAATTGTTATCCTATTGCTATAGCTAAAACCAGGCGAGGAGGCCTCCATGTTTAAAGTAGCTCTTCTACCAGGAGATGGGATAGGACCTGAGATAGCACAGGAAGCTCTTAAAGTCATAGAAAAAGTAAAGGCTAGGTTTAACATAGAAATAGAAATAAGAGAAGGGTTGATTGGAGGAATAGCCATAGATGAGAAAAAAACCGCTTTCCCTGACGAAACGAAAGAGATCTGTGATTGGGCTGATGCTATCCTACTTGGAGCAATAGGTGGACCAAAATGGGAAACTCTACCGCCTGAACAACAGCCAGAAAGAGCAGCTTTACTTCCCCTTAGGAAAAGATACGAATTGTACGCGAATCTTAGACCCATAGTAGTATTCCCGGAACTGATCGAAGCATCCCCCCTTAAAAGGGAAATATTGGGTGAGAGTGGTTTCGATATAATGATAGTCAGGGAGCTTACAGGAGACGTCTACTTTGGTCAACCAAAAGGTATATTCGAAGAAAATGGACATTTAAAAGGTTTAGATACTATGGTCTATCATGATTGGGAGGTAAGAAGAATAGCAAAAGTTGCCTTTGAAATAGCAAAGAATAGAAGAAAGGAACTTACAAGTGTAGATAAGGCAAACGTCCTTGCAAGTAGCGTTCTATGGCGTAACGTGATAAACGATGTTGCGAAAGAATACCCAGAGGTAAGCGTAAAACACATGTATGTAGATAACGCATCAATGCAACTTATAAGGAATCCCCACCAGTTTGATGTAATCGTAACCGGTAACATGTTTGGCGACATACTATCGGATGAAGCCGCGATGTTAACCGGTTCTATCGGGATGCTCGCAAGTGCAAGTCTAGGTGAAGGAAAGGCTCTTTATGAACCTGTTCATGGATCAGCACCAGACATTGCAGGAAAAGGAATAGCAAACCCAATAGCGATGATACTATCCGTAGCACTTATGTTCAGATACTCATTTTGTAAGAATGACATAGCAAGTAGTATAGAGGAAGCGGTAAGAGTTGTACTCAGAGAAGGATACAGGACCCCTGACATAGCAGGTATCTCAAAGAATGCAAGAATCGTTGGAACAGTGGAAATGGGTTCACTTATAGCGGAGAGGATATAGATGGATAGAAAAGAATTAACAAAAAGAGTTGTAACCGCCATCATCGGGATCCTGATAATTTTAGTAGCACTCCTAGCGAAAGAAAGACTAATATTTTACACGATCACAACCATAGTTGGATTAGTAGCTCTATACGAAGTCACTGACCTACTACACAAAAGAAACCTTCTACCAATAGTTCTTTTGGTACTTCTAGTTAGTATTGTCACGTGTTACAAAGGTTTTTACGTATATAGTATAGCAACTATACTTACCGGTTTTGTAATAGCGGTAGCTATAGAGATCTTCCATTCAAGAGAGCATGGGGTACTGGATTTTGACTTCAACAACATAAGAGATTATTCGGTTATTACACTATGGCTAATCGTACCGTTATTAACTGTGCTATACCTTAAAAACATAGGTAATATAGCCATAATAATCTCGACCTTCATAGTTATATGGTTAAATGACACTTTCGCCTACTTTGGTGGTATACTTTTTGGCAAGACAAAACTACACGTAATCAGTCCCAAAAAGACTGTAGAAGGGGCTGTAATAGGAACGATTGGATCTATAGTATTTGGGAGCATCGCTCATCTTATCATCTGTAGTAGGGGACTAACAATTGCTATCATCTTTTCCCTGGTCATGAGCATAGCAGGACAGCTAGGTGATCTATTAGAATCCGCTATTAAGAGAAGAGCGGGTAAAAAGGATTCCGGTGTTTTCTTCCCCGGTCATGGTGGGGTTTTAGATAGGATAGATAGTTTACTATTTGCGATCCCTCTCACACTTTTATTCCTATAGAGGATAATGAAAAGTGTAGTACTACTCGGTGCCACAGGTTCAATCGGAAAAAGCACATTAGAAGTCATAAGAGAGCACAAAGACAAATTCTACCTAAAAGGTATAAGCGTAAAAGGTAAAAATCCGGAAACCCTAAGGAATATAATAGATGAATTTAAGCCAGAATTCGTGGGAGTGGTAGAAAATATAAACCTCAGTGGGAATTTCAAAATAATAAAAGGTAAGGATTGTAACGAAAGGCTTGTGGAGGAGGTAGAAGCTGACATATATGTAATAGCTATTTCTGGCATAGAAGGAATACTACCAACCTTTTATGCCGTAAAGAAGGGAAAAAGAGTAGCTATAGCAAACAAAGAGAGCATAGTGTCAGCAGGTAGGATAATACTCCAAGAAGCCTCTAAAAACAATACAGAAATAATACCTATCGATAGTGAACATTCCGCTATATTCCAGTGTCTTCAGGGACAGAATAGGAGCAACCTAAGGAGAATAATCCTTACAGCAAGTGGCGGTCCTTTTTTAGATACACCGCTAGAGGAATTAGAGAAAGTGACTGTAGAGGATGTATTGAAACATCCGATATGGAACATGGGAAGAAAGATAACAGTAGATTCAGCTACCATGATGAATAAAGGCTTAGAAATGATAGAAGCCTACTTCCTTTTTAAACTAAGACCAGAGGAGATAGATGTGATAATCCATAGAGAGGGAGTAGTGCATTCTCTCGTCGAATTCAAAGACGGAGCGATTCTAGCTCAACTTGGGATACCAGATATGAGGATACCAATAGCCTATGCCCTATCCTATCCAGAAAGGTTAAATCTAAAAAGTACAACACTAGATTTTAGCAGTATCACCAGGTTATCTTTCAACTCTCCAGACTACAATAGATTCCCCCTCTTAAAATTAACAAGAGAGATCCTACAGAAGGAAGAAGACTATCTATTTATCGCCCTAAATACGGCAAATGATATAGCGGTAAATGCCTTTCTTGAAGGTAGAATAAGATTTCTGGATATATACAAAGTAGTAAATAAGACACTCATCCTAAGTAAACCAACAAACATCTCAACCCTAGAAGATACGCTCTCCTATACCAAATTGGTTAAATCCTATACCAAAAAAGTGATAGAAGATCTCCTAGCTAAAACCAACTAAGGTAGTAGCTTTGTCAATTCTCCGCTTATTTTTTCTAACTCTAATTTTAGATCCCTTCTTCCCTTCACCTTTTCTTCTATCTTTTCAAGGTATGTAACGAGTTCTTCTGTACTCTTCTTTATGTTTTTAAGGGCTTCTCCTATCTCCTGTGAATCTTTTCTGTTTTTCTGGGCCAGTTTCCTAACTTCATCGGCAACTACTGTAAATCCTCTACCATGTTCACCAGCCCTTGCAGCTTCAATAGCAGCATTTAGAGCAAGTAGATTGGTTTTATCGGCAACATCTTTAATAGACTTCATAACAAAGTCTATCTGCTTCGTGTACTCTGTAAGACCATGAAACTTCTCCTTCAATTTGGATATTTCACTATCCAGGGTATCTACAAAGGTGATAAACTTCGACAGCTTATCCTGTAAAATCTTCGTGTTATCCTTTATGTACTTTAGTTTTTCCTCGATCTCAGCTTTCTTCTCCTTAACTGCATCCTTCAGCTTCTTGTATTTCGTTTCCATCTCCTCAAGCTTCGCCTTCTCTATGAACGCAGAAAGTATTCTAGTAAGCACCTCAAGAATACGGACATCCTCTTCATTTATAGGTCTTTTACTTACCTTATTATCAATACCCACAACACCCCAGGAATTCCTATCAACGACTATAGGAACGATCACGAAGGATCTAGACCTTAGAGACTTAATCTGGCTATAGGGTGGTTGTATCTTCCATTCATCGGGAAAAAATTCCTTAGCATCCTTTACATGATAAACCTTCTTCTCACTAAAGGCTTTGTATATTACACCACTCCTCTTATCCGCAGGTACCTTTATGAGATCTAAGGGTTCTTCGTTTCCCCTTGATTCTACCGCTTCAAGCATATTCGTATCGGGATTATATATAAGTATGTTTATTCTATCGAAACCAAAAATATCTCTTACCACATCCGCAACGATTTTGTATACTACTTTAATCTCCTTACTTTCAAATAACGTAACAAAGGACCTCAAAAGCTTATAAACCATATCAAGGCATTCTCCTCCAACCATACCTTTTCCTCCTAATTTATCTTAAACTTTGATACCTTTTCTTTCAAAATAGCCATCCTATCAGCAATACTACCCATGGCAATAGAAATTTCTTCAACACCTTTTGCTATTTCGGCAAGAGCAGTCTCTATCTCCATGACACCTCTTGTCGCATCCTCAATAGCCACCCTTTGCTCATTGGTCATCCTATCAACCTCACATAACCTGTTCTTCATATCAACTGAACCTTCTAAGATTTTATCAAACTCACCTATCCTCTCTAGCAGGCGTCCCACATTGTTCTCTGTTTCATTAGCGTAATTGGAAATAATCTCTGCGAATTTAACCACAAGCTTTTCTATACTTTCCGTAGTTTCCTCAATCTCCTTAGTCGCCCTCATCGTTTCCTCTGCGAGTTTCCTAACCTCATCGGCAACTACTGCAAATCCTCTACCATGTTCACCAGCCCTTGCAGCTTCAATAGCAGCATTTAGAGCAAGTAGATTGGTCTGATCAGCGATGTTAACTATGAAATCAACTACTTTTCTTATGCTGCTTGCAACCACATATAACTTTTCCATCTCTCCAACTATTTCCTGAAGCTTACCAACAGTAACATCTTTCATCCACCTTGCAACTTCATTAAATTCACTCTGAGTTCTACCTACTATGCCTTCAACTTCTACACTGTACTTATAAACACCATTTATGACAGAACTTAGATGCTCCATAGTCCTTGCGATTTCCTCAATTGCAGATACTATCCTCGTTGCATTATCCTTAACGGAAAGTACAGTCCTTGCTATCTCATCTGTACCAGCAGATACCTGAGTACTACTTGCCGCTACAGAATTCACACTCTCAACTATATCGGAAACAATGGTCTTTAGATCATCCAGCATCTTCCTTACACTTTCAGCCATACTTCCTACTCTGTCCTGAGAGGTAACTCTAATATTAGCAGTGAGATCACCGCTTGCAACACTTCTAATTGCAGGTTCTAGTATAACCAAACTACGTGTAATATCCCTCGAAATAAATACAGAAACCAATGTAGCAAATACTAATAAAATAAGGATAACAGCAGCACCCCTTTCAGCATGGCTCTTAAAGTAAATAGACCGTAACTTACCAGAAATCATCTTTACATCATCTAGATAAACTCCACTACCTATGATCCAACCCCAGGGTTTAAAAAGTTTCACATAGGATATCTTATCCACTGGCTCTGTACCGCCTGGTAATGGCCACATGTAACTCACATAACCTTCCCCACCCACATCACAAACCTTTGCCATTTCCCTAAATAGATACTTACCCTTAGGGTCCTGCATATTCCACAGATTTTTACCCTCTAATTCCTTTTTAGGATGGGCTAACATAATACCATCCACAGTATTTACCCAGACATAATCGTGCTTTCCGTATCTCATACCTCTAATACTTTCAAGTGCTAGTTCTTTTGCTCTTTCCTCATTTATAAGGCCATTTTTTGCCATATCATAATAGCGGGCCACACTTCCATAACCAGCTTCTACAATAGATCTAACTAGTTGTTTCTTACCTTGGAAAATCGCATCTTCAGTAATGTTACTTAAAGCAGTCACCCAAAAGACCGTGACAAGTAAAGCCAAAGATAACCCTGCAAAGACAACAGCAAAGATAATCTTAGACTCGATGGGAACAACCATTCCTACATATCCTGCCTTTGAGCCAACGCATTCGAATATCTTGCTAGAAACGTATAAAACCACAAGATAACCGACGAAAAATTGAATCACACCTACACCCAAAGCAATAAGTAATGAAAACTCCTTAACATGGGCAAAAAGTTCCTTCTTAGAAAAGTACACAAAAATAAACCCAGATAAAAGAGAATACACAAGCCAGGATACAAATAGATATATAACAAAATAGGCTATCTTCCTATAGTCATTCTTTACCAGTTCAAATAGTAGAATCGTGGTAATTACGTACATAACAAAAAGTACAAAATTGGGGATTGCAAAGAACCCTCTTATAATCTCGGATAGAGATAAATTCTCAAGGATTAGTCCAATAAAAGGTGGAACCACTATAATGGAACTTATACCTGACAAAAGGGCAAAAAGAATAATCACCTTCCTTGCATATGTTCCTCTTTCATAACTCATACCGTACCCCCTATTCACCGATAAAATCGGTACCAAACCAATCGTTAAGATAGTCATTTAATCTCTTAAGAGCGACAATAACTCTTTCTATCTTCTGTCTTAGTACATCTTGATACTGCATTTCACTCATGGTTTCTATGATAATTTCACTCATAAGCGCCAACTTTGCAGAAAGAATGCCCATTTTTTCTTGATCAGTCCTAACCTCTTCTAAAAGATTCTTACATTCCATCACGAGATCCATAAGATCCTCTAATTTTTTCATCAACTTGGTGCCATGTTCTTCCGATTCCCTCGTTACCCTGTAAAGTTTTTCAATTACCTTGCCTTCTTCTTTCTTTTCTCGCCTCCTAATTTCCTTTTCTATTTCACCCACGATAGACTCCAAGAGAGTCCTTTTACTCAGATCCTCAGTATCAGTTTCACTGATCATAGCTTTTAACCTAGAAAGTAGTTCCAATAGATCTGATGAACTCCTCTTCAAAACACTTTCCGTTGGAACCTCATAAATGGGAGGGATAGTATCATCCTTTGATCCCATTCTACCAGATTCCACTTCCTTTAGTATTTCATTTAAAATATCATCGACAAAATCCTGAGACCCACCAGAAGAAACTACATCCTCTGCCTTCTCGCTAGCACAACTTCCAAAACTGGTATTTTTTTCACCCTTTGACATCTCATCCTTAAATTCCATCTCATAAACCTCCTTCTCCACTTCCTCTTTATTTTCTTTAACATTCGATTCCTCTACTACCTTCAGCATCTCTTCCTCTAATCCTTGATATATCCCTCTTTCTTCGTGACTTACCTCTTCACCTTCCTGTTCTCTTCCACCTTCATCATCCTTAGATACCTTTTGACTTCTCGCCTTTTTTATAAGTCTTTTAACGAGCATCACCAACTCATCCGGATGGAACTTGACGATAAAGGCATCAGCATTTACAGTCCTTGCTCTTAAAGCACTGAACTCACCTGATAAACTGGTATTCACTATAACAGGAATTCTCTTTATCGCCGGATGGTCTTTTATCTTCTTAGTAAGGGTATAACCATCCATATTTGGCATCTCAACATCTGTAATGATAGCAGAAACCTTATCGAGTATATCTATCTTCTTTTCAACACATTCCTTATAGATCGCCTCAAGAGTCCTCCATGCTTCCAAACCATCTTCACAGAGGATTATATCCTTGAAACCGGCCTTCTCCAAAATGTCCGCTGTTATCTTTCTTACTGCGAAGGAATCTTCAACAACCATCACTGGACCTATGATCTCCTCTTCCATCTCTGTACCTATCTCCTCCCTAATAGAGACAAGACCCATCTCAATAAAGAGACTTTCAACATCTAACAACAGGAGAAACTTTCCCTCTTCGACCTCTATAACACCAACAACTTTAGAACCGAATTTCATACTAAAGGCAGAAGGCACACTCTTAATCTTGTCCCATGTAAATCTCCTTATCCTTTTTGCCTCATGAACTATAAGACCAACCTCTATCCCATAAAACTGGGCTATTATAACTGCCTTTCTAGTATTTAACTCTTCGGGCAAGGGTTCGTTGATACCCATCGCCTTCGGTAGATCAATAACAGGTAGTACTTCTCCTCTAACGTTTATAACGCCCTCTATTCCTCTAGGAAGATTAGGTACCCTTATTATCTCAGGTAACCAAATAACCTCCCTTACCTTAGCGACATTAAGCCCAAATAGATGTGTATAGATAGAACCATTCTCAAGTTTCTCCTTTATCCAGAATTCCACCAACTCAAACTCATTCCTACCAGTTTCTAGTATCTTTGGAATAGATCCTATCCTACCCATAATTCAACTCCTAACCTATGAGTCTGTATGTATCCAGAATTATAATTATCTTGCCGTCAGGAAGCTTCCCGATCCTACTTATGAACTCCCTATCTATTCCCGCTATTAGATTAGAGGGAAGCTCTACTTGACTTTCCTCAATACTTACAACCTCGTTAACCCTATCAACCAGTATACCGACGATCTTCTCCTTACTCTCACCTTCAAGAACTATTATTTTTTTCTCACTCTCATCATACATACTTTCATATATATTAAAACGCTTTTTTAAATCTACAACGGGCACTATATACCCTCTTAGGTTTATAACACCTAGAACATATGATGGCACTTTAGGAACCCTAGTAATGGGAGGGATCTCTATTATCTCCTTTATGTTCAACATATCTATACCGTAATTTTCACGACCCAGCATAAAAGATATAAACTTGTAAATCTTTTCCTGTTTGATATCTTTAAACTGAGCTTTTTCATTACCTCTGAGAGTCTTGTAAAAATCCATAAAATCCATAACAAACCTCCTTTAGTACGAATAGGTCAACATATTCACTATTCCCGCAACATCGAGTATAAGAGTCACCCTTCCATCTCCCATTATGGTTGCTCCTGCTATACCCTCAACTGAACCAAGGTAAGGTCCAAGTGATTTTATAACAACTTCTTCCTGTCCTATGAGTCTGTCCACAACAAGTCCGAATCTCTTCTCACCTATAGCTATAACGACAACATACATATTCTTCACCTTCGGTTCCCCTGGAACGTCAAAGATATTCCTCAAACGGACAAGCGGTAAGACTGTATCCCTCAAAACTATGACCTCTTTATTTTCAACCGTTTTTATATTCTCCTCATTAAGCCTTACAGCCTCCACCACAGAAACAAGAGGTATGGCGTATATCTCCTCATCAACCTGAACAAGAAGACTCTGTATAATCGCAAGCGTAAGTGGTATTTTCATAATTATCTGAGTACCCTTACCTTTTTCACTCCTAACTTCAATAGTTCCGTTGAGTTTCTCAACACAAACTCTCACCACATCCATACCTACACCACGGCCACTTACAGATGAAACCTTTTCAGCTGTAGAAAAACCTGGTAGGAAAATGAGATTTAACGCATCATTTTCGGTCATTCTCTTTGCCTCTTCGGGACTTATTATACCCCTCTCTATAGCCTTTCTCTTCACCTTTTCCACATCTATACCTCTACCATCATCCTCAACCACAATGACTATGTGATTACCCTCATGGTAGGCTTTGAGCCTTAAAAGCCCCTCTCTCAGTTTACCTAGAATCTCCCTTTCCTCTGGATACTCTATCCCATGGTCTATGGCATTTCTAACAAGATGTACAAGGGGATCGTTTATTTCATCCACTATACTTCTATCAAGTTCCGTATCTTCTCCTTCGATCACAAGCCTAACTTCTTTCCTCAGTTCCCTGGCAACATCCCTCACAACCCTGGGGAATCTAGAGAAAACTCTACCGATAGGTACCATTCTAGTTTTCATAACGGCGAACTGTAAATCGGTGGTTATAAAATCGACCTGATCCATAGTCTCAACTAGCTGTTGGACTAGTTCATCCTGATCGTACTTCTGATACAGCTGTTGAACTATCCTCAGTAACCTATTTCTACCTAAAACAAGTTCACCAACAAGATTCATTAAGTTATCAAGTCGAGAAATATCAACCCTTATTGTATTTTCCTTAGCCTTCTTGTCATCCTGCTTCTTAGCCTCATCCTTATCCTTCTCACTAACTGTTTTTACCTTTTCTTTCTCCAATTCCGCTTTAAAAAGCTCTTCTATTTCCCTCTCAAACGCTTCTAACTCCTCTCTTGAAAGGGGTTTTTCACCACCTATAACTATATCCTCACCTTGAGTCTTCTCTTCTATCTTGAGTTCACTAGCACTAGAAGCCATATCCTCACCTATCCGTAGCTCTTGATAAACCTTCTCCAATTTACCAACTATACCCGAAATATCTATATCGGGTTCTTCTTGAGTTTCCTTAAGGTGATCAACTATACTTTTTACAACATCAACCGCCTCAAGAATAACATCCATAACACCTGGTGTAACCTTTGCTTTCCCACTTCTTAGAATATTAAGAATATCCTCCATTTTATGGGTGATCGTCATCATCCTAGTGAAGCCCATGAAAGAAGAAGTACCCTTTATAGTGTGGGCAGCTCTAAAAATCTTGTTCAGAAGGTCGAGATCATCGGCTCTAGATTCAAGTTCAACCAGATCTTGATCCAAGCTCTCTAGAATCTCCGTAACTTCTGTAATAAAATCGTCAAAAAATTCTAATTCAGCCATAACACACTCCCCTATTTCTTAATCTGGGCAAGTGTTTTTTCTATCTTCTCCCTGAGAATATCGGGAGTAAAAGGTTTAACAATGTAGTTATTCACACCAGCTTTCAAAGCCTTTATTATTTCTTCCTTCGCACCAATAGTTGTCACCATTATTATAGGAATAGACTTGAAAACAGGAGAACTTCTCACAGTCTCAACGAATGTAAGACCATCCATTTCGGGCATGTTCCAATCCGTAAGAATGAGAGAAACATCGGGATTCACCTTCAACTTATGGAGGGCATCTAGCCCATTTTCAGCTTCTATCACATCCTTATAACCTATTCTGTTTAAAACATTGACTATTATCCTTCTCATCGTCGGAGAATCGTCAACTACAAGAATTTTCATCCCAAGCCTCCTAAACTTCAAATTTCTCTACAAGCTCTCTCAGCTTTCCTGCAAGCTCTTCAAGCTTACTGGTAATAGCCCTGGCTTCTTCTACCAGACTCCTATTCTCATTAGCAACTTGCGATATGGAATCAAGAGCTGCAGTAATTATCTCAGTTGCTCTCGCGTGTTCATCCATAGCATTAGCAATTTCAACCATATCAATAGAAATGCTCTCAGCACTCTTCTTTATTTTTTCAAGGGCACTCATGGATTCTTCTGCCTTATTCACACCTCTTTCAACATCCCTTACTATGCTATCCATACCGTTCACAGCCTCCTCGGTCCTGCCAACTATCATCGAAATAACATTGGATATCTCCTGGGTAGCCTTAACAGTATCCTCTGCGAGTTTCCTAACCTCATCAGCAACTACTGCAAATCCTCTACCATGTTCACCAGCCCTTGCAGCTTCAATAGCAGCATTTAGAGCAAGTAGATTGGTCTGATTAGCAATTTCATCTATAACTTTTATGACTTTACCAACTTCCTTTGAGGATTCTCCAAGCATCCTGATGGTACTTGCAGCCTTTGACACGGAATCAGCGATCTGTAACATCATCTCCCTCATCTCCGTAACAGTCATATAACCACCATCGGCAAGCTGTAGGGAATTCTTGGAACTCATCTCAACATTCTTAACGTTACTCGTCATTTTTTTAACAGTAGCTTCCATTTCTTCAACAGCAGAAACCGTAGACACCAAGCTCTCGTTCTGTCTCATGATCCCCTGTTCCATCCTGACAGCATTTTCAGCTAGATCCTTAGAAGTTGAGACTACAAGGCCAGAAGCACTTGCTATCGAAGATATTATACTCCTTAAACCTTCCACCATGGTTCCAAGACCTTTAAATATTCTACCTATCTCATCATCGCCTGCCTCAGGCACTTTGAAAGCAAAATTCCCTCTTTCTATCTTAGCAAAGATACCGTTCAAGATACTTAGCTTATCAAAGATAGTTTTAGATAAGAAGAAGTAAAGGACCAAAACAACTAAAATAGCAGCACCTAATGTAGTTCCGAACTTTACCAAAAGTTGCTTCTTTATACTCTCCATCACTAAGGAAAGTGGTATGAATATTTCAAAAGCCCCGTGTATCTCGCCTTCATTCCAACCTTCCATCTTACCACCTGTTATATCTATGCCTTCTGTATTACCCCAAAATTCCTTGGACTTCGCCGGATCTCCATGGCAATACTCACACTCCTTTATAAGCCTTATCGCTTTAAAATACCTTATGTAACCCGTCTTCTTATCAACGACGAAGAGTTCCGGTGTATCAGACTCTCTCTTATCCATAGAAACAAGCTTCGCAAGAACCACCCTTTCAAGTTCATCTGGCATGTTCTTAGGATTCCTCGGATTCTCCTTAGGAACTTTTACTAATAAACCTAATTCCTGTGCTTTACTGTTTAAAACTTTCATAGCCGAAACCACAGGAACTATCTGTAAAAATTTCTTAGGATCCTTCTTAGCCTCTTCAACCTTGAACAGATTCATCCTCCAATTTTCCGTAGTATAGTCCATAGTTGCACGGGCAATTCCAACTATTCCTCTTGCCCTATCAACCTCTTTAAGTACAGCCTCATCCCTCGCCCTCCTCAAGTCCCAAACGAAAAGAAGGGAAAATACCAAAAGGACAATCAGAGCTGTAATAACAGAAACCTTCAGCTTAAGACCTGT
>JAGDVO010000011.1:89888-119301 GCA_023269715.1 Thermosulfidibacter sp.
TCATCCTCCTCCCCCTCACCTGTAATTACGGTGATATCTCCAGTAGTTATTTTATCCACATTGCCATCCTTAAACTTCACAAGCAATTCACCGAAAGGAGTAACACCTATTGCTTCCCCCTCTTTCTTACCATCTACTCGGACCCTTTTACCTATAGTATAGTTATTAAACCTCCAGTACATCCACGCTTCCTCTAACTTATTCAAGCAAGCATTGTACCATTTTTCCAGAGAAGCTAAAATAGAAATCAGCAAATTTCTCCTAGGATAAAATTCTCCTTTTTCTATAAAAACAGAAGTTGCCTTATCCAGTATATATGGAGGTATCTCCTCTTTTCTCATGTTAACATTTATACCTATACCTATTATAAAACTATTTATCCTAGAGGAAGCTTTCACTATTGTCTCTGTCAAAATGCCCGCTATTTTTCTGTTATTAACGTAGACGTCGTTTGGCCACTTTATAAGAGCTGGTAGACCTATAGATCTCAAACTTTCACAAACAGCACAACCTGCCATCATAGTCATCCTAAAACCGAGCAAGGTAGATATCTCTGAGTTCACCAAAACAGACATATATATGTTTTTGCCAGGAGGGCTGTACCATCTCCTACCTAACCTACCCCTTCCAGATAGTTGAGACTCAGCAACAACAACAGTTCCATGAGGTGCCCCTTTTTCGGCAAGCCCCATAGCAAAAGTGTTAGTAGAATCCACGATGTCAAAATAATAGTAATTTCTACCAAAAACACGTGTTTTTAAATCAGCCAACACAAATTCAGGCCTAAGGGAATCACTCATATCGTTAAGTAACATATAACCCCTCCTCGGAATAACCTTTATGGGAAACCCTTCTTTTACAAGTTCCCTCACCCTCTTCCAAACTGCAACCCGTGAAATACCTAGATTTATAGCTAACTCCTCACCCGATACTACTTCACCCTTTCTACTCGTAAGTATAGTTATTAAATCTACATTCCTATAATCTCTTTGCATCTTTAACCTTTATAACAATCTTCTTTCTTCCATCACTATCCTCTATATATGGAGTCCCAACTATATCATAAAAACCGCAAATCACCTCCAGATCACCCTCAACTATCCCTTCTACCGCTATCAAATCTTGTAAAAGTAATACCCTCCTCTTTCGACCTTCCTTCCAAACATTCCTAACTTCTACCTTCTCAAACATAAATAATGGCTCATCAAAACCCTCACCAAAGGGTTGTAATCTAACTAGATCTCTCACAAACTTAGCATCTATATCCTCGAATCTGATCACACCATCTACCAACCTATTTTCAACCTCTTCTAGATACACCAGTTCATCCAAAAGTCTCATCCTCAGAGTTTCTACCATTTCCCTCTTTATAGTAAAACCTACCGCACTATCATGCCCACCCCATGTGAGAAGACAGGATCCCACCTTCTTAAATATATCGTACAAACCTTTAAAATTTTTAGAAACGCGGGCAGAACCCCTACCAAAATCACCTATCAATGATATAACAAAGGTAGGCTTTCTATAGGTATGGGAAATCCTCGATGCTACTACACTTACCACACCTGGATGTAAGTTTTCATCGTAAATATAGTAAAAACCTTCCTCTATTGGACCAATCCTAGAAATGATTCTCTGTTGTTCTCTCTGTCTTTTTGAATTTATAGACTCTATTTCAAATAACAATCTATTCAAGTTTACCGTTTCATCTTCCATAAGGAACCTGAAAGATACATCAGCAGACTCCATCCTACCAGGAGCGTTTATTCTAGGAGCGACATAAAAAGCTATATCCTCAACACTTACATTATCTACATTCAGTCCAAGGTTACTGATCAAGAAAACTAGGGGCTTTGATTTTTTAATGAACTTAAGTCCATATTTAACCAGAAATCTATTCTCACCAACTAATTTCATAGAATCGGCTATAGTTCCAAGAGCAACATAGGGTAATAGAGGTGTAAGATAATCTCTCTTCTCTACACCAAGGGCTTCAGCTAACGCTTCAACAATCTTAAAGGCAACTCCACAGCCAGCGAGATCCTTAAATGGATAGGAATCATCCAATTTAGGATTTATTATGGCAACTGCCGGAGGTAAAAGGGCACTTACCTCGTGATGGTCTGTTACCACCAGATCTATACCTTTGGACCTCAGATAATTACCCTCACAGATAGCGTCCATTCCACAATCAACGGTTATAACAAGGGAATATTTATCTATAGAGATTTCCTTTAGAGCTTTCATAGTAAGACCATAACCGTGATTTATTCTGCTAGGAACAAAGAAATCGACTTTATTGGTAAACTCTCTAAGAAACCTGAACAAAACTACTGATCCGGCTATTCCGTCCGCATCATAGTCACCAAATATAAGTATATGTTCCTGTTTCTTTACGGCTTTTAGTATCACATCCACTGCCCTTTCCATATGGGAAAAAAGGAAGGGAGAATTGTGACTCGAAGTGGGCTTAAGGATCGATCCTACACTACTTCTATCCACAAAACCTCTAGCAACCAGAAATCTCGATAAGATCGGATGTAAGTCGAATTCCTGTGATATAATCGTAACAACGGACTCTTTAACCTTCCTGATCGACCAATTCACCTTTTACCCCTATTATTTCGGCAACTTCTTTAGAATATAAGTTCTTCTTAGAATCGGAATAAACAAATAAAGGTGGATCAACTACAACGGATTCCTTCCCTCCTTTAACACACTCTACATAGACAAATTCACTCTTTTTGTGCCTACACGGATGGACAAACCTTAACCTCTTAGGTTCAAGGCCATACCTTCTAAGGGCCTCGACAAACGTAACCAGTCTCTGGCTAGGATAGATCACAAAGAGCTTACCCCTGTTTTTGAGTAGGTAACTGCTCACATACACAAACTCATAAATGTCCGTTAATACTTCATATCTAGCTATAATTTCAGAATTAGGCATGTTTTTATTTTTCGCAAAACTTGAAGGCCAATAGGGAGGATTGGAAATAACAGCATCAAAAACCGAAGAACTAAAGAGATTTTTCAATTCGCCAAAAGATGCCTTCATAGCACTGATCCTATCATCAAGACCATTTAGAATAACACTCCTTCTCATCATATCAACAAACTCATCCTGAACCTCTACAGCGGTTATCCTCACACCACTAAACCTCTTTGCTATTATTAAGGAAAGAACACCACTACCTGCACCTAAATCGATAACCCTCTTAAAACCCCTTAAATCGGCCAAACCAGCTAGTAACAACGAATCTAGGGAAAAACGATAACCATTCTTCTTCTGAATTACATTAAGGTCCCAAGCCCTAAGATAGGTGAGTTCTTCATTTTCAAGTAATTCTACTTTTTTCTCTTCCATAATCTTCGAGTTCATCGAGGAATGAGAGATCCTGTGACTCCATGTATATCCTGAGTAAAGGCTCAGTTCCTGAGGCCCTAAAGAGAATCCAAGAACCGTCCTCAAGAATAAACTTCACACCGTCAATATCATTTCTCGAAACAACCCTCTTACCCTTTATGCTGGATGGAGACCTTTCGATCAACCCCCTAACCAGCTCCTCAGCAAACTCTACACTCTTCACCTTTAAATCCAACCTTCTATAGTAGAAGGTACCGTATTTTTCATCAAGTTCATCAACTAACTCTGCAAGGGTCTTCTTTTTGGATGCCATATACTCAAGTACAAGAAGGGCACTAAAGGACCCATCCCTCTCAGGTATATGAAAACATACACCTATTCCACCCGATTCCTCTCCACCCATTATTATTTCACCCTTAGCAAGTAACTCCGCCATATATTTGAAGCCTACAGCAGTCTCTATTATTGTTATACCATATCTATCTGCTATCCTGTTGAGCAAACTAGTAGTTGAAACGGTCTTGGCTATACTACTACCTACACCCCCCAAATCCCCAGATCTATTCTCAAGTAAATGGCTTAGAATGAGAGCGTATATCTTATGTGGACTGATAAATCTACCTCTTTCATCTATAAGACCCACCCTATCACCATCCCCATCAGTAGCTATACCGATATCAGCTCCGGACTCTTTCACCCTTGCAATAAGCCCCAGAAGATTCTTCTCTATAGGCTCGGGATGCTTAAACCCAAAAAAGGCGTCTCTTTTTTCATTCATAGTTTCCACTCCCAAACCATAGGGAGAAAGTATATCTCTCAATAGATTGTTCGCCGATCCATACATAGGATCAACTATTATCCTATAGCCTCTAGATGCTATCAAATCGAGATCTATCTTCGAACCAATCCACTCTATATAATTGCGGTAAATGTCCTTTACCTCTATAAGTCCCTTTGAAAGTGCCTCTTCAAAATCAACCTTCTTTATATCCTCTCTCCCTATAAGTGATTCCACTATATCGGAGTACTCCTTTCCACAGGCTCCTCCCAAAGGTGTCCTTAACTTAAAACCGTTGTAATTATAGGGATTGTGACTAGCGGTTATCGAAACGCCAAAACCATATCCATACTTTTTTATCGCAAAGGTAACAAAAGGAGTAGGTACACTCCTTGCTGAAAGTGCTACCTTTATACCGTTTCCAGCAAATACAGAGGCAACCACTTTTGCAAACTCTTCAGAAAAAAACCTGGTGTCATAACCTATAAAGACACCCTTCTCATAGGGCCAGTTTGATTTTACAAAACTACTTACAGCTTGGGTAAGCCTCTCATAATTATGAAAGGTAGCATCCTTCGCTATTATGCCACGCCAACCATCAGTTCCGAACTTAATAGCAGTCTCCATCTACAGAGCCTCCACTTGATATTATTGAAATTTAGAAATACCATAGGTTAAAAATAATCTCAACAAAGGGATAAACCACAGGGAGAAGGATATGGAAGTAATCGAAAAGGGATACTGGGAATGTAATCCTGAGGAAATAAAAACCTATACATCTAGTGACACGGAAAGGGGATTGATCGAATTAACGAAATACGCTCAAAAAAGAGCGGTAAAAGCTTTAGAAATGGGTTTAGAAATAAAAAGTGACGGCTTTAACGTATACGTTGCCGGATTTGAAGGAACGGGCAGAACAAAGCTAGTTATGGACATGGTAAGAGAAAAGGCGTCCCTCCTCCCTCCACCACCCGACTGGTGTTATGTTTATAACTTTATGAATCCACAATCACCAAAGGCACTAAAACTACCTGCAGGTAAAGGACGAGAATTCAAGGATGATATGAACCAGTTTATAGAAAACATAAAGAACGAACTTCACCAAGCTTTCGAATCAAAGGAGTACGAAGAAAAAGCAACGAGTATAATAGAAAGAGCAAAGGAAGAAAAGGAAGAACTAACAAGAAAGTTAAACAGAATGGCTGAAATGAGCGGATTCGCTCTCAAATTCACACCTAGCGGAATCATAATGATACCAATTGTAGACGGAAGGCTAATACAGGAAGATAGATTACTAGTTGATCCAATCCTCAGGGAACAAGTGGAAAGAAGAAAAAAAGAATTCGAACCATTAATAAGAGATTACATGACAAAAATAAAAGAGGTAGACAAAAAGGTAGCAGAAGAACTAAAAAAAATAAAAGAAGAGGTTGCTCTGTTTGTGATAAACCATTATATAGAAGATCTGATTTCAAAATATCAAAATATGCCAGAAGTTTACAACCATATAAATGAAGTAAAAAACGACATAATAAAAAACTTAGACCTTTTCCTACAGATACCAATCGCTATAGAAAACCCATTTATAATGTTACAGATAGAAAAAAACCTATCGAAATACCAGGTGAACGTCATAGTTGATAACAGTAATCTTAAACACGCACCTATAGTATATGAGACAAATCCGACTTACAGTAATCTTTTCGGAAGGATAGCACTGAGAGCAGAATTTGGAGTATATGTTGCCGATTTCACGCAGATAGTACCTGGGAGCATCCACAGAGCAAATGGTGGTTTTTTGATCCTTAGAATATGGGATCTACTGATAAACCCGGGAGTATGGCACACATTAAAAAAGATGCTACTACATAGAGAAATAACTATACAACCATTCCTTGAAGAATTGGGAATACCCCATCCCATATCGACTATAATAAGACCACAGCCTATACCGCTTGACGTAAAGATAATACTGATAGGTGATCCTCTTATCTTTCATATACTAGGTCTTGTGGATCCTGAATTTAACAGGTTGTTCAAGGTAAAAGCTGAATTTTCAACAGATATAGAGAACTCACCAGAGATAAGAAGGATATTCGCGATAACTTTGAATAACATCGCGAAAAAGGGGAATTTAAAGGAGCTAGACGAATATGGTATGGCAAAACTATTTGAGTACATAATACGCCTTTCTGAAAATCATAATAAACTGTCGCTTAATATAGATGGTATAATGGATGTAGTGAAAGAAGCCTCTTTCTATGCCACAAAGGAAAATTCAGAAAAGATAAGAGGAGAACACATAGAAAAAGCTATCAAAGAAAAGATAATAAGAAGTAATTTGATAGAGGAGAAAATAAGGGAACTCATAAAAGAAGGTATAATAACAGTCGACTTAGAAGGTAGCAAGGTGGGGCAGGTGTATGGTCTTTCTGTTATAGATCTCGGAGACTATTCCTTCGGAAGGCCGACAAGGATAACCGCAAGGGCATTCCTTGGAGATAAGGGTATAATAAACATAGAAAGGGAAGTAGACCTAGCGGGTAAAATATTCAGCAAAGCAAGCCTTATTTTGGTAGGATACCTACAGGGTAAATACGGAAGAGAAAATCCGCTGGGCATTAGCGCAACATGCGCATTTGAACAGAGCTATTCTATGGTGGAAGGAGATTCGGCAAGTGTAGCAGAACTACTTGCTATTCTTTCAGCGATAGCAGAAATACCTCTAAGGCAGGATATAGCCTTTACAGGGTCAATAGACCAGATGGGAAACGTACAACCAGTAGGTGGTATAAATGAAAAAGTTGAAGGATTCTACAGAGTATGCAAGGTTCTGGGTAAACATGCAACGGTTGTAATACCTTTAAGAAATAGACACAACCTGCAACTTATGTTCGAAGAGAGAGAAGCTCTTAAAAAGGGTGAACTTAGAATAATAGGTATAGAACATATAGATGAAGCTATAGAAATAGCTACAGGCATGAAGGCCACAGAATTCCACTCTTTGATCGAGAGAAAGATAGCAAAAATCAGAAAAAAGATGGTCAAGAAGAAGACATGATAGTCACAATAGATGGACCAGCAGGTAGCGGAAAAAGTACTGTAGCAAGGATAATAGCGGTAAGGTACAACTTCGTATATTTAGATACAGGTGCAATATATAGAGCTCTTGGATACCTGGCCAAAAAGAGAAAGATAAATGTGTATAACGAAAATGAAGTCGTGAAAATTATACCCTATCTTGATATCACCCTTACAAGCGGTGAAAATCCGAGGGTTTTCCTTTCAGGGGAAGATATAACACTTGTGATAAGAACAGAAGAGATAGGAATGCTAGCATCTACAGTGTCAAAATATAAGACGGTTAGAGAAAAACTCCTTGATCTACAGAGATCATTTAGAGAAAAAGGCGATGTAATAGCAGAAGGTAGAGACACAGGTACAGTGGTATTTCCAGATGCAGATATAAAGGTTTTTTTGACAGCAAGTGTTGAAGAGAGAGCAAAGAGGAGATGGAAGGAGCTTAGAGAAAAGAGGGTTAATGCTGAGTTTGAAGAAATACTAGAAAGTCTAATCAAAAGGGATCTACAAGACTCAAGTAGAGAAGTGGCCCCACTTATACCAGCAAAGGATGCACTCGTAATAGACACCACAAATATGACTATAGAAGAAGTGGTAGAAAAAATAGGGTCAATGATAGATGGAAAGAGAAGCCTATGAACTGATCCTATCTGGAAAGTTCGAAGAAGCTATAGATATACTGGAAGAGCTGAAAAAAGAAAATAGAATAACCAAAAATTCCCTTTTTAACCTTGCCCTTTCCTATCTAAAGGTTGGTAAACTGGAAGAAGCCTTAGAAGTAGCGGAAGAACTAACCGAAAAATGGAATGAAGAAAGGGACTTCCTCTTTCTTAAAGGTGTGATTCTTAGACGAATGGGTAAATTGATAGAAGCAAAGAAAATTTTTAAAAAGTTAGGTTTTAACGATCTCGCAGATAGTATACCGGAGCCTGTAAAAAGAAAACTCCCAGATATAAGGCCTCAAGAAAACATAAAAGATATGGGTTTAACAGCAGAAATAGAAGAATTAATACCAAGCGAGGAATCCCTAGAAACAGAGATAAAGGAAGTAATAGAAATACCACTATTCAACGGCTACATAAGAATACCAAGGAAGCACTTTGTAGCCTATGTAACCACTAGTGGCGAGATAAGTGAAGGAGACAACGAATTGGAACTAACTGGAAAAGGTAGAATTTATCTTTCCACTAAACCAAGGAATATAGAAATCGCGGTTAGCCAAGGAGAAAAGGTAATCAGTCTAGAAAATATCGATATAAAGGTGGAAAAGGGAGAAAAGATTTTCTACTCCACTAGTTAAGGTGGAACATTTCTACCAGCTAGCCACCTATAAAGATTAAGAAATAACCTCTCATTATCGTAAAATTCGGTCTTCCAATAGGGAACTAAAACATTAGTAGGTAAAAAGGCTATTCTACCCCTACCCATATTTGAGATAAAGGCGACAGTCTTTGAAGCCTCATCCTGAAGTATAACGATTTTACCAGTTGTATCCCCAATAATAGGGATCCTTGAAACGACAAACATAACTTTTTTCACATTTGTAACTACAGGATTTTTCAAACCATCTGGAACCTTAAAAACCCTTGATTCCCAATTCTCGAGATCTTCATATTTTATTTCAGGAAAAAAGGCACAGGCACTGCAGGTGGTATCGTCCCTTCCAGCATAGACGATAATACCACCACCAGAATTAACCCAGTTTCTCAACTGGCTAAATAGATCGGTAGAAATATACCTCTCACCAACTCTCAGATCTATGACCTGATATTCCCTTTTTTTCGTGGTGAGAAAATCCCACAGTTCGTTTATATTATCCTTGTAAACAATTAAAACCTTGACTTTATCCAGTTTCTCGATATCCTGAGGCGTGAGAGCGGATAAAGATAACACACCCAGAAAGTAAAAGATAAAAGCCAAAGCAAACCCAGTAAAAATCCGCATCGTCAATGCCTAAAATGTCTCATTCCAGTTAACACCATTATAATACCAAGTTCGTTGGCCCTTCTTATCACTTCCTCATCTCTTATGGAACCACCAGGCTGAATCACAGCTCTTATACCAAAACTATGGGCAACCTCTATCCCATCCGGGAAGGGAAAGAAAGCATCAGAAGCCATATATGCACCACTCGTATTATGCCCCAATTCTCTGGCTTTCATACCAGCTATCTTTACAGAATCCACTCTACTTACCTGCCCTGCCCCAAGACCTATTAGCTGTCCTTCCTTCGTAAAAACTATAGCATTCGAACGAACATGTTTTACAACTTTAAAGGCAAATATAAGCTCCTTTATATCCTTCTCTTCTGGCTTCCTTTCACTTACAACTTCCAAACTTTCATACAGGGATCTATCCACATCCTGTACCAATAAGGCTCCACTTACACTTCTAAATTCCCTATCCCCTAGATTACCCCAATCACCAAACTCAATAACCCTCAGATTTGGCTTACTCCCAAGAACTTCCAAGGCCTCATTGGTATAGCCCGGAGCAAGTAAAACCTCATAAAAATGACCAACTACTCTCCTCGCAAGTTCTCTCTCCACCACCCTATTTGCAACAACTATACCACCATAGGCACTTATAGGGTCCGATTTATAAGCCTTTTCATAGGCTTCATATATATCTCCACCTATGGCAGCACCACAGGGGTTACCGTGTTTAATTATACAGACAGCAGGTTCCTCAAACTCCAGTATCAGTCTGTAACCACTATCGGCATCAAGAATATTGTTGTAAGATAATGGTTTACCCATGTACTGCTTGAAAGAACCAAAACCAAAATCACCGATCGAATATAACATCCCCCTTTGATGCGGGTTCTCCCCATATCTCAGGTTTAGTGTCCTCTTACCCGCTATTATCCTTACCCCCTCATCCTCTGACAGCCAATTAGCTATATTGCTATCGTATATAGAGGTAAGCATAAAGGCCTTAACGGCTAGTCTCCTCCTATCTTCAACGGTAAGTTCACCTCTTTTTAACCTTTCACCAACCCAGCCATAATCTTTAGGATCAACAACAATAAGAACATGTCTATAGTTTTTTGCAGAGGCCCTGACAAGTGAAAGACCACCTATGTCTATCATCTCAATTGAGGGATTGGCATTAAAGGGGTAAAGATTCACAACAACTATATCTATAGCATCAAAACCAAAATTCTTAATAACCTCGGTGTGTTCTTCCTTCTCTCTATCAAATAGAATCCCGGCAAAAACTTTTGGATTGAGAGTCTTAACCCTTCCATCAAGTATCTCGGGAAATCCTGTATACTCGGAAACCTCAATAACCTCTAGACCAGCCTCCCTCAGAATTCTCGCCGTATTTCCTGTAGAAATTATACCATAACCACATTCCTTTATAACCTTTGCAAAATCAACTATCCCTTTCTTATCATAAACACTTATTAAGGCATACCTTTTCATTCAACCCCTCGCAAGTAAAGGTATTTTCTTTATCAAAAAATCAACCCTTTCTTTAACAGTATCCTTAATTTGTGATTTCAAACCACTCCAGGAGGGTATGTCCTCTATAAAGGGGCCATCGTAGCCTTCCATTATCGATATCCTCAAAAATTTTTCAGGTAGTCTATCGGGAACTTTAACACCTGCTAAACTTGAAACAAAAATAGTCCATATTCTAGCTACATTTACAATATCGTAACCCCCACCACCTGTGACCACAAAAGAACCTTTAAAAAGCCTAGCCAGTTCCTCGGACACCCTTTTATATATACCTGTAGTCAAGTACAGATTGGTAAGAGGGTCATCCCTATGAGCATCCGCACCTAGTTGGACAAAAACAATATCAGGCTCATATCTTTCCAAAAGTGGGAATACTATCTTTTCAAAAATATACCACACGTCCTCATCTTCGGAATATCTTGGTATGGGCACATTAACCGTATATCCATACCCCCTATCCTCACCCATCTCATCAATCTTACCGGATAGTGGGAATATGTCTTCCTGATGAATAGAGATGAAAAGTACGTCATCCCTACGATAGAAAAAGGATTGAACAGCATCGCCATGATGGGCATCCATATCTAAATAAAGGATCCTCAGATCCGGCCTCTCCCTCTTAATGATATTCACGGCTACAACTATATCGTTGAGATAGCAAAACCCACTAGCCTTAGAAGGATGGGCATGATGCATACCACCGCCTGGATTAAAGTTTACCCTGAATTCAGAAACACCATTTGAAGCTGTAACAGTACCCTTTACAGCCTCAAAGGCCCATTCGAAGATACCAGGAACCAAAGGATTATCAAAGGTACCAAGACCACTTTCTAAATCAGGAATTTCAGACTTCAATTTTTCTATATAATCCTTAGAATGATAAGTGTATAAAAAGTCTTCACTAATAGAAGATGGTGATCTATAAACGAAGAAACTATCAGCACCAAATAACTCTTCAAGGAGCATATAAAAGAGCTTTATTCTGATCGGTCTCATAGGATGGGTTCTACCAAAGTCGAATTTCCAATACTCCTCAGAGTAGACAACAAGTGTATTTTTCTCTTTAAAATCCACCACCCTTTCTCTGTTGACATAGATTTTTAAAAAGAGTAATACCTCAAAAAATTGGCATATTTCAAGAGTAGGAGGCCGCAAAATGAAGGAGTATGTTGTAGCGATAGCGGGTGCAACAGGCGCAGTAGGTAGAGAAATGTTAAAGATCCTAGAGGAGAGAAACTTCCCGGTAAAAGAACTCAGGCTCTTTGCATCACCAAAATCGGAAGGACTAGAATTAGAGTTCAAAGGTGAAAAGATAAAGGTAAGGACACTTAAAAAAGGAGTTTTCAAAGGTTGTGACATTGCCCTATTTTCCTGTGGTGGATCAAGATCACTTGAATTCGCACCAGATGCAGCAAATGACGGATGTGTTGTAATAGACAACTCCAGCGCCTGGCGTATGGACCCAGATGTTCCGCTAGTGGTACCTGAAGTAAATCCGCATAGAGTGGGAGATTACAAGAAAAAAGGCATAATCGCCAATCCCAACTGCTCCACAATTCAAATGGTAGTTCCGTTAAAGCCATTACACGACTATGGCAAGATCAAACATATATTTGTAGCGACATACCAATCAACAAGTGGAGCAGGACAAAAGGCGATGGAAGAATTATTAAATCAAACCACTGCAAAATTGAACTTTAGAGGAGAAACGGTAACTGTCAATTTTGACGGAATAGAATTTGAAGAGCTAAAAGCAGGGGTATTTGCACATCAAATAGCTTTTAACTGCCTACCTCATATAGATGTATTTACGGAAAACTTCTACACCAAGGAAGAAATGAAGATGGTGAACGAAACGAGAAAAATAATGGAGGATCCAAACATAAGCGTCAGCCCAACAACTGTAAGGGTTCCGGTATTCATAGGTCACTCTGAAGTGGTTACGATAACGACGGAAATAAAAATAACCAGGGAAAAGGCTATCGAACTTCTATCGAACTTCCCAGGTGTGAAGGTACTAGATGACCCAAAGAACAATGTCTATCCAATGCCAATAGTAGCAGCCGGGAGGGATGAATGCTTCGTAGGAAGGATAAGAGAAGATGTTGGTATAGAAAACGGCTTATCAATGTGGATAGTTGCAGATAATCTAAGAAAGGGTGCAGCGTTAAACGCCGTCCAGATCGCCGAAATACTGATAAGAGACTATTTATAAAGTAACAACCCTAAGGGTGGAGAAAATCTATGTTTATGGATATGTCTGGCTTAGCACTAACATTTGATGATGTTTTACTTCTACCACAGAGATCAAGTGTCTTACCAAAGGATGTGGATGTTTCAACTAGACTTACAAGAAACATCAGAATAAACATACCCCTTGTTTCAGCAGCGATGGACACAGTTACAGAAGCAGAACTTGCAATAGCCCTTGCAAGACAAGGAGGGATAGGAATTATCCACAGAAACATGAGCATAGAGGAACAGGCAAGAGAGGTAGACAAAGTAAAAAGGTCTGAATCCGGAATGATAGTCGACCCCATAACAGTAAGGCCCTGGCAAAAAGTAAGGGAAGCCTTGGAAATAATGGCACGCTACAAAATATCAGGAGTTCCTGTAACTCTAGAAGATGGCACACTAGTTGGAATACTGACTAATAGGGATTTACGTTTTGAAACAAATTACGATAGACCTGTTGAAGAGCTAATGACAAAGGAGAATCTTATAACTGCAAGGGAAGGAATAACCTTAGAAGAGGCTAAAAAGGTTCTCCATCAATACAGAATAGAAAAGCTACCTGTAGTAGATGAAAACTTCAAGTTAAAGGGTCTAATAACCATAAAGGATATAGAGAAACTGAGAAAATATCCAAATGCCTGTAAGGATAGTCTCGGTAGATTAAGGGTTGGAGCTGCAGTTGGAATAGGTCCAGACACGATGGACAGGGTAAAAGCCCTAGTTGAAGCAAACGTAGACGTGATCTGTGTCGATACCGCACATGGCCATTCCGAATTCGTTATAGAAACCGTCAGGAAAATAAAGGAAAAATACCCAGAAATAGATGTAATAGCGGGGAATGTAGCCACTCCCGATGCAGTAATAGACCTGATTAAGACAGGAGCTGACGCAGTAAAGGTAGGAGTAGGACCGGGCTCAATCTGTACAACAAGGGTTATTGCAGGAATAGGCGTACCTCAGCTTACAGCGATAATGTGGTGTGCCAAAGCGGCAAAAGAATACGACGTGCCTATAATAGCAGATGGTGGTATAAAGTATTCAGGTGATATCGTAAAGGCTCTTGCAGCAGGGGCTAGTTCTGTAATGATAGGGAACCTCTTCGCGGGTACTAAAGAAAGTCCAGGCGAAATAATACTCTATCAGGGAAGGAGTTACAAAGTTTATAGAGGTATGGGATCTATAGATGCCATAAAAAAGGGTTCAAAAGACAGATACTTCCAGTTCGAGGAAGGAGACGAATTCAGTGGTCCAAAACTCGTTCCAGAGGGTATAGAAGGAAGGGTACCCTACAGGGGTCCTGTTGCAGATATGGTATTCCAGTTGGTAGGCGGTTTAAAAGCGGGTATGGGTTATATTGGAGCAAGGAATATTGAAGAACTTCAGAGAAAAGCAAGATTTATAAGGATAACTAACGCAGGACTTAGAGAAAGTCACGTACATAATGTGATAATAACAAAAGAGGCTCCAAACTACTGGATAGAGTAGAATGGATAACATCGAAATTTTAAGAAAAATAATTAAACCAGACGAGGAGATACACACACATATCTCTGTAGTATTCATAAAAGGAAACTTTGTTTACAAAATAAAAAAACCGGTAAATTTTGGCTTTGTTGATTTCTCTACAATTGAGAAGAGAAAATTCTTTTCAGAAGAAGAGATAAGGCTAAATAGAAGATTAACAGAAGATGTCTATCTAGATATAGTAGAAATAAAAGATGAAAACAACAATCTGATTGATTATGCAGTTCTTATGAGAAAGTTACCTATGGAGAATTCGTTGAAAAAACTAATATCAGAAGGAAAAGTCGTAAAGAAACATATAAAAATGGCAATAGATAAAATCGCTGAATTCCATAAAAATTCTGAAACAAACAAATACATACAAAACTTTGGCAAGATAGAAAACTTCAGAATCAACATAGACGAAAACTTTGAACAAACGGAAAAGTATATAGATATAACAATAGAAAAAGAATTGTTTGATGAAATAAAGAAACTAACAGAAAAAGCTATCAATAAACTAGGAGAAAAAATAAACGAAAGAGCAAAAGCCGGTTATGTAAAAAACTGTCATGGCGATTTACATTCAGAACACATAGTTTATGAAGGAAATAGATGTCATATAATAGACTGCATAGAGTTTAACGAAAGGTTTAGGTATATAGACATCCTTTGTGACATAGCTTTCCTCCTTATGGACCTGGATTATCTTGATAGAAGTGACCTTAGCGATATGGCTTTGAAAAGGTACCTAAATTTAATGGGAGAAAGTGGAGTTGAAGATCTTGTAAATCTTTTTAAATCTTACAGGGCTTATGTAAGAGGAAAAGTTAACAGCCTAATGACAGACGACCCTAATATAAAGGACAAAGTAGAAACAATAAACAGGGCAAAGAAATACTTTCTACTAGCTAGAAACTATTTAAAGGAGCTTTCTTGATAGTTGTTATATGTGGTTTACCTGGCGTTGGGAAAAGTTTAGTAGCAGAAACCTTAAGTAAAAGGTTAAAAAAATCAGTTTACATAAATTCCGATGTTGTAAGAAAGAGTTTATTTGGTTTATCCCCTTATGAAAGGGTAAAACCGGAACTTGTACCTATAGTCTATGGTAGAGAAACATCGGAAAGAGTATACGAAGAAATAATAAATAAAGCGATAAAAGAAGCAAAATTAGGAAAAGTGGTAATTTTAGATGCCACTTTCAACAGAAAACGTTATCAGGAAAAACTAATAGAGGCTTCTCAAAAAGAGAATATACCTGTGAAATTTTACCTCCTTGTAGCAAGTGACGAAACCATAAGAACTAGACTTAAAATCAGAGAAAGATCAAAAACAGCATCCGATGCAAACTATGAAACTTACAAAATAATGAAGGAAAGCTTTGAAAAACCAAATGATTGTGATATCATAGACACTGAAAAGTTTAATCTGGAAGAAATACTTAAAAAGATCATAAGGGAGGTGAGCTATGAAATTGAGTAAGATCCTATGTGCTATTGATCTTGAACATAAGGTAACAGAAAAGGTTGTAGAAGCAAGTAGTTTTCTGGCAAAAAATTTTGGTTCAGAGCTAATAATTCTAAATGTAGTTGAAAAAGAAATACCCTTATTACTTGCGGAGGAAATCATAGCTCTGAGCCCTGATATTAAGACACTGGATGAGATATTTGAGGGAATAAAAAAGAAAGCTTATATCAAAGTAGAAGCTATTGCAAAAGATGTGGAAAACAAGTATAACATAGCTCCAAGATGTTTAGTTGAAATTGGAGAAACTATTGATACTATTCTTGACGTTGCGAAAAAAGAGAATGTTGATTTGATAATTGTAGGTTCGCACGGTAAAAGTGGTTTAGAAAAATTACTTATAGGAAGTGTTTCCGAATCAGTCGTAAAAAGAGCAAAATGTTCAGTTCTGGTGATAAAGGGAGGAAGTTAATGAGAATTGAGAGACAGATATTAAGAAGCTTAAAAATGGGGCCAAAGTCTTTCTGGGAACTCAACAACAATCAAGACGCACATGTAGTGGAGTTTCTGGAAACCATAAAAAAATTACTATCTCAAAATATCATAGGATACGATGGGAAAAAGTTTTTTTTGTTAAAAGAAGTTGATGTAGAACCCTATAAAGAGACGAAATGTAGCATCTGCGGTATAGGAGTAGAAATAAAAGGTTATTTTGAAGATATATATAGAGAGTTTTTGAAAGCTACAGAGAAGAGGCCTCTACCTACCAGTAAGTACAATCAAGGTTTCATAAGACCAATAGATACAATAAGGAGATTGGCCTTCATGTATGAAAGAGGGGATGTGGAGGGTATGGACATCTTCATACTGGGAGATGATGATCTGCTAAGTGTGGCAATAGGACTTACTGGAATGGCAAGATCCATAACTGTTGTCGAGATAGACGAAAGGATAAATAGATTCATACAGGAGTTTGCTGAAAGTAGAAATATCAAAAATATAAAGGTTAAAAGGTACAACGTAATTGAGGAATTGCCAGAAGAGGCAAAAAGAAATTTTGATGTTTTTGTAACAGACCCCGTTGAGACTAAAGAAGGTTTTCTATTCTTCGTAGGTAGATGCCTAGAAGCCCTCAAAGGCAAAGGATCGGTGGGTTACATAGGGTTAACGTATATTGAAGCATCACTTAACAAATGGTGGCAATTCCAAAAGTTCCTTATAGATTCAAACATGGTAATAACCGATATCCTCAGAGACTTTATGTATTATCCAGAAAACGAAAACCAATGGAACCATTTCTATGAAACCTATGAAGTCATGAAACAATTCGAACTTCCTATTCCCGATGTGGACTGGTATAGATCCTGTTTCCTTAGACTGGAAGCTATAGATACTCCCAACCTGCAAAACTTCAACATTGAAAAACCAAAGAGCGAAGAAGATATCTACTTCGATGAAGAATCCTGGGCAACACCAAAGCCGACGATAGACAGAGAAGACCTCATAATATAGGGCTCTATTAGAACCCTTATCACAAATTCTGTAGCCTTTGTAATACTACCATCAAGGAGGATAGCTGCAACAAGAGCCTCAAAGGCATCTGCAAGAACCGTATCATTATCCCTAAGTCCTTGCTTCTCCTCACCTTTACCCATAAAGAGAAACTCTCCAAGGTTTATACTCTTTGCAGCAGAGGCAAGGGTACTTTTTCTAACAAGTAGAGACCTTAGATTAGTTAAACCAGCTTCATCAAACTCCGTAAAATTATATATAAAATTTGCAACCACAAAATTTAAAAAAGCATCGCCCAAGAACTCAAGCCTTTCATTATCAAATCCAAGAAAACCCTCATTCTGATAGGAACGACGTATAAGAGCAATTAGAAGATTTTTTTTGTCCTTAAAGCAATAACCTATTCTCTTTTCTAACTTTGCCAGCTTCCCTATTTTATCATTCAGTAACTTTTCTAAAGACGAGTGTTGCATTTACACCGCCAAAACCAAAGGAGTTAGATATAGCTACCTTTACATCAGCATTTCTTGCAATATTGGGTACATAATCGAGATCACAGTTGGGATCGGGATATTCATAGTTTATAGTAGGTGGTATTATACCCTCGTGTATGGTAAGAACCGTGAAGACCGCTTCAACAGCTCCTGCTGCTCCCAACAAATGGCCTATCATAGATTTATTCGAAGATACTGGAATCTTATAAGCATGTTCACCAAAAACCCTCTTTATGGCAAGAGTTTCAGTCTTATCGTTCAAAGGAGTAGAGGTACCATGAGCATTTATGTAATCCACATCCTCCGGATTCAGACCCGCATCTTCAAGCGCCCTCTTCATGCAAAGAGCAGCTCCTTCACCATCCTCATCAGGCATAGTTATATGATAAGCATCCCCACTCATACCGTAGCCCACGATCTCAGCGTATATTTTAGCACCCCTTCTTTTAGCTTTTTCATACTCTTCAAGTATCAGAATACCAGCCCCTTCACCCATAACGAATCCATCCCTTTCTCTGTCAAAGGGTCTAGAAGCTCTCTTAGGATCGTCATTTCTACTAGAAAGGGCCCTCATCACCGTAAATCCCGCAATACCAAGCGGGCATATGGCAGCCTCAGATCCACCCGCGATCATAATATCAGCATCACCCCTTTGAATGATCTTAAAGGCATCTCCAATCGCGTTTGTACCAGTAGCACAGGCTGTACAAACAGCACTCTGAGGACCCTTTACACCAAGCCTTATGGATACCATGCTAGATGCCATATTAACTATAGCTATAGGTATAAAAAATGGAGAAACCCTACGAGGACCCTTTTCAAAAAGAGTCCTCGCATTCTCTTCAATCGTAACCAAACCGCCTATACCAGAGCCTATAATAACACCTATTCTGGTCTTATCCTCCTTTTCGAGATCCAAATTACTATCATTAATGGCTTCAATAGTAGCAGCAATAGCATACTGAAGAAATAGATCCATCCTTTTCAGTTCTTTCTTATCGAAGTACAAGGAGCCATCAAAACCTTTTACTTCAGCCGCTATCCTACAACCAAAGTCACTAGCATCAAACTTTGTTATAAAATCAACACCACTTATGCCCCTTATAAGGGCATCCCAGCTCTCCCTAACATTATTACCAAGTGGAGTTACAGCACCTAACCCCGTAACAACTACCCTTCTCCTCAAACTCCTTTCTCCTCTAACTTCCTTTTTACATACTCAATAGCATCCTTAACAGTTCTTATCTTTTCAGCATCCGTATCAGGTATTTCGATGTCAAAGGCCTCCTCAATTGCCATTACAAGCTCAACAGTATCAAGGGAATCGGCACCGAGATCATCTACAAAACTAGCCTCTGGTTTCACCTCGCTCTCATCAACATTAAGCTGCTCAACTATTATCTTCACTATCTTGGCCTCAATCTCCTTAATATCCATCTCCCCCTCCAAAAAGATTATTTTTACAAACTGAGACCGCCATCAACCAATATTATTTGTCCTGTTATATACGAAGAAGCATCAGAAGACAAGAACCCTATAACCTTTGCTACTTCCTCGGCTTTTCCAGCTCTACCAAGCGGTATATTTTCTAACATCTTTTGTTTTACATTCTCTGGTAAGTCCTTTGTCATATCCGTTTCAATATACCCAGGACAAACAGCATTTACAGTGATACCTCTCGAAGCGACCTCCTTTGCAAGGGCTTTTGTGAAACCTATGATACCCGCTTTACTAGCACAATAGTTGGTTTGACCAGGATTCCCAATTAAAGCAACCACACTGGATACGTTTATTATCCTACCCCATTTTTCCTTCAACATACCCTTGAGTACAGCCTTCGTAACATTATAAACACTTTTTAAATTACTCTCTATAACCTCATCCCACTCTTCCTCTTTCATCCTTAAAAGCAAATTGTCTCTTGTTATACCCGCATTATTCACGAGAACAGTTACATTCCCGTATTGACTTTCGACATTCTTCACCATCTCCTCAACTTGCACTCTATCTCTAACATCCGCCCTTATAGCAGCAGCCCTTCCACCCCTTTCTTCTATTTCCCTTACTACATCCTGTGCTTCTTTCTCACTCTTTGCATAGTTCACAACTACAAAATAACCCATACTAGCAAGCTCAATAGCTGTAGCTTTACCAATACCTCTTGAAGCTCCTGTAACAAGAGCTATCCTCATAAAATCTCCTCCAGCTTTTCAAGGTCCCCCACAACCTCTATATTAAGAGTATTTACACCTTTTGCCGTCCTTCTTATTAAACCTGTAAGAACCTTAGAAGGCCCTATCTCTATAAACGTACTAACGCCCAAAGCTACCATGCGATTAACAGACTGATACCATCTAACGCCCATATAGACCTGTTTTACCAGCAAGTCTCTCTCCTCAGCCCCACTATTGACTATATCTGCGGTAACATTAGAAACTATCGGAACAGCAGGATCGTTAAATCTAATCATCTCCAGAATAGGTTTCAACCTATCAGCAGCTGGTTTCATCAAGGAACAGTGAAAAGGAGCACTTACATTCAAAGCAACAACCCTCTTTGCCCCCCTTGATTTTGCAAGTTCTACAAATCTATCCACATCTTCTGCCCTTCCCGAAACAACGATCTGATCCGGAGAATTATAATTGGCTGGTTCAACCACACCCTCCACCTCTCTGCAGATATTCTCCACATCCTCTACCAGCAGACCCATCACTGCGACCATCTTACCCTCACCAAGTGGAACAGCATCCTGCATGAACTTACCTCTCATCCTTACCGCATAAACCGCATCTTCAAAAGAGATAACGCCACTTGCGACACAGGCTGTATACTCTCCCAAGCTATGGCCTGCAAAGAAACTGATATTCTTGAATCTATCCTTCACCAAACTGTATATGGCATAACTCGCCGTAAGTATAGCTGGTTGAGCATTTTCAGTAAGCCTCAACTCATCCTCTGTAGATTCGAATATAAGTCTTCTCATATCTACACCTAGCTTAGTTGAAGCCCTATCAAAGATTTCCCTTATAACCTCAAATTTATCATAAAAATCTTTCCCCATACCAACATACTGAGAACCCTGCCCAGGGAATACAACTGCTATCATCTTCCATGCTCCATGTACAGTTTTCTAAGAAGTTCAACAGCTTCGTTCATTATACTGTCTATAATCTCCTTTACAGACATCTCTTTGTCCAGCATTCCAACGATCTGACCTGCCATAACAGAACCCCATTCAACATCACCTTCCAATGCAGCCTTTTTAAGAGCACCTATTCCTAGTCTTTCGATCTCTTCCTTACTTGCACCACTTCTCTCAAGCTCTTCAAACTTCCTCGTAAGTTTATTTCTTATTGCCCTTACTGGATGTCCAGTCGTCACTCCCGTAACAACTGTATCTCTATCTTTAGCCTTTTTATACACCTCTTTCCAATTCTGATGAACCCTACATTCCTTAGAGAGCACAAAACGCGTACCCATCTGGACTCCCTCGGCACCAAGACAGAAAGCAGCTAGGAAACCCCTTCCATCCGCTATCCCGCCCGCAGCAATTACAGGAATACTAACGGCATCAACAACCTGAGGAACGAGAACCATAGTGGTAATATCACCTATATGTCCTCCAGATTCCATCCCTTCCGCAATTATAGCATCAGCCCCTTCTCTCTCCATCCTTTTAGCAAGACTGACAGAAGCCACAACCGGTATTACCTTTATACCAGCTTCTTTAAACGCCTTCATGTATTTACCTGGACTACCAGCACCTGTGGTAACAACCTTTACTTTCTCTTCAATAACTACCTTAACTATATCGTCTATATAAGGTGACATAAGCATTAGATTAACCCCAAAGGTTTTGCTAGTCATTTCTCTGGCTTTCTTTATCTGTTCCCTCAACTCCTCCGGAGTAAGATGACCCGCCGCGATTATACCAAGTCCACCAGCTTCGGATACACTGGCAGCGAGATAATAGTCCGAAACCCACGCCATACCACCCTGAAATATAGGGTACTCTATCTCACAGATATCACAAACTCTTGTCCTAAACATCCCATGTACCCCCTGGTTTTAGATCCTCAGAACCATCGCACCCCAAGTTAAACCTGCACCAAAAGCAACAAGTAAAACCACATCTCCTTTCTTTATCTTCCCCTCTTCTATAGCCTCACAAATAGCTATAGGGATTGAGGCAGCAGAAGTATTACCGTACTTATCAACGTTAACTATAACCCTTTCCATAGGTACATCCAATCTCTTAGCAAGAGCCTGAATTATCCTTATATTTGCCTGATGAGGAACAATCCAATCTAACTGTGAACTATTCATACCAAGCTTTTTAAGTAAACTCAGAGAAACGTCACCCATACATCTCACAGCCAGCTTAAAAATTTCATTCCCCTTCATCTTAACGTAGTGAAGCTTCTTTTCTATAGTTTCTTGATTAAGCGGGAGTGCCACACCTCGCGCAGGGAGCATCAGCAATTCTCCATAACCACCATCAGCACGTAATTCCCATCCCAAAATCCCAGAGTCATCTTCACTCAAACCCAAAATGGCAGCACCAGCCCCATCGCCAAACAGAACATAGGTACTTCTATCCTCTGGGTCAACTATCTTAAAGAGTTCCTCCGCACCAACAACAAGGACATTTTTTAAATTACCAGTAGCCAGAAGACCGTGAGCAATTGAGAGGGCATATATAAAACCCGTACAACCAGCTGCTATATCAACCGCAGGAACTCCTCCTAATCCAAGTTTTGTACCTACAATACATCCAGTAGAAGGAAAAAGATAATCAGGAGAAGCAGTAGCACATATTATGAAATCTATATCTGTCGGATCTATACCGGCATTTTTAATAGCCATCTTTGAAGCATTAACCGCAAGGTCAGAGGTAAGTTCCGTATCCTTAGCTCTTCTTCTCTCCCTTATACCCGTTCTTTCAACTATCCATGCATCACTTGTATCGAGAATCTTTTCTAGATCAAAGTTTGTTACGACCTCTTCAGGAACATAAAAACCCATCCCTTTGATGGCTACTTTCATGATCCCTCCAGGTTCTCAAATCTACTCAACTTCTTTAACTTATCCTTCAAAGTTGCTATTATGCTAATCCTTTCTTCAGTTCTAACTACATGTTCCTCCGTAAGTCTTTCAAAATAAGATTTTATTCTATGATTTATCCTAGCTTCAACGAGTTCAACAGCTCTGAGTATCGCATTCGATATGGCTACATCGTTACTCGACCCGTGTGCGATTACACATACACCATTCACCCCTATTAGCGGAGCACCACCGTACTCCCTATAATCTATGCTTTTCTTCAATTTCACGAACTTCTTCCTCACCAAAAGAAAGGCAATCTTCGATAAAATATCTGAAGTGTAGAGTTTTTCAAGAAGATAAGATACATAGTCTTCTGCACTTTCACTAACCTTTAAAACCAAATTTCCTATATATCCATCACAAACTACAACATCACTTACACCCTTATAAAGTTCCTTTGCTTCTACATTCCCAATAAAATTTATAAAGTCCAATTTTCTTAGAAGATTATTCGCAGCCTTTGTAACAGAATTACCTTTTACGTCCTCTTCTCCTATATTGAGTAATCCCACTTTCGGTCTTTCCTTCCCAAGTACCACTTCCGCATATATAGAACCCATAATAGCAAACTCTACAAGATGTTCAGCTTTACTATTCACATTAGCCCCAGCATCTATAAGCACGAACCTCCCTGTTCTGCATGGTAGCATCACCGCTATAGCAGGTCTTTTCAAACCAGGTATGGAGCCGAGTATGAGCTTTGTAGCTGCCATAACTGCACCTGTATTCCCTGCGCTTACGAAAGCATCCGCCTGACCATCTTTTAGAAGAGTCAAACCAATAACTATTGAAGATCTTTTTTTACTTTTCAGAGCAGTAATAGGATTTTCATCCATACCGATACTTTCCGGTGCATGTTTAACCATTATTCTCGGTTCTCTATCTACACCAAGACTCCTCAATTCCCTCTCTACTACCTCACTGTCCCCAACAAAGATTATTTCATGTCCGACCTTTTCCAGAGCTCTTATTGCCCCCTTTATTATCTGGGTGGGGGCATAATCCCCACCCATAGCATCAAGAGCGATTCTCAATCTTCTTCAACCTCCAGAACCTGTCTACCCTTGTAAAAACCGCAACTGGGACAGACTCTGTGAGGTAACTTTAATTCTTGACAGCTAGGACAAACTACCAGATTGGGGGCCTTAAATTTAAGACGCCACTGGTACCTTCTCTTGTCCCTCCTGGATCTTGATGTACGGTTCTTTGGTACAGCCATCTCTCTACTCCCCCTTGAGTTTTTCTTTTAATTCAACAAGAACCTTCCACCTTGGATCACGAACTCCTCTATTACAATCGCAGAAATCTTCATTCAAGTCCTTACCACAAATAGGACAGATACCCTTACAATTGTCGCTACATAGTGGTTTCATAGGAATAGCAAGATATATAGGTTCCATATACACACTTTCAACATCCAGTTCACCTTCCGAATAGTAACAGGTATCTAGCTCAAAGCTCTTGAGATGTTTTCTTTCACCAAACTCGATATCATCAATGGGATGATAGCTTTCATCTATGTCTCTAACGATTTCAAATCGGTAAGTTTTTAAACACCTACTACACGTAAGCTCAAGGACCACTCTAACATTCCCCTTTACACTCACTCTACCCGCTTCATGCTTCCTGATATAAAGTTCCCCGCTCACTCTTTCAAGAATAGGAATCTCCTCATCAAAAACCTTAAGACTCTTCTTACTATCGTCTATTTTGTAATATAAACCCTTTTCAGGTATATCTATTATCCTTATTCTCATGATCCACCCCTTTTGAACTGAACTTCTAATTTACAAAAATACTCAGTTTATTTCAATAACCACTATCTCGGGTTGCGATAGAACCCTTACTGGTAACCCCCAACAGCCTACCCCGTTTGATATATAAATAATTTTCTTCCACCATCCTTAAAAAGACCATAATCACGTCTCTTGTAGTAGATATAGGTAAGGAGACAAAAGGGAAATACCTGCCCCCTATGAGTATGACCAGTTTTTTATTGTGATATAAACGATTTTGCTTAAAGTAACTTTCTTTTCAACCAAATTTTCAGCTTCCTGTAGATCTTACTGAGCGTGAAAAGGATCGCCTCGAGTTTGCTTGGTCTCATAAAGTAATAGGTATCCTCCTCCTTCATGACTATGACTCTCTCGCCCACCTTATAGATCATGTTCATAGCCGCTCTCGCCAGTATCCTATGACCACTTGGAACAGAAACAAGTCCGAGAACTAACGGTCTAGGAAAACCCTCCGGTGGAACTTCAAGTACAGTATAGGCATCAAGGGTACCTATCTCAGAGACTCTAATAGGATCCCTCTTGTGGTGAGAGGCATCCACAATTTCCCTATCAAAACTAAAACCCCTACCCATAGGAGTTCCTGTTTTTTCGAAGATTATAATCACGTTATTGTTAGAAAGCCCCCCTATACTGTGCAGCAGGGCAATATCATTTTTCTTTACCCTTCTCTCCGGTGGTACAAGGCCTCTCATCTGCCAAACTATCTCCACTGCTTGAGCCAACCCACTTGCTCCTACAGGATGTCCCCTAGCTTTTAACCCACCACTCACATTTATTGGAAGCTTGCCTTCAACCGTTGTTTCATTTCTCTCAACAGCTTTCCAACCTTTACCTTCTTCAAAAAAACCGAGGTCTTCACTCGCTATTATCTCGAAACAGGTAAAAGCATCATGTAACTCTGCAAAGTCTATCTCTTCTGGACTTCTATTTGCCATCTTATAAGCTTCTCTAGCAGCTATCCTCGCTGCATTAAAGTGGTGTAAAAAAATCCTGTGCCTAACAGCTAGCGTATCGGTCCCATGACCGACACCCGAGATTTTAATATCAGTTCTATAAGAGGTCAAAACACATGCACAAGCGCCATCCGTAATAGGAGCACAATCGTAAAGTCTCAGAGGATAGGATATCATCCTGGAAGAAAAATAATCCTCTTCACTTATCGGGTTCCTAAACTGAGCATAGGGATTTAGAGAGCCATAATAGTGGTTCTTCATAGCAACCTTACAAAGGATCCTTTCAAGTCTCTTAAGAGAAAGCCCACAGAAATGTGCATAGGACTGGGTAACCATAGCAGCAAGTGCTACCATACTAGCACCAGAAGCCCTCTCTACAGGCTCTATGACCTCAGCCAAGATTCTGGTCACCTTCGGTGTATCTAAATGGGTCATCTTCTCACCAGCAACAACTAATACCCTTGAAAACCTACCAGAAGCAATTGCCATAAAAGCTACTTCTAAAACACTCGCACCACTTGAAGAGGCAGTCTCTACCTTCCATGCAGGAATCCCGCTAAGATTCAACCTATCGGCGAGCATCGTTGCCACATTCCCATCTCCGGTAAACTCTTCTGGATTTTGGGTACCTACAAAGATAGCTTCAACCGTATCTGTAGAACTATCCTTTAAGGCAAGTACCGCAGCCTCGGCCATAAGATCAACTAAACTCCTATCGCGATACTTACCAAAAGATATCATTCCTACGCCATCAATAAAAACCTCCTTCAAGATAAGCCTCCAAACTTAAAAGGGAACAATCCTTTAAAGATAGATTCGCCACTTTCCTTGAATTTATTCAGGGCATCTTGGAACGCAACCCTAACCAGAACCTCAAGTGCCTTCCTATCTTCCATGGCTTCTTCCGAAATCTCAACAGAGATCACATCAAGGGCACCATTTATTACAACCCTCACCAAGCCAGCACCAGCTTCTCCTAAAAATTCCCTGTTTTTCATCTCTTCCTGGAGCTCTTCCAAATTAGATTTTATCCTCTGAATCTGTTTCATAAGTTCAACTATATTCATGATATTCTCCTCTTTGAGTTTTTTACATCTACTATTGTAGCTTCGGGAAATAATGCCAAGATCCTTTTAACTAACGGATTCTCCCTTACCTGTTCTCTTAAACTCAACTTTGGTTTTTCCTCCTGAAGTCTCTCTAACTCTTTGCTTTCAACACCCGATTCGTCAAAAATCAAGGTAAAACCATAATTCGATGCTACTTCCATCATTTCTTTCAACTTCTTTCTGATCATATCTCTATAAATATCGGAGAGAACTGCTCCTTTTATAGTGATACTGTTAGAATCTACGATAAGGGCGTTCTCAATAACCCCCATCCAGGAATACTTACCTTTGAGCTCATTCAAGAAATCCTGTAGCTTACTGGTCGGAGGCTTTTCTCCGGATTCTACTTTTGATACCTCTTGAAGAATGTCCACATCGCTTTCCACAAGCTTCATCAACTTCGAAATATTCTCCAACGGGGGGAGTGTGGTAAGTCTTACGATCTCAGCTTCAAAAAGCATCTCTGGGTAAGGATGTCTCCTTATCTCCTCTGCGATTTTAACAAAAGCCCTAAAAAGTGTGTAAAATTTAACCGCATCCTCTACCTTACCTTCAAGTCCACTTTTCTTAAGACCATTCCTAACGTAATCAAGGAGACCCATTGTAAAAGTACCTATATCATAGCCTCTTCTAATGACATAATTATCAAGGAGATCAAGGGAATATCTTAAATCCCTTGAAAGAACAGCCTTTACAAACTCTTCTACAACCAAGGCATCAACCATACCGAGGGCTTCGCGTGTGTTGGCTTCATCTATCCTACCACCCGAATAGGCTATAACTTGTTCCAGTAACATCTCAGCATCCCTGAGAGAACCCTCGGCAACCTTTGCTATTATCTCAAGTGCCCTCCCCTCATACTCAACACCTTCATTATTGCATATCGATGCAAGTATACTCACAGCTTCATCCAAAGTAAGTGGCTTAAAATCGAACCTTACGCATCTTGAAAGTATGGTATTCGGTATCTTTCTCGCAGAAGTAGTAGCAAAGAGAAAAACAACAAAGTGTGGAGGTTCTTCAAGAGTTTTAAGCAAAGCGTTAAAAGCTTGTTCAGTAAGCATATGTACTTCATCTATTATATAAACCTTATACTTACCCTTTATGGGAAACAGTCTAACATTATCCCTTAGTTCCCTTATTTCATCTATCCCTCTGTTACTTGCAGCATCCATTTCTATAACATCTGGAAAAACTCCCTTATCTATCTCAACACAATTAGGACAAGTAAGACAGGGTTCTTCGGTAGGTCCATTTACGCAGTTCAGAGCTTTAGCAAATATTCTGGCTATACTCGTTTTCCCAACACCCCTCGGTCCCGAAAAAAGATAGGCATGTGCAATCTTCCCAGTCTTAATAGCTCTCCTTAGGGTCTCAACGACGTGTTTCTGACCTACAACTTCATTAAAAGATTTAGGTCTCCACCTTCTTGCGATTACCTGATAGTTACGCATTTTTCAAATTCATCCAGATTTTCTTTTATAAGATCGATAAAAGAAGATTCAACCCCCTTTCCAAGTGGATAGAGAGTTACTTTACAAGCACCAAGTTTCTTCACAATCCTATCGACTATAGAATCGTCATGACCAGCATCGTTTATCACAATAACTCTTTTTATGCCTCTAGCTCTAGAGATGATTCTTTCCATATCCTTCATAGTAGGCTCCTTGTGGGGTACACTTTCAATAGCGCCTATATAGTTCCAATCGACTTCTGAAGCCATGTAACGCCAGGCTCCGTGTCTATCAATAACAGAAATACCCTTCCCCGTAAATCTCTTCCTATAAATCCCAATCAGTTTTTCAAGCTTCATACTAAGATCCCAAGCCCTCTTCCTATAATATTCGGAGTGGGTAGGATCAATCTGAGATAGAGCATCTGCAAAGTTAAAGACTCTCTGCTTCACATAGGTCGGAGATAGCCACAAATGAGGATCCCTTCTATCTCTAAGACCCTTCTCACATAGGTATACAACCTTCTTTTTCCTCAAAATGCCCTTCATGTTATTCTCAATACCACAACCTACTGCAAAGATAACACTAGCCCTATCTATAGCCTCAGTATCAGAATAGCTAACCTCATAAAAATGAGGGCTAACCGCTAAACTCTTCAAATAGCTTACCTCAACCTTATCACCGCCTATATCCCTTGCTATAAGATAAAGAGGATATATTGTACCCACCACCTTAGGCTTTTCATATGGCTTCCCATAGGAAAAATCAAAAAATAGTAAAAAGATAATAAAGACAAAAAGCAATTTCCTCATTACCACCCCCCACCTTCTAGATAATAAAAAAAAACGGGATGGGCTTCAACACCCATCCCGCCGGGAGGTGAAAGGAAAGAATTAGAACTTGTAGGTCAGATAGGCGCTTACGCCGTAGACTCTACCATCCTGGTTTTCACTGAGGTAGTTGGCTTTATCGTTCACATACCTATAAACACCAATTACCTTAATGCCGAGATTCTTGTAGAGGGTCCAATCAAAGCCAAGGCTAGCTTCCAGCATATCATAGCGGAGCTTAGTCCAGCTATTTAGACCAGATAGATG
>JAGDVO010000015.1:4571-66236 GCA_023269715.1 Thermosulfidibacter sp.
TCATAGGTGAGTCCAAAATGGTCAATAACAACTTTGGGCAGTAATTTAATCAATCCTTTGTATTCCTTTAACATTTTATTTTCCATATAAATATCAACATGCCACTTAGCCCTTTCATATATAAAATGCGCCACACTTTCCAAATTATTTAATACTTCTTTCCCACACCTTCTGACGTTGTACCTGACGCCCCTTATACCATAGCTATTCAACATCTCTATATTAACAAATATATCTTCCATAGGATTTATGACACCAACAAAATCGACCCCTAGCGCCCTTCTAAGAGATTCTATAGAATCCGTAATATGAGTATAATCCTTACCATGAAACGAACCAGCTACAACCACCCCTCCAGCTATATCCTTCCCTTTGAAAAAATCTATATAGTCGAATACAGTGAAAGATTCCGGAAGATACCCCTCATTTGGCTCCAATGGAAACCTATAATCTATGATATGAAAATGAGCGTCAAATATCTTAGGTGCCATAATATTTACCCTGATAGGAATCCTTTTCTTTCAATTCCTCTTCTATCCTCCTAATAACATACCTCTTATCCTTTATCCATAGTGGTGCTAGAAGATCACTACTTGAAGTTTCGGATACGAGTCTATGTATAACAGTAGCAGGCGGAAGCAATTCTAAAGCTGAAACCACAGTGTTTACATAATCCTCTAGATCCATAGGAATATAAATCCCTCTTTCAAAAATATCACCAAGTGGAGTTCCTTTTAGCACATATAATACATGGAATTTCACACCGTCCACTTTAATCCCTGAAATGGTTCTTACTGTTTCCATTTGCATTTCAAATGTCTCACCAGGTAAACCAAATATGATATGCACAACAACATCGAAATCGTTTCTCTTTAAAAGCTCATAGGCAACTAAAAAATCCTGAAAGGTATGACCTCTATTTATAAACCTTAGAGTTTCATCATGTACACTCTGTAACCCAAGTTCTACCCAGACAAGATATCCCTTTTCTTTGTACTTTTTGAGTAGCTTTATAACCTCCTCATTTATACAATCTGGACGAGTACCTATAGCCATAGCAACAATACAAGGTACATCCAATACAACACTATATAAACTATCTAGAACATCTATTGGTGCATATGTATTACTGAATGACTGAAAATAAGCAATAAATTTTCTGTAACCCCTACTTGCCAACCTACCAACTTGCATATCTATCTGTTCCTTCAAGGAATACCCCATGCTCTTCAAACCCGTGCCGGAACCTTTCCAATTACAGTAAATACAACCACCCGTACCCTTAATACCGTCCCTATTGGGACAGGTAAGACCGGCATCTAGCATTATCTTTCTAACAGGCTCACCAAATTTCCTTTTGAGAAAATTGGATAGAGAATTGTACCTCCTATTCATGTTTATATATAATAATAACACTTGAAAACTAAATCCAGTGCTTATATTTAAGATTGCATGCTGTACGAGAAGTACGATGTAATAGTCATAGGCGGTGGACACGCGGGTGTAGAAGCTGCTCTTGCATCTGCCAGGCTTGGATGTAAAACTCTCCTAATTACTATGAACTTAGACAAGATAGGATTTATGAGCTGTAATCCATCAATAGGTGGGATAGGTAAGGGACATCTTGTCAAAGAAATCGACGCTCTTGGTGGAGAAATGGGACTAGCCATAGATGATACCGGGATCCAATTCAGAAAGCTTAACACCAGGAAGGGAAAGGCTGTAACCTCAACAAGAGCCCAAGCTGATAAACTCAGATACCAACTAAGGATAAAATGGGCAGTAGAAAACTGTCCTAATCTCCAAATAAGACAGGGAACGGTAACGAAGATAATAACTGACGGTAAATGGGTAAAAGGTGTTGAAACAGATATAAAGGAAGTATTCTATGCAAAAGCAGTTGTACTAGCACCTGGAACTTTCCTTGGTGGATTGATATTTATAGGCGATAAATCGTTCCCAGCTGGTAGATTAACAGAGCAACCTGCGAACTTGATACTTGAATCGCTAAAGGAACTAGGATTCCAAACGGGCAGGTTTAAAACAGGAACAGGGCCACGACTTGACGGAAGAACCATTAATTTTTCTGTTATGGATGTAATAGAAAGTGATGACCCAGCTCCTCTCTTTTCTTTCAAGAACATGAACAAAAAACCAAAGCTTCCACAGGTTGCCTGTTATATAACTTATACGACTGAGGAAACCCATAGGATAATTAGGGAAAACATACATTTATCGGCCATGTATTCGGGTAGAATAAAAGGAAAGGGAGTTAGATACTGTCCTTCCCTTGAAGACAAAGTCATGAAGTTCCCAGAAAAGGAAAGACACAGGATCTTTTTAGAACCAGAAGGACTGGATACCTTTGAAATATACGTAAACGGACTTGGTAACAGCCTACCAATAGACATCCAAGAAAAGCTTGTCCATAGTGTTCCCGGCCTAGAAAAAGCAGAAATTCTAAGGCCAGGATATGCGATTGAATATGAGTATGTTTTTCCTGATCAACTCAACCACACATTAGAAACAAAGATAATCAGAGGACTATTTCTTGCTGGTCAAATAAACGGGACAACGGGCTACGAAGAAGCAGCAGGACAAGGTATAATTGCGGGGATAAATGCAGCTTTACTGGCCAAAGAAGAAGAACTGCTAGTAATAGATAGGACACAAGCCTACATAGGAGTTATGATTGATGACCTAGTGACTAAGGGTACCGACGAAGCTTACAGAATCTTCACATCAAGGGCAGAGTACAGATTATTATTGAGAGAGAACAATGCTGATCTAAGACTTACAGAGATAGGTAAAAAGATCGGGCTTGTGGACGATGAAAGATGGGAAATCTTCCAAAATAGAAAAGTCAAAATTGAAAGACTACTGGCTCTAGTCAAGAAACTTAAGGTATATCCCGGAGATATTAACGGATATCTCGAAAGGGTAGGAACTAGTCCGATAAGAGAAGCTACAAGATTAGTAGAACTTATAAAAAGGCCAGAGGTAAATTTGAGAGACCTAAAAATAATAATAGATGAGCTATCCAATTTCAGTGATGATATAATTGATGAAGTTGAAACGGAAATCAAGTATGAAGGATATATAGAAAGGCAACTCAGAGAGGTAGAACAATTTAGAAAGTTAGAATCGCTGAAGCTGCCAGACGATATAAATTACTGGGAAGTAGAGGGACTATCAACAGAACTTAAGGAAAAACTTTCAAGGATAAAACCTAAATCTATAGGACAAGCGATGAGAATTTCTGGGATGACACCTGCAGCGGTCACAGCAATCCAAAGCTACCTCGCTAAAAAGTAAAAACCACTTAATCCTACCTACACAAAACATCCACATAAAACCTACCCAAATAATGGAGACCCATATTTAATGTTTTGCACAAAATTTATTCATTATACAGTCATTATACAGTAAGGCTGTATAGATAACCGAGGGGATAAATCTTATGCACAAGGTTTGTTCACTAAATTTTGCTAATCTAATAAGAAAATTTCTAACAACATTTCGTGACATGAACTAATTCTCCTTTACTCCACTATTTTATTTTACATAATATATATTATCAAACAAAATAGAATCCAGCTAATAGGGCACTAAACAACATTAAATATCAGTAATTTATCATGTTAACCGTATTTCGAAATGTTTAATGATGGCTGTCGTATATCTGTTAAAATAAAGTTGCGTTACAAGATCCTGACCGTACTAAAATTTCTAAGAAACTTTAAGATAAATTCACAGGGCCATCAAAATCTGGAATTTTTAGATACCCAGCATCTCTTGCAAGAATCTCGATGGTTTTTCCATGATTCTCGAGTACTGTGATGGATACCTATAGTATGTTAGAAAGAGTTTCTCCTTCGCCCTTGTAATAGCTGTGTAGAATAATCTCCTTTCCTCTTCTATTTCTTCCTGGAAGTTGAAAGATTTACTTGAAGGAAATTCTCCCTCAACCAGACCAACCACAAATACAACTGGAAACTCTAACCCTCTTGCTGCATAAACCGATAAAAGTCTAACACCATCCTCACAATCTGAAAAACCAGAGTCTGTCAAAAATTTTATATAACTTATAAAAGACCTAATAGTAGGATTCTTACTTCTATTTTCAAAGTCTAGAGCCTCTTCATAAAACTCTCTTAGAATTTCCAATCTCTTATACATACCTACAATATCCAAGGATCCCCTACTTCTCAGTATCTCCATAAGATGCGCTATCACAAGTGAGGGTTTATCCAATTCCCTAACGTCACCCAAAAATCCTAATACAACCTCTCCACTTTCCACATCCTTTAAATTCACTCCAATTCTCCTTAACCCCGCAATCACCTTCATTCTAGTATGCTCGGTGCCCATGACCACATATTTTAAAAGATCCATAGCTAACTTTACCTCTTCCCTAGCATGAAAGGATGCTGTATGTTGAAAAGAGTATGGTATACCTTTACTCTTGAGTCTTTGCTGTAATATTCTCCCTCTAAGATTAGTCCTATAGAGTACAGCGAAGTCACTATAGCTATAACCTTCTTTTATCTTCAAAATCTCAAGAATATCGCATACAAATTCAGCCTCTTCATTGGGAGTTTCGAAGGACCTAACATCAAAATAAAATTTATCGGAATTTCTATCGGTCCACAAAGGCTTGGGAAATATAGATCGATTCCTAACAATAAGATTATTAGCAGCGTCAACAAGAGAACCAAAAAGTCTAAAGGTCTTGGTAAGATAGTAGATTTTAAAGGAAGAGGTTTTAGATTCTAAAATATCAATCGTAGCCCCCCTCCAACTATACACAGATTGATCATCATCACATGTAGCAAATACAGTGGAATCTGTAAAATAATCTATAAGCTTCCACTGTAGTAAGTTTAAATCTTGAATATCGTCTATAAGAAGATGCCTCACACAACCCTTTACCTCCTCAAGAGCAATCTCATTCTTCGATAAAACCTCTATAGCAAGGTAAATTAAATCTTCATAATCAAATATACCTTCAGTTTTTAAAAAATCGTTATATAAATTCCAGAACTCCTTTAAAACATTGTTCCATCTACCAGAGGTATTTTCTAAAAACGTGTTTATATTACCGCACTTTCCTCTTACCCTTTGAAATCTTCTGTACACTTCTATAGCTACTTCCTTTGGAATATTGAGCTTTTCTGTCGCTTCCTTAATAAGTTTTTGTTCAACATAGCTCCTCCTCAATGGCGAAAGAAGCAAAAAATTGTCGTCAAAACCTATAGAATAACCATACCTCGCTATTACCCTAAGGGCAAACTCATGAAAGGTCAGTACATTAACCCTATCCTCCCCTGGTAAAATCCTTCTTAAAAGGTACTCTATAAGTCTAGTATTTCTTGAACTAAAAGAAAGAACATAAGTTGTGCTTGGATCTACCGAATTATCAATTATTAGGTGTTTAACTCTGTTAACTAGAGTAACAGTTTTACCTGTACCAGGACCACCTACAACCAACACTCTTCTCTCACCGGAAAGCACGGCCTTTAATTGCTCATCAGTAAGCTCTATTTCCTCCGAATCTTTTTTATCAACGATAGATGTAGTATCAAGTATAACTGGAGTTTCTCTATCACCTTTCAATCCCTCTATTATCTCCATACATGAATTAAACCTGTACATAGGATCTATAGAAAGAGCCTTTTCCAAAACTGTACAAATTCTTTCGCTAAGGAATGGATATTTGCTTCTCAAGTTTACCGGAGTTTCTATCTTCTTTCTCACCTCATCCATGCTAGAACTGGAAAAGGGATTTTTCCCGGTTAGCATCTCTAATACTACCACAGCAAAGGACCAAATATCCGATTTTTTCAAAAATTGGCCTTGCCAAACCTCAGGAGCCATATATATAGGTGTACCTCCAACTCCCCAATCCCCTTCTAAATCCTTCTTTGCTATTCCAAAATCTACAACCTTGATCCTACCATCGCTAAGAACCATAATATTCTCAGGCTTTATATCTCTATGAACAACATTCCTGCTGTGGATATAATCGATCGCCGATGCAAGTTGTTCACCGTAGAACAACATTCTCTCGAGAGTAAAAGGAGCCTCTTTTTTTATCACCTCCCTTAAAGATTTACCCTCAAGGTACTCTGTAACTATGATTAACCTATCATCAATGATATCTATATTAAAAAACCTGACTATATTCGGATGTTCTAGAAGTAATAGTGTTTTAGCCTCTTCAAGAACCTCTTTGAGAGTGTCTGGCGTAACTTTGATAATCTTAAGGGCGAATGGAAACCCAAGAATCGTATCTATTGCATAATAAACATCTCCGAACCTACCGCCACCCAACCACTTTTCAAGGCGGTACCTACCGATCCTTATATCCAACATTGCCTTGTAGGAAATAAAGTAGCATGGACAAAACTACCGTTATATTTCAGAACCTTTCCCTTTAGTTTCCCCTCTAGAATCACCTGTTCACACTTATCGTTTATCCTCTTAGAACTCTTATACTTCAGACTATTCATAGACTTAAAAGCATTTAAAATTTTATCATTAGAGAACTCAAAAACCTTACCCCTCATCCTATCTTCAATAGCATCAAGAGCATAACCTGCTACCAACTTTTTCGAAAGTCTTCTAAACAAGCCCGAATCAGAGAATATATCCATACAAAGAAGCCCTCTGTTTGAAAAAGCCATTACGCCGACTACATCTTCCTCTGGCTCCCAGGAAAGGTATATATCCATATAACCCTTAACAGAATCGAAAGAATGATGCAAAGAACTAGTAGCACTTGATACACTCAGAGTCTTTAACTTGACATCTATAGAAGCCCAAACTTTCTCCTGTAAACTCGGAGACTTTCCGTTTTCATGAAAAGTAACGAGCTCTCTTAACCTCGGATAAGCAGTAAATCCGCTTTTAAAAACCTTCTTTACCGATTCTCTTTCCCACCTACCTCTCTCTATACAAAGGACTTCAATTTCACTTTTCCTCCCTTTATCAACAATGACAGAATATCTCGATATTCTATCCTGCCATGCACCTATCAGTTCCTCACCATCCATTATAAAAATATGATTTTCAAGAGGATTGTTGACTATGACAGTTTCGACAGTACCCTTTTCCTCGATTGTGACACCACAACTAATACCATATTCAAGATCTAAAATTTCCAATTTGGTACTTTCACCACAAAGCGGTACTATAAGTAAATTGCCAAGTAATACAGGATTACCCATTTCAAATTTCCCTAACATCAAGTCCCCCTAAAATAACTCCAAATTGGACTTTGTACAATAATCATCAAAAGTCCTTATTGGACCTATAGCACTCAAAAGCTCCCACAAACTCTCTTCAAAAGTGTATCCACATTTTTTAAGCACGCTGAAAAACACGAAAGCAGTATTCTTTGCATCTACTAATGCTCTATGGAATGTTCTATAGGGACTGTCCCAAATCTTTGCAAGTGATCTAAGAGAATAACTACCAAGCTGTGGAAAGAAACATTTCACCATTTCTATGGTATCTATAACAATATTCGACGGTACCGGGTACCCTACTCTGGAAAGATTATAGGCCATCACATTAACATCAAAGGGAGCGTTATGTATAACAACAATAGAATCTCCTATAAACTTCACTATACTTTCCGCAAGATTAGAAAAGGAAGGTGCATCCCTTACCATGCTGTCATCTATACCATGGATTTTAACCACACTTTGAGGAATGCTTATAGGAGGCTTTACCAAAAAATCCATAACATCCACAATCCTGCAACCCCTAAACTTAACCAGGCCAATTTCGACTATATACGATCTGAAAGAAAGACCAGTAGTTTCAGTGTCGAGAAACACAAACTCCACATCTTTAAGCTTAACATCCTTAATAATCTCCAACAAAAGTCCCTCCTTACAAAAATTCCCTTAGTTTCTCCCAATTATTGAATGTAAAATGAGCATGAGGTAAAGTCAACTCCTTAGAATAATGACCAGCCCACATCCCTGCGTTTAAAGCACCAAAAACATCACTAACAGGATCATCTCCTATATGGATAGCCACATAGTTAGGTATCCCAAGTCTACTTAACACAAGATAAAATATGTCACGAGAAGGTTTCCTAACCTTGACTTCAGAAGAAAATACTACGAAATCAAAATAATCGAATAATTCGTATTCTTTTAGTAGTTCCCTCTCCAACTTCCCGTTTATGGTATTTGAAACGATAGCTAAAAGATAGCCCTTATCCTTGAGGTAGTCTAAGAATTCCCTTACACCTTTAACAGGTCCAGGTATATACTTCTTAACGGTCTCTACAAAAATACTCTTAACCTCCTCCAAATAATTTCTCTCAACTTCTAGAGAAAATAACAGGTTATCTATGAATTCATCTACGGTAAATTCCCTACACGTCTTCTCTCTTATATCACACATCTCCTTTATAACCCTATCGTATCTCTCCGACACTAGAGTAACATCCAAGGATAGGATATCGGCAATCCGTTTCACCCTTTCGTTTCTGAGTTTCACAAGATCACTTTTATCAACAAAATCTACTATGGTTTCCCAGAAGTCCAAACAAATGAGTCTTACTCTATCTTTTAACAACATAGATTATACCTCCCATAGTGATGGCTATAGCAAATCTATCACCACTTATATCTCTTATAGTTTCAGTTGGAGCAAGAAACAAAAAACCGTCACTCCTTAACGCATCATAAATGTTGTCAAGCGCTTTTCTCCTAGAATTGTCATCAAAGTAGATCATCACATTTCTACAAAATACGCAATCACAAGAATTAAAACCTATATAGCGCTTAACATCATAATCAGAAGTAACACTGAAAAGATAAAATGTTACTAGTCTCCTTACAAAATCCTTTACCCTATAGGATTCAGGGGCTTCCTGTTGGAAAAAGGTTTCCAGAACTTCTCTACTCAGGTTTCTAATTGAATAGCCACCGTAAACTGCTTCCTTAGCCTTATTTAAAGCTTCCCTACTGATGTCATTTGCTATTATCTCAAATCTACTCTCACAATCATAACTACCGTAAAGTCCAAAATGAGCCCTACAAGCCGTAATAGCAATACTATAGGGTTCTTCACCTGTTGAACATCCAACACTCCAAATGCGGATCTTTCTCTCAGTTACTCTTTTCAAAAGATCCTTCAAGATACCTTCTAAGACCTCAAATTGACTCTCATGACGAAAGAAAAAGGTTTCATTAACCGTTACTACATCTATAATATCGTATAGGAGTTTTCTGTCATACTCAATCTCTTCCTCTAAACTTTTAGGCCTTATGTCTCTACTAGACAGGAATCTAGCCAACTTATCCCTATCTCTTATTCCAATGACAAGCCCAGTCTTCTCGTATATTATCTTTCTAATCTTGTCGAATACGCGATCGGATATTGTCATTCCCTACTCCAGGCTATCTCAGCGATATCAATAGCATAAACTACATCATCGAATATCTTATGAATCTCATAATCACTATCGGTTATGTAATCTTTCAATCTAAGCCAACCAGGATCATCGTTAAGAACAACAAACAATACTCCGCTATTATAACTAAAGCTACTTAACATAGTGAGAATATTTGAAACATGCACGAGAGCAGTTAACTCTGAGAAATTCCTACTATCGGTAAGTGTATGATGAAACCTAACGGCTTCAACCACCTCAGCTGGTAACCCCCAAACCTCCAATAAAACTGAACCGACCTCATCATGACTAACACCGAAAACCCTCATCTCAGCTAGATAAGAAGGAATACCTTTTTGAGTCAATTCAACAACTTTTTCATAACTGTCACCAAAATAGGAATAAAACACCAACTTTCCTATGTCATGCAACAGTCCCGTTGTGAACGCTGTATCATCACTTACACCCTTTACAAATCTACTTAACCTCTTCGAAATGAAAGCACACAAAAAGGAGTGCTTCCAGAATAACTCTCTATAGAATGTTTTAGCTTCTATTGGAAACAAGTTTGTAACAACTATACTTAAGACAACTGAGAAAATATTCCTCACACCTATAAGTTCAATCGCTCTTTTTAGACCTGTAACACTCTGGCCATAGGGATTAAAATAAACAGTATTTGCAATCTTCAGTAACTTCGCAGTTATAACTGGATCCTTCGAAATCACCCCCTCTAAAGCAGAAAGACTACAATCTTCCTCCTTTAGCAACATGATCTTATAAACCACCTCTGGAAGAGCAGGTAGTTTATTGAGTTTTTTTACATCTTCTAAGAGTTTTTCTCTATTCATACAGATTCTCTTACCTAACAGGTATTAATATCTTCATGCCAGGATAAACTATATATTGCCTTATCCTGTTAAACTTGATTATCTCATCTACAGAGATACCGAACAACCTAGAAATACTGAATAACGTATCCCCCTTCTTGACAACGTATATCTTTGCATCCCCGGTTCCACTACTACTCTCTTTAAACCTAACACTCTTTGCACTCCTAGCTTTTTCTGAATCTACCACCTTAACTTCCTCTTTCACCTTGTTATTTTTGGTGCTATAATTTTTATCTATAACCTTAGATGTTATATTCTTAACCGATCTCAAGTGCTCAAAGTATCTTCGAACACCGTTACATATAGCCAAAGCAACTCTCTTTCTTTCGCTCTCATCGGAAAGTTTCTTTACATCAGCCTCATTTGACAAAAAGCCAACCTCTAATAAAACAGCCGGAATACCTGGATTTCTAAGAACATAAAAACCAGCTTCCTTTACCCCTCTATTTTTAAAACTCGTATATTCATCGACCTCATCGAGTATAAATTTAGCGGCTCTTTTACCTTCAACCATAGTATACTCATAGGTGAAATCTAAAAGCACTTTGACCACAGAATCGTGATGATTTTTCAACTCATTGGCAACCTCCCTATTTTCAGCCTCCTGCAGAAACCTTTCTATACCCCCTCTTGCTCCTCTTGGTGCAAGAACAAAAGCCATGAAACCATCATAACTCCTATTAGGGGCAGAATTTGCATGAATACTTATGAATAGATCAGCCTTGTAATCCCTTGCAAATTTAACTCTTTTCTCAAGAGGAACAAAGTAGTCCTCTTCTCGAGTAAGGACCACTTTAAAATTACTAGAATTCCCACAAATAGACTTAACCTTTTTAGCTATATCAAGCACAACATCCTTTTCCATAATCCCATTGACACCTATAGCTCCCGGATCATTCCCACCATGACCAGGATCAACCACCACTATATACTTATTATCCTTTCTTATTCTTTCTGCCTCAAGAATACGCTCCCTTTCAAACTTTAATCTTTCTTCAATAGAGGGTATAACATCCACAACTACTCTAAAAGGCTTTCCTTCAGCCCTCTTCAAAGTAAACACATTAACTTCAAAATCTTTCCCACCCTTAAAAAACACAATTACAACCTGAGCTTTGTCACTCTGTAAATAGGCAATATGGTCTATAAATCTATCCTCAACGAATATAAATGGTTCTGTCCAATCTTTAACAGACTTTTCCAATCTAATTTCCAATCTTTTAGGATCATTCCTCAAAGACCACTCAACTTTACACTCATCCTCGATAGCTATAACCAGTCTTGTATGATCGGGAGCACTCCAATACCTTATTCCACTATCCGTATACTTAGCATACGCATTACCAATCCAAACAAACACAATGAAAATCAAAAAAGCCCAAAAGCTAACCTTTCCCACTCTAACCATTCCCTTCCTTCCATCACATCCTTTTCGATCGCCTTCCTCAAATCATCTATTGTAGCAAATTTTCTTTCTTCTCTCAATCTTCTAACAAAAAATATGCCAATCTTAGAACCGTATAGATTCCCTGAAAAGTCAAGTATATGAGTTTCAACGCTCCTTATCCCACCTCCAAAAGTAGGATTCTTACCTACATTTGTAACACCTCTATAAATAGCAAAACCTAGATCTACAAAGGTAGCATAAACACCATCTGCCGGCACAACTTTATTTTCCGGGATTACATTAGCTGTAGGAAATCCTAGAACCATCCCCCTACTAGCTCCTTTAATAACAGTTCCCAATAGCTTATAGGGTCTACCAAGAAGATGCCATACTTCCTCTACTCTCCCCTCTTTTACAAGTCTCCTTATTCTAGTACTACTAACAGGCATCCCCTCATGATATACATGCTTGACTATTTCTACGTAAACACCAAATTTAGCAAGGTAATTTTTCATAAAATTTACATCTCCACTTCTATCCTTACCAAATCGGAAATCCTCGCCAACTATAACTATACCAGCTCTGAGTTTACCAACCATAACCTCGTTCAAAAATTTTTCAGGACTCATACTAAACAAAGCCTCGCTAAACTCAAGGACAACGACCTCATCTACCCCTAAAAGCTTTAGTAGCCTTACCCTTTCCTCTAAAGGCATTAATAACAGGGACTCTCTATCCCTTCCAAAAACACTGGCAGGATGCGGCCAAAATGTAAGAGCCACTATTTTCAGTTTTTCTGTCTTCTTGTAAAATTTAGCCTTTTTTAAAAGCTCCTGATGTCCTATGTGAACACCGTCAAAATTCCCAATAACAACTATAGTTCTCACCTCTAACGGCTGGAGGGAAAGTACATCTACAACCATATCAAACCATCATAATGAAAGTATTATTCTTTCGATTGCTTTATACCTCTCCACAGTCTTTTCTATGACATCTCTAGGTAAAGGAGGAGCTGGTGGTTTTTTATCCCAATTTATCGACTCAACGTAATCCCTTACAAACTGCTTATCGAAATTCACTGGAGATTCTCCAGGTATATAAGTACTTGCATCCCAAAAACGTGATGAATCAGGTGTTAATAACTCATCTATTATGTATAAATTTCCATCCTCATCCAAACCAAATTCAAGTTTGGTATCAGCTAGTATTATTCCCTTCTCAACTAAAAGATCATGAGCCCATTTATAAACATCAAGTGTTATATCCCTCATTCTCTCTGCAATGGTTCTGTCACCTACTATCTTTACAACAGTTTCAAAATCTATGTTTTCATCATGCATACCTAGCTCTGCCTTTTTAGCAGGTGTGAATATTGGCTCCGAAAGCTTTTCAGCCAATTTCAACCCTGGAGGTAGTTTTATACCACATACTGTCCCTGTCTTCTCGTAATCCTTATAGGCACTTCCAAAAAGATACCCTCTAGACACACACTCCACATCCACCCTTTTCAATCTCTTTACAAGCACACTCCTTGTTATAAGTTCAGGATACTTTTTTATGAACTCAAGCTCCTTATCAGGCTCCGTAGACAAAATGTGATGTGGATATTTAACCATTGAAAACCACTTATTCGAAATCCTCGTCAAAATCTCACCCTTACCAGGTATACCTTCATTAAACACAACATCAAAAGCACTTATCCTATCCGTTGCTACTATCAGTAGCTTACCTTCATCCACTTCGTATACATCCCTAACCTTACCAGAAAAGAGTTTTTTAAGTTCCAAAATGTTCGTCTCGGTAACCGCAACCATAGCTACCCCCGCTAGATTTATATTTATACTAACTCAACTATAACCGCAGTACCCATACCACCACCCTGACAAAGGGTAGCAAGCCCATATTTAACATTCCTTCTCCTCATTTCGTATAGAAGCGTAACCAATATTCTAGCTCCTGTCGCTCCAACCGGGTGACCCAAGGAAATTCCACTACCGTTTACGTTAACAATTGACACATCTAACCCAAGTCCTTTTATACAAGCAAGAGCTTGGGCAGCAAAGGCTTCATTAAGCTCTACAAGGCCTATATCATCCAATTTTAAACCTGCCCTCTCAAGAGCCTTTTTAGTGGCAGGAACTGGACCCCATCCCATTATTTGGGGTGGAACTCCGCAGGTAGCATAAGAAACGACTTTCGCAATAGGATTCAAATTATACCTCTTAATAGCCTCCTCTGAAACAACAAGCAAACAAGCTGCACCATCGTTTATTGAAGATGAATTCCCAGCAGTGACTGTTCCATCTTTTTTGAAAACCGGCTTCAGCTTTGAGAGATTCTCCAGTGTTGTATCCTCTCTAGGATGCTCGTCCACTTCAAAGATGAAAGAACCCTTCCTTGTTTTAACTTCTACGGGAATTATCTCCTCTTTAAACTTTCCCTCTTTTATAGCCTTCACAGCTTTCACATGACTCTCATAGGCAAACTTATCCTGTTCTTCTCTCGAAATCTTGTGAATCTCTGCTAAATTCTCAGCAGTAACTCCCATATGCTGCCCATAAAACACACATATAAGACCATCATATAAAAGACCATCTTCCACTTCACCATGACCCAATCTATAACCCCACCTTGCATTTATAAGAAGATAGGGAACTGTACTCATACTTTCACAACCACCGGCAACTACAACATCAGCTTCACCTAACTTTATCATCTGAACAGCCATAATAACAGACCTAAGACCACTAGCACACTGATTATTAAGCGTAATAGCTGGCACCTCAACCGGTACACCCGCCCATATCGAAGCCTGTCTCGCAGGATTAGCCTTTTGACCAGCCTGAAACACACATCCCATTATAACTTCATCGATAGTAGATGGATCTATACCATTTCTCTCTATCAAAGCCCTTACAACAATGGCACCCAGTTCCCCCGCCCTGAAATCCTTCAAACTACCACCAAAATCTCCTATTGGTGTCCTAACTCCATCAACTATATAGGCTTCCCTCATCTCCCCCTCCTAAAAAAACTATATATCTTTGTTAAAATACCACAGGCTGTAGATCAAATCCACAAGTAGAAAATACAGTGTTTTCTTTATTTCAAAATTGTATAAAATAGCTTCCAAAGCTAAGCTTGGTTTTTCGTTTTATACATGATAGTTTTTTAGATATATTTCGTGGAAAATTTTACCATCTATGGAGGTGAAAAGATGAGTTATATAATGGTAATTACCACAACCGACAACAAGGAACTGGCAGAAAAAATAGCCATGGAGCTACTTGAGAAAAAACTAGCTGGATGCATTCAAATAATAGGACCGATAAAAAGTAGTTACTGGTGGAAAAACAAAATAGAAACTACTGAAGAATTCCTTGTATTTATAAAATCTAAAGAAGAACTTTTTGGCAGAATAGCAAAAACCATAAAAGAACTGCATTCATATACAGTTCCAGAAATCATAGCATTCCCGATCAAAAATGGATTAAAGGAATATCTAAACTGGCTTGATGATGTGTTAGAGGGCCCATAAAATGGGCCTCAACACATTTACAAATAGGTCACAAATAGTACAGTCAAGAAACCGACAAATATAGACACAAAGATAACGGGTAATAGCACTTTTTTCAAAACTTCTGACTCTTCACTACCCTTAAGTCCGATCGTTGAAGCGGCATTTGTTATTTTGGACGGAGTAATAGCACTTGCTATACCACCCCCTACTGCATGAGCTGCGTATATCCACATAAAAGCATTAGCGCCAAGAGTTTTCAAAGTCGCCTCGTACTGTATCTTCGCAAAAAGAACATTACTCGCAGTGGTAGAACCACCAACAAAGGTACCTATAAGTCCTAGAACTGGAGAAATAAAGGAATAAAATCTTCCAAAGATATCAGCCAGAGTAATGCCAATTATCCTATCCATATTATAATCCTTAAAATAGGAAGTAGGCGCAAGCTTACCATTAACAACATCCATGGCCGACCATGCCATAATGTAAGCAACAGCAAAAAACAGAGAATAGGCTATAGTAGGTCCGATGATACGTTTCATCCACAAAACTGTTACCCTTCTCAAAGTTTCACCATTAGGACGATAGAAAATTATAGAAAATATAGTAGTCACAAGGATCCAAAACCAAACGTTGGAAAGTATATCAAAATCAACCTTCTGATCGGCTATCACCTTTATTATCTCAAATTCGCCGGGCAATTTGGAGAGATAACTCCTAATAGAGGGTATGTTTACTATAGCAGATAAGACTATAAGTAGTATAAAGGGAAAAGATGCTTTCAAGAATCTTTTGTCAAAAATTATTTTTTTGTGGGTTCCATCTGAGTTATTCCTGTAAAGGCAATGAGCAGTAATCATGGCCACAATACCAGCAAACATTCCTATTACTTCAACTGGTAGTATCTTCAACCATGAAGCTATAAGAGCAGAACCAGATAAGGCAAAAGAAACAATCGTAGCTTCTTTAAAGTTCCTTTTAACCGCGTCAATCCCCCCCACCGAGTACAACATCATATATGCGAAAAAGGGAGTAACAAAGGGTAAGAATACGGCTATTTTTAAGGTATAGTCCCATATGAATGCACCCAAACTATCGATTCCTGGAACATGTACTTTGAAGGACTCAAAGGCAACCTTTGAAGGTAAGGTAATGGGAATCGAAAAAAGAGCAAAGGATGTAAGAGGATCGTAACAGAGAACAGCTATTAAAACTGATGATATCGGAGAAAAGCCTAGCATTAAGAAAATAGGTGGGAAAAGGGCTGGTGTTACCATCCCAAGAGACGTAACAAGAGATCCAAATCCCATGCCTAGAAAAAGTATCTGTTCCTCTTTCTTCTTTGAAATTTTCTTCACATAGTCGATTATGACATCCAGATTTCCAGTCTCCTTAAGAAGAAAAATTAAATACATGGTAAAAATAACGGCAAGCGTAACACTCAAACCTTTTAATACACCTACAATGGAAGCAGAAATAGTAACTATAAAACTAGTTTTAAAGTAAAAGACAGCGAGTATGACAGATATCAACCAGCCAACTAGTGCCATAACCGTTCCAGATTGATAGAAAAACAGCATTCCTACAAGAACAATAAATATAGGTAAAACCGCTAACACGAAATCCATGACACAAACCTCCTATAGTAATAGTAAAAATATTTAAAACAGCATTATACAAGAATTCCTTTAACAATCACCTATACTCATTGTAAATCGGATAATCAAGATCTTATCGACTCTATAGGATCGATCTTAGAAGCCTTATAAGCAGGATATAGACCTGCAAGAGTTCCAAAAACAACTATTGAAAAAAAAGCAACCACTATAGGTTTAATCGGAAAGATAAGAGGGTTTTTCATGACAGTGTTAACAATGATAGAAATAACAAAGCCTATAAAAACACCAAAAAAACCACCTACAGAAGTCACCAAAAGTGACTCTATTAAAAACATAGTTAGAATATCCCTATTCGTTGCACCTATAGCCTTCCTAATGCCTATCTCCCTGAACCTCTCTCTTACAGACAGGATCATAGTTGCTGTTACACCAAATGTCCCAACTACAAGGGATATCAAAGAAACACAACCTATTATAAAAGAAAACATACCTACAGTTTTCGATTGTTCCTTTGCTATATCCTCATACTTAACGATAGTAAAATCTTTGAATTCTGGCTTTAAAATCCTATGTCTCTCTGTAAGCACCTTATCTATCGCCTTTTCTACAGATGGTAGGATCTTACCATTTTCACATTCTACCTCTATCGACTTTATATAATCCACATTGTCGAGCCTTCTTGTAGCAACGGTAACGGGCACAACTATAACATCATCAAGGTCTTGACCACTCATATCCGTGCCCTTCTTCTCCAAAACACCTATGACTCTAAAAGGTAACCTCGAAATCCTCAACATACTACCTATGGGATCACTATCAAGAAACACCTCATCCTTTACCTTCCATCCTATAACAGCAACTAGATCACCTCTTGATACTTCCTTATCACTAAAAATTCTGCCAGTGTAGACGGTATACTTTTTTATTGCAAAATAGTTACTGTCGGTACCTACAACCCTTGTTGTGATCTTACGCCCACCTATTTCCACAACGACAGATCCTATATCGTATATGGGAGCAATCCTCTTTATACCACAAATGTTCTTCAAAGCCTCTACATCATCTAACTTAAGCGTGGGCATTACTTCCATAACCACACTTCTTCCACCTCTAACTCCAGCTTTACCAGCAAAAACAACCAGATTATTCATACCAAACTCTTCAAATTCTCTATCCACCTTAGCTTTTGAACTCTCACCAACAGACACCATAACAAAGAGAGAAGCCACACCTATCAGAATACCCAAAATGCTAAAGAAAAGTCTCTTCTTCTTTGCTAAAACACCACCATATATAAGCTTATAGTATAAAAGGCTACTCTTCATCTTATTAGAACTCCTGGTGGAATACTGGATGCCTTCCTAGCCGGGAATACTCCGAAGAAAAAGCTAACCAAAAGTAAACCTACAAGGACGAGTATAGAAAAATTGATAGGAACATAAAAGTACAAACTAGCAAACCTGGATATAAGCGCACTAAGTATGAAACCACCTAATATACCTGTAATACCACTTATCAGAGCTACAACAATAACTATGAATAAGTAGTGCAAGAAGATATCCTTGGAAGAAGCTCCAACTGCCATCCTTATCGCTATAACTTTCATCTTATCCTCAATATTGGCGTACATGATGTTTACAACAACAACTCCTCCTACAACGATCGTTACAAGGGAAATCACAAGTAAGAATCCGGTTATTACTCTACTTACTGCTGTCCTAAAGGCCACAATCTGGTCAGGGGTTATTATTCTAAAATCGTCCGGCTCACCCTCTTGGAGTTTATGTCTCTCCCTCAATATCTTGGTAACAAGAGATTTTATGACGTCAAAATCCACTATCCTATCATCAAATATTATTTTTACACCATCCAAGTATGCTTTGTTCCTGTTAAATACCCTTGTATTCGCAGTGGTTATTGGTATGAGAACTCTATCGTCCAGTCTAAAAGACCCAATAGCACCCTTCCTTTCAAGAACACCTATAATCGTAAAGTAAATCCCATTTATCTTTATCACCTTGCCCAGTGCATTACCGCCATAAAGCTCATCCTCTATAGCTGTGCCAACAACACAGACTTTAGCTTTAGAATCTATGTCAGCCTTACTGAAAAACCTACCCCTTGAAACATGCCAATTATTAACATCGGGATAATTAAGTGTTACACCAAAGACCATAGTAGTTCTAACATCCTTACCATTAGAAACTTCCATAAAAGCCCTCTGAAAATAATCCAATTTCTTCACAAAATAAAGCCTTTTTAAAACTTCAACATCACCAAGAACAAGCGTATCACTCCTTGTAGTTGATGGTCCAAAAAACTTACCTCCTCCAGCCAAAATCAAGAAGGCATTACTACCAAAATTGAAACTCTCAAGTTGCTTAATAACCTGAATCTCAAAACCCTTACCAAGTGAGTAAACTGTCACCATTGAAGCAATACCAACAAAGAGAGAGATAACCATGAAGAAAAAGTATATCCTGGAATTTAAAATCTCACTTAAAGCTTCTTTAAAAATCGAATAGTATCTATTCGATAAATTTACCATCTCTTATATGTTTTATTAATTTTGCCTTGCTAGCTACATTCATATCGTGAGTCACGACCACTATTGTTCTACCCTCTTCATTCAACATTCCGAATATCTCCATAACCTCTTCACTCGTCTTTGAATCAAGCGCACCTGTAGGTTCATCGGCAAGGATTATGGCTGGATCATTTATAAGGGCTCTTACTATAGCTACCCTTTGTCTCTGCCCTCCTGATAGTTCATTAGGTCTAAAGTTTATTCTCTCCCCCATATTCAGACGATTTAGAAGATAGATAGCCTTATCTATCTTTTCTTTTGTAATTCCATCTGCATAAACTGTAGGTAAAAGAACATTCTCCAAAACTGTAGCCCAAGGTATGAGATGAAATTCCTGAAAAACAAACCCTATCTTCTGATTCCTAATGCTTGCAAGCTCCCTCTCAGATAGTTTGGTAACCTCCACACCATCAAGAATATACGAACCCGAGGTAGGCCTATCAAGACAACCGAGTATATTTAGAAGAGTGGTCTTACCAGAACCACTAGCACCCATTATAGCAACAAAATCACCCTTATAAACATCTAAATTTATACTCTTCAGAATCTCATATTCCTCTTCGCCTATCCTGTAAACCTTTCTAATATCCCTTAGTTTTATAACAGGTTCTTTAATATCTACCAAACTCCCACTACCTCGCCCTCTTTTAATCCATCAACGATCTCTATAAATCCGCCACTACTCCAACCAGTTTTAACCTCCCTTTTAACCCACTTACCTTTTTCGTTCTTCACATAAACATAGCTTTTACCGTCAGCCTCTATCTTCACAGATGAAACAGGTACAACAAGGACATTCTCTCTTTTACCAGCTACTATCACTACATTAGCCGTCATTTCTGGCCTGAGTAAACCGTAGTAATTAGTAGTGATATCTATTGGAACGTTATAGAAGACTACGTTATTCCTGATTATTGCACCAGGATATATAGTCCTCACCTTACCCTCAAAAACCTTATCGGGATAGGCATCAACAGTAAACCTAACTGGCATTCCAGGGGCTATCTTTCCTATATCGGTTTCATCAACATAGGCATCAACCTCAAGTCTAGAAAGATCTATCACCGTAATAAAGGTGGGAGCATTCAAACCAGCAACCACCGTCTCTCCTTCCTGGGTAGTAACATCGGACACTACACCAGAGATTGGTGAGTATATATAAGCATAGCCAAGTTTAACCCTTAAATTATTGAGTTCTTCCTTCGCCGAATTTATACTCGCCTTTAAGTTTTCAACTTTAGTTCTGTATTCATTCTCAAGAGACTCCAAGAGTTTAACTTGATACTCGTAATTCGACTGTTTCACATTGAGATCTTTCTCAACCTGATCCAGATCGACTTTAGCAGCAAGACCTTCGTTGTAAAGGGATAAGACTCTCTTATAGTTTAGCTTAGCAAGATTAAGCTCTGCCTTTGCACTTTGAACCATCTCTTTTTGAGCCTTTATTTTATAGGGATAGGTACCTTCAACCTCCTTCAATTGCGATTCAAGAGCCCTAATTTGCGCTTCCTGGGCTTTAACCTGAGCTTCAAGATCAGCATGTTCTATGATAGCTATCAACTGCCCTTTCTTAACAAAATCTCCTGTCTGGACAAAGAGCTTTTCAACTCTACCAGAAATCCTGGCACCTACTTTAACACTTGCCCCCACTTGGGGTTTTACCGCACCTGTCGCAGATATCTCAAGAAAAACAGTTCCTCTTCTAACACTCAACTCCTTCTTCGGTACCAGATCTTCCTTCTTAGATTTACAGGCAGAAACTAGAAAAATTAACATGAGAACTAGTAAATACCTAAACCTCATCACTCACCTTCCAGTACAGGTATTCTGCCGGTTGCTCTAATAAGATCGTAATAGGCCCTTAATAGCTCGTACTTAGTGGTAATATACTTCGCCCTCGCATCCGATAGTCTTGCCTGGCTTGTGGTTAGATCGACAATCGAAACCAAGCCATTCACATAACGACCCCTCATCATCCTCAGATCCTCAGTGGACGACTTTAAAAGTGCCTCAGCAGCCACAACAGACTTTTTCATGCTAAAAAAATCCTGATATTTATTAAAAACATCCTGAGAAACACTGAGTTCTACATTTCTCAAGTCGCTTTCCTTTTGTAATAAAGCGGCTCTCTCCTTTTTAAGCTTAAAGGTGGTGCTAAAACCTGTAAATATAGGTATTTTAAGGCTGAGTGCCATATTCCAGTTCTCCTTCCTATTAGGGAAGAAGCTCTTATCGCTTTCACCATAGCTAGAAACAAAATCTACACTAGGTAGATATTCACCCTTTACAGCTTTTATCCTGTACTCCTGGGCGGTGACTTCGCTCCTAGCATACAAAACCTCCGGTCTCCTACTGAAAGCCTTGGTTACGAGCTCCTTTATATCCCTAACTTCCGGAATAAAGGCGATAGGTTTAACTTGAATATCCTCAAAAATGTTAAGACCCATGGTAACAAGAAGGGCTATCTTTGCCTTCTCATACTCGGCTTCCCTAAGAGAGAGATTATACCTAGCATCTTCAACTTTAGCCTCCGCATTGTACAAATCCGCAAGTGGACTGAGACCCACCTCATACCTCTTCTTAGCAAGTTTATAATTTGTCTCTGCATCTTCCAGATCAGCTCTTGCAGACTCAAGTAGCTCTTTGGCCTTTAAGACACCCATATAGGCATTTATAACAGACATAACGACATCCAACTTCGCAGCATTGTAACCAGCCCGAGCAGCATCCAACAAACTAACAGCTTCCCTGTAATAGTTAAGAGATGAAAAGCCCGAAAATAGATTCAAACTAAAATTTATAGACCAATCAAAACCCTCATACACAGGCATCCCATTATTTCTGTATTTCATATACCTAGTCTCAAAATAGATATTAGGAAGGAATGAAGAAATGGCCAAAAGCTTACTAGCTTCACTTTGAAGAACTATAGCTCTGGAAGACTCTAGATTTGGATTATTCTTCAAAGCTATTTCCACAGCTTCTTTTAAGTCTATCTCCTTAGCCATAGTTAAAGAGAAACAGAACATTACAAAAAGAGATATAAAAAATAACTTCTTCATGATCCAACCCCTTTTAAGAATACTTCCAATATCCTTTCCGCAAGAATCGCTTCATCCAGCTCAGCAAACTTAAAAGAAAACCAAAAATCTAGATGGATCAGAAATTGGGCCACAAAATTTAAATCCAAGGCTCTTATATATCCCTTATCCATTGCATCCCGTATAACTCTGCTAAGTTTATCAACTATCACCTCATAAAAGTTCTTTTTAAGTTCCAAAAAAGTATCAGAGGGAAAAACTATTTCCCTCATTACAACCAAAGACGTAAGTGGCCCTCTTTTTCTCAAGACCTCCACATGCTTTCTAACAAAGAACTTAATACCTTCTATTCCATCACTAGGAATATTATCTAGAGAACTGACAAATTCATCAAGATGCCTCTCTAAGACAGCTTTATATAATCCCTTTTTACCCCTAAAATAATAACTTATCATAGCAACATTAACTTTAGCTCTATTCGCTATACTCCTAATAGTGGCACCTTCATAACCCCTCAAGGCAAATTCCACCAAAGCTGCATCCAAAATCCTCTCCTTCACCACCTCTACAACCTCTCCCCTTTTATTCAAACGTTTGATTGAAAAATATTACCCCTATTACATTCAAAATTCAATAGGGCAAAATCATCTTCTTATTTCAAGGCCCTTACACATAAAGCCACTTGACGGTATCAGTTCAACAGGTTTAGTTAGATAGAATTTTCCTTCTGATATCCATCTCTTTAACGTCTCTGCTATTTCTTTAGCCATATAATAGCTTGATAGAGGATAGGTGGGAACCTTCTTACCCATTATTTCTATTTCGCCCGACTTTAACTGGGCGTAATTCACCTCAGCAATAACTCTTCCCTCTCTATTTGGATAATCATAACCATAGTCGACAACCTGCGTCCAAATTTCATCATCTCTTACCGAAGTATGCCATGCCATTTCCTCATTAAGTATAGGTACAGGAATACCGATTCCCACAGCAAGACTTACGCCATAACCCACTATACTTACACCTCTTACATACCTTCTCGTCATCTTCTTCATATCACCCATAACAGCAATCGTACCAGCAGGCTTTTTAACCACACCCTTTTCACCTCTTGGGACATCTGTAGTATGCTGTGTACCATGCCATACCACGTAACCTATACCACCACCCAGGAATATCCTAGTTCCTATACCTATAGTTTTAAAATAGGGGTCATTAAGTAACGGTGAAAGTTGTGCAGCACTACAGTAAGTTGCATTACCAAGCTTGGGTTTAAGAATACCCATATATGTATATATCAACCTATCGGAAAGATTAACAGCACAGTTGTAGTTCTGATATGCATTACGAGGATTAAACATTATAGCTTCATTTATGATATTTATGTTTATATAGGTTTCCAACTTAGTAAGAGGATAACAATCGGTACCATAACCATAAGCCACAAGATACACATCCTTTCCTGCTATCAGATCTTCTATAACATGCCCACCACCATACTTAAACTGACCAGGATAAACTTTGTTCCTTGGATCATCCTTAGGAAGACTAGTCGCACCTATATAAATATCGACAGCAGCAAGACCACCATAGCATGGTACACCGTTGAGATACACATCCTCCATCTTCATCCTGGGTTTTGAATGTCCAAGGTTCAAGAAAGCCCCAGAGGAACACATAGGAGCAAAGGTACCCGTCGTAACAACATCCACCCTCTTTGCTGCTTCAACAGGACCATACTCCTCAACTATATCTATCATCTCTTCAGCAGTAACAACAACAACCTGTCCTTTCTTTATTTTTTCGTTTATCTCTTCAATCGTTTTATTAACCTGATACGCCATCTCTACTTTTCTCTCCTGCCTTCTATAAACTCTTCAACGTAAATTTTCGCCTCATAGTCTGGATACTGTATAGGAGGGTGCTTCATAGTGTAGGCGGAAATGGAGTAAAGGGGACCACCTATACCTCTATCCATGGCAAGCTTAGCACACCTTATGGCGTCTATCGCCACACCCGCACTATTCGGTGAATCCTCCACATCCAACCTTAACTCCAAAGTCATAGGAACATCACCAAACAACCTTCCTTCCATCCTTATGCAACACAATTTTCTGTCGTTAAGCCAGGGAATATAATCCGACGGACCGATATGTATATTATCGGGACTAAGGGGAACGTCAAGTTGGGATTGAACCGCTTCAGTCTTCGAAATCTTTTTGCTCTTTAATCTTTTCCTCTCAAGCATATTTAAGAAGTCAGTATTTCCACCGAAATTAACTTGATATGTCCTATCCAATCTCACACCCCTTTCTTTAAAAAGCCAGGTTAACACTCTATGTACAATTGTTGCTCCAACCTGAGATTTAATATCGTCACCAACAATCGGAAGGTTCTTTTCTTCAAATCTCCTTGCCCAACTCTCATCTGAAGCTATAAAAACAGGAATACAGTTAACAAAGGCGCAACCAGCCTCAAGGGCACATCTAGCATAAAATCTTGTAGCCTCTTCGGAACCAACAGGTAAATAATTAACGACAACCTCAGCACCACTATCCTTCAAAACCTTTACAACATCAACAGGATCTTTCTTCGCCGTTCTAAAGGATCTATCTTCAGGATACTCATACATATGCGCAGCGACACCATCCAAAACAGGACCCATTAAAACCTCTACCCCTAGCTTGGGTACGTCCTTAAAAAAAACAGTAGTACAATTAGGTTTAGAAAATATAGCTTCTGATAAATCCTTCCCCACCTTTCTCTCATCTACATCGAAAGCTGCTACCACCTCTATATCCCAAGGTTTATAGCCCCCAATATCATAGTGCATAAGGCCACTTACCTTTTCGAAATCGGCATTCCTGTAATAGAAAATACCCTGGACAAGTGAACTGGCGCAATTTCCCACACCAACTATAGCAAGTTTTACTTTTTTACCCATTCCTCCTCCCCCGATTTAGACAACAGTTAGCACCATCACCGCTCTGCTCTTGAAAGCACAATAATACCAAAAATAGCAAAAATCAACAATACTATTAAAGAATAACCCAATTCAATGATAAAGGGAAGACCAAATCCGCTCTGCATTGAATACCTTATCATTCTCGTTGTATGAGTTAAAGGAGAAAAGTTGGCTATTAATTCAAAAAAACCACCTAACCTAGAAACAGGAAAAAAGGTATCTGAAATAAATGTTATAGGTGTAACAACAAAGGTCGTAAAAGTAGCATGATCTGCATGCGAATCTATTTTGAAGGCTATAACAACACCTATTAGAGCCCAGGTAAGAACATGGATCAACCAACTTATAAAAAAGGGGATATTTAAAACTAAACCTAAAGAGGGAAAGAAAGACAGATAGACTACAAAGAAAATCAAGGGTGAAAGACTCTTTGTGATAGCAAATAAAAGCTCTCCAACAAGTATCTCCCATCTCTCTATAGGAGCAACAAGTAACCCTTGATAGGTCATGGTATACAATCTAGCTATATGTATATCAAAGGAGATACTGTAAGCCTGATTCATGGAACTTACAGCTATCAAGCCGGGCACCATGAACCTAAGATAAGAATTAGAATTAAAAAGAGAAAGACTAGAAAGACCGTATCCAAACGCTAGGAGAAATAAAACAGGATTTACTATTGAGGACAGTGAATATCTCAGGGCTCTTCTCTTATATACCAATAGCTCTCTATAGTAGGTTGCTAGAATCCCTCTCATTTTCACCTGTCACCTTTATAAAAACATCTTCCAAACTAACTTCTCTAAGTCTTATGGTAGAAGCCTCCATACCCCTATCGTTCATAAATCTTATCGCATCATCTTTAGAGTCGAAGTACCTTCTAATCATACCTTTCGCAGTACTTTCTTCAACTACATATCTTCCAACAAGAGACTTGAGCTCTTCTGGTCTTCCATCCACAACGATGGAACCACGATTCATTATAAACACCCTATCAGATAGGGATTCAGCTTCCTCCATATAGTGTGTGGAAATCACAACAGTAACACTCTCTTCCTTGCTTATCCTTATAAGCAGATTCCATATATCATGTCTAACGTTAACATCAAGTCCTGTAGTAGGTTCATCCAAGAATAGTAATCTCGGCCTATGAAGCATAGATTTCACTATCACAACTTTTCTCTTCATACCACCAGATAGATGTTCCACCTTCCTATCCTTAAGCTCGAAGAGATCAAACCTCCTGAGGAAGCTATCAACAACCTCTCTATGATTCTTCACACCATAAAGTAAAGCCCCTATTCTCAAATTTTCCTCAACTGTAAGCTCCCTTTCGAGAAAGGTAGCCTGCGGAACAAACCCAACAATGGACCTATAGCCACGATCCTTAAATGGAAAGACCTTTCTACTTTTATAAAACACATCACCTGTATAGTTTCTAAGTAAACCCACGAGAATGTGAAAAAGCGTAGACTTACCTGCACCATTTGGACCCAGGAAAGAAACTATTTCACCCTCTTCTATTCTAAAGGAAACATCTTTTAATGCGCATAGACTGTTATAGTATTTTGTGACATTTACAGCTTCTAACAAACTTGTCTCCTTGCAGCAAGTGCTCTAAAATAATTGATTACAAATTCTCTTACTTTTCTAGGATCCTTATATCCCCTATCGTCCTTCAAACGGGAGTTAGCATCGACTCCAAAGGGACAAACTTTAAGTACAGCATCTAAAACGTTGGAACTATTTAAACCACCAGCCAGTATAACAGGTTTTTTGGCAATTCTAACCACGTGACTACTTATATTCCAATCGTGTGTCATCCCGGTTCCACCCATTCTAAAACTATCACGACTATCAAGAAGAATATAATCAACGTGATTTTCGTAATACCTGACTTTCTCGATAACCTCATTCTTATAGGATAAAACATGGATAGCTTTTATTATTTTAAGCCATGGAAACCTTAACCTTAGCCTTTCTATCAAATCAAGGGAAACTTCATTCTGTAACTGCAAGAAAGATACACCTAGATCCAAAACCAACCTCTCTATTTTCCTATACTCCCTAAGATGGGTAACTAAAGTGGGGATAGGAAATTTTTTTTTAAAACTCCTAAGGTATTCTATCAATACCTTGGCTCTAGGTGTATCTATCTCATCCTCACTTAAAGCCTCAACACCGATAATAAAACCAAAATGACTAACTGGTAAACTTACCAACAACTCAACCTCAAATTTTTCTTTTATGCCACAAACTTTGACAAACATTCAAAAATCCTTGTTGAAAACACTCAATAAGGCATATATCTTATACAAAAAATACTTAAGAACTACAATCGGAGGTTAAAATGGTTGAAGAAGCTCTAAAGAAGATAAAAGATTTACTAAAACAGGCAAGTGAGCTCGCCTCGAACATGGTTAAATTATCTACAGAAGGTCTTGTTAAAAGAAAAAAAGAACTATTAGAGAAAGTTCTATACGATATGGAACCAAAACTGGATGCTATGAGTATAGAAATCGATGAGGCTTGTATATCTTTCCTTGCCAAGTATCAACCACTTGCAAAAGATTTGAGAACCGTGGCTACATGTTTCAAAATAATAGATGACGTTGAAAGGATAGGTGACCTAGCAGTTAATGTTGCTGAAAGCGCCATATTTCTTATCGGTAAGCCCCAGGTCAAACCCCTTATAGACATCCCAAGAATGGCAAGTGAAGTCTCCATGATGCTAGCACAGTCAATAGAGGCATTCCTAAACGAAAATATAGAGCTCGCCAAGGAAGTGTGGCTCCACGATGATGTTATAGATACACTAAGAGATCAGGTAAATAGAGAACTTCTTACCTATATGATCTCGGATCCAACAACTATAGAAAGATGCTTTCATCTAATGAGAATAGCGAGATGCCTTGAAAGAATAGGGGATCACACAACAAATATAGCAGAAAGAACTATCTACATGATCTCAGGAGAAATAATAGCTCATCAAAAGAGAATGAAAAACATAGAGGGGACCACCTAAAAGGTGACCCCCTCTGAAATTATCTATTTGCTAGTTTTTCTTTTGCCTTCAGTCTCAAAAGTTGCTTAAAGTAAGCCAATCTTTCAGCCTCAGATATAACCGAGGAATACAATTTTTCCTCTGACTCTTTTATCTGTTTTAAAAGTTCAGACTTATCTATCTCATCTTCAGTAACCGCGAATTCAACCAACATTATCATTTTATCCGGTCTAACCTCGGCATATCCGTAACCAACAGCATACTCCTTTATACTACCACCCACAGAAAACCTAACTATCCCAGGTTCAATCGTAGTTAAAAGAAAGGTATGTCCAGGTAATACCGTAAACTCACCCAGCCCGCCAACAGCAGTTACAAACTCAACGGAACCACTGTACACAAGCTTATCTGGCACAACCAGTTCAAAAAGGAAAGTTTTACTCATATCCTACACTCCATACTTATTTAAGCTCTTCTGCCTTCCTAATAGCTTCATCAATAGTACCAACCATGTAGAAAGCAGCCTCTGGCAAATGATCCAATTCACCCTCTACAAGCATCTTGAATCCCCTTACGGTTTCCTCAACAGGAACGTATCTACCAGGTCTACCTGTGAATTGCTCTGCTACATGGAAAGGTTGAGATAGGAACCTCTGAATCCTTCTTGCCCTATGAACTATAAGTTTATCATCTTCTGACAGTTCTTCCATACCAAGGATAGCTATTATCTCCTGTAGCTCCTTGTATCTCTGTAGTATCTCCTGGACCTTACGGGCAACCCTGTAATGCTCCTCACCCACTACATTTGGATCTAGTATTCTACTTGTGGAATCAAGAGGATCTACTGCAGGATATATACCAAGCTCAGCGATCCTTCTTGAAAGGACAGTCGTAGCATCAAGATGAGCAAAAGTCGTAGCAGGGGCTGGGTCCGTAAGGTCATCAGCAGGAACGTAAACAGCTTGAGCAGAAGTGATCGAACCCTTTTTAGTAGATGTGATTCTCTCTTGGAGCTGTCCCATATCGGTGGCAAGAGTTGGCTGATAACCAACTGCAGATGGCATCCTACCAAGTAGCGCCGAAACCTCACTACCAGCCTGAGCAAACCTAAAAATGTTATCTATGAATACGAGAACATCCTGACCCTCAACATCCCTAAAGTACTCAGCTATCGTAAGACCAGTTAGAGCAACTCTAAATCTACAACCGGGCGGTTCTGTCATCTGACCATAAACTAGTGCAGTCTTGTCGAGAACTCCAGCTTCCTGACACTCAAGCCATAAGTCCGTACCCTCCCTCGTTCTCTCACCAGCACCTATAAAGACTGAAACGCCACCGTGCTCTATAGCGATGTTTCTAATCAACTCCATTATTATTACCGTCTTTCCAACACCAGCACCACCGAACATTCCAGTCTTACCACCTTTAACATAGGGCTCTATAAGATCTATAACTTTAATACCTGTCTCCAACATTTCGAGTTTTGTTGACTGTTCTTCAAAAGATGGAGCAGGCCTATGAATAGACCAGTACTCAGTTACCTCTATAGGTCCCTTTCTATCAACAGGTAATCCTAACACATTAATAACCCTTCCCAAAACACCCTTACCAACAGGAGCCTTTATCGGACCACCTGTATCAATAACCCTCATACCTCTTCTTAAACCTTCAGTTGGCCCCATAGCCACACATCTAACCCTGTTATCACCAAGGTGCTGCTCAACCTCAAGCGTCAAAATACCAAAGTCTCCAACATCGAAGCCTTCAACCTGAAGCGCATTGAGAATAGGCGGTACCTTACCAGGCTCAAACTCAACATCAACAACATTACCAAGAACCTGAACTATTCTACCATAATTTTTCTCCATCTTTTAACCCCCTAAAATTCTCTATGCATTCAAAGCTTCTGCACCAGCTACAATTTCAAGCAATTCCTTGGTAATTGAAGCCTGGCGCGCTTTGTTATACTCAAGCGTGAGTTTTCTTATAAGTTCACCAGCATTTTTCGTAGCATTATCCATAGCTGTCATCCTAGCACCATGTTCGCTGGCACTAGACTCCAGAAATATCCTATAAACCTGAGTTCTAAGATGTAATGGTAAAAGCTCTTCAAGAATACCATCTTTAGATGGTTCATATATGAAATCTATTTTCGCCGTCTGCTCCTTTACCTCCATAGGTTTTATAGGAATAAGTTTTTCAAATATTATTTCCTGTTTTATCGCCGACTTAAATTCATTGTATAACGCATAAACAGCATCATAATGATCAGCCATAAACTCTTCAACTAGATAATCGGCAATTAAACACACATCCTCGTATTTTACATTTTTGAGAAATAGATCAGTAAATACCTTCACCACTTTATACTGACCTCTCCTTGCAAAGAAGTCTCTAGCCTTCCTTCCAACAGCTACTATATCAACACTCTTACCCTGGCCTACGAGTTCATTGTATATACTTTCAAATCTCCTTAGAATATTGGAATTAAAAGCTCCACAAAGACCCCTATCGGAAGTAACAACCATAACAAGAATCCTATTTTCTTCTTTACTCTCAAGTAGCTTGTGAGTTCCAGGTTCAGCTCTCAGAGCAAGTGAACTCATAACCTCAGCCATCCTGTAGGCGTAAGGTCTCAGATTCAATATATTTATTTGAGCTCTTCTGAACTTCGCAGCGGAAACGAGTTTCATTGTATTGGTTATCTTCTCTGTACTTTTTACAGCCTGTATCTTTCTCCTCATATCACGGAGACTAGGCATAAAAACCTCCCCTAAACAACAAATGTTTTCTTAAATTCTTGTACAGCCTCGTGCATCTTCTTTTCGAGTTCCTTCGATATCTCCTTTTTCTCAACAACTTCCCTCAATATCTCGGGTTTTGAAGTTCTAAGGTAATCTAGATATTCCCTTTCAAACCTTCTAACAGCACTGACAGGAAGATCATCTAGATAACCATTTACACCAGCAAATATGACAGCAATCTGTTCCTCAACTGGCATCGGTTTATACTGATCCTGTTTGAGGAGTTCAACCATTCTTTCGCCACGGGTAAGCAACTTTCTAGTTGCTTCATCCAACTCACTTGCAAACTGAGCAAAGGCCTCCATCTCCCTATACTGAGCCAAGTCAAGTCTCAACATACCAGCAACCTGCTTCATAGCCTTGACCTGAGCTGCACCACCAACCCTTGAAACCGACAAACCAACGTTGATAGCCGGCCTTATACCTTTATAGAAAAGATCACTTTCAAGGTAAATCTGGCCATCAGTAATCGAAATTACGTTCGTAGGAATGTAACCCGAAATATCCCCAGCTTGAGTTTCTACTATAGGTAGGGCTGTCAAAGAACCTCCACCTTTTTCATCAGATAACTTAGCAGCCCTTTCTAGTAATCTTGAATGAAGATAGAATATATCACCTGGATAAGCCTCTCTACCCGGTGGTCTTCTCAAGAGTAGTGAAACCTCTCTATAAGCCTGAGCTTGTTTGGTAAGGTCATCGTATATAACGAGAGCATGTCTTCCCGTATCTCTAAAGTATTCACCCATACTACAACCTGCATAGGGAGCTATGTAAAGAAGCGGAGCGGGATCACTGGCTGTTGCTGCAACTACTATGGTATAATCCATGGCACCGTATTGCTTCAGCTTCTCAACTATCTGAGCAACTGTGGATCTCTTCTGGCCTATAGCAACGTAAACACAGTAAACATCACTATTCTTCTGATTTATTATGGCATCTATAGCTATAGCTGTTTTACCTGTCTGCCTATCACCGATTATAAGCTCTCTCTGCCCCCTTCCTATAGGAATCATTGCATCTATAGCTTTAATACCCGTTTGAAGGGGTTCACAAACAGGCTTTCTATCACATATACCTGGAGCTATTCTTTCAATGGGCAGATACTGCTTTGCCTCTATAGGACCAAGTCCATCAAGAGGCCTACCAAGCGGATCCACTACCCTACCCAGAAGTTCCTCACCCACTGGAACTGATATAATTCTACCAGTGCGTCTTACCCTATCACCTTCCTTTATGAGGGTGTCCTCTCCGAAGAGTATAACACCAACGGAGTCCTCTTCCAGGTTGAAAGCCATACCCATAACACCATTTGGGAATTCCACTATTTCGCTGTACATTACGTTATCAATACCATAAACCCTTGCCACTCTATCTCCGACAAAGGTAACCACACCCTCTTCAGCAAGGTCCACACTTTTCTCAAAAACCTCAATCCTCTTTTTAAGAACCTCTCCTATCTCCTCTGCCCTTATATACATACCTCACCCCTCTATCATCTTTTCTCTTAATTGTTCCAAACTCTTCATTATACTGCCATCAAACACATAACCACCGATCTCAACAACAACACCACCTATAATAGAAGGATCTACAACAACATTAAATAAGACCTCTTTATTCAATTTCTCTTCAAACACCTTTCTTATAGATTCTACCATATCCCTATCAACCTCAGTAGCTAACTTCAAGGTACCCCTAACCCTGTTATTACGCCTATCAACCTCATCAACAACCTCTTCATACACAAGATCAAAGATACCCAACCTATCTTTCTCAACTAAAAGCAAACAAAAGTTCACTAGATAATCTGGTAAATTCAACTTACCAAACAACTCCTTCGCAAATTCCAATTTCTCACTTCTACTAATGATAGGGCTCAAAAGATATCTCTTGATATCGACATTCTTCCCCAGAAAATCTACTACACTTTTTAAGTTTGCAATCATACCATCCAGATCTACACCATTTTCAACTGAATAGGAAACCAATGCCCTTGCATACCTTCTCGCCACACCCCTCATCTTAATGAACCTCTCTAACCTTATTCATGTACTCTTCTAGCAGTCTCCTATGATCCTCACTAGTTACATTCTTCACCAGAATATCCTTTGCAATTGAAATTGCCAAATCTGCAGCTTCTTTTTCCAACTCTCTCTTTGCTCTCTTTATTTCAAGGTCGCAGGCACTCTTAGCCTGCTCCCTTAACCTCTCAACCATTCTTTCCGTCTCCTCCTTTATTCTCTTCACCTGCTCCTCAGCTTCTCTTCTAGCATTCTCATTGATAGCTTTAACCTCGTCACCTAACCTACCAACAATCCCTTTTGCTTCATTGTATTTCCTAAGAGCCTCTTCATAAGCCCTTTCAGCCTCTTCAAGACCCCTTCTGATATTTTCAACCCTATCACTGAAAAGCTTCTTAATACTCTTACCAGCAAACTTATATATTAGAAATACAAAAATGAGAAAATTCACTATCCTAAATATTTCCATCTTTATATCAACATGATGCCCACCGCCCTCATGTCCACTAGACGCTAACAATATTTGAGAAAAGGCTAGCAAAAATATTATAGCATAAAGTAGCTTAAATAACCTCATACTCTGACCTCCACCTTTCTACCAAGGACTTTTTCAACTACAGTAGAAGCTATACTCATCGCCATATCCCTGAGAACCTTCTTAGCTTCTTCTTCCTCCTTATCCAGCTCCGTCTTCAGGTTATTTAACATAGCTTCCATCTCATCCCTTACCTTCATAAGCGTAATTCTCTGCTCCTCTTGAGCTTTTACTTTAGCTTCATTTACTATTCTAACCACCTCTTGTCTTGCTTTTGTGATTCCTTCCTCATATAATTTCATCATCTTTTCAGCTTCTTCGATTAACTTTCTTGCTTCTTCAAACCGCTTATCTATAAGCTCTTTTCTCTTATCGAATATTTCAAAAAGAGGTTTATATAAAACCCTATCGAGTATGAAATAAACAGCTAGAAAAATTAAAAGTTGGATAACTAATGTGTAATTAAGCTCAATCATAAACCTACCCCCGTCTCTTTTAAGACTTTTGTTTTATTAGCAGTATAGAGGTAATCAGTCAAGAGGTAGTTCGCTAATAAACTTGTTAACACTATCATGAGGACCCTCTACTATGACTCTGGCTTTCCTTTTACCAGATATAAAGGTAAGTTTAAGCCCTTCATATTTGCCTTTTAGAGTAATACTCTTTCTACTTTGAACATTTTTCTTCTTCCTATACTCTCTAAGCAGATCCCTTACAAGTTTCTCCGTATCCCTGACGTTCATAGACTCTTCTATAATCCTAGCGTAAACTTTTAAAATCTCATCTTCATCCTTCAAACTCAAGAGAGCCTTGGCATGCCCTAAAGAGATCAAACCTTTCTTCAATCCCTCTTTAACCTCTCCAGGTAGATTAATTATCCTCATCACATTCGAAATATGGGATCTACTTTTACCAACAAGTTCGGCTATCTCTTCCTGACTAAAACCAAACTCCTCTACCAACCTTTCGTAATAAACTGCCTCTTCCACAACATCCAGATTTTTCCTCTGTAGATTTTCAACTAAAGCGATAACAGCCCTTTCCCTTTCATTCCAATCCCCAATAAGGGCTGGTATTTTATCCAGCCCAGCTTTCTTTGCAGCAAGCCACCTCCTCTCACCGGCTATTATCCTGTAAGTTCCGTCAGATTCCTTAACAACAAGGATAGGCTGCAACACACCATGCTTCTTGATGGACTCGATCAAATCTTCAATATCCCTCTCTAAATCCATCCTAGGCTGTAAGGTAGGTGGAACAACCAGATCCAGTGATATTTCCATATACTTACCGTATATGGCATCACCGAGTAGTGCCTCTACCCCCTTACCTAAACCACCCTTTCGCATCTCTCTATTACCTCTAAAACAAGATTTTTATACGATAATGCCCCTTGAGACTTGGCATCATAAAGGAGAATAGGCAACCCAAAGCTAGGAGCTTCACTTAACTTTACATTCCTAGGAATCACAGTCTCAAAACACTTCTTTCCAAAATATCTCCTAAGCTCGTTAGCAACATCGTTTGAAAGTTTTGTTCTTGAATCAAACATTGTTAAAAGAAAGCCTAGTATTTCAAGTCCCGGATTATACCTACCTCTCACCAACTCAACAGTTCTTAACAACCTGGAAAGTCCTTCAAGAGCATAATATTCACATTGTACAGGTACAATCAACCACCTTGCAGCACAAAGAGCATTAACAGTTATTATACCAAGAGATGGCGGACAATCGAGCACACAATAATCAAACATATTCTTAAATCTCCCCAGTTTTTCCCTTAACTTGAAGTGTCTATCTTTAACGTTGGACAATTCCACTTCGACTCCAACTAGGTCAATCGTTGCTGGTATTATCCATAAGTTCTTGACTCTAGTTTCAATAGGGATATTGTTCACATATATATCATCATCCATAATTAGATTATAGGCGTTAGGTGTAAGATCAGCCTCTAGACCTAATCCACTTGTAGCATTCGCCTGTGCATCGAGATCCACGATAAGTGTTTTCCTACCATAAAAAGCCAGGAAACTCGCTAGATTAACACTAGTTGTCGTTTTCCCTACTCCCCCTTTCTGATTTGCGATAGCTATTATCCTCATCACACCCCTAGATAATCGGCTATCTTTTGGGATAGAATAAAACTATTCCCTATACAATCGTTGATACCCACACCCCTATAGGCATTTCCATGTAGGAACAAACCTGGATAGGAGCTAACCAGCTCCTCTATCCTTCTTAGCCTTTCCAGGTGCCCTCTTTCATACTGAGGTATACCCTTCTCATACCTAAACAACCATACCCTCTCTATATCAAGATTAAATCCAACTATACTTTCCACGTCGTAAAGTGCAGCTCCCACTATAAACCTATCATCAAAATCCACAATCTTGGGATTTCTAACTCCTCCTAACATCACCCTAAGTAAGACCTTACCATAGGGAGCTCTCCCATCAAATATCTGGTAGTCAAACAGACAACCTAAAATACTTCTACCCTCCCTCTTAGGGACAAGAAAGCCAAACCCTCTAGGAATATCGCCCTTTTTGATAGAGCCTCCAAATGCAACAACAACTATAGGTGCATAGTAGATTCCCTCTAGGAGATCACTTAACTCCTCATTAAAGGATAACAGTCTAGCACTTACATAGCTAGGTAAGGATATAACGAGGACTCTTGCTTTGTACTCATCTTTATCAGTAGTTACTATCCAATAGCCATCAGAGAATCTAATATTAACAACAGGCTCCCCTAATCTCAGTAATCCCCTATTTCTCAGCTTTTCACTAATAGCATCAATCAATGTAGAAAGCCCTCTCTTAAAGCTATACAGTCTTGAGAAACCCGAAGGATCCCTTTTTAGCGTGCCCTCTCTTTTCCTCTTCAAAAGTGCCTTAAAAAGTCCACCGTATCTCCTCTCAAGTTCACGCATCACGGGAAAAGTCGCTTCCAGACTCAAACGATAACAATCCCCAGCAAAAACACCTGTAACCATAGGATCAAGGATGTTATCAACGAATTCACTACCTAACCTTCTTGATCCAAATTCAGCAACTGTTTCGTCATACTCATCCCTAAGGGGAGGTATAAGAGGTTCCAACAAAACCCTCATCTTCCCAATAGGCGAAAGGATGGAAGAGCGTAAAAACTCAATCGGATTAACAGGAACCCTAACTAACCTTCCCTTTAAATATATATACCTTTCTTTTGAGTTATCAGTACATGGGATGAGCTCATCACTCAATCCCAACAAATTGACGAGATCAAAAGTATAGGGCTTATTGTCAAGAAAGCCATTCGGGCCCTTTTCAACAATGTAGCCATCCTCTTGCAAAGTACCTATCTTTCCACCAGCTTCCCTAGAAGAGTCAACAGCTACAACCTCTAATCCTCTTAACATCAAAATATATGCCAGAGATAAACCGGAAATTCCACTACCAGCTACAAAAACATCAAGCATCTACCACCTCTAGCACAAGTTTCTTATAAAGTTCAATAAGATAGGGAGAATCATAGGGAACCTTAACCCTCTTATAGACCTTAACTCCCCTTTTGATAGCTAAATTTCTGAGAACTATATCAAAGTCGTAGATAGTCTCAAAATGTTCATTCACAAAGGATATTGGAACCACCAATACCCTACCATACCTATCTATAGCACTAGAAACAACATCCTGAACAAAAGGTCCTACCCATCTACCTAAAGGGAAAGGGCTCGAAAAGGCATAGCTATAATCACTAACGCCAAGAGCCTCACTTATTAACCTTGCACTTTCCATAAACTCTTCAACATAAGGATCTCCAGCATCCTGAAGCCTCTGTGGTATAGAATGGGCTACAAATACAATATGCTCACCATCCCAGACATTCCAAATAGCCTCTTTCCACATCCTAACGAAGAGTTCTTCCTTATAGTAGCTCTTTATCAGCTTTATTCTCCTTCCCTTAAATTTGTTCAAGCGGTACTCTATAGAACCAGTTGTAACACTAGAGTATTGTGGGAATTGGGGTATCACAACTATAGTTGCACTAGAGGGTATCTCTTTTATAACATCCTCAAAAAGAGGTTGACTATATAGATTCGAATAAAGAACTCTGAAACCCTTATCCTCTAAAAGCTTACCCAATCTTTCGGACTGTAACTTCATCGTATCTATAAGAGGATTTTTGCCTATCATCCTATACTTTGAATAACCAAAAATGGGCCTGATTATAGATATAATTGTAGCAACTAGATATCTCACAGGTAATGGTAGATCCAAAATCTTGGGATCGGTAAACATCCTGTATAGAAACAGTATGTAGCTCTTATAGTCCTCTACCGCACCGCTATTTACGATGACAACGTACCTGAGCATCAATTGTAATTTATTCAAAATCTGATAAAATTACAACCGATGAAAGTGGGTATAATCTCGGATATCCACGGTAACTGGGAAGCTCTAAGGGAAGTAGTAAAATTCGGAGAGAAAAGTAGCGTTGAAAAGTGGTGGTGCCTTGGAGACATTGTAGGATACTACCCGCAACCTGTTGAGTGTATAGAATGGGTGTCTGAGAACTGTGAAATATGTGTTATGGGAAATCACGATTCTGCGGTAACCGATGAAAAAACGCTTAGTTTCTTCAACCCAGTAGCAAGAGAGGCCCTTCTCTTTACACGAAAACTCCTAAAAGAAGAACATTTAGAATTTCTGGCAAGTCTACCACTGGTTGTAGAAAAAGAGGATATAGTACTTTCACATAGCAATCCCTTCTATCCAGAACTATGGACCTATATATTTGATGCCTTTGATGTCTTTTGTCTATTCTCACTGAAAAAACCTAAAGAGCTAAAGAAGATATACTTAATCGGACATACCCATATACCAGCGATCTTCTCCTATGATGGCGGAAAGGTAAAGGAGGAAAGATTCCCACTAATAATCAAAGAAAACGTCGCCTACCTATTAAATCCAGGTAGCGTCGGACAACCCCGGGATGGTGTCAATAGCTCTTCCTTTTTGATATTGGATTTGGAAAAGCTAGAATTCATATTACACAGAATAAACTACGATTTTAAGATAGTTCAGAAGCTCGTAATAGAAAGTGGGCTACCAAAATTTCTAGCGGATAGACTTGAAAAAGGAATATAGAACTTTCTAAAATATCAAAATAAAAGTTTGTAGAGAGGTGCCACATGGGGAGTGTGGAAAATGTAAGGAACATCGGTTTATTCGGACACGCAACAACTGGAAAAACTACCTTAAGCGAAGCCATTTTATTCACAGCAAACGCCATACCCAAAATGGGTAGTGTAGAAGCAGGAAACACAGTTATGGATTTTGACGACGAGGAAAAAGAAAGAGGTAACTCAATTAACCTAGGAGTAGCGAGGTTCAACTATAAAGGTAAAATCGTAAACCTTGTAGATACACCTGGATACGCGAATTTCATCACGGATGCATTCTGTGCTTTAAGAGCAGTAGATGGCGCAATAACGATGGTATCCATAGTAGAAGGAGTAAAAGTGCAGACAGAAAGGTTGTGGAAGGAAATGGAAGTTTATTCAATGCCTAGGATAATATTCCTAAATGAGGTTGATAAACTTACCGAGGAAGTTGATATAGAAAGTGTATGTAAAGATATAAAGGAAAGCTTAGAGATAAACCCAACTATAATCACAATACCCGTATTCATGAAAGATAAATTCCCAGGAATATTAGACCTTCTAGAAATGAAACTATATAGCTACGATAATGGAAAGAGAGAAGTCACAGAGCTACCTGAAAACTTAAGAGAGAAGTACCTACCCTATAGAGAAAGATGTCTAGAAAATGTCCTAGAAACAAACGAAGAACTCATGGAAAAGTATCTGGAAGGAGAGGAGATAAGTAAAGAAAAAATACTACAAACACTCATCAAAGGTGTAAAGGAATGTACAGTATTCCCAGTTTTTTCAGGAAGCGCCCTTAAACTCATCGGTATAGACCTCTTGCTTGATTATGCGATAAACCTACTACCTAATCCCACAGAAAGAAAACCTCTGGAGGGCATAAATCCCTTGACAGAAGAGGAAATATCAAGAATACCTTCCGAGAAAGAGCCCTTTAGCGCTCTTGTATTCAAAACCTACTCAGACCCATTTGCGGGTAAAATCTCACTTATCAGAATCTTCTCCGGAAGAATAAGCCCTGACACAACCGTTTTAAACACAACAAGGGACGTTAAAGAAAAGTTATCCAAAATAGCCTATCCCTTCGGTAAAGAACAGAAAGTGGCAATGGAAGCAGTATGTGGAGATATAATAGTTGTAACTAAACTTAAAGATACAAAAACAGCAGATACACTATCTGATCCAAGTGCTCCTATAAAATTCAAACTTATAGAATACCCAACACCGATCCTCTCATGTGCGATAAAGGCAAAAGGCAAGCAAGACGAAGAGAGGATCTCTATCGCCCTTCAAAGGATGATGGAAGAGGATCCATCGATCGAAGTGAAAAGGGATCCACAGACAAAGGAACTTATAATAAGCGGTCTAGGTAAACTCCATCTTGAATCCATAGCAAACAGGATGAAAAAGAGGTTTAACGTGGAAGTAGAACTACTACCACCTAAAGTTCCCTATAAAGAAACTATAAAACAAAAAGCAGAAGCACAGGGTAAATACGTAAAACAATCCGGTGGCAGAGGGCAGTACGGAGTGGTATGGTTAAGACTAGAACCACTACCGAGAGGAGCTGGCTTTGAATTCTGTGAAACAATAGTAGGAGGAGTAGTACCCAGACAGTACATACCTAGTGTAGAAAAAGGTGTCAGAAAAGCTCTAGAAGAAGGTATTCTTGCTGGATACCCGGTTGTGGATGTGAAGGCAACACTCTTTGACGGTAAACATCATCCAGTAGACTCTTCGGATCTTGCATTTCAAATAGCAGCTTCAATGGCATTTAAAGAGGCAATGGCAAAGGCAAACCCAGTTATACTGGAACCGATAATGAAAATAGAAATAACAACCCCAAACGATTGTGTTGGTGATGTCATAGGAGATTTAAATTCAAGACGCGGTAAGGTTCTAGGAATAGAGGCAAAGGGTAAAATGCAGATAGTAAAAGCTCTCGTACCACTTGCCGAAGTCTTGGAATATGCTGCAGTCCTGAGATCCATAACAGGCGGTAGAGGAAACTACAGTATGGTACTATCACACTACGAAGAGGTACCTTCACATATAGCTAAAAGTATAATAGAGGAAGCAAAAAAGAACAGTAAGGAGACAGCGGGTTAATTGATAGATCTAAAGTATAACATAATAGAAAAAATTAAAAACCAGCAGTTTGAAGAAACTAGTTATAAGGAATTGGGAATAGCTGTAGGGTTTTTCCTAATTGGGGGTGTAACTTTTGGTGCTTATAAATACTACTCAGAAATTAACAGAAAACAGGAACTAATAAGCATAGCTACTCTCAAGTACTTACAATTAAAAGAAAGCGTAGCAGAAAACTCGACTAAGAAGAACGAAGAGAAAAAAGAAAATGAAACTACACAAAACAATAAAACATTAACTCTAGAAAATAAAGCAGTTAATTTCACAAAAAAAGAAAATAAAAAACTATTAAAAACCGTAGAAAAAGAAAATAAAACATACACCATAAAAAAGATTTACAGGGTAGAGTTACCCATAACGTTAGACAGAGAAAAGGCCTTAGAAACAGTAAAACGAATAAAAAAGCAACATCCCGAGCTTGATCCATTTATAGAGGCTAGCCCCTCAGGCTATAGGGTCGTACTAGGAACCTACAAGAAGAATTACTATATCGAGATTGCAAAGAAAGCGGCAAAAACGATTGGTTATGAGCCCAGAGTCATACCACTATCTTCCAAGGATAGGGTAAATTAGGATTTAAAGGGGAAAGATAGATACTCTCCGTTATCCTAGCTTTCCCAGCTATCCAATAACCTATACTTCTGTCTCCTCTTGATATTATAGTTTCTAACTTGGCGTATTTTGGTAGATCCCAGCTCAAACTAACCTCTTTTATAGGCTTCACTATGTTTCTAATAATATTTATTCTTTTCCTTATCAGATCCATGCTCATAAAAGCTTCAAATTCAAAGGGAGTATGGGGCTTTGGGACAAAGGGAGATAGGTTTATAGAAATCCTGCCTGAAAAGACTTCCCTTATGTTGTTTAAAAAATCCTTTGCACACAAAATATCATCATCACTCTCCCCAGGTAATCCAATCATAAAATAAAGTTTCAAAACCTCAAACTTTCCAGAAACAAAGGAAATTACGTCCATTATGAAATCATCTTTGTACGGTTTACCTATCCTTCTTCTCAGCTGTTCGCTAAAAGCCTCTACTCCAAAAGTAACAGTTCTAACACCAATTCTAGCCATCCTTTCAAAAACTTCCCTTTTAGTATCTAACCTAAGAGAAGAAAAGGAAAACCTCTTTGAGGGATATCTATCTAAAGCCTCAACAAGGTGAGGCCAATCACTAATCGAAGTTCCCAATAATCCCACCTTTTCCAAAGAGGTTTCCTCTAGCAATCTTTCAAAGGTAGAAAATTCAATAAATCTAGTTTTACCATGTAACCAAGAGGCCAAGCAGAACTTACACTTTCTGGGACAACCCCTTGAAATCTCTATAATCTTTGTCTTACCAAATACAGCTAGCCCAGTGTGAATAACACTTTTCGCAGGATCTTCACTAAACTTTGGATACACGTTTTTTCTCAATTTTTTATCGGAAATTATCGGAACTTGAAAATTTCCAAATTTTTCCGTCCTATAAAATGAAGGAACGTAAATCGACTCATGGAGATTTAGCTTCTTAAGGTATTCCACCTTGGAATCACTATTAAAATACTCTTCAATTATAATATCGAGTAAACCTTCACTATCTCCTAGACAGAGAACATCAAAAATAGGAGCATAGGGTTCAGGGTTTTCAGTTACAGCTATACCACCAGCTATAACTGGTGGGAACTCTTCACCCCTATCCTCAGCTAGTAAAGGAATCTTAAAATACTTAAAGATTTTTACGACATTTATCAGATCGTTTTCATAACTTATGGAAAAGAGTATTAGATCAAACTCCGGAGGGGTTTTTTCAAGATAGTAAGAAACACACTCATAACCTGAAGATATTTCATCAATTACACTTTCACTATCTGGTAGAAAAAACAAATCACAGGAAACCCCTTCAAAGGAATTCAGAATTTCAAAAACCCTATGCACAGCGAGACTAGATATCCCAAGGGAATATACATTCGGATAGACTAGTAATATCAGTAGATCATAATTTCTAGACACAGTTACATCGCTTACCTCTTCGCTTTTAATTCTACCCCAGTAATCTAGCAGTTTCCTTGAAATCACCGGAATTTCTTAAAAATAGGTGAAATCTTCACATCTAGGATAGTCTTTTCTTCCTCAACTTCCTCCGTCTTAGATTTAGCTTTAATATCCTCCTGAACAGCCCTCTTTACATACTCAGCTTTTATCGATTTCGAACTAAGAGCTGGCTCCATCGCACTCTGTCTAGCTTCATCAAAACCAACAGCTATAACAGTTAATCTGACCTTATTCTTCCACTCAGTATCCACAACAAACCCGAATATCACATCCACATCCTCATCCCCATCGTAGGCAGCTTCCTCCCTCAATCTCTCAGTAACTATATCGAGTTCCTCTAAAGTGAAACTCTCATCCGCAGTTATGTTAAACAGAACACCACGAGCACCTCTTATAGAACCACTCTCTACTAGCGGATTGTTAAGTGCCTTTTCGACAACTATATTAGCTCTATCCTCTCCTTCTGCCTCTGCTATAGCCATAACAGCCATTCCCTTATTTTCCATGATCATCCTTACATCGTTAAAGTCAGCATTTACATAACCCTGCGAATTTATAATATCAGTTATACCTTGTACCGCCTGCCTTAGTATATCATCGGCAGCTTTAAAAGCCTCGAGAACAGTTACCTTATCACCCAGTATCGTCCTCAACTTGTCATTCGAGATAACAATAAAGGCATCCACAAACTCCGACATCTCCCTTATACCGTTATAAGCGTTTCTCCATCTCTTCTTAGCTTCAAAGGAAAAGGGCTTTGTAACAACACCTACGGTCAGAATCCCCATCTCTTTGGCAAGCCTAGCTACGATGGGACCAGCACCTGTACCAGTACCACCCCCCATACCACAGGCGATAAAAACCATATCAGCGCCTTCAAGGATACTTATAAGCTTAGCCTCATCCTCCATAGCTGCCCTTTTACCTATCTCTGGGTTACCACCCGCTCCTAGACCTTTCGTAACCTTTTCACCTATCTGAACCCTCCTTATCCCCTCAAAACACCTATGAAGAGATTGAACATCGGTATTTACAGCTATAAGTTCAACTCCCCTAAGACCATGCTGAGCCATATTGTTAACAGCATTACAACCGGCACCACCTATACCTATAACTTTTATAACCGCAGGATATATCCTATCCTCTAAAACCTCTATCCTATCGTACTCCTCCATGGCACACCTCTTCTCAAGGATAGATTCTTTCAACTTCCTAAATAACACATGATAAAATCATTTCAACTACATCTTCAAAGGATAAACCAACTGCACCAGCAGCTTTCGGTAAAAGCGAAGTCTCGGTCATACCCGGAATCGAATTTACCTCAAGAAAATAGAGAGTGTTGTTTTTATCTATTCTGAAATCGGATCTTGAAACACCCCTCTGATACAGAGCTTTATGTGCAATCAAAGCCCACTCCTTGGCTGTTTTCTCTACTTCAACGGGAAGATTTGCGGGAACAATATACTCCGTAAGTCCTTTGGTATACTTACTTCTATAATCGTAAAAACCGCTTTTCGGAATTATCTCAATTATAGGTAAAACAGTTTCCTTTAGCACTCCAACAGTAATTTCCCTACCCTCTATATACTCCTCCACAAGTACCTCATTGTCATATCTGAAAGCTATATCAAGTGCTTCTTCTAATTCGCTCCTCTCTCTAACTATGCTGACACCGACAGTTGAACCCTCACTTACGGGTTTGACGACAACCGGGAAATGGTCTTCAGGTAGGTTATTCTCCCCAGGTAGTAAATACCCCTCCCTCCTATAAACCCTGTATCTGGGAGTCTTTACACCGTGATACTCTAAAATCTTCTTTGAAACCAATTTATTCATACCAAGAGAAGCTCCTAAAACACCTGGACCAGTAAAGGGTTTTTCGGTAAAACTTAAGATGCCTTGTATGGTACCATCCTCACCCTCTTTCCCGTGCAAAATAACGAAGGCAACATCAAAATCGTCGAGTTTACTCAGAAAATCGTCACCAACGTCTATTTCAATAACATCATAACCTCTATTTCTAAGAGCGAGACTAACAGCCTTACCCGATCTAATAGACACCTCCCTTTCAGAAGAACGACCGCCATAAAGAACACCTATTTTCTTACCTTTAAAAAACTCCAGCATATTTAATCTCCTCTTCCAGATAAACCCCGAACTTTTCAAATACTTCACTCTTCACAAAATTTACCAGCTCAAAGTAATCTCTAGCACATCCGCCCCTATCTGAAATGAAGAAGTTTGCGTGTTTTTCCGAAACCTTAGCAGAACCAATCCTATAACCCTTGAGGCCAGCAAGCTCTATGAGCCTACCTGCATAATCCCCAGGAGGATTTTTAAAAACTGAACCCAAAGAAGAACCCATTGGAAATTTCTCTCTCCTCTTTCTAATTATAGCATCAACCTTTCCTGCTACAATAGCTGGAGCAGACCTATTTAGTTCAACTATGGCGCCTAACACAACAACCCCATCTAGAGAAGATTTTCTATAACAGAATTCTATTCCATTCCTACTAATCAAATCAATATCACTACCATTAAAAATATAAACCCCTCTTACAACATCCCCTATCGATTTACCGAAGGCACCTGCATTCATAACCAAAGCTCCACCTATAGTTCCAGGAATACCACTTAGCTCTTCAACTCCACTCAACCCAAGATTGCAGGTAATCCTAATTAACTCCATTATTCTCAAGCCACAGGAAACTTTTATAATTTTGTTACCGATTATCTCAAAGGACTTAACTTTACGGGTTGTTACCACCGCACCATCAAAATAACCATCTCCCCAGAGTATGTTGGAAGAATTTCCAACGACCAAAAAGGGGATCCCTTCCTTTTTCAAAAATTTCAAGACATCGATAAGCGACTTGAGGTCAAAGGGCTCAAAAAAGTAGCGAACTCTACCTTTGGTAGCAACTAAAGATATGTTCTTCAGTTCAAAATCTTTCTTTTTTATTCCTTCAAAAGTTCTCTGCATAACTTTCCTATATCACCAGCCCCAAGGGTAACAAGCACATCTCCTTTCTTCAGAGTCTTCTTAAGTGGATTCACCATCTCTCTCCAATCACTGTAAAACTTAACACATCCAATTCTATCACATAACAACCTAACAAATTCAGAAATACAAAAGCCATTGGTATTTAACTCACCAGCACTGTAAACATCTGTGACCCAAACCTCATCTACACCATCAAAAGCACCTAGTAGATCTTCAAAAACGTACTTCATCCTAGAGTATCTATGTGGTTGAAATACAACTATTATCCTATTCTCAATCCACTTTTGTCTCAGTGCACTCAAAGTAGCTTTTACTTCAGTAGGATGATGGGCATAATCATCTATGAAAACAATTCCATCTCTTACGCCGACTACAGTAAGTCTCCTTTCAACACCGCTAAAACTACTAAGAGCATTGTATATAATGTCATCGCCTATACCAAAACATTTAGCCATAACATAACTTGCAGTTGCATTTTTAACGTTATGTAAACCTAGTACAGATAGCTCTATATCCAAAACACCCCAGTTCGACCTTACTGTAAAGAAAGTTTTCTCCCTGTAAAATCTGACACTTTCTATCACCACATCATTACGAGGATCCAAACCGTAGTATATAACTCCCTTTAGATTCATATCCCTCAGGTTTTGGTCATCTCCACAGACTACCTTGTAAGACTTGGTGTTTTTACAGAATACCCTAAAAGCTTCAACAAGCTTCTCAAAGGAACCATAATAGGAAAGATGCTCCCTGTCCACGTTAGTCACAACACTTGCGTAGGGCTCAAGATGTAAGAAAGATCCATCGCTTTCGTCACTTTCGGTTATAACTATCCCACCATCACCCCACAGGGCGTTAGAGGAGTTAAAATCTTTCAACCTACCACCTACTATCAGGGTCGGTTTAAAAAGAGCATCAAAGAAGATTTTACCGATCATAGCTGTTGTGGTAGTTTTACCATGGGAACCAGCTACAGCTATACATGTCTTCTCCTTTGTAATCCTAGCAAGTAACTCTCCCCTAGAAATCACCTCTATACCCATATTTTTCGCTCTCACCAATTCAGGATTGTCATCCCTTATGGCTGAAGAATAAACAACCAATCTAGTATCCCTGTGTATCTTCTCGGGATCATGTGGTATCCATATTTCAACTCCCATGTTCTTGAGATCTTTAGTATTAGCATTTTCAGCTACATCAGAACCCGTTACCTTAACACCAAGCGTAAGTAATATCCTAGCAAGGGCACTCATGCCTATTCCACCGATGCCTATAAAATGAACCTTACCTTCCATTTATTTCTCCCCTAACATCTTAATTACTATGTCCCTCGCCTTTCCTATAATAATGGCTCTTTTTATTTTACTACAACATTTTACGAGCCTTCTTCTATTTATATAGTATAGGAATATCTCTCTAAACAACATACCCAATTCGTGATCTTCAAGAATCCTGATAGGCGCGAGTCTTTGCAATATCTTTGCATTAACCAGTTGATGGTTACCTGCAGCATAGGGGTAAGGCACGATTATAGCACATCTACCCGCCAAAACTATCTCACTTATAGCGCTAGATCCAGCTCTTGAGACTATAAGTGTAGCTTCCTTCAGCAATTCCCAAGGTCTGTCGTAAAAAGGAAAAACTTTGGCATTACTGTAACCCAAATCTTTATAGGATTCAACTATTCCATCATAATCCAATCTGCCGGTCTGATGCAAGATTTCTATGTTTAGTCTCTTAAGTAGTGGTAACATACCAACAACGGCTTTATTGATACTCCTTGCACCTAGAGATCCACCAATCACTAGAAGACGAATGTAACTTCTTAAAGGATAGGTTTCTTTGAAAAATTCTTCTCTGATCACATTACCGCTCACAAATAAACGATCGTTTTTGAAATGCTTCAGTGATTCCTCAAAGGTTACGAACACTCCTTTTGCGAACTTCGAAGTAAGTATGTTTGATGATCCTGGTATGCTGTTTTGCTCATGGATAAAAATAGGGATATCCTTTATAAAGGCAACGATAAAAACGGGGACGGAAACATAACCACCTGTCATGAAAACCAGATCTGGTTTGAAATGTGCAAAAACCTTCGCTACTTCAATAACAGAAGGTATAAGTTTTAAAAGGGCAAAAATGGACCTTACACCCCTTCCCCTAACACCTTCAAAGTCGAATAGCCTATAAGGTATGCCACTTTTAGGAATTATGCTGGCTTCTATACCCCTTTTAACACCTAGATATAAAACGTCTTCCCCCCTCTCCCTAAGAAACTTCATCACTTCAAAGGCCGGAAAGAAATGTCCTCCCGTACCTCCGCCAGTGACTATCCACCTCAAGTCCTATTTCTCCGTAATTTTACTGAGAATAATTCTCTTAAAGACATCGCCTCTTTCGGCATAACTTTTGAACTGATCAAAACTGGCACAACCTGGTGATAAAAGTAAAATATCACCTTCCTGAGCTACAGAAAGAGCAATTTCAACAGCCTCCCCAAAATCCCACACTCTAATAAGATTTTCGCATCCTCTACTTCTAAGGTCCCTCTCTATTTCGGGACCAGCATCTCCATATAAAACCACCCTTTTCAAATAGCCAAAGTAGGGGGATAGACCATGAAAGGATAAACCCTTCCCACTACCACCCAAAATTAACACTATAGGTTTTTCATATCGAGATAGGTGAGAGAGGGCATGATAAACAGCATGAGGATTGGTAGCCTTTGAATCGTTATAAATCTCTACACCCTTTAAGGCACCTACGAATTCGAGTCTATGAGGTAACCATGTAAAACCCTCAACTATCTCCCCAACGAGATCATAGGAAATACCAAAGAAATCGAATACAAGGACAGAGGCGAGAATATTGGGTAAATTAAAGATAGCGGTTGGGGAGAGTTTGCCGAGATCAACAACGTGGTGGAATCTTCCATCATCATCCCTAACAAACACAGAACCGGCAATCAGACAACTATCAGCTTCCTCTCGTATCGAGAAACATTTTAATTTTATACCACCTGATATTAGATCGACCTTTTCCGATACTATCGGATCATCAGCATTATATATTCCAAGAGTTACACCTCTAAATATCTTCATTTTACTTTCCACATACTCTTTAAAACTACTGTGATAATCCATATGATCGAAATCGATATTAAGTAGAAGACCAACGTCCAACCTGAGTGATTCTGAATAGAGTAACTGAAAACTCGATAACTCTAAAACTAAAACCTCTGGAACCCTCTCCTCAAATACAATCTGACTAAGGGGAAAGCCTATATTACCACAGGCAACACTTTTAAGACCAACTCTATCAAGACCATGGTTTATAAGCGTAGTTGTAGTAGTCTTTCCATTCGTACCCGTCACCCCGACTAACTTGACCTTATCCCTATCCAAAAAACGATAAGCAAAATCAACATCTCCGATGATATTTATTCCTTTACTCCTAGCAAACTCCAATAGAGGATGATTTGGTGGTATCCCTGGACTAACGATCACCAAATCAATATCGTTAAGAAATGAAAAATCTCCTCTACCGAAGATCTTAAACCTCTTCCCCATAACTAAGGCATACCTATTCAGATCATATAACCTATCGGCATTCACCCTTTCCAAATTATCATCGTACGCGTAGAGATCACCTTCTAGTTTTTTCAAAGAGAGCTTACCAGCCCAATATCCAGATAAACCCAACCCAACGACCAACGTAGCCATAGCTCACCTTATCTTAAGAGTTGATAGTCCTATGAGCATAAACATAAAGGAAATGATCCAAAACCTTATTATTATTTTAGATTCTGGTATTCCTTCCTGCTCAAAATGATGGTGTAGAGGAGCCATTTTGAAGACCCTTTTACCACCTGTGAGTTTGAAATAACCAACCTGGATAACAACGGAAAGGGTTTCTATAACAAAAATTCCACCAAATATAGGTAGAAGTAACTCATGTTTGGTTAAAACGGCAACAGTACCCAAAGCCGCCCCTATTGCAAGCGACCCCGTATCACCCATAAAAACTTCAGCAGGATGGGCATTGAACCAGAGGAATCCTATAGCAGCACCCACAAAGGCAGCACATAAAACTGTAAGTTCTGCGCTCTGGGGAAAGTGGAATATCTGTAAATAACTGGCAAATTTAGAGTGGCCAACAAGATAGGATATAAGACTGTAGGCCGCCATACATAGAGCAAAGGGAACTATGGCAAGACCATCAAGACCGTCCGTAAGATTCACCGCATTGGTAGTGGCAGTAATAACTAAAGTAGAAAATACTATATAAAAAATCCCAAGATCAGGATACATCTTCTTAAAAAAGGGAACTTGCAAAATGCCCGCATTCTTACCAGAAGCAGTGTAGATGAGAGTAGAAATAAACAAAGCAAACAAAAGTTGTAGAGGAAATTTTACCCTTGCCCTCAGACCATCAGGATCCTTTTTAACAACCTTTATATAATCATCAACAAAACCTATAAAACCGAATAAAAGCATCGAAAGAAGTGTAATAAATACAAAGACGTTATAAATTGTACCCCACATAAGTACAGCAACGAGGACCGAAATTACTATCAGCACTCCTCCCATAGTAGGAGTACCTTTCTTCTCAAAATGCCTTTGGGGTCCATACTCCTTGATCGTCTGACCAAACTTTAAAATCCTCAACTTCTCTATAAGCCAAGGACCTATAATAAGTGAAACGATTAGAGCTGTAACAAGCGCGTAGGTACTTCTAAAAGTGATATACTTAAATACGTTTAGGGGAGAAAAGATGGACTTAGCGGAGTATATCAGCTCCCATAACATCTCACAAGTTCCTCAACTATTATTTCCATCCTCATCGCTCTAGACCCCTTAACTAGAATCACATCTCCTTCTCTTATCTCACTTAAAATAGCCTTTACAAGATCATCATGTGTATCAAAGTGAGAGCCCTTACCACCAAGAGAAACAAACTCATGGAGAGCATAACTTGCAAACTCACCCAAAGTGAACATCAAATCGATGTTAGCTGAACGAGCTACTCTCCCGATCTCCCTATGAAGATCTACGCTATATTCCCCTAGCTCCATCATGGAACCGAAAACAAAAATCTTCTTACCCTCAAACTTAGATGTCGTAATAAGTGCATATCTCGTAGAAAGTGGATTGGCATTGTAGGTGTCATCTATAACGGTAACACCCTTTATATGTATAAGGTTAAACCTTGAACCTACCGGTTCAAAACCCTTTAGAGCTTCAATTATACTTTCCGGATCTATACCAAAAACACCAGCAACCTTAAGGACTATAAGCGAATTGATACCCATATGTTCACCCACATAACAAAAACTACCCTCTAATTCCCTCCCACCGATACTGAAGCGATAAACCCCAGGCTTTATCTCATTAACCTCTTTAGAGTAGAAAGGTAAAACTTCTATTCCTCTTGCCTTTGCAATACTTACAGCATCGGTGAAAAAGGGAGAATCACCGGGGAAGATGAGTAAACCACCACTTTTCATACCATCTAAAATACCTATTTTTTCACGGAAGACACCAGCTAGAGAACCTAGACCTTCAAGATGCCCCTCGCCAATAGAGGTTATAATAGCCAAATCAGGCTCTATAAGTCTACTCAATGTTGAAATTTCACCAGGGGTATTCGTACCCATCTCTGCAATAAAAACCTCACAAGAGGATAGATTTGCCACATTTAAAGGTAATCCAATCAGGTTGTTCTCATTTCCCCTTGTCCTTTCAACCTTTCTAAAAGAGGATAGAGCCTTATAAGTCATCTCCTTAACGGTTGTTTTACCACAGGTTCCGGTTATACCTATTTTAAAGGGCCTTATGTAATCTAGAACAGCTTTTGCTATTCCGTGTAAGGCCTTTATAGAACTTTCAACCAAAAATATATTTCTACCAGCTAATTCCCTTTCCACTACAGCAACTATAGCCCCCTTACCTATAGCCTCATCGACAAAATCATGTCCATCAAACCTTTTTCCCTTTATAGCTATGAATATGTTACCCATTGAAGCCTTCCTAGAATCTATTGAAACACCTCTATAGGGTTCATCAAGAACCACCCTATCACCCAAAAATTTCCCATCCTTCAAAACATCATTAACCTTTAACATCCACATCCATCTCCCTCAAAATTTCCAAAACAACTTCTCTATCGTCAAAATGTATAACTCTATCCTTTAATATCTGGTAATCTTCATGCCCCTTACCCGCAATCAGTATTATATCACCATCACTAGCCATCCTCAAAGCCTCTTTTATGGCTTCCCTTCTATCAACCACTATCGTGTAATTCCTATCAACACAACCACTCACTATATCCCTTATTATGTCCATAGGATCCTCAGAACGGGGGTTATCAGAAGTTATTATCGAATAGTCCGCTATTGTAGTCGCTATCTTCCCCATTTCCGGTCTCTTACCCCTATCCCTATCTCCACCACACCCAAAAACAACTATCAACCTATTCTTCTTCAACTTACCAAGTTCACTCAGCACATTCCTCAAAGCATCAGGCGTATGGGCATAATCTATAAAAACTATAAATCTATCGGTCTTTATCCTTTCCAATCTACCCCTCACACCACCAAAGCTAGAAATACCTCCAACGAGTAGATCCCTATCGATACGCCTTGCAATCCCGTAGGAATAAACTGCGAGGATGTTGTAGAGGTTATGAAAACCAACAAGTCTAGTCTTAAAGGTTATCCCATCAATCTCTACCACCATTCCATCTATAGATGCAGACTTTAGAACCCCTCTTATGTCACCCCTATCAACACCATAGGTCACAACTTCAACCCTCCCCTTAATAAAGGAGAGCAACCTCCTCCCATAGGGATCATCAGCATTGACAATAGCCAATTCCCCTAAATGATCGGTAAATAGCAGAGATTTACTAAAAAAGTAATCTTCCATACTCTTGTGATAATCTAAATGGTCTCTCGTTAAGTTGGTAAATATGGCATAATTGAATTTCAAAGATCCTATCCTCCTCTGTTTAAGTGCATGTGACGACACCTCAGCAGAAAACCCCACCAAACCACTCTCCACCATATCATTCATAAGTCTGTAAAAATCCTTGATGCTAGGAGTAGTATTACTAGCCTTTATAACTCCCTTCCCGTTGCAGTAGTAGATAGTGCCTATGAGACCAAAGGGATTAGCAGCATAATCCTCCACATGTTTTATCATAGTCGCTATCGTAGTTTTACCGTTCGTACCAGTGACAGCAACCTTAAGAAGCTTTTCCTCAGGTGCTCCATAGTAACGAGAAAGTAGCATAGAATAGGTAGATTTGGTATCTCCAACCAAAAACTGCGGAGTCTTGGTATCTAACTTTCTCTCCACCACTAGCAAAGAAGCGCCCCTTTCAATAGCATCATGGGCAAATTCATGTCCATCGAACTTCTCACCTCTTATACAAACAAAGATACTACCAGGTGAAACCTCCTTAGATCTATCCGTGATAGAAAACACCTCAAAATCTCTCCTATCACCTATCCATATTCCATCAATACCGTTTAAAAGCTCAAAAGCCTTCATCTACAGTTTCTCCAGGATTCTAAGTTTAGCACTTCTCGCTCTTCTGTTTTCCTGAACCTCTCTTTCACTAGGCACAATTGGCTTCTTTGTCAATACACTTCCAACACCAGATTTTTCAAATTTTTTGAAAAAGTTCTTTACAATCCTATCTTCAAGAGAGTGAAAAGATATGACAAGGAGTCTACCCCCACTTCTTAAAAGCTTGACCGATCTTTCAAGAGCCTCTTTGAGCGATTCGAGTTCCCTATTCACCTCTATTCTTATAGCCTGAAAGGTCTTAGTGGCAGGATGGATCTTCTTAGGCCAAAACCTCTTGGGAACAGCCTTCTCTATTATTTCTCTTAATTCCCCAGTAGTCCTTATCGGTCTTTCCTTCCTTCGTTCGACTATCGCCCTCACTATAGCCTTTGCCCACTTTTCTTCGCCGTACTCCCGTATTATACACTCCAACTTCTTAGGAGGATACTCGTTAACCACCCTGTATGCTGTAAGGATATTACCAGCCCTATCCAACCTCATATCCAAAGGTCCATCCTTGTAAAGAGAAAAACCCCTTTCAGCCTCCTCAAGATGGTACGAAGATACCCCAAGATCCATAAGTATAGCAGATACCTCTTTTATACCTTCTTTATGCAAAAACTCATCTACCCTGGCAAAATTACCATAGACAAATTTTACGTTATCGTATCCCTTTAACCTCTCCCTTGCAATCTGAAGTATCTCAATATCCTGATCCATAGCTACAAGTAAAGAGGGCTTTACCCTTTCGAGAATGTACTCACTATGCCCACCTTCACCACATGTTGCATCAACTATAATCCCACCTTGATAACCCAACAGGTTTAGTATAATATCCTCTACGAGCACAGGCCTATGTGAAACCATAACTCTTTAAATAACTCCTGGAGGATTCAATTGCAAGAAAACAGAAAAATGGTAAATGTGGTAGCCGGGTTAGTATTAAAGGATGGCAAAGTAATACTTGCAAAGAGGAAGAAGGGTGATCCCCTTGAAGGACTATGGGAATTCCCAGGTGGCAAGGTGGAAAAAAACGAAAATTTATTCGAAGCCTTGGTAAGGGAACTCAAGGAAGAACTGAATATAAAGGTAAAACCGATAAAGGTGCTCGAAGAGATAGAACACCACTATCCTCACATATCATTTAGAATGTACCTTATACTCGCCTTAACCAATGATGATCCAGTAGCCATAGAAAGCGAAGAAATAATACTTGTAACACTGGAAGATGTAGATAGTATAAACCTTGCTCCCGCTGATAGAATAATATGGAAAAAGATAAATAAAACCTATGGTAATATTTCTAAAAACCTCCTTAAAATTCTATAGAAATCGAAAAGATCCTTTATCGAAACGTTTTCCCACGGAGTATGGGCATCTTCGAGTTTCCCTGGACCAAAGACTATAGATGGCACCTCAACCGTATACAGATTTTCCGCATCCGTCCAGCTCTTCATTCCTGTAAACGAAGGATCTACTCCAAGGATATCCTTATAGGCTTTTTTTAGTAGCTGTACAACCTCCTCATTTTCATCAACTATAAAACCACTAGATATATCCCTAAACTCGTAGGTAGTCCCATATTTCCTAAAAAGACCAACAATACTATCGACAACTTCGTTAACATCTCTTCGAGGTATTATTCTAAAGTCAACCAGAAATTTAGCTCTAGAAGGAACTCTTAGTTCCTCACTACCACCAACGAAATAAAGGATATTGTAAGTAGAAGGTCCAACAAGGGGGTCTTCATCCTTCATGAAGGGCAATTCATCAAACTCGGATATAAGTTTTATAGCCTTCATTATAGCATTATCACCAACCTCAACGCATGAACCATGAGCCCACTTCCCATCAACAAAACAAACAACCTCAATAGAACCAGCCTCTCTAACAGCTATCTTCATATCCGTAGGCTCAATCACAATAGCTCCCTTTATACCCTCAACATTAGAAAGGGAATGGGAAAGTTCTTTAGAGCCTCTACCGTCCTTCTCTTCGTCAACCAAAAAGGCAAATAAAACACCTTTTTCGTAGATGGATTCATAAAACTCTTTAAGCAAGGCTAACATAACAGCTATACCAGACTTAACATCACAGGCACCAAGACCGTATATCCTATCATCTCTCACTTCAGCCCTTGGAGGCATCATATCTAGAGGACTTACAGTATCCACATGAGAACAGATTATCCATTTTGGCGTCTGATAGTTACCAACTAGTATATTGTAGAAGCTACCCTCAACCCTCTGTCTTTCGTAATCCAGACCTATCCTCTCTATCTCTTCTTCCAGATAAAATAAAACGTCACTTTCCTGCCCAGTTACACTTGGTATGGATATGAGCCTTAAAAGTTGACTTATAATGTAATTTTCCATAGTAATTATACTAACAACTATAGCAGAGGGATTCAACAATGGGTAAGAAAAGATTATCGGCAAGCGAGAGGTTCCTTTATCCCGTTCCGTGCATTCTCGTCACCTGTGGTAAGAAAAATCCAAATATAGTAACAATAGCATGGACCGGCATAATCTGCTCTGATCCACCCCAGGTATATATATCGATAAGACCGACCAGACATTCCTATGGGATTATAAAGAAAGAAGGAATTTTTGGAATAAACATGCCAACAGCCTCTATGGTAGATAAGGTGGATATATGTGGCACAGTAAGTGGAAAAAATGCTGACAAATTCAAGTTATGCAACTTCTCGGTATTCTACGGAGAAGTAACCGGTGTGCCCCTTATAATGGAATGTCCAATAAATATAGAATGCGAAGTTATTAATGAATTACCTTGCGGGGTACATAACATGTTCATAGGAAAGGTGGTAAATATATATGCTGATGAAAACTACAAACCTACGATAGATTCTCTTCAACCCATTGCCTTTCTTCCATTCTCATCGGAATACTCAACTCTTGGTGAGGTAGTCGGTAGATACGGGTTTTCCAAAAAGAAATAGGAGGTAAAAAAAATGGATAGAGTCTATATAGAAACTAGCGCAATACTCTTCTTTGTTAAGAAAGACTTAAAAGAAAATTTGACGAATCTACTAAAGGACAAAACACACTTCATATCCGATCTTGTCTTAGCGGAAATCCACAATATGGATGAACCCTATAGGGAGTACACCGCAAGGCTTCTAGAGGAGATCGGTTTCCCTGTACTAAAGTTACAGGAAGAGGACACAGAATTTGCGAGAAAATACGTGTACAACAAGGTAATAGAAACCAAAGAATACTCTCTCGGTCTACACTACTACCTAGCTGCTAAAAACAACGCGGCTATAATAACAGCTTCAAACAGACTTATTGAAGTAAAAGAGGGACTTGAAAGGATAAATAACCACTTTAAAGTGCCAATTCCCCCTGAAATAATCAAAGTAGGTGAATACGAAGATGAAACTCTTAAAAACATAAGAGCTAACATAGGTAGGTTAGTAGAAGCACAGGGTGAAAAGAAACTGACGATAAGCATAAGGGAATCCTCTGAGTTCTTCATAAGGGAGAAGAAACTCTCGCTTAGTAGGAGAGAGAAGATTTGAAATATGAAGACCTTATAGAAGCACTCAAAAAACTGAACATAACTCCCCCTATAACCATAAAGGAACTAAAGGAAAGGTATAGAAAGAGAATAAAGGAAGCAAAAAATGATGAAGAAATCATGGAAATGAATAGATCTTACAAGGTACTTATCGATTTCATGGAAAATTACCCCTTCCGTATCAGTAGAGAGGAATTTCTTCTGTCCTACCCCGAAGAAAGGCTGATGGAGAGGTTCTTTGGAGAGATAAGGAAGAGATGAAAATCGGATTAGCCCTTGGTGGGGGTGGAGCTAGAGGAATAGCCCATATAGGCGTTTTAAAGGTACTCGAAGAAGAAGGGATAGACATATCCGTAATCTGTGGAACATCGATAGGATCCATAATAGCTGTTAAGTACGCCTACAACCCAAACTGGAAAGCTTTATGGGATGACATAAGAGAAGTCCTAAAGGATGAGTATTTGGTTAAACTTTCCCTTCTATTCAAAGAGAAAGCGACTAGAAATCCTCTAAAACAGATCCTCGAATTCATAAGAATTGGAAAAACCTTTGCTAGAATGTTTACATCTAGAGGAATAGTAAACCTCGATGATTACAAAACAGGAATGGGGGTGATACTCAAAGATGTAAAGGACAAAAACATAGAGGATCTTAACTTGAAAACAGCAGTCACATCAGTTGATATAGAAAGTGGGAAAGAAGTCATAATAACAAGAGGAAAGGTTCTTGATGCGGTATGTGCAAGCTCTGCTATACCAGGAATCTTCCCGCCAATTGAGGTAAAGGGTAGATTATTAATAGATGGTGGTTGGATAGATGTAATTCCATCAACTGTATGTTATTTACTTGGTGCAGACTTTGTAATAGGTGTAAATGTAGGAAAGGACATCGAAAGGGGAGAAAAAATTAGGAATTCCATGGACGTAATATTAAGGGCAGATGAGATAGCAAGATTTTTTCTTTGCGAAATGAGAATGGATGAAATGGATTTTGTCATCGAACCGGATATTGGATGCTACTACTGGAATGATTTTGATAAAATAGAGGAAATCTTTGAAAAGGGTATAATAGCTACAAAAAAAGTTATAAGCAGAATTAAAAGGAAAATCTGGATGAAAAGGATGTTACTGATTAACAGAAAAAAAGAACAGGCCCTTAAAACACTCAAAAAAATAGATCCAGTGGTAATATAATGGGGATCAGTAAAAAGGTTATTGTTGAAATCGCCCTTAACATGTTAGATAACAGAAGAAACCCCTCGAGATTAGAGATGAAAAGGGCTGCTGGTAGGACTCTGGAAAGACTTTTAATGTACGAAGGAGTGGAAATAGAAGAGATACTGGCCGTACTTGGGGAAAAGTTCGATTATGAAGAACCGCTAGAAAGCAAAATAGATAAAGCTCTGTGGAAGATATTTGCAGAGATAATAGTTTACATAGATAGGGAGAGGAGGGGTTGGTGAACTTCGGCTTTTTGACACCGGAAAATATGGCGCTACTTACGGATCTATACGAACTGACAATGGCAGATAGTTACTATAGAGCTGGGATAAACGACTTCACAACTTTCGATCTATTTGTAAGGGAACTACCGGAAAATCGAAATTTTCTTGTATCGTGTGGGCTTGAGCAGATACTTTACTATCTTGAAAACATAAGATTTTCTAAAGATGCTATAGAATATCTAAGAAGTCTCAAAATCTTCTCTGAAGAATTCCTCGGGTACCTCAAGGATTTTAGATTTGGTGGAGAGGTATGGGCGATTCCAGAAGGCGAAATTTACTTCAATCAAGAACCTGTAATAAGAGTAACCGCAAGGAGAATAGAAGCGCAGATAATCGAAACTTTCCTGCTTAACATATTCAATTTCCAGTCTATGATCGCTTCTAAAAGTGCAAGAGTGGTACTTACGGCAAAAGACAAAAGTGTAGTGGACTTTTCCGCAAGGAGAGACCACAGTACCGATGCTTCAATAAAAACAGCAAGAGCCTCCTTTATAGCTGGATGTGTTGGAACGAGCAATGTACTTGCGGGTAGATTATACGGTATCCCTGTCATCGGAACTATGGCCCACTCATATGTTATGTCTTTCCCCAATGAACTAGAATCCTTTAGAACTTTTGCTGAACACTTTCCAGAAAATACAGTTTTGCTAATAGACACATACGATGTTATAGAGGGTGCAAAAAATGCCATAATAGTTGCAAAGGAAATGGAAAAAAGGGGTTATAGACTGAGAGGTGTAAGGATAGATTCTGGAGACCTTGCTGAACTAAGCAAGAAGGTTAGAAAGATGCTAGACGAAGAAAACCTAAACTATGTCAGGATAGTCTTAAGCGGTGACCTTAACGAGTACAAGATAGAGGAACTTTTAGAAAAGGGGGCCAAAGCGGACGTCTTTGGAGTTGGTACTGAAATGGGGGTTTCAAAAGACGCACCAAGCCTTGGTGGTGTTTACAAACTCGTAGAGGATAAGGGAGGACCGAAGATAAAGTTATCAACAGGTAAGATCACACTCCCTGGTAAAAAACAAGTATGGAGAGTCGTTAAAGACGGCATAATGATCGAAGATATAATTTGCCTGGAGGATGAACCCCCTCCATCAAAGGATGCCTATCCCCTACTAGTAAAGGTAATGGATAGAGGAAAGGTTATTATAGATTATCCATCCATAAGCAAAATCCGGGAGTTCTGCATAAGTAACTACTCGAAACTACCTGAAGAAGCTAAAAAGATAAGAGGTGAAAAATGGGACTATCCGGTAAAAGTATCAAACAAACTAAGAAGGATGACGGAAAAGCTGGAGAAAATGATACACTATCACCAATAGTAAAACTAGCGAAACCTATAAAGTACATAGTTATAGTCATATCCCTAATAATAACATTCTCCTTTACGATCTGGGTAAGACTGAATGACGTAAAGCTATGGAAGGAGAAAAAGGATATATTTTTCCATAACGGAACGCCCATATATAGCGAATATGACTCTTTTTACTTCGCAAGGATAGCGAAAGATATGGTGGATGGAAAATTCAGAATTGGAGAACCAGATAAAATGAGATTTTACCCCGACGGTATCCTTAAAACAAAACTAAAAGATGAAAAACTATACCCCGAATACACAATTTCAGGTAACGGTCCAAGTCTCATAGTATACGCTATTCATAAAATAACAGGGCTATCCTTTGAAAGGATCACATGGTACATAGTTTACATCCTAACATCACTTACAATCATCCCCATATTCTTTTACGGATATAAAAACGACTCACCAACTGCAGGCATCATAGGTGCTCTCATAGCTACCAATTCACCCCTATTCTTAGCTAGAACCAACTTAATGAGACTCGACCATGATATGCTAAACCTTTTCTTCCCTTTTACCTTAGCACTATTCTCGTTCCTATTCACTTTTGAAAGGGACAAAAGAAGACTTCTATACGCTGTACTATGTTCGATCACAGCCATTATGTATTACATATGGTACGGACACTCTAACATTATACTGGTTCAGATTTCCGCAATAATAATAGCTGATTTGATAGTGAGGAGAAAAATCACAAAAAAGGAACTAACAGAATATGCCATCATAATAGTACCACAGTTATGGTACCTCTACGAAGGGCCGATGTCCCTGTATAGCCAGGTAATGACTTTGGTCTTCGGTATAGCATCAAAAACATCTTCGGAAAAGCTATTTTCAGAATTCCCAAATATATTCATGTCAATATCGGAGCTTCAAAAACTTAGCCCAAAAGAAGTACTGGAAAATCTATTCACAAATCCTTACTTTTCCGTAGTAGGATTAATCGGTTTTGTTGTATTTATATTCCAAAGGTGGAGAGAATCCATCTTTTTATTACCCATATTCGCAATAGGTATATTATCCTTTAAATCTGGTGCGCGTTTCACTATGTATCTAGCACCTTTCGCGGGCTTCGGTTTCGGATACCTCCTTGACACTCTAGTCAGATACATCACAAAAGATGAAAGTAAACAGGATATTCTAAAAGCCTTTCTATCTTTCAGCACACTTATACTCAGTGTTATGGTTCAAACAAGTATTACGAACATAGTAAGTACCCCAAAAGCCTATTCAACTTTAGTAGCCGATATGAAATGGATAAAGGACAATACACCAGCTCAATCCGCTATATGGACATGGTGGGACTACGGCTATGCCTTCAATTTATACTCCGAAAGAGCTAATGTACATGATGGTGGTAGCCAATCAACGCCTAAAACCTATTTCGTAGCCAGAAGTTTCGCTGTAAGTGATCCAGAAAAGGGATGGCTAATCTCCTCTTTCATAACCAATTACGGTCTAAAAAGAGTTATAGATCTACTTCAAAGTGGAGTGAAAGCGAAAGACATCGTAGAAAAGGTTGAGAAAGGGAACTTTAAAAAACCAATAGGAACGC
>JAGDVO010000015.1:66246-73399 GCA_023269715.1 Thermosulfidibacter sp.
TAGGAACGCCCTTATACTGGGTATTTACCGGAGATCTTATAGATAAATTCGGTTGGATCAACTATTTTGGAACATACAATTTCAAAACAAAAGATGGAACACCGGGTAAAATTATCCTCCCAAGGAAATGCTACCCAATCGAAAAGGGAAAGATCTTCTGTGAGGATATCGGTGTTGAAATAGACCTTGCCAAAAGGGTAATAAATGTAGCAAGTGGTACAATTCCAATTAGGAAACTCATAGTAAAGATAGGAGATATTATAAACGAAGACTTTATCAATGATAAAGGAATAGATATAGAAATAACAGATACAAAGGATGGATCAAGGACCTTATTCCTGATACTCGATCCCCAACAAACCGAAAGTCTTTTCAACAGAATGTTCATACTGAGAAAGTACGATAGGAGATTCTTCGAACTTGTACTCGATGACTTTCCCGTAATGGTGGTATACAGGGTAAAAGAAAACTACTGAAGTACAATCTATGAATAAATTCACTCCTAGAAATGCAGCCTATTGACAAACAGAACAAAAAATTCTATTTAAAATAGGCGATAATTCCCGGGTAGCTCAGCCGGCAGAGCGGGCGGCTGTTAACCGCCTGGTCGGGGGTTCGACTCCCTCCCCGGGAGTTATTTCTACGTTATGGTATCGTCCTCTTCCGCAAAACCGAGAGTTTCTAGAGCTTTATCTCTCGGAAGTTCTTCTACGTCTTTTAGCCGACGTTCTATTGTTCTAGTCCTTTTAGTTGCCTCTTCTATAGCTTTACTCGCATCAATTATCTTTTTATGTGTCTTCTCTAGAATATCACCAAATCTACTAAACTCGGTCTTTATAGCACCCAGTAGAGTCCATATTTCACTAGAACGTTTTTCAATAGCCAAAGTTCTAAATCCCATCTGTAGACTGTTTAAGAAAGCAGCAAGTGTTGTGGGACCAGTAACAGTCACTCTATACTCCCTCTGAATACTCTCTAACAAACCTGGTCTCCGAAGCACCTCGGCGTATAAACCTTCAGAAGGTAAGAACATAATAGCAAAATCAGTCGTATTTGGAGGATCTATGTACTTATCCCTTATGGTTTTGGCATTATCTTTGACCACCCTTTCAAGATCCCTAGCACAAGAATCTATCAGATTGGGATCACCAAGTTCGTAAGCCTCTACCAATCTCTGATAGCTATCGACTGGAAACTTTGCATCTATAGGTAGATATATAAAACCATCCCCATTTTTATTCGGTACTTTAATCGCGTATTCCACTCTTTCACCACTACCCTTTTTAACCGCTACATTTCTATCATACTGATCAGGTGAAAGTATATGTTCCAAAATAGCTCCAAGCTGCATCTCACCAAAAATACCTCTCGTCTTCACATTAGAAAGGACCTTCTTAAGATCACCAACACTTGCAGCAAGGGCTTGCATCTCACCGAGTCCTCTATAAACTTGTTCTAATCTTTCACTCACAAGCCTAAAAGATTCACCAAGCCTCTTTTCCAATGTTGAATGTAGCTCCTTATCAACTATTTCTCTCATCTGATCCAGTTTCCTCGAATTTTCCTCTTGAAGTAACCTCAACCTCTCCTCTATAGTTTTTCTCATCTCCTCGAGTTTCTGTTCTGTTATTTGCACAAAATTCATGAGTTTACTAGCAAAAGTGTCTAGTTGATTTTTTTGAATTTCAGAGAGAGTCAAAAACTGTTGCAAAATACTCTCATTAAAAGAATGGATCGAAGAGGAAATTTCTTCTCTATTATGTCTCATATCTTCCTTGAAGCTCGATTCCATTCTACTATACAGATCCACATAATTCTGCAAACGGGACTCTAATTGTATAAGCCTTTCATGACTAGACTTAATAATAGAGTATGGATTTCTTAAAATAAAAACCACTATAATCACCAACTGGAAAAGAAGAACTAGAATCAACAAAACTTCCATCTTCACCCCATAATAACATTTACCAGATTTTTCAGTAATCTACAACGGTTCATTGACAACAATCAACTATAAGTTTATGATTATCACATGAAAAACGTAAAGATCGAAATAAGTAACGGTATAGGTTGGGTGCTATTTAACAGACCAGAAAGTAGAAACGCTTTCAACTACTCCACATGGCTAGAAGTTGGCGATAAGGTAAAAATAGTTGATGAAAATCCAGATGTTGATGTCATAATACTGAGAGGAATAGGTGGTAGTTTTTCAAGTGGTGCGGATATAAAAGAGATGCTTGAATTTTCACAAAAAGGAAAATCCCTGGAGTATCAAAAAGCGGTAAATTACTGTTTCACTAGACTTATCAACGTGAAAAAACCAACGATAAGCTTAATTGAAGGGTATGCTTTAGGCGGCGGTATAATGGTTGCTCTAACAACAGACATAAGGATAGCAGAAGAAAACGCCAAAATAGGTATTCCTCTTGTAAAGCTAGGACTAGTAGTTGAACCTCTTGGTATAAAGAGACTAGTTGAAGTTGTCGGTTTAGGTTTCGCAACCGAATTTCTGATGACCGGTGATGTCATACCCAAAGAAAAGCTGATAAGTAGCGGAGTGATAAACTACTTCATCCCTAGGGAGGAGATAGAACACTTTACTCTAAATCTAGTTGAAAAGCTAAGAAGAGAAAATAGCTTAGAAGCAGTAATACAAACTAAAAGGATACTTAGGGAGATAGGGAACGAAAATCCTAAAGAACCTCTTTTAAATACTATATTCGCCCAGATGATGGAAAAGACCTCTTTTAAAGAAAGGGCTCAAAAATTTATAAACAAAAAGTGATAAACAACGAATACTAATCTAAATTCAAAAACCTATCTATCTCCTTTAAAGCCACTAGCCCTCTTTCTGGGATCGATACATGTGGTGGATTAATTTCAGGTTCTCTCGGATTTATCCTCACCACAACTGTGTTGTAACTATAACCAAGCATTTCACTTGTTCTCCTTATAGTGGGTATCGCCTTGCCTGCTCCTATCTCTATGACAACCATGGGTTTACCTTTATTCCTCTCTAGGAAACTGTAAAAAAGAGCTCTCTGTGCATCTGTTCTCCTAGATATCCAGGAGTAGTCACCAAACATAAGGATGTTGGGTCTTGCAACACCGCCACAGTTCCTGCACCTTGGTATATTAAGAGCCTTCATAGTTTCGTAATCCACCCTAACCTCTTCATCATTTGGCCATATATCATCCGAACAGGGTCTAAGGCACTGAAGATAATGGATTGAACCATGGACCTCATAGACCCTATCATCCTTAAAACCAGCTTTCTGAAAATGACCATCCACATTACTTGTTACAACGAAGTAGTCAAGATTAAGTTTGTCTATCCACTTCAGAAGTATATAAAAACCTTCATGAGGTTTTACATTCCTATACATCCCCAATCTATGCCCATAAAATCCCCAACCAAAAGCAGGATCCCTTTCAAACTGATAGGGGTTAGCCATATCATAAAAATTCAAGCCTAACCTCTCATATAAAGGATAGGCTCGCCAAAAACCTCTATCCCCTCTAAAGTCTGGAAGACCCGAATCAACACTCATACCTGCACCAGCAGTTATGATGATAACTCTAGAGCTCCTGATGACATCCGCCACTTTTTCATAGACAATCATTCCCCAACCCTCTTTAAAGGGTCACTCTTAATAGAAAAACAGATACAAGAAGACAAACATTGATGCACCCCTAACATAAGGCGGCGCCCGGATTCGAACCGGGGAATGGGGGATTTGCAGTCCCCTGCCTTCGCCACTTGGCTACGCCGCCTTATAAGGATTTTCAAAAGCGGGTGACGGGTTTCGAACCCGCGACCTCCGCCTTGGCAAGGCGGCGCTCTACCACTGAGCTACACCCGCAAAAGGATAAATATCTAGTAAATCATATACCACATCAAAAATGGTTGTCAAGTTGTCAGTCAAAAAATATAGTTTCCTCTCTTGAAGGCCCCGTAGAAACCATAAACAACTTTACTCCCGTACTTTCCGCTATATACTCCAAGTATTTCATAGCATTAACAGGTAGTTCTCTCCTATCCTTAATTCCTTTTACAGGTCTATCCCAACCTTCAAATTCTCTGTATATAGGTTTTGCCCTCTCAAACCTACTGTAGGAAAGCGGAAATTCATCCGTTACGTCACCGTCTATCTCATAGGCTACACAAACCTTTATCCTCTCAAGTCCATCAAGAACATCAAGCTTAGTTATCGCAATATGTGTCATTCCGTTTATCATAGAGGCGTACCTCAGAGCTACTAGATCCAACCATCCACACCTTCTTGGTCTACCCGTCGTCGCTCCATACTCTCCGCCCTTCTCTCTCATATAGAGACCGATCTCATTATCCTGTTCCGTAGGGAAAGCTCCACCACCAACTCTTGTAGTGTAAGCCTTTACAACACCTATAACTGCGTCCACAGCATTAAAACCGACACCACAACCCGTATAGATCCCACCTATAGTAGGATTGGAAGAAGTTACGAAGGGATACGTTCCATGATCTACATCTAGCATTGTACCCTGAGCCCCTTCATAGAGGATACTTTTATCGTCCCTAACTGCTTTGTTCAGCATCATCGTCGTGTTTGCTATATAGCCCTTTAAAGTTTCACCCCATCTCAGGGCGGTCTCATAGAGCTCATTCACGTCGAAACCCTCTTCCTCAAAAAACTCCTTTATCAAAACATTTTTGATGGCAACCGACAATCTCAGCTTGTCCCTCAAAATTGCAGGATCTAACAGATCCCCTATCCTTATACCCAACCTTGCAGTTTTATCCGAATAACATGGACCTACACCCTTTAATGTAGTTCCTATTTTACCACCACCCTTCACCTTTTCCTGCAAAAAGTCGAGTTTCTTGTGATAAGGCATAATTACGTGAGCACTCTCACTTATCTTAAGATTGTCACCATCCACGTGAACTCCTAAAGACCTTAAATCCTCCATCTCCTTCAAAAGGGCGTCTGGATCTATAACCATACCGTTACCCATTATGCAAAGAGTTCCTTTTCTAAGTATACCAGAGGGAATCAAATGCAACACATACTTCTTTCCATCTATAACAACCGTATGACCAGCATTAGGCCCACCAGAGTATCTGACAACTATGTCTTTATTCTCCGCGAGGAAATCCACAACCTTACCCTTACCCTCATCTCCCCATTGGGCACCTATTACAGCTATCCTCTTCATAATACTTTCCTCCCAAGGCCATAAGTATTTACGAAAGTAGTTTCATCTACTATCATATCCCGCCCCTCGTCTATTTCAACTAGTCTAACCTTACCCATGACTAAAAGTTCATCAGTTATCACCAGAACCTTTCTTATACCAACCGTTTTTGCGTAGTATATAGAATCGTTGATGTCCCTTTTTATAATATCCCTTGCAACACTGTAACCCTTTGACCTGAGCAAAGAAGCAAGAGAAACGCCTTTATCCTTACTTTCAGTGGTATCGACTATCAAAAAATCAACTCCGTGAGAAGGTGGTAAACTCTTCATTGCAGAAAGTACGTCCATAATATCATCTATATTTACACCAAAACCTATTGCAGGTTCTTTTCTTCCATACATTTCCATAAGAGATTCATACCTACCTCCAAAAGCTATAGATCTTCCCGCTCCTTCAGCAAAAACCTCAAAGAGGAAGCCATTATGGTAAAACATCCCCCTTGGCTCTGAGAGATCAAAAACGACCCCTTTGGTCAGACCATACCTTTCGAGAAAACCATATATAACCCTAAGCTCCTTTACTATAGGGAATAGATCCTCCCTACCTTCCACTTTTCTCATTAGATAACTTAAGACCGTAACATCACCTGCATAACTGAATATATCCCTAAGAATATCGGGGTGCTTAGATTCACTAATATCCAAACTATAGAGATCCTTTCTCGCTTTCCTTTTTAATATATCAAATACGATACTCTTCTTATCATTTGGGAGGCCTTCAAGTAAGGCTTTTGTAAAACCAGCATGTCCCACCACTATTCTCCACCCTTCGATTTTGAACTCCCTAAGTAATTCAACAGCTATAGCTATCATCTCACTTGAAGCTTCAGGCTGTTCTATTCCTATAAGCTCGAGACCTGCCTGATAAGTTTCCTTTTCTATCTTCTCCAACCCATTCAAAGGCCACCTATAAACGAAGCCATAATAAAAGAGCCTCAAAGGCCTCGGATAATCCTTCATTATCGTAGAAGCGATCCTCGCAACCTGAGGAGTGAAATCGGGCCTTAAAACAAGGATTTTACCTGTCTCCCTTTCAGTAATCTTTACTATTCCGCCATTCAGCCAATTATCAAGCTTTCTGTAAACCTCATCATAGTACTCAAATGTAGGAGTAACAACTCTTCTAAAACCCCACCTTCTAAATACACTGGCTATAACTTCCTTTATTCTTTCCCTTGAATCTGCAAGAGCAGGTGGTATTATCCTTACACCTTTAGGTAGAAGGAATTCCAACTCTCAGACTCCCATTAGTCCAAGTTTAACATCTTTACTTCTATTATGTTCGGTAATTCTTCTATTTTCTTTAACAACTCATCGGGAACAGGTTGATCCACATTTAAAAGAGCGACAGCTTCTTCACCAGGCTTAAACCTACCGAGTCTCATGCCCGCAATATTTATATTAGCCTCACCTAAAAGTGTACCAATCCTACCTATAACACCAGGTCTATCATAATTCTTAAAGTAAAGAATGTACCCCCTAGGTTCAGCCTCTACAGGGAAACCGTTAACCATAACTATTCTCGGATCGTTCTTTCTTATAAGAGTACCACAAACGCTTGCCTCTTTATCCTTGCTCCTTAAAACTATCTTTATAAGGCTAGCGAAACCTTCCGTATCTCTTGACTTTTTCTCTATTACCCTTATACCCCTTTGCTTCGCTATATATGGTGCATTGATCTCATTCACACCATTCCCAAGTATAGGCTTTAGAACACCAGCAAGAGCACTACTTGTAAGAGTAGAATAAAGACCTTCCTCCACAACCTCACCAGCATACTCTATCTCAAATTCCTCAACTCTACCATCAAACAGCTGAACAACAAAACTACCAAGCTTGGTTATGAGACCCACATAAGGTTCGATTTTTGGTATGAGTTCAGGCCTAACAGACGGAGCATTTACAGCGTTTCT
>JAGDVO010000015.1:73409-118568 GCA_023269715.1 Thermosulfidibacter sp.
GTGTATAAGAGACAGATTATACCGCGTTTAAAGTAATCGAACACCTGTTGCGATATTATCAAACCAACAATTTCCTGAGCTTCATATGTACTGGCACCTATATGGGGTGTTGCTATAACGTTAGGCAGCTTAACCAGGGAATAATCCTGTGGTGGCTCTTCTTCAAAGACGTCCAAAGCAGCACCGCCTAAATGGCCAGAAACGAGCACCTCATAGAGATCCTTCTCTACAACTATCCCACCCCTCGCACAGTTAACTAGGAGAGCCCCTTTTTTCATTTTTAGTAGCTTCTCCTTATTGAGAAGATGTTTCGTTTCTCTTGTTAATGGCGAGTGGATTGATATAAAATCGGACTCACTTAAAAGTTCGTCTAAAGAAACCAACCTAACACCCATTTGCTTTGCGGCCTCTTCAGAAATGTAGGGGTCGTAAGCTATAACCTTCATCTGTAAACCCTGGGCTAACTTAGCCACATAGGACCCTATTCTACCTATTCCTATTATACCGAGGACCTTATCCCTTATTTCTACTCCCATAAAGCTCTTTTTGTCCCATTTACCCTGCTTCATAGAAGCATCCGCCTGAGGTATCTTTCTTGCAAGTGCCAAGAGCATCGCTATCGCATGCTCAGCAGCAGCAATAGTATTCGCTCCGGGAGTGTTCATAACTATTATACCTCTTTCTGTAGCCGCTTCCACATCTATATTGTCAACTCCCGTACCAGCCCTTCCTATAAGTTTTAGTTTATGGCCAGCCTCTATCACTCTTCTTGTAACCTTTGTCGCCGAACGCACTATCAACGCATCATAATCGTCTATCATCCCGACCAACTCATCCTCTTTCAGTCCCGTCTTCACATGGACTTCAAAATCGGGATCAGATTTTAAAAGATTTATGGCATTATCCGAGATCTTATCTGATATAAGTATCTTAACCATCACCTACCTCCATAGTATCTCCTGTGCTTTCTTAACAGCAGCACCAAGTTCAAACTTATATCCTAACTCCTTTAGTACTCCTTCAATAGCACCTATCACAGATAGCATATCAAATTTATTAACATAACCCATATGAGAGATCCTGAATATCTTACCTTTTAGCTGAGACTGTCCACCGGCAATTATGACTCCATAGTTTTCCCTAAGTATCTTGGGAATCTTCCCACCATCTATACCCTCAGGTACCTTAACAGCTGTTACAGCCTCACTTGGAACCTTTGAAAATAGCTCAAGACCAATGGCCTTCATAGCCTCCCTACTAGCCTCGGCAAGAATAGCATGTCTCTTAAAGACATTCTCCAAACCCTCATTCTTTATCATTCTAAGAGTTTCTCTTAAACCTATAATCAGAGAAACAGCTGGTGTATAGGCAGTTTGGTTCTTCTGCTGGTTTTTCAGCTCTTTGGCAAGATCAAAGTAATATTTAGGAGACTTGGACTTCTTAGTAGCCTCCCAAGCCCTATCACTAAGGGTTATAAAGGCGAGTCCAGGAGGTAACATAAAAGCCTTTTGAGAACCGCTCACAACAACATCAATGCCCCATTCTTCTGTTCTTACATCAAAAACACCTATAGCAGTTATACCATCTACGATACTCAATATGCCTCTTTCCTTACACAACTCGGCAAGTTCTTTTGTAGGGTGTTTGACACCCGTTGACGTCTCACTAGCCTGCCACAAGAGTGCCTTAGCATCAGGGTGTTTATCTAAAACTTTTTTCACATCATCCACATCAACCGCACAACCCCACTCAACATCTATGGGGATAGTGACAATGCCATAACTTTCACATATTTCCGCCCATCTTTCCCCAAATTTACCTCCTCTCACGACTACAGCCTTGTCACCTGGCGAAAGGGTATTAACAACAGCAGCCTCCATAGCTCCTGTCCCACTAGAAGCTAGTACAATAACATCCTTGCTAGTCTGAAAAACGTACTTCAAACCCTCTCTTACCTCTTCGAATATAGCCTCAAAATCACTGGTCCTGTGATGAAGTATAGGCATAGCCATAGCTAATGATGCCTCAGGTGGAACAGGAGTAGGTCCCGGTGCGAATAAGAACCACTTTTTCATTTCAACACCCCCCCTATTATTTTCTTGTAGGAAACACACCACCATTTACCATCCTTTATCATACCCAGACAATATTTAAAAGTACCTGAAAATACATTATAATTCACTAATATGAAGGTAAGAGTAAATGTCGAAAATGTACTTGTGGCAAACTATACAGACCTCCAGAACATAACAGGCGCAACTATACTTCTCTTTCCTGACGCAGCAAAGGGAGTCGCCATTACCCTTGGTGGTGCCTCAAGCACCAGAAATTTTGACTCTCTAACGCTTACCAATAATAGCCACCCAATCTACGCCTTAACGGTAACAGGTGGAAGTGCCTTTGGGTTATCGGTAGCAGATGGAGTGGCAAGATACCTGCTTGAAATTGAAAAGGGAATAAGAATAGACGAATTAAAAATCCCAATAGTTCCCACCTGCGTGATCTTTGATCTTTTCATAGGTAATCCAAAAGCCCCAGATCCTGAAGGAGTTTATAGAGCTCTAAAATCAGCTGGCAGGGAAATAGAAGTGGGATCGGTAGGTGCTGGAACAGGAGCTGTAGTTGGTAAACTATTTGGAGTAAGAAGGGGAACAAAGAGTGGGATAGGATATTCAGAGGAAAGCATAAAGGGCACAACAATAGGTGTACTTTCAGTAGTTAACGCCTTTGGGGACATAAAAGAAAATGGAGCAATTATAGCTGGTACACTAGATGAAGAAGGTAAATTCATAAACACATCTAGAGCCATCTCTATTGGAGTAGTTAGAAAAATAGAAGACATTGATATTCAAAATACAACTATAGTAATAGTAATGGTTGATGCCCAACTCACAAAAAGAGAAGCATATAGGATAGCCTTGATGACCTCTGCAGGAATGGCAGAAGTTATAGATCCCGTATGGACACCCTACGACGGTGACATAGTTATCGTACTTTCAACTGGCAAAAGGAAGCTGGATACTGTAATAATAGGGACTATAGCAAGGAAACTCACATCAGAGTCTATTTTAATGGCCGTAAAGGAAGCTAGATCAGTAGATGGGATTCCGTCGTTCAGGAATCTAAGTCAACAGGATACCTAAATCTTGAAAGTTCCTTAATCATAATCCCATATTCTTCTCTTATAGCTTTTATTATATTACCAGAATCCTCTTCATAATCACTAGAAGTATAAAGCTCCATAATCCCTTCTTTTTTATCAATAACTCTTACAATGGCAACCTCTTCATACCCTTCTATCAGAGCGTTTATTATGTTAACGTTTGATTTATCAACCAAATACCTAATTACAACTTCAAACTTCTTTTCCATTTCTCCAACCTCCTCTTAACCTCTCCAACTATGTAGAAAGAGCCTGTAAAAACATAAGTCCCTTCATTTTTGATAAACGTCTCTAACTCATCTAGATCAACAACTTTACCGAATCTCCGAAGTTCTTCTTTCTTAAAACCCCTTACAGGGTTCTCTACCAGGAACAATCTTCCCGGATCGATTAGATCAATCACTTTCCACCAGTTTTTACCCCTAACAGGCGAAATAAACCATACCACATCACCAGACAACCTATCCACACAATCTTTGACCACCTTAAGAGCGTCAAAATTGTGAGCAACATCGAGTATAATTATAGAATCACTCAATCTCACAACCTCAAATCTACCGGGTATTTCTGTATTAAGAAGGGCACCATATACGTCGATGTTTCCTATTTTACTCCCAACTATATTTTCAGCTAGATAAATTGAAAGAGAGGCATTATGCGCAAAAACAGGATTTAATTGCCTCAATTTAAAAAGTGACTCCTTTAGGTAAATCCCACTATAGGAAAATTCAATAGCTTCAATAGAAAAATTCCTGATGTCATACCCGAAATCTCTACTTACTCTTTTCAAGATCGCTTTTTTCCCTCTGGCAACGCCCTCTATCACCCCGTAAGCGCTACTCTCGATATCCCCAAGGACAACAAAGGTACCTTCTTTTATTATACCTGCCTTTTCCCAGGCTATCTCTTCAATGGTATCACCCAAAAAGTCCATATGATCTAAAGCGATACTTGTTATCACTGCATATTCATTATTAAAGACATTTGTAGCATCCAATCTACCACCCATACCAACTTCAAGAAGGGCAAAATCAAACTTACCCTGTTTTGCTATGTAAAAGGAAGTTACTGTGAATCTCTCAAAGGGGGTTAAAGAATCCCAAATTGAGTTCAACTTTTCCCTTACCTCTTCATAATTTCTAGATATCTCTATCTCCTCTAGATTCACACCGTTAACTCTGATTCTATCCGAAACACTGAGTAGATGAGGTGAAAGATAGGTAAATAAACGGTATCCTGCCCTTAAAAGAAGGGATTCCAAATAAAGAATAGTTGAACCTTTACCATTCGTACCACCAACAATGATCGTCTTCTCAGCTATTCTATCTATAGAGAGCTTTTCGCAGGCTCTTATTACTCTATCTAAAGAGAGATTTACAGAGCTATCTATGTTACCAGTTAGAAATTTACCTTCCACTTGTTTTTCACCATATTAATCCAGTCTCTATTCGTCTCATCCACCACTCCCACGCCGCCTAGACCTTTGAATATAACGATAAAGTAAAGAGTTCTATCCTTTCTCCCACCAGTCAGAGTTGTATCAAGGATACGGTACCCTACCCTCATAGCCCAACAGTTCTTCGCATAACCAACATAGAAAACCTTTTCCGGCCAATAGTCGTTCTTTATATCTCTCCTTAAAGCGAAATTAGCTTCAAGGTTAGAAACACCAAAACCAAAGGTGTACTCCATATATCTTGAAAGAGCTATATTATCCTCATAGTAGTTAACTTTAAAGTTCCCCCTAGTGTCTCCCGATATATTACCGGAGTAACCAAAGGTAAGGGCCTTTGTTGTGATACCCTTACCGTACACATTGTAAAACAGCCTAGTATTAATATAAAAATTCCTAGGATAAATATCAAAGATCACCCTTACATCCGAAAAATTCTTTGAATGAGATACTAAACTGTGCATCCTATAATCCTGCTCAAAAGCTACTCTTAAAACTTCCTTTACAACACCATCTCTAACGGCGAGAAATCTATTTGAAAGAGAATAGGTTACATAGTTCCTATCATTCAGTGTATCCCTTTCATCAAAGATCACCACCCTGGTTCTATCGCCGTATCTAGGTATGTAAATATACTTAACCTCAGGAACCACAAAATGGTACAGTTCCCCCAGAACCGGTAACTTATAAGGTTTCATAGCAATAGGACCTCTTACATAAACCCCAATATTACCGAGATCTCTTGAAATTGAACCCTGCGAAACTCTACCTTCTCCATCCCTGCTCCTACTCCAGTAGGTATAGGAATAGGAATAGGTCGGTAGAAACTTCAAGGTTTCTAAGAACGTAAAGGGCAGGTAAAGCTTGGGCTCTAACATGAGTCTTGTAAGAGTATAATCGAGATTTAAATTGTCGTTTTTGTTCTTATAGACAAGGAGTCCACCATAACCACCCACAAAGAGATTGTTTATAATCTTAGTGTTTATAGGAAAGACATTAAAATCCATCTCAGGTTCCTTGTACAACTTCTGTGAAGAACCAGAAATATTATCAGACTGGTATCTCAATAGAACATTCAACGAAGTATAATCTGTCCTTTTCAAAAACTGTAGGTAGGAATCGCTATATATCTCAGAATACTCGCCAAAAGTATCAGCATAATAACGCCTGTAAGAGGTATTCTTAATACTTACACTTCCTTTTAACTCCGTATCTATTCCCACGTATTTATTGAACCCTCCCTTTAAAGCCCATCTAACATCACCATCTTTGTGCTGTATATAATCACCCTTGATCTTAAGCTTCTCATCCTTCGAAAACACATTCCTGTACTCAAAAGCAGTTCCAAGAGAACCGCTTGAATAAGGTGTAAACCATAAAGTCAGATCACTGCTTCTATTTATGACGAAATAGACTGGAACTTTGATAAAGAACTTATCGTCCGTCTTATAACCAAAGGTTGGAACAAGCAAACCACTCTTTCTTTCAGATTTAGAAGGTACCTGCAAGTAGGGGCTATAAAGTACTGGAATTGACTTTATCCAACCACTTACCCCAAAAACCTTGGTATAACTTTCCGTTTTTATAGCGATTCTACTACCCCTCAAATGCCAGTCAGGATTCTCATTGCACTCGCTTGTACAGGTAGTTAAAGTTCCGTTATCTATGTTATAGGTATCTTCATCTACTTTAACCACCTTTGTCCCTTCAAAGTAGTAAAAAGGATCAAGATACCCCCTTGCCCTATAAGCCACGCCTTTTTTGGTATCCATATTAAACTCTAACTTATCACATTTCATATAACCCCTAACATGCTTTCCCTTTTCATCTTCCGATATTTCCCATATGACAACGTTACCCGTTGCAACTACATCCTTGGTTTCCGTATTCATATGAACCTCATCAGCCCAAATCTTCGTATCATCATATATAATTTCAACGTCACCTCTTGCGATAACCAAGTTAACCTCTGGCATCCTTTCAACATAATCAGCTTTAACGAGTATTTCTGCCTCTTTAGCAAATCCATAACCTGTAAAGAAAAGAAGGATCAAAAGGACAAGTAAAATCATCCACCTCATACAAAAAACACCCTCATAATTATCCCCGTAATCAAACCAGCCCACAAATCGTCCACAACGACACCCCACCCCCCCTCAAACCTCTCCATCCTATCGACATAAAAGGGTTTGTATATATCCAAGAACCTAAATATCAGGAAAGCCTCAAGAATATGATAAAAACCTTTAGAAGAGGTGATAAGAAGAGCCAACCACATCCCCAAAATTTCATCTATAATTATCCTGTCACTGTCCTTCTCCAAAAATAGTTCATAGGACTCACCAGATAACCTTATGGCAAAGTAAGTTAAAACCAGAAATAGCAACCAACTATGAAAACCTCCTGGGAACAACAGATAAAAGATGATCCCCATTATAGAGCCTATAGTGCCAGGGGCAAAGGGAGAAAAACCAGCAAAGAAACCGGTCAGAAACAAGATCTTAGCTATTCTCATCTATTATCTCCCTCATCTCTTTTACAGCTTCAAAGATACCTACATAAACAGCCCTTGCTATTATCGCATGACCTATATTCACCTCTACAAGTCCAGGAGTTTTAAGAATTGGTACTATGTTCCTATAGTTTAAGTCATGACCAGCATGGACTTTTAAATCATTTCTTACTGCAACTTCAGCGGTTTTATAAATCCTCTCTAGCTCCTTCATTTTACTATCTTCGTCAGCTTTTGCGTATATACCTGTATGGATCTCAATTGCATCAGCACCTACCTCTTTAGCCGCTTCAACCTGTAAAATATCTGGATCGATAAATATACTCACCTCTATACCGCTTTCTTTCAGGATATCAACCGCCTCCTTTACTCTAACAAGATTTGAAATTATATCTAAACCGCCCTCAGTGGTAACTTCACCCGGTCTCTCAGGAACAAGAGTAACCTGGTCAGGCCTTATACTCGTGGCTACATTGATCATTTCCTCACTTACAGCCATCTCAAGGTTAAGACGGGTTTTAACAACCTTCCTTAACAATTCAAGGTCCCTCTCCTTTATATGTCTCCTATCTATCCTAAGATGTACTGTGATACCATCTGCTCCAGCTATCTCAGCTATAAGGGCACAGGTAACAGGATCAGGCTCAACGGTTTTTCTCGCTTCTCTCAAGGTAGCAACGTGATCAACATTAACACCAAGACGAATCCTACCCATCACAACCTCCCAAATATTTTTTGGCACCCTCTTCTAAAACATCAGCAATATCTTTTACTTTAGTTTCATCCTCACCTTCAACAAGTATTCTGATCTTCGGTTCCGTACCTGAATACCTCACTAGTATCCTTCCATTATAAAACTTGATTTCATTTTCAAGTTTCCTCAATACTTGAAATAAAGGTGTACTTTCGATCGGAATCTTATCCTTAACAGGAACACTTCTCTCTTCCTTTGGGAACCTTAAAACCCACTTCTTCCTCAAATCACTCAAGGACATGTCCATATCGACCATAATTGTTAACAGCTTGAGAGCTGTAATTATACCATCACCAGTTGTGGTATGATCTAAAAGTATAATGTGACCTGAAGGTTCACCTCCAATATTAGCCCCCACTTCCTTCATCCTTTCAAATACATACCTATCCCCAACATTTGCCCTTACAAGTTCTATTCCATAGTTCCTAAGTGCGATCTCCAAACCCATACCGGCCATTATAGTTGAAACTACTCTATTCCCTTCGAGTAAGCCCTTTGACTTTAGATATATAGATATTATAGTAACTATATCATCGCCATCCAATATAACACCCTTATCATCAACCGCTATGCATCTATCCCCATCGCCATCGAAAGAGAAAGCGACATCCGCTCCTAATTCGATCAGTCTTGACCTTGCAAATTCCGGATAAGTAGAACCACATCCATCATTTATATTGTATCCATTAGGGTTGACCCCAAAGGGATAAACTGAACCACCTAGTTCTTCAAAGACAATAGGTGCAACTTTATAGGTCGAACCATTAGCACAATCCAAAACTATTTTTACTTTTTCAAGTGATAGACTATAGGGAAACGTACTTTTCAAATAGACTATGTATCTACCAATAGCATCCACAACCCTTCTTATTCTACCTATTCTTTCAGGATCTGGTTTAATGGTATTCTCTAATACTATTCTCTCTATTTCTGCCTCCAGCGAATCCGTTAATTTCAAGCCATCCTCATTGAAGACCTTTATCCCATTATCGTAATAAGGGTTATGAGAAGCAGATATCACTATCCCAGCATCAGCTTTCATATCTCGTGTTATAAAGCTTATAGCCGGAGTTGGCATAGGGCCGAGTAGATAAACATCAGTACCAACAGCACATAAACCAGAGCTTATCGCGTATTCGAATACATAACCCGAAATCCTCGTATCTTTACCAACAACAACAATCCCTCTTTTCGAGTTCTTATTAGCAGAAAGAATATAACCAACAGCCATACCTACTTTAAGAGCAACTTCAGGTGTCATAGGCCAAACATTGGCTCTCCCTCTTATGCCATCAGTCCCGAAAAGCCTCATTCCTAGTCTACCTCTATCTTGATAGCTTTAGTGTCCGAAAAAACATTACCAGGTAACATCAATTTAACCTCTAGATGTTTGACCTTTGTCAATAACTTCCCATCAATGGGTTTCGTATAAACTCTGTTTATATTCTTTATACGATAAGCTTCTCCTTTAATGACAACAGTCTCAGGATAGTATCTAAAACTATGTTTAGGTTTCCTCATCCAAACAACTGCAACCGGGACTTCTTTTTCCACAAGAAATCCAACTTCTACGTCTATATATTCAGGAACCACATTTACCACTTCAACACCGCTTGGAACCTTCACACTACTCACCTTGATCCTGTTAAACCCTGCCCTAGCTTCACTAAAACTGAAGATCACAGATATATCTTTAGACTCAATTTTATTCATTATCCACGGATTACCCCTGAGTCTAACTGTAGCAGTCTGGGGAAGGTTACTTTTAATAATCATATTACTACCTATATCTCTATACTCTATCGGAACGACGTAGGCTATCTCCACTATCCCCTGAGAATTCACATATCCCCATATAAGGATACCTATTATAAGCGCGATGATCCTCTCGAACCATACTCTCCAATCTACTCTCATCCTAACACCCACCTATATAGTTGACTATAACCCATATTGACATGCTAAAACAAGTATGGCACTAATACGAAAACCTGGCTATAATAACATAAAGGAGGTAAGGAAAAGTGCCAAATTTAAAGTCCGCGAAAAAGAGGGCAAGACAGGCGGAGAAAAGAAGACTGAGAAATAAAGCCATAAGAAGTACTGTAAAAACGAGTATAAGGAAAGTATTAAAAGCCATGGAAAGTAAGGAACCAAAAGAAAAGGTAATAGAGTTGATGAGAGAAGCTCAAAAAGCCATAGATAAAGCCGTTAGTAAAGGTGTCTTCCACAGAAACGAGGGGGCTAGGAAAAAATCGAAACTAATGGCTAGGGTTCATAAATACATAACCCAACTTGAGGTAACGGCAACGAATCTATAGGATACAAATATGGCAAGACATACAAACGAGTGTAAAAATTACAAGAAAAATTTAAGTATGTGCAATTGCTCTTACGAACCTTGTAGCAAGAAAGGATACTGTTGTGAATGCATAGCATACCATAGAGCAAGGAATGAATTACCAGCCTGTTACTTTTCAACTGAATTTGAGAGAACCTATAATAGGAGTATAGAATTTTTTATAAAAATCTACTCCTCTAATTAAGATCTCTATGTAATTTGGAAACCTCAAATTCACCGGTTAGGGAATCCACAAATAGTTTATAAAGCTTTTCAACAAGATAGACAGATCTATGTTTACCACCTGTACAACCTACAGACAACACAACTAAACTCCTACCATTTTGGTAGTACCCTGAAAGACTTCCCATAACAAACCCAAAGACCTCCTTTAGAAATCTACCAACCTCCTCCCTTCCCTCAAAAAATCTTCTCACCTTTTCATCAAGCCCCGTCAGTTTCTTCAGATCGTCCACATAATAGGGATTAGGAAGGACCCTGGCATCTATAAGAATGTCCGTAAAGGACGGAATCCCCTTGGAATAAGAAAAGGAAACCAAAAATAGCTTTTTTCTCGGGTCTTTCGAGTACATAGAGAGGATTATCTCTCTAAGTTTAGTAGGAGAAAGATTGGTAGTATCAATGATTCTATCCGCCCTCTCTCTTATAGGGGTTAATAATTCTCTCTCCCTCTCTATAGCCATTTCAAGAATAGGGTCACCAAGTGGATGTTTTCTTCTGGTCTCTTTATACCTTCCAACTATTACATTACTCTCAGCCTCAACGAATATTATCTCCATCTTTATCTCACCCGATATTTCCTCTATTTTTTCTCTTAATAACTCGATGTTCCTAACATCCCTTATGTCTATACCTAAAGCTATATCCTCTTCCTTTAGATAAGGAACATCCAATAATTCTTCGAATAAAACCATAGGTAAGTTATCGATGGTATAATAACCGCCATCCTCCAGTGTCTTTATTACCGTACTCTTACCAGCTCCTGATAACCCTGTAACTACTATAAGCTTCCTCGCCATACCAATTCACAGTGTAATCAAACCAAAAAGATTTTTTCTCTTTCTATAAAGAACGTTTACTCTACCCGTATCGGAATTTATGAATACAACAAACCCTTTATCATCTTCGCCTATCTGCAAAAGGGCTTCATCGATACTCATAGGCTTTACATCTATAGACTCCTCAACTATCCTTATTTCTTCCTCTCCCAAGCTCGCACCTAAGTTCTCACCCACTGTAGATTCTCTATTATCCCTCCCCTTTGGTATATTTTTGATTTTCTCCTTTTTCCTCCTTACCATCTCCTCCATAACATCAACTGCTTTATCTATCGCCGCATACATATCATCCATATCTTCCGATGTGTGGAAAACACCTTCTTTAGCGGAAACCGTTATATCAACTATATTTCTAAATCTCTCAGTTGATAAGACAACCTGTATCATTATAGGCTCACCAAGGTACTTTTCCAACCTGACAAGCTTCTTCTCAATGTAGTCCTTAAGAGACGGAGAGAGCTCAACATTTTTACCACTGACCACTATCTGCATCTTCTCCTCCTCCTGCAAGATGGTATACCAAGCTCTTCTCTATACTTTGTTACCGTCCTTCTTGCAATACTATAACCTTCTTTCTTCAGAATATCGCATATTTCCTGATCCGTAAGAGGTCTTTCTTTCGACTCACTCTCTATAAGCTCCTTTATCCTTCTTTTAATCTCATACCCCTTATCCCCGAAAAAAACCTTAAGCGGGAAAGTCCCCCAGGTTGTGTAGATATACTTATTGTTCACTACCCTACTTACGGTAGAGATATGTAGACCAAGTTCTTCAGCTAACTGTTGTAGATTAAGCGGTTTTATGTATTCAGGCCCTTTTTCAAAAAAATCCCTCTCAAGCTCGATTATCTTTTCGACCGTTTTTCTCAAAGTCTTTTTCCTCTGTTCTAAGGCCCTTATAATACCCAAAGCTCTTTTAAGCTTTTCCCTCAGATACTCAACCACTTCCTTATCAAGAGTACCACTTATCAACATATCTTTATACTCTTCCCTAATACCAAGTACGGGTAAAAATCTCTCGTTCAAATAGACCTGAAACTCATCTCCCACCTTAAAAACATAGGCATCTGGAACAACGTAAATTGTATTCTCTTCAAGGGACATACCATAAAGAGGGTAGGGTTTTATACGGTAATCCTTCGAAGCTAAAAGCTTAGTAACCTCCTCCACAGAAAATCCCCCTTCCCCAAGCTCTATACCCATAACCTCCAACTGCACCTTTAAGTACTCATCAAAATTGATAGACCCTATCCCCTCAGGCTCAACAGAATACATCAAAACCCTTCTCAATTCCTCAATATCTTCTACAGAACAACCGAGTTCGTTGGCGACATCATCCACACTAGTTGTCAAGAAACCTTTTTCATCAATATATGCCAGAAGCTCTATCAACAGTTTAATCTTATCATCGCTTAAACCCTTAAGCGAAACAACCTGACTTACAACATCCTCACGCCAATCGCTCTTATCGGGTATTCTTTCCCAGAAGAGCTTTTCTTCTTCATCGCTATCGAAAAGACTTGAAATGTTTATAGGTTGTATCTCTTCAAGAAAGATATTATCCCTCAATTCCTCTTCCACAACAGACCAAAGATCTAGCAAATTCATAGATAAAAGCTCTAAAGATAGAAGGATCTCGTTATTTAGTATGAGCCTATGTTGTAATTTGGGTTCAACTCTTAAATCGTTCCTAAGGTCCAAGATTACTTCTCCTATAGCTCGAAGTCACTTCCCAAATATATATTTCTAACCTCTTCCATATTAGCTATCTCTTCCGGTGTCCCCTCGGCTACTATCCTGCCGTTGTTTATTATATAAGCCCTATCGGTTATTTTCAAAGTCTCCCTAGCATTATGATCTGTAATGACAACACTAACACCGAACTTATCTCTTAACATCCTTATAAGTTCCCTAAGTTCGCTAATGGTTACAGGATCAAGACCTGTAAAAGGTTCATCAAGTAAGAGTACCTTAGGCCTGAGAGAAACAGCTCTTGCAACTTCAACTCTCCTTCTTTCACCACCTGAAAGAACGTAACTAACAGTATTTTTAAGATGAACCAATCCAAAGGTTTCTAGAATCTCCTCAGCAATCCTTTTCCTCTCTTCCTCACCTACATCCTTAAACTCAAGACCAGCAGTTATGTTCTCCCAAACAGTCAACTTCCTAAAGATTGAAGGTTCCTGTGGAAGGTAACTCAGCCCCATACGAGCCCTTTTAAACATAGGTAGATCAGTCACATCCTGTCCATTAAGAAATATCCTCCCATTATCAGGCCTTATAATCCCAGCTATCATGTAAAACGTAGTTGTTTTTCCTGCACCATTCGGCCCAAGGAGTCCCACAACTTCAGCTTCTTTTACAACAATTGTAACTCCATCAACAACTTTTCTTTTACCAAAGCTCTTACCCAAATCGGTAGCTACAAGTATCATTTCTTCTCCTCTGTTTTAGGAGCAATTATAACATTCACTTTACCCTTAGATTTATTACTTTCAACTATGCTCCTCTCTTCCTTAAGGTAATAAGTTATTCTAGAACCAGTAACCACATCTTTACCTTTTATAGCCTTTGGATTACCCTCAAAAATAACCTTATCTTCATTAGGAAAATAATAGGCTATTTGAGATACAACAGTAAGATCTCCCTTTACCACTTTCACATTACCAATTGCCGTAGCCTTTTTGATCCTATTATTTTCATCGGTCTCCACAATCAACCTATCACAGTATATCTTCAGATCACCTCTTATAACTACGACATTGTCCTTAAACTCAGTTATTCTCTTCTTGTTATCACTAAACGCACTTTTCGCCTCGATATAGGTAGGTACATTACCTCCATCCTCTTTAGAAGTCTGAGCCCCAAAGGTAACAGAAGATAAAAAAAACAAAGCCAATATCAAAAAAAACACTCTCATCTTATCACTACCCTCTTCAGGTTTTTAATCTCTATGAACTCCCTCTTTGTGTCATAACATGCATCTGAACCTAGAATTTCCATTTTACCAGAATTATACACAAAATCAAAAGGAAGACAAAAAATACCCTTTTTTGTATACCAAACTAGCTCCTTTGCATCTATCCTACCTTCTCTATCCATAGTCACAGTAACGTCCCCATAGGCACTTCCTACGCAGTCCCTCTTACTGTAGTTACCATACTTGGAAACAACCGTAAACTTCTTCTCCCTGTTATCGTAAGTTATTTTTAAATTTTCTAAAAGTAGCACCTCCTTCAGGATCTTAGCGTTATCAGCAACTATCATCCATCTAACACCATCTTCTGACACACCTTCAAGTACAACATCCCTTAAACTACCCCTTTCCAAAGTTTCATTCTCCCCTTTACCTTTCACACTGTCGCCGCTAAACTTACTGTAATAACGATATCCCTTAAAAATAGAAAAGACAACAAAAAGTAACATTCCAAAAAATAATGTGTATTTAAGAAATCTACCAAAAATCATCTAAGATATCTCTCTATGATCTCTTCCCATTTATCCTTTGCCCTTATTATCATATCCGCAATCTCCCTTACCGCACCCCTTCCGCCTTTAGCCCTTGTAACGTAATGGACGTATTTCTTCACCTCTGGATGTGCATCACTTACAGCAACAGCAAAACCAACCCTTTTCAATATAGGGATATCAACAACATCATCCCCTATATAGGCTATCTCTTCATCTTTAAATCCATATTTTTTCTTTATTTCCTCATAAACCTTAAGCTTATTATGAGCACCCTGATAAACTATCTCTATTCCAAGCTCTCTCGCTCTTACATCAACAGCCTTAGAAATCCTACCAGTTATAATAGCAGTTTTCACACCTACTCTATGTAACATAACTATCCCATGACCATCCCTAACATTGAAACATTTGACCTCCTTACCATCGTCATCGACTAATATCTCACCACCCGTCAACACCCCATCCACATCTAGTATCAACAAAGATATTTTTGAAATATCCCTTTGCATATCCCCACTCCTTGTATTAAATTTTTACCTATGCTCAAGTACGCTGAAGTAGATTTCATAAAAGAAATAACAAAGAAATGTAAAGAAATCTACATAGTAGGCGGAGCTGTAAGGGACTATCTCCTATCAAGAGATACAAAAGACATAGACATAGTGATAAAGGAAAACCCATTAGACCTTATAAAAAACAAACATTTCATAGTCCTAGATGAAGAATTAGGTATTTATAGGGTTTTCCACAAAGATTTCACTATAGACGTATGTAAGCTACAGGGAGAGGATATAGAAGAAGACCTTGGGAAAAGGGACTTCACGATAAACGCAATAGCATACGACGTAAAGAGAAGAAATTTTATAGATCCCCATGGAGGAATAGAAGATATAAAAAAGAAGGTCATTAGAACAATTTCGGAAGAAAATCTAAAAAACGATCCAATAAGGTTACTCAGGGCTTTTAGATTTTGGCTAAATCTGAGATTAAAATTGGACAGAGAAACCCTTGTCAAGATAATCGAACACAAATCCTTGATCAACCAGGTAGCTAAAGAACGTATAAAAGAAGAACTGGTCAAAATAATAAACAACAAGCATTCCTTTAGAGCGATAAAACTCCTGTACAAAACGTCCCTTTTAAAAGAAATAATACAGGAACTCAAAGAAGCCGAAATGCTAGAAAGTGGTAAACTCTACGGAGATACCCTAGCAGAACATTTGATATACTCCTATCTATTCGCGGAAGAACTGCTAAATAACCTTGAAAAACTGATACCCAGAAATCTCATGGAAATGCTAGAAGAAGAAACAGAAAGTCACCTTACAAAAAAGACACTTATAAAACTTGGAGCACTACTACACGACATAGGTAAACCTAGAACATTCATGATCAGAGATTCTGTAGCCACCTTTTGGGGACACGACAGAATCGGCAGCAAAATGACAAAAGACATATTAAAAAACCTGAGGTTCTCCTCAAAGACAGCAAAGTTCGTATCCAAACTCGTTGAAAGTCATATGAGACTACACCTACTTGCCAGAGCAGGAACGATAACAGAAAGAGCTAAAGGTAGATTTTTTAGAGAGCTCGATATCGACGGAATAGCTGTTATCATAGTAACTTTAGCAGATTCCCTAGCTAGTTCTGGTAAAAGTGGATTCAATTACCTATTGCCTTATGCAACAGAAATGATAGATTTTTACATTAGACTCACTGAAAGGAGTGAACTTAAAAAACCCCTCCTTGACGGATACGAGATAATGGAGTTATTAAATATAGGCCCTGGACCAAGGGTTGGAGAAGCAATAAGAAAGCTCCTAGATGCTCAGACAGAAGGCATAGTTACAAACAAAGAAGAGGCAAAAAGATTTTTAATGGAGGTATTTAGCAATGGAAAGAGGTGAACCTTTATTTACGAAAGAACATACTTGGGTAAAAGTCGAGGAAGATGATACTGCGATAATCGGTCTATCACATGTTATAGTTGAAGAACTTGAAGAAATCTCACACATTGAATTACCCGAAGTTGGTATCGAAGTTGAACAGATGGAAACAATAGCTACAGTGGAAGGTCTAAACGATATATTCGATATATGCTCGCCTGTATCTGGGAAGATAATAGAAATCAACACCTCCCTAATCGATGAACCAAACCTCATAGTAGAAGACCCCTATGGAGACGGGTGGATTGCCATCATAAAGCTATCAGACAAAGAAGAACTTAGTAGACTCATGCCGGAGGAAGAGTATAGGGAGTATGTGAATTCGATCATGGAAATAGAAGAAGAGTATGATGAAGAGGGACCGGAAGAAATTTATTGACTTAAAGCATGCTATTAGTTTATCTTAGTAGAACTTAAACCACTTAAAAACCTTAAAGGAGGATCCGTTATGAGTATGTTGAGAGATCTTATTGAAACCATTGCTAAAGCCATCGTTGAAAAACCAGAAGCTGTCCATGTCAACGAAATCGATAGTGCAAAGACGATAGTACTCGAACTCAAAGTAGCCCCAGAAGACCTAGGAAGAATAATCGGAAAAGAGGGAAACAGAGCAAAGGCAATAAGAACTATCCTTTCAGCAGCAAACAAGGACAGGACAAAACGTTGTATACTTGAAATACTAAGCTAAATCAAATCTCAAGAGGTGGGTTGGTAACAGCCCACCTTTCTTTTTTAACACCATCAATAATAACCTTGCGGCCTTCTATCCTAACCCTACCTTCAGCTATGAGTTTTATAGCCATAGGATATATCTTGTGCTCGTATTCAAGAATCCTAGCGGATAGTGTTTCCTCAGTATCATCATCATAAACCGGAACAGCAGCCTGTATTATTATAGGACCAGCATCAACTTCCTCGGTGACAAAATGGACAGTACAACCAGCTATCTTAACACCGTACTCGACCGCTTGCCCTTGAGCATGTAACCCTGGAAAAGATGGTAAGATAGCAGGATGTATGTTGATTATCCTGTTTCTAAAACGATTAACAAAATAGGGGGAAAGTATCCTCATAAAACCAGCAAGACAAACAAGCTCAACACCCCTAGCTTCCAACTCATCACCTATTGCCTTTTCAAAATCTTCCTTTCTAGGGAATTTCCTCGGATCTATAAAGATAGCTGGAACACCATGATTTCTAGCCCTGGTAAGGGCATAGGCATTCTCCTTATCAGATATAACCACTTCAATCATTGCTGGGATCTTCCCAGCTTCTATACTATCTATAATGGCTTGAAGATTACTACCTCTACCAGAAACTAAAACACCCAGCTTTATTATTTTAGACCCCATACTATCACCTCCCCTTTCCCTTCCGTTATCTCACCGACAGGCAAAGCTTTAAAACCACTTTCATGTAGGGCATCAATAGCTGAATCAACTCTTTCCTTGTCGTAAACTAGAAGCATCCCAATTCCCATATTAAAAGTCCTATACATCTCCTCCAATTCCACTTTACCCCATTCCATTAACAATTTGAATATAGGGTGGACTTCCCAAGAATCTTCATACAGAATCATATTAAACCTTCCCTTTAAAACCCTCTTTGGTTTTTCCTTCAACCCACCACCTGTAACATGAATGACAGCCTTAGGTGTAAGTCCCCTCGATTTAAGAGTTTTAATCTCATCAACATATATTTTGGTAGGTTCGAGTAACTCTTCTCCTATAGTCCTGCCAAGTTCAGGTACATAACTTTCTACATCAAAACCCTTAACATCAAAAACTACCTTCCTCACAAGTGAGTAGCCGTTACTGTGTAAACCACTGGACGGAAGAGCAATAACAAGGTCACCTTCGGAAACCTCCCCTCTTATCATCTCCTCTTCTTCACAGACACCTACCATAAAACCGGCAAGATCATACTCTCCCTCATTGTAAAACCCTGGCATCTCAGCAGTCTCACCACCCGCAAGGTAGCATCCACTTAACTTACAACCCTCAACTATACCCCTTATAAGATCCTTGTAAACTCTTTCATCTAACTTCCCACAGGCAATATAGTCTAGAAAAACAAGAGGATCAGCTCCGGTTGTTATAATATCATTAGCACTCATGGCAACCAAATCTATTCCAACGGTATCATGTTTATCACACATGAAAGCGACCTTGAGCTTGGTACCAACACCATCACAGGTAACCGAAAACACAGGGTTTTTATAACCCATTACCTTGAAGAGCCCAGCAAATCCTCCTATATCCGAAATTACACCTTCTCTCTTAGTAATATTTGCAAGTTCCCTTATGAATCCAACCAAACTCTCCGCCCTATCTATATCTACACCAGCATCCTTATACCTCATCTCCACCCCTCCTTATACCGTAACTCCTAAGCTTCCTATAAAGGTGAGTCCTTTCTATACCTAGTTCCTCAGCTGTCCTAGATATGTTCCAATTGTTTTTCTTCAGTAATTTGAGTATATATTCCCTCTCGAAAAATTCTTTAGCCTCCTTTAAACTTATCACTCTTTCAGATGGAAAAGAGGATCCCAAAGGAAAGGGAAGATCCTTCTCTTCTATGACCTTCTTATTCACGGTTATAACGAGTCTCTCCATAAGATTTCTTAACTCTCTAACATTACCAGGCCATTCGTAGTTAGCTAAAACTTTCAGTGCTCCTTCAGATATATCTTCAACTACTCTTCTATACTTGGTACTGAACTTTCTTATAAAGTACCTTGCAAGATGTGGAATATCTTCCTTCCTTTCCCTAAGAGGTGGAACGTAAATGGGAAAGACGTTAAGTCTGTAGTAAAGGTCCTTACGGAAATTGCCTTTTGTGACTTCTTCTTCAAGATTCTTGTTCGTAGAAGATATCACACGAATATCGATCTCTATAGGATAGGTACCTCCTATCCTCTCTATTTTGAGTTCTTCAAGCACTCTCAAAACTTTAGCCTGCACAGACAAACTCATATCCCCTACTTCATCGAAATATATGGTTCCACCATTTGCAAGTTCAAACTTACCCCTTTTTCCCTCGGAAGATAGGTTACAAGCTCCTCTTTCCCAACCAAACAACTCATACTCTATCCTATCCATAGGTATAGCTGCACAGTTAACTTCAACAAATGGTTTATCCTTCCTAGGAGAAAGCTCATGAATCATTCTGGCAACTATCTCTTTACCAGAACCACTCTCTCCGTATATCAAAACCCAACAGTCAGTAGGAGCGACGAGTTCTATAGTTTCTCTGAGCCTCTTTATAGCATCACTAACACCTATTAATTCTCTGTCCTCACTTAACTTGGTTCTTAACTCTTTTACCTCTAGCTTTATCCTACCTTCTTCTATAGCCTTCTCCACCTTAAGAAGGAGCTTTTCGAGATCTAATGGCTTTTCTAGAAAATCAAAAGCACCCAGCTTGACGGCTTTAACAGCAGTCTCAATAGTACCATGACCAGAAATTATAAGTATGGGAAGATCGGGATGCACACTCTTTATCCTTTCCAGAATCTCCAGCCCATCTCTGTCGGGGAGCCATATATCGAGTATAACAAGATCGGGAAGTTTTCTCTCGATTACGGATATAGCCTCACTTCCGGTTAGCGCACCTTCAGTTATATAACCTTCGTCTTCAAGAACCTCTCTCACTGTAGATAAAACCTCAGACTCATCATCAACAACAACCACATATCCCTTCACTTTACACACCCCTATATGGTATTTCTATTGTAAATATCGCACCCCTTGGATAATTGTCACTTACACTTATATACCCACCATGATCGGCTATGATCCTATCCGTTATCGTGAGCCCAAGCCCTATACCCCCATCCTTCTTCGAATAGTAGGGTGCAAATATCTTTTCCTTTTCTTCATCGGGTATACCAACTCCAGTGTCCGCTATACTTATTACTATCATGTTTCTCTCTTTATCATACTTTAAAGATATGTCTACTCTACCAGAACCATACATCGCATGAATAGCATTATCGAGGATATTAATAAGAGCTCTCCTTAGCTGTTCGCCATCTGCTAAGATCTTCTCAGGAAAATCACTATCAACAAGGAGGTTAAATTCGACATTTTTATTTGACAGACTGTATAACTCGACTAGCTCTTTGACTATAGATACAAGGTTTGTAACTCCAAACTTGACCTCAGGCATTCTTGCGAATCTATAAAATTCATCTATCAATCTCCTCATACTATCCACGGATCTTACTATTGTATTCACTATTCTTGAAAAGCTTTCCTTGTCGTCTACTCTATCCAGATACTTCTTTAGTAGTCTCTGTGCCGAAAGTTTTATCGGAGTAAGTGGATTCTTTATCTCATGGGCTAGTCTTCTGGCGACCTCTTCCCATACAAGCGCCCTCTGAGCCTTTGTTAACTCGGTAACATCATCGATAACGATCAAAAATCCTATGATATTACCGTAACTAGATTTTAAACTGTTAACCTTTATAAAGAGATTCCTAACTTCATCCTTTATCTCCATGTCCACACTAGCTACAAAAGGCCTTCTTTCTTGCAATCCCCTGTCTCTTAGAAAGTCAACTACCACTTCGTATATCCTTCTATAATTATCTCTAGAAAAAACTTCATAGTATTTTTTACCAACCAATTCGTCCACGCTGCAATCCATTCCAAAAAGCTCCATGAAAGCACTGTTAACTATAGTTATCCTACCTTCCTTATCGAGAGATATAATACCAGAACTCACACTCTCAACTATCGTCTCTATAAATTTCCTTCTCTCTTCTAACAACCTCGTCTTTTCACCAAGCTCTAAGACCATTTCATTAAAGGATTTTACCAAAGTAGCCAACTCGTCTTCGCCTTTAACTTCAAGAGTAAACGAAAAATTACCCTTAGAAACCTCTTTCGTAGCAAGTATCAAAAGTTCTATGGGTTCAACCACCGATTTCGCTAGTTGTAAGCCAAACCACATAGAGGCAAATATCACAATCAACATTATAAATAAGAAGGTATAGACATAACTCTTTTCTATGTATACCCTCATCTTGTTGAGATGCATAAATTCACGGTAGATACTCTCAATATAGCCCAAACCTTTTGAAATATCCTTGGGCAACCTATCAACGATTACTAAGACCCTACCATCAAAAGGCTTAATGTAGAAATAATACCTACCGGAATAAAAGACACTAGTTTCCCTACTCTCAAAAGCTTCCCTAACTGAATTAATAACGTCAACCTCTTTTTTATATTCACTTTTCCTTTCGACTCCTATACCCCCACCCTTGGAATTGTAAACCCATATGGCCATAAGTCCATATTTATTTAAAAAGTGTTCCAAGTTATTCAAAGTATTATAATCACTTTTTAGTACATCCTCTGCTATAAGAGACATCCTCTTATTCTTCTCTTCAATGTAAGCCCTGGATAACTCAACAGAACTATCGGTAATAGCATGAATCCTACTTGAGAACCAATTGGAAAGTGATTTGTGTATAAAACCTACCGAAAGTACAAGAAGAAAGACGGCAGGAACAAGACTTACTCCTATAAAGCTCAATATCACTTTAAACCTGAAGGAAGCTCCCACAAGTCCTCTCTTTCTGGCCATATAGGCTTTGATAATCGTTCGGGCTATCAGAATAAAAAGAATAACAATTACTATAAGATTTATGTTAACTATCAGAAAAACTACGAGATTTATTGGATAAAGAGAAATACCCTTTTTCATTTCAAGATAAAACTGGAAAGTAAGCAGGAGAGAAACAACCATAAAGATAACAAAAATTCCTATTAATTTCCTTATTCTACTTCTTTCTACCTTCATCCCTTAAACTACAAGAAACCCAGTTTGTTTTATACTCAACAAAGAAGCCAAATATACTCCATATCCCTCTTAAATACTCGTTCCTAGAAACAGCTCTCACTCTTTGTGGTTTAAAAGAAGATGGTAAATTAATAACTAGGTTTGAAACGAAATTTTTAAAATTCTCATATTTTCTAAACCTTTTCTCATATTCAGACTTAACTATGTACATGTTACTTATAGAGTCCCGGTAGAATTTAAAGCTTTTTTTCAAGCTCTGGTCACCCATTTCAAATTCAATATCGAGAATGTAAATTAGACCATCATCAAACTTTTCATTGATATCATTCAAAAGACCTATATCGAAATGTAAAACAACTACCGTATATGCCTTGTTATTATAATACTCACAGGATTGAATATTGAAATCAGCAGAAAGCACTTTAAGGGGAAGTAGTAGCATATATATTAAAAGTATAATACCTATTAAAATTATTCTCAATCTTGATATCCTCATCCCCCTATTGTATTAGTAAGGATAGCATGAAATTGGATATCAATACAATAAAGAATCTCATCAAGGTAGCCCGTAAACAAGAAGAAGCTGATCTAGTCATCAAAGGTGCAATGATGCTCGACGTTTTCTGTGGTAAACTCGAAAAAAAAGATATAGCTATAAAAGATGGTTTTATTGTAGGTATAGGAGAAAATTACCAGGCAAAAGAAGAAATCAATGTAGACAGATGTTTTGTAGTTCCAGGGTACATAGACGCCCATATACACATAGAGAGTACTATGTTACATCCAGTTGAGTTAGTAAAAGCGATACTCCCAAGAGGAACAACAGCGCTCGTCTGTGATCCTCATGAAATAGCAAACGTACTTGGTAATGAAGGAATAAAGTACCTACTAGAAGAGACAGAGGGATTACCTGTAGACTTTTTCTTCACTGTTCCTTCTTGTGTTCCAGCTGCTAAAGGACTTGAAACCTCCGGTGCGGAAATTACAGCGGAAGATATAAAAATGTGGATTAAACACCCTAGAATAGTGGGGCTCGGTGAAGTAATGAACTATCCAGCTGTACTTAATATGAGTGAAGAAGTCCTAGAAAAGATAATGATAGCAATTGAAGCTGGTAAGAGAATAGATGGACATGCTCCGCAACTCGTAGGCGATGATCTATGTGCATACGCCGCCTGTGGAATATGGTCAGATCATGAATGTACAACACTACGTGAAGCGGAGGACAAACTGAAAAGGGGCGTGTATATAATGATACGCGAAGGATCGACGGCAAAGAATATGGCCTCTCTTATCCCGCTTGTGAGAGCCTATGGAGTGTCGAGATTTATGCTCGTAAGTGATGATAGGCATCCTGACGATCTCTTAGAAGAGGGACATCTTGATATAGTACTTAGAAAGGCAATTTATATGGGACTACCACCAAACATAGCAGTAAGAATGGTAACTTTTAATCCCGCTTTTTATTTTGGCCTTTCAAGAAGGGGGGCAATAGCTCCAGGATACATAGCCGATATGGTAATTGTTAATAATCTGAGAGAATTTTATCCCCACTATGTGATCAAAAACGGAAAAATAGTGGCAAGAGATATGAAACTTATATTCGAAATGATGCCGCCTAGAAGACCTAAAGCCAGCAGTTTTAATGTGAACCTTAAAGAAAACGAGATATTCAAAATAGAAGCCAAAGGTAAGAAAGTAAGAGTAATAGGAATAATTCCAGGAGAAATACTAACAGAAGAGATCATAGAAGAACTTCCGATAGTTGAGGGGAAAGTTTTAGTATCCCCTGAAAAGGATATAGTAAAACTTGCAGTTGTAGAAAGGCACAAAGGTACAGGTAATGTAGGTTTGGGATTTGTAAAGGGACTTGGGCTAAAGAAAGGAGCTATAGGACTCAGCGTAGCGCACGATTCTCATAACATAATAATAGCTGGTACAAACGATGCGGATATGGAAGAAGTTTTACACGAAATTATAAGGTTACAAGGTGGAATAGCCATAGCAGCAGAGGGAAAAGTCATAGAAAGTTTACCTTTACCAATAGCAGGGCTGATGTCCGATCTACCGATAAACAAGGTTGTAGACAAACTTAAACAACTAAAAGTGATAGCAAGGTATCTCGGTTCAAGCCTTGAAAATCCATTCATGACTCTTTCATTCTTGGCTCTACCTGTAATTCCAAAACTAAAGCTCACCGATAAAGGATTGTTTAATGTTGATAAATTCTCATTTGTCGATCTATTTGTCGATTGAAATAGAAGGGAAAAACCCAATTAGGGGGTGGAGTTATGAAAAAACTTCTATCAATGTTAGGTGTAGCAATCTTTACACTGTCAATTTATTTAGTAGCTTCCAGGGCTGGAGTGGAAATAACCGGTGCTGGTGCTACATTCCCCTACCCGCTTTACGCCAGGTGGGCAGATAGGTTTTTCAAAGAAACAGGTAACAAAGTGAACTACCAATCAATAGGATCAGGTGGTGGTATAAGACAGATAACTTCAAGGACTGTAGACTTTGGTGCATCCGATGCCCCACTTGAACCTAAGGAAATTAATAGTAAAAAACTTCTCCAATTCCCCACTGTTATAGGAGCAGTAGTTATTACCTACAACATACCTGGAGTCAAAACTCATATTAACCTTGATGGGAAGGCAGTCTGTTATATTTATCTAGGTAAAATCAAAAAGTGGAACGATTCTTATATCAAGAACCTGAATAGAAACATTAACCTACCAGACCTCAATATAACACCTGTTCATAGATCCGATGGCAGTGGAACTACCTGGATCTTCACAAACTGGCTAACAAAGGTATGCCCTGAATGGGCAAACTCTGTAAAATATGGCACCAGTGTAAACTGGCCTACAGGAATAGGTGGAAAGGGTAACGAAGGTGTGGCAAACTATATAAAAAGGACTATAGGTGCAATAGGGTACGTGGAGTACATATACGCAAAGCAGAATAATCTGGAATATGCCAAGATAAAAAATAAAGCTGGAAACTTTGTCGAACCTACAATAAAGACAATTCAAAGCGCAAGTGCAAGCGCAAAGTGGGATCCTCAAAAACACTTTTACGAAGTACTAACCAATCAGAGTGGAAAAGATGCCTATCCAATAGCTGGAGCTACATTTATTCTTGTTGCCAAGGATCAACCTGAAAGGGTTAAGAAAGCTCTTATGTTCTTCAAGTGGGCTTTCCAAAAAGGAGACGAAGATGCTATTAGCTTACATTACGTTCCCCTTCCACAGAAAGTAAAGAATATGATATTCGAATACTGGAAAAAGAATAACGTAGCACCATAATTAATATGGTAGAGGAAACGATCCTAGAAACGAAAGAACGGAAAAAGGCGGAAAAGCTGGAGGTGGTTTTTAAGGCTATCTTTGGCTTTTCCGCTATTACCGTCGGTCTTATAATCCCAACAGTTGTATTTATAGTACTTTTAGCGGAATCAAAACTAATAATAGAAAAGAAAGGGTTAATTAAATTCCTACTTTCCCAAAAATGGGATCCCGTATCAGACGAATTTGGTGCGCTCCCGATGATAGTTGGTACACTTATAAGCACCTTCATATCTATGCTACTAGCGACTCCTATTGCTATTGGAATATCGATATTCGTAGTGGAATTAGCACCAAGATGGTTGAAAGAGATCATAAGGCAGGCGATAGATCTACTAGGAATAATCCCAAGCGTGATCTACGGAATGTGGGGATTCCTTGTTCTTGCACCTTTCATGGCAACAAAGGTTGAACCATTTATTCAAAGAGCCCTCATAAATATACCGATCCTCAATGAGCTTACAAGTGGTACATCAACGGGTATAGATGTCCTGACCACTAGTCTTGTCCTTTCAATAATGATAATACCTTTTATGAGCTCGATAGTAAGAGAAGCGTTTGAAATGGTTAATCCGTTAGTCAAGGAATCGGCATATGCCCTTGGTGCTACAAAATGGGAAGTTATAACAACAGTTGTAATAAGATCATCTATACCTGGAATAGCTGGTGGATTTATCATCTCTCTTGGGAGAGCTATAGGAGAAACTATGGCTGTTGCCTTTCTTGCAGGTAATAGACCAGAAATTCCAAGATCTCTCTTAGAGCCATTTACCACAATAACGGTTGCTCTAGCAAACCAATTCACAGAAGCAGATACAGAATTATACCTCTCAGCTTTATACGCCCTGGCTTTAATACTATTTATAACATCCTTTATTATGCTCCTTACTGCCAAGATAATACTCTACAGGTTAAGTAGGAATGGTCAAATCTAACATAGTTACGTTAAGAAAAGCAAAAAATAGTATAATGCTATTATTATGCTTTATTTCAGCTATATATGGCATATTTTGGCTATTCTGGATACTAATAACCCTAGTTATAAAAGGATCAGAGGCCTTCAGTCTCAAGCTACTATACCTTGATCCAACACCACCGGGTGTAGAAGGCGGTGGCCTAAGACATGCCTTTGTAGGCCACTTTATAATAGTCTCTTTAGCCACAGTAATTGGAATACCTATCGGAATAATGGCTGGGATATTCTTCAGCGAATACGGAAAGAGATCGAGATTATTCACAGTCCTTAGAATGATTACAGATATATTGGTCAGTGTGCCAACGATAATAGTAGGAGCTACCGTATACGCTATACTGGTAAAACCACTTCATCACTTTAATGCCCTAAGCGGGATCGTGGCACTAAGCATAATAATAATGCCAATAGTCGCCATAACAACCAACGAAATGCTAAAACTCGTTCCAAACAATTTAAGAGAAGCTGCATATGCCCTCGGATCGTACAAATGGGAAGTTACCCTAAAGGTAACTGTAAGGGCAGCAAGAAACGGTATACTTACAGGCGTACTCACAGGTATAGCAAGAATAATTGGAGAAACTGCTCCACTCCTATTTACATCTTTCAGTAATCAGTATTTAAATCTGAATATACTAAAGCCGATGGCTTCATTAACAGTATATATTTTCAATTATGTAATGGGACCATACGAGTATTGGCACCAACAAGCCTGGGCAAGTGCACTGATACTTACTCTAATCATATTACTACTATTTGGAATAACCAGACTGATAATCAGAGAGAGAAGAAAATAAGGAAGGGAGAGATCTGATATGTTAAAAGAAAAAATAGAAGTCATAAACCTAAATTTCTATTATAACAACAACCATGTACTAAAAAATATAAACTTAAAAATCTATGAAAAAAGAATAACCGCACTTATAGGACCATCAGGGTGTGGTAAAACCACACTATTAAGGTGCTTTAACAGAATGCACGATCTATACCCAGATAATAGATACGAGGGAAAGATTCTACTAGATGGTAAAAATATTCTAGATAAAGATGCGGATCTAATGAAATTGAGAAGCAAAGTTGGAATGGTTTTTCAAAAACCAACACCTTTTCCAATGTCTATATTTGATAATGTGGCCTTTGGTCTGAAGTTGAAAGGTATAAAGGGAAATGAATTAAGGGATAGAGTAGAAAAGGCACTAAAGGATGCAGCTTTATGGGATGAAGTTAAAGACAGATTAGACGAAAGTGCACTTTCCTTATCAGGTGGTCAACAGCAGAGACTCTGTATAGCCAGGACGATAGCGGTAGAACCGGATGTCATACTTTTCGACGAACCCACAAGTGCACTTGATCCAATATCTACCGCAAAGGTGGAAGAATTGATAGTCAAACTAAAGGAAAATTGGACAATAATAATAGTTACCCACAACCTGCAGCAGGCAGCACGAATATCGGATTTCACAGGCTTTATGTATTTAGGAGAGTTAATCGAATTCGGATCCACAAAGGATATGTTTATAAAACCAAGAAACAAACTGACCGAGGATTATATAACTGGAAGGTTCGGTTAACCATGTAACACGTCTTTGTTTTCCTGTCTCCTATAGGGAATAGGAATATACTGAACAGAAGGTACCATAGATCCAACAGGCTGTGGGAACAGTTCCATAAGTTCATAAACCTCCTCGGGAACTTCTGTGAAAACATTCAAACCCATCTCCTTTAGATGCTCAACGGTAAGTGGATAGTCATGGGTATATTTTCCCGTTGACAGTTCTTCAGCTATTTTTTCAGCTTTCTCCCTTTCCATACCATTTGCGGTAAGTAGACTTACAACATATTCTTTCATCTGGTTAATAGCCTTTTCTGCAACATCAGCCATTATAAGTGTGTTATCATCTATCTCATTGATAGGCTTCTTTTCCAAAACCCTAAGAATAGAAACAGCAGGAAGTCCACCAAGCTGCGGATCCACAGGGCCCAAAACAGCATTATGATCCATGATTATCTCATCGGCCGCAAGGGCTATTAATGTACCTCCACTCATTGCATAATGTGGGATTATCACTCTTACAGGTCCTTTGTGCCTAACCAGAGCATTCGCAATTTGAGTAGCAGCAAGGGCAAGTCCACCCGGAGTATGAATTATAAGATCTATTGGCATATCCTCAGGAGTCATTCTAATCGCCCTCAAAACCTGTTCCGAATCCTCTATACTTATGTATCTAAAAAAGGGAATTCCAAAAAACCTTACTCCCTCCTGCCTGTGTATAAGTGTAATAACCCTGCTCGCCCTCTTCTTCTCTATTGCAGAAATTAGGTTATTCCTAGCATTTTCAAGCATCCATCTTCTGTAGACTGGCAAAACAAATACAAAAAATATAAGAAAAAACCATAGTAAATTAATAAAGTGTCCATAATAGTCTTGCATATCAAACCTCCCCTTTGACAACTATTTTAAATTATATTACCATTACTAAAGATGATAGACAATATCTTTGATATAACTTTAGACATAAGTAACTCTAGTGAAGATGAGATAGAAGAGTTGATCGAATTAGCAAAAAGTGACTACTATTGGGCAATTGAAGAACTAAAAGGAAAAGTTCTGTTACATTTATTCGTATCAAGACATCTAACAGGAGAATTGATTGAAAAATTAAATAAAACCTGCTTAAAGTTCGAGATAAGAGAAGTTGTAAATTGGGAAGAAAACTTCAGAAAAAGCTTTAAAGGTGTAGTCGTAAGTAATTTTTTTATAAGACCCCCATGGGAAGAAGAGAAAGATAAATTCATAGATATAATAATATACCCAGCAAGTAGCTTTGGGGTAGGAGATCACGCAAGTACACAGGGAATGCTACTTGCCATAGAGAAAATAGCCAATGATGGAATAAAAGTAGAAAAAGCACTCGATATAGGGACTGGATCTGGAATCCTGTCGATAGCGATAAAAAAACTAGGGATAGCCAAAAAAGTAATTGCCATAGATATTTCAGAATTAGCTATTGGCAATGCAAAAATGAATGTAAAACTGAACGAAGTGGAAGATGTATTTTTAATACTTGGTAGTACCTATACTTTAAATCCTAACCAGAAATTCGATCTTATCCTTGCAAACATAGATTCAGAAAGCCTTCCAAAATTAAAACCAGATATTCTAAACCTTATTTCTAAAGACGGTTTAGTTATAATAGGAGGATTTACAAATCAAAATAGGCAGGTCTTGGATCTTTATTCGGAATCTTTATATCTGAAGGATACTATAGTTATTGAAGACTGGATAACATGCATATATTACAATAAATAACTATCAATAAAACGTTAAAAAGGGGGTAAAAATGGTAGTATTAGAGATGAGTGAAATAAAAGAATTTGATCTAGACGCCTTTAGTATGAGAGTCCTCCTAAAAGCACTTGAAATACTAGGTGGACCTAGAAAGCTGATAGAGTACAGAAATCTTACATGGGTACCATCACTAATACAAGCTGCATATGCAATCGTAATGTCCAGAGAGTTATTGAAAACAGAAAACGAAATAGCAAGTTTCCTAGGTCTTACCCGGCAAACTGTTAGAAACATGTTAAGGGCGGATGAAGAAATGGTTCTTAAGAAACTGGAAGGAGAGTTCGAATCCAAAACTATAAAAGCCCATACAGCTGGTGGTCTTGCAAAGCTCGCCTATAGAGAAATAAAAGAAGGTAGGGATAACTTAGATATACTCATAGGTATACTAGGACCAACGATTGGTGCACTTGAAATAACCTGGCCTACAGAAGTACTAAAAAGGGTCAAGGGTACAAAATTCCCGATAAGCAAAGAAGATCTCATAAACAAACTACAGGGGTTTAAGATAGAAGGTATAAACATACTAACTATAATCGAAAAGATAGAAGAATTCCCTATCAAGAACCCAGCTGACCTACTATCGAAGATAAAAGAAGCGCTCCAAAATGTAGAGAAAGAAAAACAACCGAAGCTAGATCTTTAGACAACCTACTTTTCTATACCAACTCTTGCCTGTACCCCCATGGTGTAGTAATGCTTTACCTCTCTCATTTCTGTGACGAGATCAGCAACCTCGATCAACTCTTCTGGAGCGTATCTACCCGTGAGAATCAATTCCACCTTTTCTGGCTTATTCCTTATAACCTCAAGAACATCTTCAAGGTTAAGTAATCCCATGTAAAGAGCTACGTTTACTTCATCAAGTATAACTAGATTGTATTTCTTACTAAAGATAATCTCTTTAACTTCCTCCCAACCCTGATTAACTATCCTTTTTAGTTCTTCAGTTTCCCTACCTTTGAAGACAAAATAAGTAGTCCCATACTGTCTAATATCAACAAGATCTGAAAATCTTTCTCTGATCGTTTTCAATTCACTATACTCTTGCCCCTTTAGAAACTGAGCTATGAAAACCCTAAGACCCGCACCTACCGCTCTAACCATAAGACCAAGAGCACATGTAGTTTTACCTTTGCCATTTCCTGTGTAAATCTGTACATACCCTCTGTCAAACTTGGACATCACTGCCCCCTACCCTACTCAAAACAAAATTCTTTACATCTCTAAAATCCGGCAAAAATCCGAACCATATCTCCACACTATAAATAGCCTGTAATACAAGCATATCTAAACCATTAATCACCCTAAACCCGAGGTTGGCCGCCCTCTTCAGGAAAGGAGTAAGAGGTGGATTGTAGATAGTATCATAAACTATAACATCTTTCCCCAATTTCGATAGGTCAAAGGGCAAATCACTTACACCGTCAAGCCCAACTTTAGTGCAGTTAATTACAATATCGAATCTCTCCATGATATCATTAATCTTTTCCCAATCTAAAGGTGTAACATACCCTCTGTAGCTTCCAGCAACCATACCCAACTTTACCTTGTCTCTATTTGTAACATAGATATTTTCCACACCCATCTTCACGAGCCCATATATAACAGCTTTCCCCGCACCACCTACTCCTATAACAAGGGGATTTCTTACATTCTCAATTCCATTAACCCTTAAACTTTCAACAAAACCGATCCAATCCGTGTTATAGCCTATTAACTTATCATCCCCTCTCTTCACCACATTAACAGCGCCTATAACCTGAGCTTCCTCACTAAGCCAATCCATACTATTTACAGCCCTTTCTTTAAAGGGAGCGGTGATATTAAAACCAACAGAATTTTCCAAAAAACAAAGGCCATCCAAAACCTTTTCAAAGTAACCAAGCTTTGCCTCTATTGGAAGATATAAGGCATGGATGGAGTACTTCTCATATATATAGTTATGAATTAGGGGAGATAAGCTATGCTTTATAGGATTACCTATAACACCGAGTACCTTTATATCAGAGGTAATTTCCATTAGCAACTACCTACTATTTCTAAACTGCTAAAGAAATAAGAAATCTCGTACTTTGCAGACTCTGGAGAGTCGGACCCATGAACAGAGTTCTTCTCAACATCAATACCGTAAAGTTTCCTTATGGTACCATCCTCAGCCTTGGCGGGATCAGTAGCACCCATCAGTTTACGCCACCTACTAATAACTTCTTCACCTTCAAGGACAAGAACAACTATAGGGCCAGAAGACATAAAATCTGTCAAACTATCAAAAAAGGGTTTTTCCCTATGAACGTAATAAAAACATTCAGCCTCCTCTTTGGTAAGCTTAAGCATCTTCATAGCTACAATCTTGATCCCAGCCTCTTCTATCATTGCCACTATCTTACCTATCAGATTTCTACTTACAGCATCGGGTTTGATAATCGCCAGAGTTCTCTCCATTCCCATTACCTCCTCGTCCTTATAGTAGCATTGAAGTTCTTCTCTATCTCACCAGCTAACCACCAAAATACCCCATCAACCTCTTCTGTGGTAAGTGTTCCTTCCATCTTTGAAAACACAAAATTCAACGTATAACTTACTTTTCCATCACCTATCTGGGGACCTTTAAAGACATCTATAAGTCTAAATTCGTAAAGATATCTAGCTTTACTAGACCTTATAAACTTCTCGATCTCACCATAGCCAACAGATTCATCCACAATAAAAGAAAGATCCCTTGTAACAAAGGGAAATTGCGAGTAGGGCTTATAGCTATAAGTTCTCTCTAACCCAAGAATGGGCTCAAGGAATATTTCACCAATGTATACATTCCTTTTAAGATCAAAACTCTCCTTAACATCAGGATGTAACTCACCAACTGCAGCTATTACAGTATCACCATGAAACCAGGTACAAGAAATCCTAGGATGGAGATAAGGCCTCTCACTACCAGATTTAAAACTAGTATCAACCTTGAAATTATCTAAAAAGGCCTCAGCTATCCCTTTAGCATCATAAAAGTCATAGGGCTCAAAAGGCCTCGACCAATGCTTGTCTTTGTTGCCCGATAGTAAAAAGGCACATACCAAGCTCTCCTTGAACCTACCATCCTCCTCAAAACCAAATACCCTACCAACCTCGAATATAGCAAAATCAAAAATGAGGTTACTATGGTTTCTTGAAGCTGTATCGAGAAGTCCGTAAATGAGATTCGGTCTCATCACTACCATATCTTCGCTCAAGGGATTCATTATCTCTACCGTGTTTTCAACGCCAAGCTTTAGTCTTTCACCATAATCTAAAGGAATAAAACTATAAGTAATAACCTCTCTTAGTCCAAAGGAAACTAGGAGGTTTCTCACTTCTTTTTGGAATTGATAAGTACTCTCAGGCTTTTCACCCTGTAAAGAACCACTTGGTAACTCATCGGGTATATTCTGATAACCCCAAATTCTAGCTACCTCTTCAACTAGATCTATAGAGCGAGTAACATCCAAACATCTCCAGCTAGGTACCTCCACATACCAATTACCACCAGAATCCTCCTTTACATCGAAACCAAGATTAACCAGCATCCTCTTAGAGTCATCCCTACTAACATTACAACCCAGTATATTTTGCACCATGTCGGGGTCAAAGTTTATTATCTTTCGAGTACCTTTTATCGAGAACTTATCGATACCACCTCTGGCAACCTTACAACCTGCAATTTTCTGTATTAAATGGACAGCTCTTAAAGCAGCTACAAAGAGTCCTTCTATATCTACACCCCTTTCAAATCTTTTAGAAGCCTCTGTGGATAATCCAAGTCTTTTTGAACTCCTCCTTATATTCCTGGGGTCAAAATAAGCACTTTCCAAAAGGACTTTTCTTGTAGAATCACTAACCTCACTATTTGCGCCTCCCATAATTCCCGCTATAGCGACTGGTCTTTCCAAATCGGCTATAACAAGGACATCTTCATCCAAAGTTCTAACCTTTCCATCCAGGGTCTCTATTGTCTCACCGTTTCTAGCCTTCCTAACCACTATCTTACCACCAAGCAGCTTATCAAAATCAAAGGCATGTAGGGGTTGCCCAAACTCAAACATCACGTAGTTGGTTACATCTACCATGTTACTTATAGGCCTCATACCTAGGTGTAACAACTTCAGCTTCAACCAAAGCGGAGAGGGGCGAACCGTAAGGTCATATATGTATTTAGCTACATATCTAGGACATAGCTCCTCATCTAAAACCGTTACATCTGTTATTTCACATATATCTAAAGTATCTTCTTCAAATCCAATCTCAGGTAGTTTCATAGGTCTACCGCAAATCGCAGAAATTTCTCTTGCAACTCCTATTATACCAAAAAGATCACCCCTATTAGGTGTAGGAGAAATCAATAGGACATAATCATTATAACCCAACAGTTCTATAGCATCTATCCCTATAGGAGTAGTTCTATCCAGCAACAACACTCTAGTTGCATTCGGATCAGTTCCGAGTTCTATTTCCGATAGAAGCATACCCTGAGATTCAACCCCTCTTACATTAGCTACAGAAACAGTAGTACCATCAGGCAAATTCGATCCTGGCCTACATAGGAGAACAACATCACCCTCCTTCAACAGTTGATCACTACAAACAACCCTATACTCATCTTTTCCATCGGAAATATAGAGTATGTTCAAACTTGGAGTATAAGGATGAAGCTCAATTCTATTTATTACTGCACTTACAACACCCCTTAGCCTTTCCCTGAGATCTTCAATATCTTCAACCTCAACACCAGCATTTATAAGCTTTTCTGCCACATCATAGGGTGAAAGATCAGTAACATCGACGAAATTAGATACTAAACTCCACAGAACCTTCAAGCTAGCACCCCCAAAAAGCTCTCTAGGAAAATTGCTTCAAAAATCTCAGGTCGTTCTGATAAAAGAGCCTAATATCATCTATTCCGTACTTTAACATAGCTATCCTTTCAACACCGAGCCCAAAGGCAAAACCTGTAACATCTCTGTACCCCACAAATTCAAACACATTGGGATCAACCATTCCACAACCAAGTATTTCAAGCCATCCACTATTCTTGCAAACACGACATCCCACGCCCTTACAGATAACACAGACTATGTCCATCTCGGCACTCGGTTCTGTAAATGGAAAAAAACTTGGACGGAATCTGACTTTTGTATTTTTGCCAAAAATACTCTTTGCAAAGTGAACAAGCGTACCCTTTAACTCACTAAACTTAACATTCCTATCAACATACAAACCTTCAACCTGGTGGAACATGGGAGAATGGGTTATATCGAAATCCCTCCTATAAACCTTACCCGGAGCTATTATCCTTATGGGTGGTTTAAAACTCTCCATAACCCTTATCTGGACAGGAGATGTATGAGTTCTTAAAAGAACACCACCACCAATGTAAAACGTATCCTGCATATCTCTTGCAGGATGATCTGGCGGTATATTCAAGGCCTCAAAATTATGAAAATCATCCTCTATTTCTGGGCCCTCTGCTACAAAAAAACCGAGCTCTCTAAATATCTCGACTATTTCATCCATAACAATGGTTACTGGATGAAAAGAAGCCCTTATAGGTCTCCTACCAGGCAGAGTAACATCAAAAGAAACATTCTGTAATTTATTTTCCTTCTCCCTCTCTTTTATTAAAGTTTCATGCTTTTCTATAAGTTCGGTTATATAGTTTTTAACCTCGTTTAAAAGTTTACCTAACTTTGGTCTTTCCTCTTCACCAAAATCCTTTATTCTCTTAAGCCACTCACTTATAACACCCTTTTTACCTACAAACTTAGCCTTAAGATCCATTAAAGACTGACGATCCTTAATTTGCTCCAAGGCCTTTAAAACATCTTCCTTAATTTTCTCTATTTCCCTTTCTATATTCATTTTAAGCCACCTTCTTTAAAAGAGCCTCCCTAGCAATATCAACAAGGTACTTGAAAACCTCAGGCTGATTAATAGCCAACTCCGCAAGCATCTTTCTGTTTATCCCAACATTAGCGAGTTTTAAACCATGTATGAATTCACTATACTTGAGACCGTAAGATCTCACCGCAGCATTTATCCTTAGTATCCATAGTCTCCTAAACTCCCTCTTTCTAACCTTCCTATCACGATAGGCATAGGTAAGAGCTTTAATAACAGTCTGCTTTGCTATTTTGTAAAGTCTACTCTTCGCACCCCAGTAACCCTTTGCTAGTTTTAACCATTTTTTTCTTCTCCATCTTGTCTTGGGTCCACCCTTAACTCTCATAACATCTCCTCCCTAAAAGCTGTAAGGAAGCAATCTTTTGATCCTCTTTAGGTCCTCTTTACCAACGAGAGCTGGCCTTCTAAGTCTCCTCTTGCGCTTAGAAGACTTCTCCTCATTCAGATGGCTTCTATTCGCCTTTCTCCTCTTTAACTTCCCATTTGCAGTAACCTTGAACCTCTTTTTAGCACTCTTATTGGTCTTCATCTTGTTGGACATAGTATTCACCCCCCTATTTCATTGGAGAAATATAATTAACACTTCAGATCCACCATATCAAGTATCTCCACCAAATTCGTAAACTATCCTACCTCTATATATGGTTTTAACAACCTTACCCTTTAGCTTCCAACCCTTGAAGGGCGTATTCTTGCCCTTGGAATAGAATTTACTGGGATCAACAACCCATTCTAGATCAGGATCGACTATAATTACATTAGCAAAACTATAGGGTGAAATATGACCAGCATCGAGATTGTAAGCTTTTGCTGGATTAATAGTCAAAGCCCTCACAACCACTTCAAGAGGTACCTTGCCCTCCCAAACCAGCTTAAGTACAAGAGAAAAGGCCGTCTCTAGTCCAGAGATGCCAAAACTAGCATTTACGTAATCTTCGCTCTTTGAAAGTATATCATGAGGAGCGTGATCAGTAGCTATGATCTGGATAACGCCATCTCTAAGAGCCTCTAACAGAGCCTCTCTATCCTCTTCACTCCTTAGAGGAGGATTAACTTTCGTATCGGGATCAAAGGTACATACCGCATCCTCCGTAAGTAGAAGATGGTGAGGAGTAACTTCAGCGGTATAATAAATACCTTTTTCTCTAGCCCACCTTAAAATTTCAACAGAACCCTTAGTCGATATGTGATCAAAATGGATTCTTCCCCCTGTGTAATTAGCAAGAACAAGATCTCTATAAACCATCACCTCTTCAGCAACAGATGGTATCCCTTTTAACCCTGTTATTATTGAAGCTCTACCCTCATTAACAACTCCACTACCTTTTAAAAAATTATCCTCACAGTGGTCACTTACAGGAATTCCAAACTGCGAAGAATAGAGCAAAGCATTCTTCATCAACTCACTGTTATAGACGCAATTACCATCATCGGATATCGCTACTACACCTGCCCTTATCATCTCGCCAATTTCAGCCAATTCCTTCCCTTCTAAGTTCTTACTTACTGCACCAATAGGATAAACATCACATATTCCTACACTTTTTGCCCTAGAAATTATGTACTCTGTAACAACAGGGTTATCGTTAACCGGAAGGGTATTAGCCTTACAGCATATGGTAGTAAATCCACCACTTACAGCTGCCTTCATGCCACTTTCTATATCCTCCTTGTATTCATACCCAGGTTCTCTAAGATGCACGTGTAGGTCAACAAAACCTGGTAGTACCCATTTCCCACTACAGTCTATAATATCGGTATCCTCCGGATATTCCTTTATTTCTGGAGCTATCTCTAGAACCTTTTCGTCTCCGATAAGAATATCAAAGATGCCGTCCCTACTATTTGCAGGATCAATAACCCTCCCCGATTTTAGCAACCTATACATACACCTACCTCCACCCTTTATCTTTAGCATGCCCAAGTGTATAAATAGCATCTAAAATAACCATGATAAAGATAGGTTACAAAAATATAAAGGCTATCTTTACAGATAACAGGATAAACCTCTCCTATAAGCACATCCCATACGAAAGAGCGATCAAAAACTGGAGCAAATTTAAAAAGGAGTATCTAGGAGAGGAGATAAAATTGAGTTACCTTACACAGATACATAGTGAGAAGGTAAAATTTGTTGAAAATCCAGGATGGCAAGGTTGGGGTGACGGTTTAATCACTACAAAAGAACTATTAGCACTTACAATATTTGTAGCCGATTGCACACCTCTTATTATATTTGATGAAAAAGGAACAATTGTAGCAAATTTACACTGTGGATGGAAATCTGTCAAATACAGAATAATTGAAAATGCTATAGAAAGAATAAGAATGTATACAAGAGAAAAACTACTGGCTTTAATAGGACCATCATCCAGAGAATGCTGTTATGAAGTAGACAATGAATTCATAGAACACTTTAAAAATTATCTAAAAGCTTTCAAAATTAGACAGGAAAAAATATACTTTTCATTAATTGAAGTTATAGAGGAAATACTGGAAACTCTTGGTGTAGAGATAATTTACAAATCTGAAATATGTACGATATGCACAAAAAATTTCTTTTCCTATAGGAGAACCAAAGGAAAAGAAAGACAGATTTCAATAGTATATAAGAGTATATAAGTATTGACTTTAACAAAATTTTAATTATACAAATCTACAAGAAACTAAATTAAAAGGAGGTAATGATGGAAGCTAAAAAAAGAGGTGGTGGTATTAAATTTGAAGAAATAACAATTAAACTTGACAGCAAAATCTACAGACTCCTAAACGCCGTATGCGGTGGTGATTTAAACAAAGTCAATAAAGTCATAAGAGCTTTACTAGCTGAAAGTCTAAGAGAAAGGTCTACTGAAGAACTATTAAACTTAGCAAACCAACCTATAAGAAAAAGAAAAAGGGGCAAAGAAGAGGAAGAAGGACCTGATACTGAATAAGTTTTTAACTGAATCCACTTGAAACTCAAATAAAAAGAAAGCTATAGTAAACTGGATGGCTGAGTTTAAACCTTTTAGAGCTATTGTTTACAACAGGGAGCACATTGACATAGGTAGTGTTGTATCTCCACCTTACGATGTAATAACCCCGAAGGAACAAGATCTACTTTACCAAAGATCACCTTATAATATCGTAAGGATAATTCTTAACAAAGAAGAATCGGACGAAAAATATAGATCTGCCAATAGATTTTTAAAACAATGGCTAGAGGAAGGTATTCTTTTAATGCTGGATAAATCAGTATTTTTTATATACGAGCAGGAGTTTACTGTAGATGGCAATAATTTTACCAGAAGAGCCCTTGTAGGAAGAATAAGAATAGAGGAGTTTGAAAAGGGGGTAATATTACCCCACGAAAAAACTCTGAGTGCGCCAAAAGAAGATAGGTACAAACTTATAAAGGCAACTAATGTGCAAAGTGAACCTATATTTGGCATAGCTATAGATGACGGGAACATAGAAAGTCTAACTAGAAAAGCTCTAGAAGAAGTTAAAGAACCTCTATTTGAGTTTAGTGACGAAAACGGAGTTTCACACAAGCTCTACCATGTTAGTGAAATATTTTATAACGAAATAGAAGAAGCGTTCCTGGATAAAAAAATCCTAATAGCTGATGGACATCATAGGTACGAAACGGCTTTAAGAATAAAAAGGGAATATGAAAGGGAACCTAATTATGATCCACAGGCTCCGTATAACTACATACTGATGTGTGTAGTAAGTTCAAAGGATAGAGGACTTATTATTCAACCCATTTACAGGCTTATAACAATAGAGAAAAAATACATAGAAAAACTGATGGAACTAGCAAAAAAAATAGAAAAATTAGAGGATCTTAATAAGATAAACTATAAAATGCTATCAAAAAATGAATTTATAATGGTAATATTTACAAGCATCCTTTATATAGAATTAAACAACATAAAAAACGAAAGAACTTCTGTACAAATACTACATAATGAAATAATACACAATATATTAGAAATAACTGAAGAAGATATCTCTTCAAAAGGGGTCATAAAATACTTTAAAAAATTAGATGAGGCTATCGAAAACATGAAAGAGAACGATCTATTGATAGTGTACAACCCACCAACACCCGAAGAAATATCATTAATATCAGAAAAAGGAAAAATACTACCACAAAAGAGTACGTTCTTTTATCCAAAGTTCTATTCTGGTTTATTTATGTATCCCTGATGGTAGAATGGCTTACTTTGTAGGTATAACAGGAGCAAGTGGTTCAATAATAGGAATAAGACTCACAGAGGAACTTACAAAAATAGACAAAGTTTACCTCGCAATGACAGGAATAGCAAAATATGTAATCAAAAGCGAAAAAGTAGAAATCAAAGAAAATGAAAATCTTATACTCATTGAAGAGAAAAATTTTCTATCCCCAGTAAGCTCAGGATCTAACAGATTAAAGGCAACGATAATAGCTCCCTGCAGTATGGGAACATTAAGCAGAATAGCAAACGGTATCTCCTCTAACATAATAGAGAGAGCTGCAGATATAGCACTAAAGGAAAAATGGCCTCTGATACTCGTTCCAAGGGAGACACCCCTTTCAACAATCCATCTCGAAAATATGCTAAAACTATCCAAAACAGGAGCTGTGATACTACCACCTGTTCTCACCTTTTACCATGATCCAAACTGCATAATGGATATGGTGAACTTTATTGTTGGTAGGATTCTCGATATATTAAATATAGAACACAAACTATATAGAAGGTGGCAATGCGACTCAAAGGTAGAAGAATAGCACTTGGTATAACAGGTGGTATATCGATTTATAAGGTGTGTGAAGTTGTAAGACTTTTGGTAAAATCTGGAATAGAAGTCAACGTTATCATGACAAAGGACGCAACTAGATTTATAAACCCGGAGTTATTCAGAAGTCTTTCAAGGAAAGAGGTTCTTGTTGATGTATTCGAATACTCCTCACCTGACAGGATAGAACACGTGGACTTAGCATCCAACATAGACCTACTAGTAATAGCACCACTTACAGCCAATACCTTGGCTAAAATTGCAAATGGAATAGCCGACAATATGTTAAGCTGTCTTTTCCTTGCTTATGCTGGGAAAACTCTACTATTTCCAGCAATGAACACCAACATGTACATGCACCCTGTAACCCAAAAAAACCTGGAATACCTTAAAAGTATAGGTTGTGTAGTGGTAGAACCGAAAGAAGGCTCCCTAGCATGTCTAGCTGAAGGAAAAGGTAGACTACCGGAACCAGAGGAAATATTCGAAGAGATAATATATCATTTAAGCGATAAAGACTTTGAAGGAAAAAGGGTTTTAGTTACAGCAGGTCCCACAAGAGAGCATATAGATCCGGTAAGATTTATAACAAACGCTTCCTCTGGTAAGATGGGTTACTCGATAGCAAGAGCCCTTTCAAATAGAGGCGCTGAAGTTACATTGGTCAGCGGCCCCGTAAATCTTAAAGCACCAACCAAAGTAAAACTCATAAGGGTAATAAGTGCACAAGAAATGTTTGAAAAAACAATTGAAAATTTTGAAAAAACAGATATTTTTGTCCTCTCAGCAGCAGTAGCCGACTATAGACCAAAAGAAACAAGAGAAAAAAAGATCAAGAAGGAAAAGGAGGAGCTAAAAATAATAGAATTGATAGAAAATCCTGATATCGCCAAAACAATAGGAAAAATGAAAAAGGATAACCAAATATTAGTAGGGTTTGCAGCTGAAACTGAAAATCTAGTAGAAAATGCCATGAGAAAGATGAAAGAAAAAAACATGGATATGATCGTAGCAAACATCGTAGAAGAATCTATGGAAAGGGATATAGCTAAAATTACGATAATAAACAAAAGAGGAGAGGTTCGGGTGTATCCCGAACTTTCCAAAGAAGAAATAGCAGATATTATAGCCGACGAGATTAAAAAACTAATCTCCTAAAAGTACTTTTAATTCACTATAATCAAAAATCACCCTTATACTATCTATTGCATTATAAAGTTCAACTTTCCTATTATAGATGTTATCTATTAGTACATCATAAATACCACTTTCTTTAAGGCCACTAATAGCTTTACTACAAACCCTATCTTTCAAAAGACCAACGAACAACTCCTTAACCTTGTCCTTTCTGTGGCTTTCGAATCTTCCTGTCTTTTCTAGATAAAGCTTATGTTGGAATATTGAATCAATGAGCTCATCGAAACCACTGTCGTAGAGTGCACTAACCTTAACCACAGGCGGCTTCCACTCATCCTCTTTTCTCTCCACTAGCTCTATCATCACCCTTAAATCCCTAACCGTCCTATCAGCTTCCGGTCTATCCCCCTTATTAACAACAAAGATATCCGCTATCTCCAGTATACCCGCCTTTATGGCCTGGATATCATCACCCAAACCAGGAACTACAACAACAATAGTTGTATCAGCTGTTTTTACAATATCAACCTCAGATTGACCTGTACCAACTGTCTCTATTATTATAAAATCCATACCCATAGCATCCATGATTTGGGCTACAGCATCTGTGGCCTTCGCTAAACCACCTAGCTGCCCTCTAGTAGCCAAACTCTTTATAAAGACACCTTCGTCCAGAGAAAGATCCTGCATCCTTATCCTGTCACCAAGTATGGCACCACCTGAAAAGGGACTAGAAGGATCAATAGCGATTATTCCAACTTTATAATCCCTTTTCCTAAGGTGTTTTGTTAATTTATCTATCATTGTACTCTTTCCAGCTCCAGGTGGACCAGTTACACCAAGAACGTAAGCCCTACCAGTATAGGGATAAATAGCTCTTAAAAGTTCTTTAGCCTCCGGATACTCTTCCTCAACAATCCTCATAGCCCTTGCGGCAGCTCTTTTGTCTCCCTTAAGGAGCAAATCAACCAATCCCATTAGAACCCCCCACAGAGTTCCATATATATTTAGCAACTCTACTCCCAATAAGCCCAGAATAGCTTAAAAGCGACTTAAGAACAGGCTTGTACAGCGCATTAAACATTCTCTCTCTAATTAACTGGACCAATCTATTCAAGAAACTGCCTAACTCTTCTCTAGAAACAAGAAAATTTAAAACACCTAACCTATAGGCCTCATTAGCATCAAGCACCTTAGCCCTGAAAAAGAGCTCTTTAGCCCTTTTAACGCCAACAATCAATGGCAGCCTCTTTGTACCTCCAAAACCCGTTACTATGCCCATCCTACATGCAGTTTGACCTATTTTCGCTCTTTCAGTACCTATTCTTAAATCACAGGCCATTATGAAATCAAATCCTCCACCCAAAGCAAAACCATCAACTACCGAGATAACCACTTTTGGAATAAACTCCATAATATTAAACAATCTATGCCCCTTCTCAGAAAAGACTCTCGCACTCAAAGATGAAAAATTCACCAACTCCCTGATATCGGCACCAGCCAGGAAAACCGAATCATGCAGACTCTTAATCAGTATAATATCAACCTCTTTATAATCCCCAGCCCATCTAAAAAAATCATACAAAGTATCGAGTTTCTCAGAAGATAGTATCAGGAACTTCTCTTCCTCTCCCAGAAGGAGCGAACAAACACCATCTTCCAACGTATAACTTATACCTTCTGTCAGAGAGTTACCTTTCTTGGCTTCACGTTCTCCCTTACCCATTCTACGATAGTCTCCAAGCTTGTACCAGGTAGGAATATCTCTTTCACACCCGCTTCCTTTAACTTAGGAATATCATCAAGAGGGATGATTCCACCCCCAAATACGATAACATCATCAAGACCAACCTCTTTCATCTTCTGAATAAGCGTTGGGAATACATACATATGAGCTCCAGAAAGTATACTAATACCTATGGCATCAACGTCCTCTTGAAGCGCAGTCTGAACTATCTGATCTATAGATTGGTGTAGTCCAGTATAGATGACCTCAAAACCAGCATCCCTCAGGGCTCTCGCAACTACTTTAGCCCCTCTATCATGACCATCAAGACCAGGCTTTGCTACCAGTATCTTCACCTTCCTCTCATCAGCCATAAAAGCACCTCCTACTAGAAGTATGCTGGATCTTTATATTCACCAAAAACTTCTTTCAAAGCACCACATATCTCTCCAATGGACGCATACTCTCTTACAAGTTCAATAGTTATAGGCATTAGATTTTCCTTTTCGTCTTTTGCTGCATCCTTCAAATCATCGAGTAACCTTCTAACTTTCGCATTATCCCTCTTTCTTCTAACCTCATTCAACCTCTCAATCTGAACTCTCTCAACCTCTGGATCCACCTTAAGTATTTCAATGGGCAAATCGTATTCAGGTAAAACAAACTCATTAACACCAACTACTATAAGTTCTCTATTTTCCATCATCTGCTGATATCTGAAGGCAGATTCGGTAATCTCCTTCTGTGGATAACCCAATTTTATAGCTTCAAGCATTCCTCCCATTTCTTCTATCTTATTGATATATTCCCAAGCCTTCTCTTCCATCTGGTCTGTTAACCATTCAACATAGAAACTACCTGCAAGTGGATCTATCACACTAGCTACATTACTCTCATGGGCAATAATATGTTGTGTCATCGTAGCTACCGTAACAGCCTCTTCTGTAGGCAAAGCCCAAGTCTCGTCCATTGAATTCGTATGAAGCGATTGAGTACCACCAAGTACAGCAGCAAGAGCCTCGATAGTGGTTCTTACTATGTTATTGAGAGGTTGTTGGGCAGTCAAGGAACAACCAGCAGTCTGAGTATGGAAGCGCATCCACCAGCTCCTCGGATTCTTCGCACCAAACCATTCTTTCATAATCTTTGCCCACATCCTCCTTGCAGCTCTGAACTTAGCTATTTCTTCAAAGAAGTCCATATGGGAATCAAAGAAGAATGAATATCTGGGAGCGAAATCATCAACATTCAATCCCGCTTTGATACCCATTCTCACATATTCTATACCATCCGCCAAGGTAAACGCGAGTTCCTGAACCGCAGTAGCACCTGCTTCCCTAATGTGATAACCCGAAATAGATATCGTATTCCACTTTGGAACATGTTTAGTACAGAAG
>JAGDVO010000008.1:0-9563 GCA_023269715.1 Thermosulfidibacter sp.
ATTTGGGACTGCAGCAATGGTAGCCCTTGGATGTATTATGTGTAGGAGTTGTCATACTAATAGATGTCCTACGGGAATCGCAACTCAAGATTCTGAACATAGAAGGAAATTCAAGGGAAAAGTAGAAGATGTAGAAGCTTACTTTAGAGCTGTTGCTCAGGAAGTGAGAGAGATTTTGGCTGAGATTGGTGTTAGGAGTCTTGATGAGATCATAGGGAGAAGAGAGTTACTGGAGATAAAAACTTATGAAGAGTTCCCCGGGACGAAAAGAATAAAACTTAAGAGATTCTTGATGGAAGATTATCCATCCGATAGGCCTCTAAAGTGTTTAGGTGAAAGAAACGATAATCCCAGAAGATCAGAACTTGCCAGGAAGCTTGAAGAAGAAATAGTTCCTTATATAACAAAAGGTAAGAGGGTTTTTAGGGAATATAAAATAAGAAATGTAGATAGGAGTATCCCTACTCGTCTTAACTACTACATTGCTGTAAAATATGGAGATAGGGGCTTACCTGAGGACACTATTAATTTGACTTTTATCGGGACAGCTGGCCAGAGTTTTGGGGCTTTCAACCATAAAGGTGTGTCTCTTACTTTAATAGGTGATGCCAATGATTACGTGGGAAAAGGAATGCATGGAGGAAGAATAGTTATAAAGGCTCTGGATGTGGAAGACACACAGAATCATGTGATAATGGGTAATACATGTCTTTATGGAGCAACTGGAGGTGAACTTTATGCAGCTGGAAAGGTGGGGGAGAGATTTGCAATAAGAAACAGTGGTGCTATTGCTGTTATAGAGGGGGCAGGTTTTCATTGCTGTGAGTATATGACGGGAGGTATAGTAGTTGTTCTTGGAAGCGTTGGCTTTAATTTAGGTGCAGGTATGACAGGAGGTTATGGATATATTTTGGATCTAGATGGGGATCTGAAGGACAAAGTTAATTACTCCTATGTAACTATAAGAAAGCTTCTTTCTGATGAAGAAGTTAAAGAACTTAAGGACCTTGTAAAGAGGCATTATAAATATACAGAGAGTCTATGGGCTAAGTACATTCTCGAGAATTTTAATAGCTTTGTAGAGAAATTTTTCAAAGTCATGCCTCTAGAACAACATTATAAGCATATTTCTCTGGTTGAAGATCCATGAAAAGAGAATTAATTCGACTATACTTGTAGCTTATCTCGGTAACAAAAGATACTTCTATTCTCTTGAGATTTCTGTTAATAGATTTATAATATACAGACAGAACCATAAAATTTTTATAGGGGGGTAAGGCGATGAGGAAGCTTCTAGCGGTACTAGGGTTGGTAGCATTTGTGGGAACTGGTGTTGCTATGGCTGGGAAGTGTGATAGCTGTCATAAGGGTGACAAGGCTCTAGATAAGCTTACGAAGGCGAAAGGTATCGATAGCTGTGAGAAGTTACTTGATGCCTTAAGAAAAGGACCAAAAGCTGGTCTCCACAAGAAATTCACCGATGATGACGTTAAAGCTGAATGTAAGGTTCTTAACTTGAAGTAGTTTTTAGTCTGTTTAAGAAAGGGTACCCGTTTAAACGGGTACCCTTTCTATTCTTACTTTGCCATTGAAATGAAGAAAAGTCCTATGATCATAAGAAGGCTTCCGAAGAGTCTATTTTTAAATTCTGTTTCCTTAAGTATGTAATGTCCTAGAATTACAGAAAAGAGTAAACTAATTCTTTTTAAGGCTATCATGTAACTAGCGTTGGTCATGCTTATGGCTAGAAAATGGGTGATTATAGATACTGTGAGTAGGAACCCGGATAGTAATACATATTTGTTTTTAAGTGCCTTTATGTCTCTGAAAGTACAACTTTTACCCTTAGTGACAGTCCTAAGTAGTAAGAAACTTGTCCCTATAATTGGATAGTATATTATGGCGAATGAAAACGGATCCACCAATATTACACAGATCTTCCCAAGGGTTGTAGTTATAGCATAGATAAGAGTCGCAGTTACCATAGCTATGATTCCTTTTAAGTTTTCTTTTTTCCTCGAGCTTTTGGGTCCGTATATGGTTATTCCACCTAACGTGACAAGAATTATTCCTATAGCTCCTAGAATAGATGGATATTCTTCTATCATTATCATGGATACTATGGCAACAAGTAGGGGACTAAGTGCTGTGATGGGCATTACTAGTGAAATATGAGTCGTGTTTATAGCTTTGCTGTATAGTATAAAAGCTATTATCTCTAATGGTGTAAGGATAGCAAGGTAAGGTATAGATTCTAGACTTATGTGTAATATTTTCTTTATGTTGATAATTATAAGAGGAACGAAGAAAAGACCGCTTGACAAGAATCTTACGAGGGCTATATTTTCAGGATCCAACTCTTTCATATAAATCTTTGCCATAAGATCGCTTAGTGAAACGGTTAGAGCTGAAAGGAGGGATAGTAGTATCCACATTTTCTTATTTTTTGTATCCTATCAGTTCAAGAAATTCCTGTTCATTTAAAGTTTTTATACCGAAGGATAGCGCTCTTTGAAGTTTACTACCCGGATCTTTACCGACAACTAAATAATCCGTATTTCTTGATACACTATTTGATACCTTTCCGCCTAGTGATTCTACTATTTTCTTTGCCTCTTCTCGAGTCATCGAGTCGAGTGTTCCGGTGAACACAAAGATTTTACCCTTTATCGGGCTATCTACTGACTTTGGCTCTTCGATCGGTTTTGGAGATACACCCGCTTTTATCATTCTTTCTATCATCTCTCTATTTCTGGGTTCTTTAAGGAACTGAATTATGCTTTTTGCTGTTTCTGGACCTATACCTTTTATAGTGAGTAACTTCTCATAGGTTATATTCAGGAAGTTATCTAGTGTTTTGAATTGTTTTGCCAGTATTTTTGCTGTATGTTCTCCTACGTTTGGGATACCTAAAGAAAATATGAATCTATCAAGGGGTACTGTCTTTGACTTTTCTATCTGCTTTAGAAGGTTTATAACAGATTTTTCCGCAAATCCAGGTAATTTAAGGAGATCATAAAACTGTAGGTAAAGTATATCTGCCAAACTTTTTACCAAGCCCTTTTCAACGAGTAACGCGGCCGTTCTTTCCCCTATACCTTCTATGTCTAGTGCGTTTCTGCTTGCAAGATGTCTTATCGCTTGAACCAGTTTTGCGGGACAGGACGCGTTCACACACTTGTAATAAGCTCCCTCTCTCACTACACTCGCACCACATACAGGACATTCCTTTGGTGGTTCGATTGGTTTTTCGTTACCTGTCCTTTCATCTTTTATTACTGTAACTATTTCTGGTATAACATCTCCAGCCCTTTGAACTAAAACTTTATCTCCTATTCTGACACCCAATCTTTCAACTTCATCGAAGTTGTGTAGGGTTGCCCTGCTTACCGTGACACCTCCGATTTCAACAGGTTCAAGTATGGCAACCGGTGTTATCGTACCTGTTCTGCCAACTTGATAGACTACATCTACTATTTTGGTTGTTCGCTGTCTAGGTGTGAATTTTGCTGCGATCATGTAACGTGGACTTCTTGCAGTAGTACCTAATTTTTCCCATAGGTCCAGATCGTTGACTTTTATAACTATGCCGTCTAGCTCATATATAAAGGTATCCCTCTTCTTCTCCATTTCTCTATAGAATTCAATAACTTCCTCTATGTTATTTGTTACGATTCTAGGCTTTGATGTTTTGAATCCGAGTTTATCTAAAAGTTCCAAAATTTCGGATTGTTTTTTGACTACAGTTCCCTCTGTTAGGCCAATTCCCCAGGCTATAAAATCAAGGTTCCTCTTTGCAGTTATGGAGGGATCTAACTGTCTAAGTGAACCACTTGCAGCATTTCTCGGATTGGCAAAGGCTTTTTCTCCTTTTGCTATCAATTCTCTGTTTAATTTCTCGAAATCAACCTTTGACATCAAAACTTCACCTCTTACTTCAATAAGGTCGGGGATTTTTAGATCTTCTCTCTTCAATAACCTTAACGGTACGCTTTTTATAGTTTTAACGTTTGGTGTAACATCTTCACCCACTATACCATCTCCCCTCGTTGATGCGACTTCTATAACGCCGTTTCTATATACTATTTCACAGGAGAGACCATCAAACTTTGGTTCTACTATGTATTCTATTTTTTCTCTTGTAGATAATCCTAAGAACTTCTTTGTTCTGGAATCAAACTCTCTTATTTCTGCCTCGTTCCTTGCATCCTGTAGGGACAACATTGGGATACTATGGGTCACAGGCTTAAAGCCCTCTTTTATAGGGGCTCCTACTCTCTGTGTTGGGGAATCTGGTGTTATAAATTCCGGGAATCTCTTTTCAAGTTCTACCAATTCTCTAAACAGCTCATCGTACTCTGCATCACTTATGACAGGATCGTTTAGTACATAGTATCTATAGTTGTGGTAGTTGATCAGTTCTCTAAGCTCTTCTATCCTCTTTTTTGCCTCTTCTCTCGTCATGGTCTATTCCTTATTATGAGGTATACTCCATAAAGCATGAATAAGAACCCGCTTATTATTTCCACATATTTGTAAATTCTATTTTCTCTCAACATTAATTTAAAGAAGCTAGATGCGCCAAGGCCTACAGCAACTATAGGGATTGCAATGCCCATGGAATAGAAAAATAGAAGCACCATTCCCTTTAGGGCAGTTTCTTCGTTGGCTGCAAGTGTAAGTATAGGTAACAGTGTTGCACTTACACAGGGGCTCCAGGATACTGAGAAGGCTGTTCCTATTAAAAACGCCCCTAGTAATCCCTTTCTTACTTTTATATTAACTACGAGTGCGAATAATTTTCCCAGTTTTCTCTCTATGAAATTCAACTTGATTATTCCGGCTAATTTCATCCCCCATATTATAAGGGCTATTCCCACGATCTTTTTAATGGTAACTATATTTTTACTGATGAATATCCCTATACCACTTGCTGTAAGGCCCATAAGTGTAAATAGGGACGTAAAACCAAGCACGAAAAAGATTATTTTTAAAAGTACGTCCTTCTTTTTAGTTCTGTTTTCTATCACTTCGTTTGCAGAGTATCCCGTAATCACTGCTATGTAAACCGGTATCATAGGAAGAATACAAGGGCTAAAAGATGCTATTGCACCACCTAGTAGCGCTATGATTATATTAGTATTGCTCATATTTTGCCTCCATAGCCCAGGAGAAATTCTTTTACTCCCATTTTTTTTCTATTTGGTGGCTGTATTTCAAGTATGGATACGCCTTCTTTCCCCGCTGCAATTATCAACTCTCCCTTTTTTGAATCCTTTTTTACGATTTCTCCAGGTTTACCACTTATGCCTTCTACTACCATTGCCTTATAAATCTTATAGTGCTCTTCACCTATTTTTGCTATTGCACCAGGTGTTGGATTTAATGCCCTTATAAGATTCACTATTTCTTTCGCTTCTCTTCCCCAGTTTATAAAGGTATCTTCTTTTTTTATAGGTTTTGTGTAGGTTGCATTGCTTTCATCCTGAGGTATCCTTATTATTCTGCCTTCTTTGAGCATTTTTATAGCTTTTGTTATCAGATCTACGGAAAGGGCTATTAGTTTTTCCTTAAGTGTGCCATATGTATCCTCTTCATCTATAGGTATCTCCTTCTGTAGAAATATATCCCCTGCATCGAGCCTTTCACTCATCCATATTATTGTAACTCCTGTTATTTTATCACCATTCATTATAGCACTTTGAATAGGTGTTGCTCCTCTGTACTTGGGTAGAAGAGAAGGATGGACATTTAGGGATCCTATTTTTGGAATATCGAGTATTTCCTTTGGTACTATCTGTCCGTATGATGCTAGTACTATTATATCAGGTTTTGCCTCTAGAATATCCCCTTTTGCTTCTATTAATTTGTTTGGAGTCAAAACTTTTAGTCCTAAATTGCACGCCTCGGTATAAACAGGAGTGGGTATTTCTTTTAGGCCTCTTCCCTTTGGTCTAGTTGGTTGTGTAATAACAAGTACCAAGTCGCTGTTTTCTTTAACTTTCTTTAGGATCGGTACTGCAAAATCATCTGTGCCCATGAAGATACTTTTCATAGTAACTCCTCTACTCTTATATTTTCAAATACAGGAGTCTTTTCTATAAGGTCCTTTACAAATATAAGATCCTGTAATTTTATACCTTTATTATCTAGCCATTCTTTTACTATATTTGCCAGTTTTTTAAAGTTGCTGTAGTGAATAGAGAATCTTGCTTCTGCGTAGTCTTTGGCTGAAAATGTGGTTATCAGAAATTGCCAATCGGAGGCAGTCAAAAATAGAAATTCTTTGATAAATTGCTTTATAACATCGATTATCATTGTATCAAGCTTGTCCTTTTCTTTTTTCAACTCATCTAGAATCCCAAAAAATATATCTTCACATTCATAGATCCTTTCCCATGTCCATTTTGTCATTTCATTGAGCCATATGTAGTGGAATCCTCCTTCACCCCATGATCCTTCAGGTAACATTACAACTTCTTCTGGTGGATAGTATTCGTAGTACTCGGGGAAGGTTGTAAGCTCTATATCTTCGTCCATATTTATAAGTCTTATTACTTCTTCAAGCCACATTATCCCCTCAAACCACCAATGACCGAATAGTTCCGTATCATACATGGAGGTCAATATTCCAACTTTGCCTGTATTTTTGTAGTATTCAAGGAGAGTTTCCTTTACAAGGTTAACGAAATGTCTAGCATGGTCTTTTACCGCTTCTCTGGCTTTTATTGGAACATAAGGCTCCTTAAGGGCAAGATCCAGCTTGCTACTCGTTATTCTCCAATACTTTATCCCTCCAGGGAAGTGCTTCTTATGAAACTCAAGATACCTATAGTCTCCTGGATAGCCCCATTCTGTGCTCCATACCTGTAATGCTGTTTTTGGATCTCTTCCAAAACAGATAGCTCCATTTGTCTTACCTCTCGATACTACGTAATAGGGTTTGTAAACACTTTTTTCTTTTGTTTCTTCAAATTCGTAGCTCTTTTCAAACTGTTCCCAAAGCCTTCTAAGTATTTCAAATCGGGATATGTAAGTACCTATAGGTTTTCCTCCTTCTATCAGGTGTTTGTCAACGAAGAAGAACTCTATACCATGGTTATACAAGAATTCTTCTATTCCCTTTCTGTCATATGCTGGATGATCTCCTATTGGCGGTTTCCACTTGTAAGATGGTCTATATCCGCATTCCGGTAGCCATATTCCCTTTGGCAATTCTCCAAAGTGTTTTTCGTAAGTCTCCACTCCTAACTTTATCTGTAGGTCTATAGTTTCATCCCTCTTTAGAAGTGGTAGATATGCGTGTGTTGCAGAGGAGGTTAGGATATCTATGCAACCCTCTTCTTCTAAATTCTGGAAACCTAGAATTATATTTCTATTATTGATATAGAATTCCTCTAGTATTCCTTGATAATAGTCAAACCACATATCCGCTAGTTTTGAGAGTTCTTTTTCTCCCTTTTTCTCAAATTCCTTTTTGTTTTCGTTTGCGTATTTTATCTTCATGTTTACATAGTCAGTAAATCCTTCCTTGAACTCTTCTGTGTTTATCTGTTCCACCAGTATAGGAGTAAAGCTTATGGTTATTTTTGCCTTTATACCCTCACTGCTAAGCTTGTTCAGCATAGATAGAAGTGGTATATAAGTTTCAGCACAGGCTTCATACAGCCAGTCCGTTCCATGGGGCCATGAACCATAATTTACCACGTACGGTATGTGGGAATGTAGAACTATTCCTATTTTACCTTTTTTCATTTCACTTCCTCCTTTACTTTGCAGTCTAGAAGTACCAGTTCATCTGGTATTTCTTTGCCTTTTGTAATAAGGGTACAGTTACCAAATCTATCCAGGTATTTTTTCTTAGTTATTATAAGTCCTTCTTTGGGATTTTCTGTATCCTCCATCTTACTTATGCACCTTTTTGAGTAAAAGACTATGGCTGAATTTTCTGTTCTGTAAAAATACACGTTCCCTTTGTAAATTTTTACTATATTTTCTGCTTTTGGTACGAATCTCATTTGTTCATACTTTATAGCTAGAATTGCTGTTATTATAAATAACATAGAATATATAGTTAAGGCTTTCTTGAGATATCTGTTATCTATCCCAAGTGCTATAAGTATACTAAAGGCAGGGTAGGCAAATAGTATGTAATGGTGCAGCTTATTTTTTGAAAGCGAATAAAATAGTGTTGTAAATAGAGCCCAGATAATGATTATTCTTGTTTTGGGATTGTTAAAGACCTTTTTGGATTCTAAAAATATGTTTTTAATCTTTGGTATGTAGATGACAAAGTTTACAAGTATCAGTAATATGAAAAAGTAAGGAGGAAGAGGCTGGAGTTTTCTTACTCCTAGGAATCTGTAAGCTTGTTCAAACAGGAAGAACTTATAAAAGTACCTATATCCGAATTTTAATAACATTATAACGTACCAACTTATACCTACTAATATAAATATCAGTATTCCTTTAAGATTTAAGAGTTTTCTATTTCTGGTATTTATCAGGTATGTAATAGGGGCGAGCAGGGAAACCGGTCCTTTAGTCAGAAATGCAGAACCAGTGGTCAACCAGGAATAAACGAATCTTTCTCTTATCATGTAAAACATTGATAGACACATAAATAGAACAAGTAGCATTTCAGGCACATAGGCTCTGGATTCTACCCAAAAATGGGGAGTTGCAATAAGGATTAAGCTAGCTCTGAATCCGATTTCTTCGTTAAAGAGGTCTTTTGCTATTAGGTATGTAACTATTGCTACAAGTATTCCTGAAATTCCACTTACCAATCTAAAAGAGAACTCGTTTATTCCGAATATGGTTCCAGATACTGATCCCACCCAGTAGAGCATTGGTGGTTTTTCGAATCTCTCTGTGCAGTTATAGTAGGGAACTATAAAATTTTTAGTTTCCATCATAGTTCTTGTTGCAGAGGCATTTCTACCTTCGTCTAGTGAGGTAAAGGAGAGGGTCCAGTTAAAAAGGATACAAAAAACTATTCCTACTATTATGATAATCAGCATTTTCTTTTTTTCTTCCATAATACTAATATCTTCCTAGCGATTAAAAATGATATAGTACCTACAATATAACCGGCTATAACATCGAGTGGAAAGTGGTTCCCTGTGTAGATTCTTTCGTATCCTATGAGGAGAGTATATATTGTAAGTATTACCAATAGAAACTTTGATCTGAATTCGTTTATAAGAAAAAGAGAACTGGCCATACTGAGAGCACAGTCTCCACTGGGGAATGAACCTATCTTGTAGTATTCGATTATCTGGTAGGCTGTGGCTAATGTTTTTGCCGGTCTTGGTACTGGATAGACTTTTTTAATAGTAAGAACTATCATTCCAAGAACTATCATTTCTATTGCAAATAGATGTATTGAATTACGCCGCTTTGTGAGTATGAGAATTACAAGGATAAGTGGAATAACTACTTGTCCCTTCCCGAGTAGGTAGAAAAAGCTGAAAAATGTATCCAAAAACTCACTTCTACTGTAATTGATAACTTTGAAAAGTTCCAGGTTAGTCTTGAAATTTTCTATACTACTCATGTAG